>NZ_CP031356.1:0-620107 GCF_003355475.1 Brachybacterium saurashtrense | reverse complement strand
GCCCAGGATCAGCGGGACCGCGAAGAAGATGTCGGTGACCCGGGAGAGGACCTCGTCGAACCATCCGCCGAGGTACCCGGCGAGCGCACCCAGGGTGCCGCCGATCAGCGTGGAGCCGATCATGGCGAAGAACCCGATGATCACCGAGGTGCGTGCACCCCAGAAGGTGCGCGCCATGATGTCGTAGCCCTGGCGCGAGGTGCCGAAGGGATGCTCGGGCCCGGGCGGCTGGTTGGCCCGTCCCAGGTCGCCGAAGCGCGGATCCTGCGAGGTGAACACCTGCGGGAACACGGCGACGAAGAGCACGAACAGGATCAGCAGCGCGGAGATCACGAACACGGGGTTGCGGATCAGGCTGTGACCGGCCTCGGCCCACAGCGAGCGGGGCGCGGTGGTGGTGTCGGCCGCGTCGACCTCCTGCAGCGGGGTCTCCGCGAGGGGCGCGACCCAGTGCTCCGCCTCGGGACGGCGGGACTTCTGAGTGTCACTTGGCATAGCGGATCCTCGGGTCGAGCACGCCGTAGAGCAGGTCCACGACGAGGTTGGACAGCAGGAAGATGATCACCAGCAGCGTCACCAGCGACACGATCATCGGGGACTCCCCCGAGATGATCGAGGAGAACAGCAGGGTGCCGATGCCGGGGACGTTGAACACTCGCTCGGTGACGATCGCGCCGCCCATCAGGGCGCCCAGGTCCGCACCGATGAAGGTGAGCACCGGGATCAGGGAGTTGCGCAGGATGTGCTTGGAGACCACGCCGCCGCGGGAGAGGCCCTTCGCGGTCGCGGTGCGCACGTGATCGGCCTCCGCGGTCTCCGCGATCGAGGTGCGGGTCAGGCGCAGCACGTAGGCGAAGGAGACGCCGCCGAGCACGAAGCCCGGCAGCAGCAGGTTCACCCAGGACGGGTCGCGGCCGACGTTGATCGGGGCGATGCCGAGCTGGAGGCCGAAGACGAACTGCGCGAGGAAGCCGAGCACGAAGGTGGGGGTGGCGATCAGCAGCAGCGAGAGCATCAGCAGCGTGGTGTCGATGAGCTTGCCCTTGCGCAGCCCGGAGATCACGCCGGCGATCACGCCGAAGAGCGTCTCGATGACCACGGCGATGATCGCGAGGCGGGCCGTGGTGGGGAAGGCCGCCGCGATCTGGTCCATGATCGGCCGGCCGTTGAAACCGACCCCGAGATCGAACGTGAGCACGTTCTTCAGATAGATCAGCCACTGCACGAGCACGGGCTTGTCGAGGTTGTACTGCTCGCGCAGCTGCTGCTCGACGGCCGGGGAGATGGGCTTGTCGCCGGCGAGGGCGAGGATCGGGTCACCCGAGGTGTAGAACGCCATCAGGTAGACGATCAGGGTGGCGCCGAGGAAGACGGGGATCATCTGCAGCAGTCGCCGCCCGATGTACCAGAGCACGTCGTTCCTTTCGATGGAGGAGGGGCCGCGTGGGCCTGGTGGAGCAGACCGGCCGGAGCCGGACACACCACAGCGGGAACCGGAGCATACCGGTTCCCGCTGTGACGGGGAGGGTCAGCGGATCACTTGGTGACCTGGTGGTACAGCGGCACGGTGTCCCAGCCGTACTCGACGTCGGAGACGAGCGTGGAGTAGCCGCCGATGGTGTTCTGGTACCAGAGCGGCAGCACCGGCAGGTCCCGCATCAGCAGCGCCTCGGCCTCCTTCCACAGCGCGATGGCCTCCTCCTCCGTCTCGGCCGCGAGGCCGTCGGAGAGCAGCTGGTCGAAGTCGGGGTTCTTGTAGTCCCCGTCGTTGCTGCCGTTGCCGTCCGCGGCGGCGCTGCCGTACAGCGGGCCGAGGAAGTTGTAGGCCGAGGGGTAGTCCGCCTGCCAGCCGGAGCGCCAGGTCCCCTGGAGCTCACGGGCACGGATCTGCTCGCGCATCTCGCCGAAGGCGGCGAAGGGGGTGGGCTGGGCGTCGATGCCGAGCACGTTGCTCAGCGAGTTGCAGACCGCCTCGACCCAGTCGGCGTGGGGGCCGTCCGAGTTGTAGGCCAGGGTGAGCGGGCCCTCGAACGGGGTGATGGCCTCGGCCTCGTCCCACAGCTTCTTCGCCTCGGCCTCGTCGAACTCGAGCACCTCGGAGCCGGGAATGTCGGTGGCGCCGCCGCCGGGGACCACCGGGGAGACGAAGTCCGTGGCCGGGGTGCGGGTGCCGAAGAAGAGGTTGTCGCAGATCGACTGGCGGTCGATCGCCCGGGAGATCGCCCGGCGGCGGAGCGTGCCGGCCTCGCCCTCGAAGTTCTTGTCGTAGCCGGGCAGGGTGATCGACTGGAAGACGGCGCCGGGATCGTTGACGGCACGGTCGCCGAGATCGTCCTCGAAGGTGGCGAGCGCGGAGCCGGGCAGCTGGTCCACCACGTCCACGTTGTCCGACTGCAGATCGAGGTAGAGGGTCTCCGGGTCCTGGTAGACCGTGAAGGTGATGCCGGAGTTCTGCGGGGCGCGGGGCCCGTCGTAGTGCTCGTTGGGGACCAGCACCAGCTCCGTGTCGTGGCTCCAGGACTCGAGGATGTACGGGCCGTTGGCCAGGGGCGACTCGCCGTACGCCTCGATGTCGTCGAAGGCGCTGGGCGGCAGCGGCATGTAGGCCGAGTAGCCCAGACGGGTGGGGAAGTCCGACTGCGGGGAGACCAGGCGGGCCGTGAAGGTGAGGTCGTCGACCACCTCGAGGCCGGAGAGGGTCGCGTCCTCGGCGACGTCCTCCGCGGAGAGCTCCTCGTAGCCCTCGAAGGGCTCGAAGAAGTACTGGCCGATCTGGGCGTTGGCCGCGTTGGCGCCGAAGTTCCAGGCGTCGACGAAGTCCTGCGCGGTGATCGGGGTGGAGCCGTCGGAGTAGGTCAGGCCCTCACGGATCGTGATGGTCCAGTTCTGGTTGTCCTCGGACTCGATGGACTCGGCGATGTCGTTCTCGGCGGAGCCGTCCGCCGTGTAGTAGACGAGACCGGCGAACAGCATCGTGACGATGCGGCCGCCGCCCACCTCACCGGTGTTGGTGGGGATCAGCGGGTTCTCCGGCTCGGTGGTGTTCGCGTAGATCGGCTCGCCGGAGCCGCCGCCGGCCCCGGAGCCGCCGCCGCTGCCGCCGTCGTCGCCGCCGCAGGCGGCGAGGGTGAGCGCGGCGGCGCCGCCGGCGGCGGTGCCCAGCATCATTGATCGGCGCGAGATGGCCATGGGTTCTCCTGGGTGCTCGAGATCGTGATCCGCACGACCTGTCTGTGTGCGGTACCAGTCACAGTCTGCACCCTGAGATGTCAACTGCATTCCATCTATCGGTAACGCTTCGGTCTCGTCGCTGGTAACGATGAGGTCACGAGGCTCCGCGACGGCGTCGTCGACGGGGTGGATCGCCCTGCCGGCGGGCGGAGCCGCCGGAACGCGACCCGGCGGTGTTCAATGGTCGTATGACTTCTCCCGATGCCTCCACCGCACCCGTCGACCCCACCACCACCGACGCCTGGGCCGAGCTCGAGGCGCACGATCTCGAGCTCGAGGGCTCCCTGCGCGAATGGTTCGCCGAGGATCCCCGCCGCGCCGAGCGCTTCACGCACGAGGCGGCGGATCTGCACGTCGACCTCTCCAAGAACCTGGTCACACCGCGCACGGTGGAGCTGCTGCTCCAGCTCGCCCGCGAGGTGGGCGTCGAGGAGCGGCGGGACGCCATGTTCGCCGGCGCGCACATCAACACCACCGAGGACCGCGCGGTGCTGCACACCGCGCTGCGCCGCCCGGCCGGCTCCTCCCCCTCCCTGACCGTCGACGGGCAGGACATCGACCAGGACGTGCGCGAGACCCTGCACCGCGTGCACGAGTTCGCCCGGAAGGTCCGCTCCGGGGAGTGGACCGGCGTGACCGGCAAGCGCATCGAGTCCGTGGTGAACATCGGCATCGGCGGCAGCGACCTCGGCCCCGTGATGGTCTACGAGGCGCTGAAGCCCCATGCGCAGGACGGGCTCACCGCGCGCTTCCTGTCGAACATCGACCCCACCGACGCGTACGAGACCACGCGCGACCTCGACCCCGAGACCACCCTGGTGATCGTCGCCTCGAAGACCTTCACCACCCTCGAGACGCTCACCAACGCGCGCTTGGTGCGGCAGTGGCTGCTGGAGACCCTGCGCGAGAACGCCGGGCTCACCCCCGAGCAGGAGGCGGAGGCTGTCGCGAAGCACTTCGTGGCCGTCTCCACCGCGCTGGACAAGGTGGCCGAGTTCGGGATCGACGAGCGGAACGCCTTCGGCTTCTGGGACTGGGTGGGCGGCCGCTACTCGGTGGACTCCGCGATCGGCACCGTGCTCGCCGTGGTACTGGGCCCGGAGACCTTCGAGGAGCTGCTGGCTGGCTTCCATGCGATGGACGAGCACTTCCGCACCGCCCCGTCGGCGCAGAACGTGCCGCTGCTGATGGGCCTGCTGAACATCTGGAACGTGAACTTCCTGGAGGCGGAGACCCACGCGGTGCTCCCCTACTCGCAGTACCTCCACCGCTTCCCCGCCTACCTCCAGCAGCTCACCATGGAGTCCAACGGCAAGGGCGTGCGCTGGGACGGCTCGCTGGCCACCACCGAGACCGGCGAGGTGTTCTGGGGCGAGCCCGGCACCAACGGACAGCACGCCTTCTACCAGCTGATCCACCAGGGAACGCGCGTGATCCCGGCGGACTTCATCGCCTTCGCCACCCCGGACCACGCCCTGGCCGACGGGGAGCAGGACGTCCACGAGCTGTTCCTGGCGAACTTCTTCGCCCAGACGAAGGCGCTGGCCTTCGGCAAGACGGCCGAGGAGGTGCGGGCCGAGGGCACCGAGGGCCCGCTGGTGGCCGCCCGCGAGTTCTCCGGCGACCGCCCCACCACCTCGATCATGGCGCCGAAGCTCACCCCCTCCGTGCTGGGCCAGCTGATCGCGCTGTACGAGCACATCACCTTCGTGCAGGGCGCGGTGTGGGGCATCAACTCCTTCGACCAGTGGGGCGTAGAGCTCGGCAAGCAGCTGGCGAAGGGTCTCGCCGGCGCGGTCGCCGGGGACGAGTCCGCGATCGCCGCCGAGGACCCCTCCACCGCCGGGCTGATCCGGTACTACCGGGACCACCGCAAGGGCTGAGCCTTACCGGGCCTGCGGGTCTGCGGGTCCGTGGGGCACCGGCGCACAGGCCCCGGACCTGACCCCGGGCCACCGGCTCTGGACCCGGCCCCGGCCCTGCCCGCCGACGGGACGTGAGCGGCACGAGACCTGCCATATGCAGGTCTCGTGCCGCTCACGTCCCTTTCATGGACAGCCCCGCTCAGGCCAGGTAGTCCACCTCGCGGGTCTCCCCGCCGAGCAGCAGCGCCACCAGCGTGATCACCGCGGCCAGCACCAGGTAGCAGCCCACCAGCAGCAGCCCGCCGCCCTGCAGCTGCCACAGCGCGATCATGGCGTAGGGCGCGGGGGCGGCACCGATCACCGAGGCCATGTTGTAGCCCACGGCGCTGCCGGTGTAGCGCACGTCGGCCCGGAACATCTCTGGCAGGAATGCGGCCATCGGGCCGAAGGTGAGCCCCATCAGCGTGAAGCCGAGGATCAGCGCCGCCATCACGCCCGCCGTCCCGGCGTGCATCAGCGGGTCCAGCAGCAGGCCGAAGACGCCGATCCCGGCGGTGACGGCGAGCAGCAGGCGCTTGCGGCCCAGCCGGTCCGCGAGCGGGCCGGAGACCACGGTGAAGATCCCGAAGAACACCACTCCGATGATGAGCATGGTGAGGAAGTCGGGACGCGCATAGCCCAGGCCGGGCACGAAGCTCGAGGCGTCGAAGCCGTCGCCGGCCGCCTCCGCCGCCGCGCGGGCGGAGCCCTCGTCGGCCGAGGTGGTGCCCACCACCATGAGGAAGGCGGTCATCAGGTAGAAGAGCACGTAGGTGGCCACCATCGCGAGGGTGGCGAGCACCAGCGGCCTCCAGGCGGTGCGGAACACGCGCGCGATCGGCACGGCGGCGACCCGCTGCTCGTCGAGCACCTTCTGGAAGGCCGGGGACTCCATCAGCTTCAGCCGCACCCAGAGCCCCACCACCACCAGGATCGAGGAGAGCAGGAACGGCACGCGCCAGCCCCAGGCCATGAACTGCTCATCGCTGAGCTGCACGCTGAGCAGCACGAACAGCAGGTTCGAGAGGATGAAGCCGAGAGGGGCGCCGAGCTGCGGGAACGTGCCGTACAGGGCGCGCTTACCGGGCGGAGCGTTCTCGGTGGCCAGCAGCGCCGCGCCGGACCACTCGCCGCCCAGGCCGATGCCCTGGCAGAAGCGCAGCAGCACCAGGATCGCCGGCGCCAGCACCGCGAACCCGGGGGTGGAGGCTGTGGGCAGCACCCCGATGAGGAAGGTCGCCACTCCCATCACCAGCAGGCTCGCCACCAGGGTGGCCTTGCGCCCCACCCGGTCCCCGAAGTGGCCGAACACCAGGGAGCCGAGCGGCCGGGCCACGAAGGCCACGCCGAACACCGCGAAGGAGCTCAGCAGCTGATTGGCCGGGGTCTGGGTGGGGAAGAACAGCGCCGGGAAGACGAGCGAGGCCGCGGTGGCGTAGGCATAGAAGTCGAAGAACTCGATGGTGGTGCCCACCATCGAGGCGGTGATGACCCGGCCCCGGGAGTTCGCCGGGGCGGTGGGCGGGCTGGTGCGGGCGGAGGCGTGCTGAGTGGTCACGGCGCGCGACGCTAGACCCGACGTTCTGCCATGCGGACGTCGCCTCCGCATGGTGAGACTCTCGGAGGGTGGGGCGGCCCGCGTGCCCCCGGATCCCGCGCAGCGAGCCCTGGTCACGGAATGCGCTCCCATGAAGGGCACCGTGATGGAAGAATCGACCGCGGCATGTCTGAACTGACCGAGGGGAACCCATGGAAGCCTTGATACCGCTGGTCGGCGGCGTCATCGTCGTCGCACTCATCATCCTGATCCTGCTGCTCGTGCTGGTGCGCAGCTACCGCATCGCCGCACCGAACGAAGCACTGATCATCACCGGCCGCGGCACCAAGGCGGGCGACGTGGACCTCGAGTCCGGCGGCGCGCGCGTGGTGATCGGCGGCCGCGCCATCGTGCGCCCGATCTTCGACCGCGCCTTCGTGCTGAGCCTCAGCTCCCGCCAGATCCCGGTGGAGGTCGAGGGCTACTCGATGAACGGCATCTTCCTGCGCCTGCGAGGGGTGGCGCAGGTGAAGGTGGGCGGCAACATCGAGGACGTGCGCAAGGCGTCCCAGCGCTTCCTCGACCAGCAGGGGCAGATCGACCATTACACGCAGGAGATCCTCTCCGGCACCCTGCGCGCCGTGGTGGGCACCCTCACCGTCGAGCAGATCATCCGCGACCGCGCCTCCTTCGCCAGCCAGGTGCAGGCCGAGGCCGAGCACTCGATGAACAACCAGGGCCTGGTGATCGACACCTTCCAGATCTCCGCCGTGGAGGACGACGGCTCCTACCTGCGCGACTGGGGGCGCCCGGAGGCTGCCCTGGTCGCCAAGCGGGCGGCGATCGCCGAATCGGACGCGAACCGCGAGTCCACCCAGGCCAAGAATGTGAACCTCCAGCAGGAGGCGGAGTCGAAGCAGGCCTTCGACCTGCGCAACGCGGAGATCAAGGAGGAGACCGACGCGCGCCAGGCGATCGCCGACGCCGCCGGTCCCCTGGCCCGCGCCGCACAGCAGCAGAAGATCATCGAGCAGGAAGAGCTCATCGCGGTCCGCAACAACGACCTGCGCGAGAAGCAGCTGATCGCCGAGGTCCACAAGCCGGCCGAGGCGAAGCGCTACGCCGAGCAGCAGGACGCGGACTCCAAGAAGTACGCCCGCATCGCCGACTCCGAGGCCGAGCTGACCGACGAGCGCAACCGCGCCGAGTCGAGGAAGGTCACCGCGGACGCGGAGGCGCACGCCATCGAGGCCCGCGGCCGCGCCGAGGCCGAGGTGGAGCTGCAGCGCCGTTCGAAGGACGCCGAGGCCGTGCGCCTCGAGGGCGAGGCCGAGGCCGCGTCCCTGCGCGCCAAGGGCGAGGCCGAGGGCGCGGCGATCCGCGCCAAGGGCGACGCGGAGGCGGAGACCACCCGCGCCCGCGCGGAGGCGTACAAGCAGTTCAACGACGCCGCCGTGCTGGGTCAGGTGCTCGAGGTGCTGCCCACCGTCGCCAACGAGCTGGCCGCCCCCTACTCGAACATCTCCAACCTCTCGGTGTTCTCCACCGACGGCGAGGCGAAGATCGGGCAGAACATCTCGCTGGGCCTCGCCCAGGTGCTCGACATGGTCAAGTCCACCACCGGCGTGGACTTCCAGGACACGCTCCAGCGTGCCGCCAACGGCGGGCGCGAGGTGCGCGAGCAGGCCGAGCAGACCGGCCACGCCGGGAACACGGCCCGCCCCGAGGTCGCCGGCGGCGCGGTCCGCACGGAGGACGACGCCGACTGAGCTCGCGGCTCGTCGGCGCCCGGCCGACGCACCCGGGTCAGCGCCCCGGCTCCGCCACGGAGCCGGGGCGCTTCTCCGTCCCGCCGCTCGGCCCCGGCACAGGGCGCCCGTCCCGCGAGTCGGTGCATCCCGCCGCCCGGCGACCGGGCGAGCGGCCCTGCCGCGCGGTCGTCCGTCCGCCGGGACGAGCGGCCCTGCCGCGGCCGCGCCCACGGCCATAGAGTGGCCGTGGACACTTCGGTCACCGCCCCTGTGCTCGACGAGAGATGAGACTCCCATGAAGATCGGCATCCTGACCTCCGGCGGCGACTGCCCCGGCCTGAACGCCGTGATCCGCGGCGCCGTGATCAAGGGCGACAAGCTCTTCGAGGACGAGTTCATCGGCTTCCGCGACGGGTGGCGCGGCGTCATCGAGGACGACTGGATGACGCTGCCGCGGCGCCGGGTGCGCGGCATCGGCCGCCTGGGCGGCACGATCCTGGGCACCTCGCGCTCCAACCCCTTCGCCGACGGCGAGGACGGCGCCGCGCTCGTGCGACGCCAACTGGACGAGCACGACATGGACGCGATCATCGCGATCGGCGGCGACGGCACGCTG
Source organism: Brachybacterium saurashtrense (assembly GCF_003355475.1). Lineage (NCBI taxonomy): Bacteria > Bacillati > Actinomycetota > Actinomycetes > Micrococcales > Dermabacteraceae > Brachybacterium > Brachybacterium saurashtrense. The sequence continues at coordinate 611,068 of NZ_CP031356.1, read as the reverse complement.
TACACCGCCAACCGACTCTCCGAGGCCGGCATCCCGGTGGTGGGGGTGCCGAAGACGGTGGACAACGATCTGGACGCGACCGACTACACGTTCGGCTTCAACACGGCGGTGGAGATCGCGACCGAGGCGCTGGACCGGCTGCGGATGACCGGCGACTCCCACCACCGCTGCATGGTGGCGGAGGTGATGGGGCGCAGCGTGGGCTGGATCGCGCTGCACTCCGGGATGGCCGCCGGCGCCCACGTGATCTGCCTGCCCGAGTTCCCGCTGACGATCGGCGAGATCTGCCAGTACGTGAAGTCCGCCTTCGATCGGGGGCGGGCGCCGCTGGTGGTGGTCGCCGAGGGGTTCGTGCCCTCGGACGCCCCGGAGCGGTTCATGGACTACGACCTCGACGAGTTCGGCCGCCCGCGGTTCGGCGGAGTGGCGCAGGTGCTGGCGCCGCTGATCGAGGAGCGTCTGGGGATCGAGTCCCGGGCGACGGTGCTGGGCCACATCCAGCGCGGCGGGGAGCCCACCGGCTACGACCGGGTGCTCGCCACGCGCCTGGGCACCTCCGCGGTGGATCTCGTGCACCACGGCCGGTTCGGCCGCATGGTCGCGCTGCGCGGCACCGAGATCGTGGACGTGCCGCTCACCGAGGCGATCGACAGCGTCAAGCGCGTGCCGGAGTCCCGCTGGCGCGAGGCGGAGGTGCTGTTCGGCTGAGCCCTCTTCTGCATCGCGCGGTGTCCCGGTGCCGGCGCCCGTGAGCACGCACCGGCGCATCGCCCGCGGAGCGGCTCCTCACCGGGGCAGCTCGGTGCGGGTCTCGCCGATCTCGCCCAGCAGCGCCTTGGCGTAGGAGGCGTGCACGGACTCCTCGTCGGAGGGGTGGTACATCGCCGCGCGCACGTCCCGGGACAGGCGCTCCAGCTCGCTGCGGCGGAAGAACTGGGCGCCGCCGCTGGCACGCAGCACCTGGTCCACGGCGCCGATCGCCGCCTCGGTGGCGCGGGCCTTGACGCCGGAGAAGTGCAGGAACCAGCGCGCCCCGTGGTCCGTGACGCCGGGCCCCTCCTCCCCCGTGCCCAGGGCGTCGAGGTCCGCGACGACCTTCTCGCACTGCAGCAGGGCGCCGTCCACGGCGATCGCCGCATCGGCCAGGCGCCACCGGATGTCGGGGTCGTCGGCGTGGACGATCCCCTTGGTGGCGCTGCGGCGGGTGGCGGCCACGCGGCTTCCCACGGTGATCGCGCGCTCGGCGATGCCCAGGTACACCGAGGCGATCAGCAGCTCGAACGCCCCGAAGATCCCCCTCACGAAGGGGTCGGGGTTGGGGCCGACGGGCGTGGTGGCCAGCAGGCGCTCGGCCGGGAACTCCGCCCCGTGCAGGCGGGTGGTGCGGGACTGGGTGGCGCGCATGCCATGGGTGTCCCAGTCGTCGAGCACCTCGACCGCCTCGCTGCGCTCGAGGACGCCGAACACCAGCCGAGGATCGCGCTCGGTGGCCTCGGCGACGCGGCCGTGGGCGACCAGGCGGTCCCACACCGGGGCGGCCGAGGTGAAGATCTTGGTGCCGGTGAGGCGGAAGCCGCCGCCGTCCTGTGCGTCCGCCCGGGTGGAGGAGTCGAACAGCATGGCATCGTTGCCGGCTTCGGAGATGCCGAACGCGAACAGACGGTCCGCGGCGGCGTCCTCCAGGATCGGCCGCACCGCCTCGACGCCCAGACGGTGGGCGTGCAGAGCGGCCCCGGTGACCACCAGATGCATGTTCAGCGCGAGCGCCGTGGCCGGGGCGGCCCCGGCGAGGCGACGCTGGATGCGGGAGGCCTGGAGCAGGCTCGCGCCGGTGCCGCCGAGCTCGGAGGGCACCAGAAGGCGCAGATAGCCGCGGTCGCGCAGGTCGGCGAGGTCGTCCTCGGGGAAGGTGTTCTCCCGATCATGGACCGCCGCGCGCTCGCGGAAGGTCTCCAGCAGGGAGTCGGGCAGCAGATCGTCGGCGGAGAGACTCATGGGACCACGCTAGAGCACCGGCCAGAGCGCGGCCGTGTCGCTCTCGACACGGAGGCCGCGCCGATCCCCGCCCCCGGCCGCCCGCCGGGACCGTGACCGGCACGGCCGGGTCCGGACCCGTGGCCGCGAGGGGACTGCCGTGGGGCTCAGCGCTCGAGGCGCAGCGTGGCCACCACCGGCCGGTGGTCGGAGGAGCCGCGCCCGCCCACCTCGAGCGATGTCGCCGTGACGCCGCCCCGCAGCCACACCTGGTCGAGACGGCGCAGGGGGAACCGGGCGGGGTGGGTGGCGCGGTCCGGTCGGCGCCCCGGCACCCCGCACAGTGCACGGAGCGCGCCGAGCAGGCGACGGCCTCCCTCGAGCAGCCGGACCGCTCGGTCCGCCCGGTCCGCTCGGACGGGCCCGTGCGCGCCGCGACGGTGCAGGAGCTGATCGGCCGCCTCGCGCCACCCGGCACGGGGCAGCGCCGTCAGCTCCGGCGCCGTGGGCTCCGCGTTCAGGTCGCCCAGCAGCACGGCCGCTCCGATCCCGTCGGGAGCGCTTCCGCATCCGGTCCGCTCCCCCGCCGCCACGAGGCTCACGAGCTCCTGCACCTGGACGGCGCGGTGCGCACGATGGGTGGCGTCGAGATGGGTGACCCGCACGTCCAGGCCTGCCCCGTCGGCCCCGGCCACGCGCACGTGCAGCACACCGCGCGGCTCGGGAGCCGATGCGGGTCGGGAGGTGATGTCCCCGTCGGCGCCCGGCGCGCCGGCCTGCTCGTCGGCCTCCGTGCCGGCCCACGCGTCGAGCGGAGCGCCGGGCAGCGGGTGCATGCGCGAGGAGACGATCTCGTGGCGGGTCAGCAGCGCGACGCCGTAGCGGCGCCGCGGAGCCCCGTCGTGCTCCGGCGGCAGATCGAGGGCCGCCCCGAAGGCGACGGACATGCCCAGCAGCGCACCCAGCCGGGCGGCCTGGTCCTCGTGCGCCGAGCGGGCGCCGAAGGCGACGTCGACCTCCTGCAGGGCGATCACGTCGGCCCCGAGGGCGGCGATCTCCCGCGCGGTGCGCTCGAGGTCGACGCGGCCGTCCGGCCCCAGGCCGTGGCGGATGTTCCAGGTCGCCACCCGCCAGGTGGTCACGGCGCCGTGCAGTGCCGGACGGGCCGCGCACCCGCCGCCGCGCGGTGACGGCCGGGCCGCGCACCCGCCGCCGCGCGGTGACGGCCGGGCCACACCCCCATCGCCTCGCGGTGGCGGCCGGTCCGTACCTGCGCCGCCGCGCGCCCCGCCGGGACCGTCACTGCAGGCAGCCCGGTCCCAGCAGAGTCTTCAACGAGGCGTACAGCGCGGCCGAGGGCGTCACCGAGAGGCGCTTGTCCAGCTGCATGAGCGTGGTGCGGCCGGGCTCCTGCAGCTTCAGCCGCACCTCGCTGCCGCCGGGGTTGTCCTCGAGCACGCCGCGCAGGTCGGTGATCACCCGCTCGCTGGCGCGCAGGGCGGGCAGCGCGATGACCACGGGCCCGTCGGCCCCTCCCCCGGTCTCCGGGATGGTCATCTCCATCACGCGCAGCTCCGGCATGCCCTTGGAGGTGTCGACCCTGCCCTTCATCGAGACCACCAGATCCTCCGCCAGCTCCGTGGCGACGGTCTGGTAAGTGGAGGGGAACATGAGGCAGTCGATCGAGCCCTCGAGGTCCTCGACGGTGGCGATCGCCCACATGTCGCCCTTCTTGGTGGTCTTGCGCTGCAGCGAGGTGATCAGCCCCGCGATCGTGACCATCGAGCCGTCCTCGACGGCGCCGTCGTCGGCGAGCGCGCTGATCGAGGTGGAGGAGTTCTGCGCGATGACGTGCTCGAGCCCGTACAGCGGGTGGTCCGAGACGTACAGGCCCAGCATGTTCCGCTCGAAGGCGAGCTTCTCCTTGCGGTCCCATTCGGGCAGATCGGGGATCGTGATGGTCGCGGCGGAGCCGGTGGCCATCGAGTCCTCCTCGGCGCCGCCCCCGCCGCCGAAGACGTCCGCGAAGAGGTCGTACTGGCCCTGGGCCTCCTTGCGCTTGACGTCCACCACCGAGTCCACGGCGTCCTCGTGGATCAGCACCAGCGACCGGCGGTTCGCCCCCATCGAGTCGAAGGCGCCGCCCTTGATCAGCGATTCGATGGTGCGCTTATTGCACACGCTCAGCGGCACCTTGTCCAGGAAGTCGGTGAAGGAGGTGAACGCCCCCTTCTCCTTCCGGGCGGCGATGATCTCCTCCACCACGTGCGCGCCCACGTTGCGGATCGCGGAGAGGCCGAAGCGGATGTCGTCGCCGACGGCGGAGAAGTACAGATCCGATTCGTTGACGTCCGGCGGCAGCACCGTGATGCCGCGGTGGCGGCAGTCGCCCAGGTACAGCCCCAGCCGGTCGCGGTTCTCCTGGGTGGAGGTGAGCAGCGCCGCCATGTACTCGGTGGGGTGGTTCGCCTTGAGATAGGCGGTCCAGTAGGAGACCACGCCGTAGGCGGCGGAGTGGGACTTGTTGAAGGCGTAGTCCGCGAAGGGCAGCAGCGTCTCCCACAGCGCCTGCACGGCCGCATCGGAGTAGCCGCTGTTCTTCATGCCGGCCTCGAAGGAGACGAACTGCTTGTCCAGCTCCGCCTTCTTCTTCTTGCCCATCGCGCGGCGCAGGATGTCCGCCTCGCCGAGCGAGTACCCCGCGACCTTCTGCGCGGTCTGCATGACCTGCTCCTGGTAGACGAGCACGCCGTAGGTCTCGTCGAGGATCTCCGCCAGCGGCTCCTCGAGCTCGGGATGGATCGGGGTGATCTCCTGGAGCCCGTTCTTGCGCAGCGCGTAGTTGGTGTGCGAGCCCATGCCCATCGGGCCGGGGCGGTACAGGGCCGAGACGGCGGTGATGTCCCCGAACTGGTCCGGCTTCATCTGCCGCAGCAGGGTGCGCATGCCGGAGCCGTCCAGCTGGAACACGCCGAGCGTGTCCCCCTTCTGCAGCAGCTCGTAGGTGGCGGGGTCGTCGAACGGCAGGGTCTCGAGGTCCGGGGGCGTCTTGCCGTTGCGCTCCATGTTCGCCACCGCGTCGGAGAGCACGGTGAGGTTGCGCAGGCCCAGGAAGTCCATCTTCAGCAGGCCCAGCGTCTCGAGCGTGGGGTACTCGAACTGGGTGATGATCTGGCCGTCGGAGGGGCGGCGCATCATCGGCACGATGTCCACCAGCGGATCGCTGGACATGATCACCGCGCAGGCGTGCACGCCCCAGCCGCGGGTGAGGCCCTCCACGCCCTTGGCGATCTCGACGACCTTCTGCACGTCCGGGTCCTCGTCGTGGATGCGACGGAACTCCCCCGCCTCCGCGTAGCGCTTGTCCTCCGGGTCGAAGATGCCCTTGACGGAGATGTCCTTGCCCATCACGGTGGGCGGCAGCGCCTTGGAGAGGCGGTCCCCCATCGCGAAGGGGTAGTCCAGCACGCGCGCGGCGTCCTTGAGGGAGTTCTTCGTCTTCATCACGCCGTAGGTGACCACCTGCGCGATGCGGTCGTCGCCGTACTTGCGCTCCACGTACTCGATCACCTCGCCGCGGCGGCGGTCGTCGAAGTCGACGTCGAAGTCCGGCATGGAGACGCGATCGGGGTTCAGGAACCGCTCGAACAGGAGGCCGTGCTCCAGCGGGTCCAGGTCGGTGATCCGCATCGCGTAGGCCACCATCGAGCCGGCGCCGGAGCCTCGCCCCGGCCCCACCCGGATCTCCTGCTCCTTCGCCCACTTGATGTAGTCGGAGACCACCAGGAAGTAGCCCGGGAAGCCCATCTGCAGGATCACGGAGACCTCGTAGTCGGCGCGCTGCTGCACTGCGTCCGGGATCCCGGCGGGGTAGCGGTACTCGAGCCCGCGCTGGACCTCCTTGACGAACCAGGACTCCTCGTCCTCGCCCGACGGGGTGGGGAAGCGCGGCATGTAGTTCGCGCCCTCGGCGGTGGTGCGGAACTCCACCTCGCACATCTCCGCGATGCGCAGCGTGTTGTCGCACGCCTCGGGGAACTCGCGGAACAGCTCGCGCATCTGCTGCGCGGACTTGAGGAAGTAGCCGGAGCCGCCGAACTTGAAGCGGTCGGGGTCGTTCAGGCGGGAGCCGGAATTGATGCACAGCAGGACGTCCTGGATGGTGGCGTCCTGCTCGGTGACGTAGTGGAGGTCGTTGGTGGCCACCAGCGGGGCGCCCACGGCCTTGGCCACCTCGAGCAGGTCCTTGGTGACCCGCTTCTCGATGTCGAGCCCGTGGTCCATCAGCTCGACGAAGTAGTTCTCCGTGCCGAAGATGTCCTGGTACTCGCCCGCCGCCTTCACCGCCTCGTCGAACTGGCCCAGCCGCAGGCGGGTCTGCACCTCGCCGGAGGGGCATCCGGTGGTGGCGATGAGCCCGTCCCCGTACTGGGAGAGGATCTCGCGGTCCATGCGCGGCCACTTGCCCATCTGCCCGTCCAGCGAGGCGGCGGAGCCGAGCCGGAACAGGTTGTGCATCCCGGCGGTGCTCTTCGACAGCAGCGTCATGTGGGTGTAGGCGCCGCGGGCGGAGACGTCGTCCCCGGCCAGCTGCTGCTCCCGGGTGCCCCACTGGGTGCGGGTGCGGTCATGACGACTCGTCCCGGGGGTCACATACGCCTCGATGCCGATGATCGGCTTCACGCCGGCGCCGGTGGCCGCCTTGTAGAACTCGTAGGCGCCGAACAGGTAGCCGTGATCCGTGATCGCGACCGCCGACTGCCCCTGCCGCACGGTCTCGTCGACCAGCTTGTCGATCTTCGCGGCCCCGTCCAGGAGCGAGTAGTCGGTGTGGACGTGGAGGTGGACGAAGTCATCGGAACCCGCGGAAGCCATGCCCACCAGCTTAGCCCCGACGGGCCGTCCCGACGCCCCCGCGAGGGGTCGGAGAGGTCACCCTGGCGCGCCCGGCGTGTCGGGGCGCGCGGGCCCGCCCGGGGCCCTCACCCCTTGACCGCGCCGTCCTCCACGCCGCGGAAGAAGAACTTCTGGAAGACGGCGAAGAACACGATGATCGGGATCAGGGCGATCATGGTGCCGGCGGCCACCACGCGCGGGTCCGAGCCGAAGTTCGAGTTCAGGTACTCCATGCCGACGGTGAGCGTGTACTTGGCCGGGTCCGAGAGCACGATCAGCGGCCACAGGAAGTCGTCCCAGCCGCCGATGAACGCGAAGATCGCCACCACCGACGCCATGCCGCGCACGCTCGGCCACACGATCCGCCGCAGCACGTCCCACGTGCTCGCGCCGTCGATCACCGCCGCCTCCAGCAGCTCCTTCGGGATCGCCCGGCAGGCCGCCGTCATCAGCAGCACGTTGATCGCCCCCACCAGGCCCGGCAGGATCACGCCGCCCAGGGTGTCGGCCAGGCCCAGCGACTTGATCGTGAGGAACTGGCTCATCAGGGTGACCTCGCCCGGGAGCAGCAGGGTCGAGACCAGGATCAGCATCGCCAGGCGCTTGCCCCGGAAGGTGAGGCAGCCCAGCGCGTAGCCCGCGAGGGTTCCCAGCACCACGTTGGCGACGGCCAGCGTCACCGCCACGATCAGGGAGTGCCAGGCGTAGTCGATGATCGGGATCGTCGCCGCCACCCGTGAGTAGTTGTCCAGCGTGGCGTCCCCGGGGATCAGCTGCGGCGGGAACGAGTAGATGTCGTCCCGCGGCCCCTTCACGGAGGTCGAGAGCTGCCAGAGGAACGGCCCGATCGCGACCAGCAGCATGCCCACCAGGAGCACGTACCGCGCGACGAGACCGCCGAGGGTCGGCTTGCCGAAGCCGCCGGCCCCCTTCGTCCTCCAGGGACGGTTGGTGCGGCGCGTCCGCTGCGGCGCGGAGGCGCCCGTCGCGACCGGCGCGACCGTCGCGGCGGGAGCCGGATCGTGGGTCGAGGTGCTCATCTCATGCCCCCTTCGCGGGCTTGTCGCCCCGGTTGAGGTACGCCACCAGCAGCAGCGGCCCGATGGTGAGCAGGAACAGCGCCACGGAGACGGCCGAGGCGTAGCCCAGCCGCCCCTGCAGGCCCGAGCCCGTCTGCTGGACCAGCATCACGATGCTCGCCGCCGAGCCGCCGGGCCCGCCCGAGCCGTTCGAGAGCACGTACAGCTCGGTGAACACACGCATCGCGCTCACCGTGATCAGGGCGCTGACCAGGAACATGGCGCCCCGCACCCCCGGGATCGTCACCGAGAGCAGCCGGCGCAGCGAGTTCGCGCCGTCCATCGCCGCGGCCTCGTGCAGCTCACGGCCCACGTTCCCGAGCGCCGCCAGATAGACCACCATGTAGTACCCCAGTCCCTTCCACACCGTGAGCAGCACCGCGGTGAGGATCAGCCCCCAGCGGCTGGCGAGGAACGGGATCGGCTCCTGGATCAGCCCGATGAACTCGAGGGCCTCGTTGACGATGCCGCGGGAGTCGAACAGCCACGTCCAGATCAGGCCCACCACCACCACGGAGGCGATCACCGGGAAGTAGAAGGTGGTGCGGAATGCGGAGATCCCGGGGATCTGCTTCTCCACGAGCAGGGCCAGCAGCAGCGGCAGCACGGTGAGGAACGGGACGCTCAGCACCACGTACGCGAGGCTCGTCACCAGGGCGTTCCAGAACCTCTGGTCCGTGAGCAGCGCCTGGTAGTTCTCCAGCCCCACGAAGCTGCCGCCGGTGAGCGGCCGGGCATCGGTGAACGAGAGCACCACGGTGTTGAGGAAGGGCCACAGCGCGAACACCAACACCCAGATCAGGGCCGGTGCCACGAGGACCCACGGGATGTACCAGCGGAATGCGCGCACGCGAGATCACTCCTTCGTGTCGACCTGGACCGGTCGCGGGGCGGGACGCGGCCGACGGGCCGCATCGGACGGGGCGGTGCCGGCCCCGCCCGGCGGCGGGCGGGACCGGCCGCGCCTCAGGCGAGGTTCTGGTTGCCGTACTCGACCGCGGAGTCGAGGGCCTCCTGGGCGGAGAGGTCACCCTGCATCGCCTTGGCCATCTGCTGGACCAGGTTCGTGCGCATGTCCTCGGTCCACAGCACGTTGGTGGTGTCCACGGCGTTCTGCATCGACTCCGACGCCACCTCCACCGCCCGGTTCGCCAGCTCCAGGTCGCTGGTCTCGGCGAACTTCGAGGGATCGGCGGCGGCCTTCTGGGTGCCGGGCAGGAAGCCCTGGGCGAGGGTGCAGAACGCGATCTGGTTCTCGTCATTGGTGAGGAACTGCGCGAAGGCGAGCGCCGTCGCCGAGTTCGCCGACATCTTCGAGACGCAGATCCCCTGCACGAACAGCGGCGGGTTGCCGAAGCGCGGGGCCACCACGGTGTTCTCGAGGAGGGAGGGGGCCTCCTTCTCGAGGTCGCCGGCGAAGGAGGAGGTGGCGGTGGTCCACAGCACCTTGCCCTGCTTGTACAGCGTGGCGTTGCCGGTGTAGTCGTCGTTGAGCACCTCCGGCGGCATCGCGCCGTCGGCGTAGAGATCCACGTACTGCTGCAGCAGCGCGACGTTCTCGGCGGTGTTGAAGTCGAACTCGCCGGCGTCGTTCGAGGTGATGACGATCTCCGGCATGTTCGAGACCACCGGGTTCTCCGCGCCCTCCTCGTGGGCGGTGCGGGCGAGCTCGAACATCTCCTCCATCGAGGTGGGCAGCGAGGACTCGTCCACGCCGTAGGCGGAGAGCTCGCCGAGGTTCCACCAGTTCATGTCCGTGCCCAGGTACCAGGGGAACCCGAAGGAGCCCTCCACCTGCGGGAACTGATAGCCCTGCACGGCCCCCTCGACGTAGGTGCTGGACAGCTCCGGCACCGCCGCGCCCAGGTCGAGCAGGAAATCGGTGGAGGCGAGCGGGTAGGCGAGATCCGGAGGGAGGTTGATGACGTCCGGGAGGGCATCGGAGTTCGCCTGCGCGAGCACCTTGTCCTGGTAGCCCTCGCCGGGCTGGTCCATCCACTGGACGGTGGTGCCGGGATTCTGCTCCTCGAAGTCCGCGATGACCTTCTCGAAGAAGGGCGTGAACGTCTCGTTCTTCAGCGACCAGGACTGGAAGGTGATCTCCCCGGTGACCTCGCCGGAGGCGGCCTCCTCGGCCGCCTCGTCGCCGCCGCTGCCGCCGTTGCCGGAGAGCCCGCACCCGGCGAGCGAGACGGCGGCGGCGCCGGAACCGGCGGCGAGGAAGGAACGACGGGTGGTTGCCATGACGGGACCTCTTCTGTGGCGCGACTCTTCGATGAGCGGGTGGTCGGCGCCCCGTGCGGACACCGGAGTCCGATCACTAAAGCGCTCAAGCGATCATCGCACCGACGCCCTCCCCTGTCAAAGCACCGACCGGGCGCACGGGGCGCGGGCCGCCTCCGGACGCCGCACCGGCCGCTTCGAACCGCCCCCAGGCACCAGGCACGCGCACCCGCCCCGTGCACACGGCGGTGCCGGGGATCCGCGAGATCCCCGGCACCGCCGTGGTCGGCGCGTCAGATGCGCACGCGCACGCTCGTGATCTCGAAGGGTCGCAGCGCGAGGTCCATCGCCGAGCCCTCCGTGCGCGCCGCGCGGTGCCCCAGCGGCGCGCCCGCCGTGAGCGGCCGCTCCAGCAGGTCGACCACCTCGAGCACGCGGGCGCCGGGCACCTCGAGGGTGGTGCCGGTGCGGCGGCCCTCCGCCTCGTAGAGCCGCACCACCAGGTCCCCGGAGCGGTCCTCGGCCAGCTTGACCGTCTGGATCCGGGCGCTGCCGCCGGCGTCCTCGCCGTCCCCGAGCCGTGCCACCGGCGCGAGCTCGTCGGCGCGCTGCACCGTGCGCAGCGGCTGGTTCAGGTCCTCGCCGAGATCGATCGCCTCGCCCACGGCCGCCCCCGGACGGATCGCGTAGCGCAGGCGGTAGCGGCCCTCCTCCGCGAGGGGGTCCGGGAACTGGGCGGCCCGCAGCACGGTCGCCCGCACCACCGTGGTGGTGCCGCCGTCGTCCTCGCGCAGCACCCGGCGCACGTCGTGCCCGTAGGAGGAGTCATTGGCCAGGGCGATGCCGTAGTCCGCCTCCGCGACGCGCACCCACCGGTGGGCGCAGGTCTCGAAGCGGCCGAAGTCCGCGGTGGTGTTCACCGGGACCGGCCGGTCGATGTGGCCGAACTGGATCTCGCTGCTCATCACCGCGGCGCGGACGTCCAGCGGGAAGGCGAGCTTGAGCACCTTCTTGCGCTCATGCCAGTCCACGTCGAGGTCGATCCCCAGGGCCGCGGCGCCGGGGGCGACCGAGTAGGTGACCGTGATCCGCGAGCCCGTCCCCACCGAGGGCATCCCCTCGTACGGGCGCTCGGCGGCGCCCTCGGCGCGGGTGCGGTAGGTGACCGCCACCTGGACGGTGCCGTCCTCGGCGCGGGTGAGCGCCGGGGCGCCCTCCGCCTCGAGGTCGCGGTGCACGTGGCGGTAGAACTCGTCGATGTCCCAGGAGTCCCAGGCGTTGGGGGCGTCGCGGTGCAGCTGGAGCAGCGCTCCCGCGGCGCCTGGCGCGATCGCCTCGCGGCCGTCCGCGCCCTCGCGCAGCGAGGTGAGCAGGCCGCGCTCGTCGATCGTGACCTGCAGGGCGTCGGTGCGCACCGTGACCGCACCGCCCGCCTCCTCCACCTGCGGCGCCGCGCCGGGAGCCGCGGGAGCGGCGAGCGCGAGCGGGGCGACGCCCCGGCGGGTGCGGCCGGCCGAGTTCGCGGTCAGCGCCGTGCCGGAGTCGTCGCCGAGCGCCTCGAGGGCGGCGGCGACCAGTGCTTCGCCGCGCTCGGTGATGTGCTCGTAGGACTGCTCGGCCTCGCGGTGCACCCAGGCGATCGAGGAGCCGGGCAGGATGTCGTGGAACTGCAGCAGGAGCAGCTTGTCCCAGAGGGAGTCGATCTCCTCGTGAGGGTAGGCGAAGGAGTCGACCAGGTGGGCCGCGGTGGCGCTCCACAGCTCCACGTCGTGCATCAGCGCCTCGGTGCGGCGGTTGCCCTGCTTGCCGTGGATCTGGGAGGAGTAGGTGCCTCGGTGCAGCTCGAGGTAGAGCTCGCCGTTCCACACGGGCGGCTCCTCGTAGTCCTCCCGGGCGCGGTCGAAGAAGTCGCAGGAGGTGGACCACTCCACCTTCGGGGCCCCGTCGAGATCGGCGAAGCGCTCGGCGGAGGCGAGCATCTCCCGGGTGGGGCCGCCGCCGCCGTCGCCCCAGCCGGTGGGGGTCAGGCCCAGATGGCTGGCGCCCTTGTCCTTGAAGTTCTCCTCGAAGTAGGCGAGCTCCGCCGCGGTGAGCTGCCCGTTGTAGGCGTCGATCGGCGGGAAGTGGGTGAACTGGGTGGTGCCGTCGATCCCCTCCCACTGGAAGGTGTGGTGGGGGAAGGTGGAGTACTGGTTCCAGGAGACCTTCTGGGTGAGGAAGGCGTCGTTGCCGGCGAGCGCGCAGATCTGCGGCAGCGCGGCCGAGTAGCCGAAGGAGTCCGGCAGCCAGGTCTCCCGCGTCTCCACCCCGAACTCGTCGAGGAAGAACTTCTTCCCGTGCAGGAACTGGCGCGCCATGGCCTCGGAGCCGGGCATGTTGGTGTCCGATTCCACCCACATGCCGCCCACCGGCACGAACCGGCCGGCGGCCACGTGCCCGGCGATGCGGCGGAAGAGCCCCGGGTACTCGTCGCGGATCCACTGGTACTGCTGGGCGGAGGAGCAGGAGAAGGTGAGCTGCGGATAGCGTTCCAGCAGCCAGCACACGTTGGAGAAGGTGCGGGCGCACTTGCGCTTGGTCTCCCGCAGCGGCCACAGCCAGGCCGAGTCGATGTGGGCGTGTCCGGTGGCGATCACCGTGAGCGCCGAGGCGTTGGCCGGGGCCTCGAGCACGCCGCGCAGCCGCTCGCGCGCGTCCGGGGCGGTGCCGTGGAGGTCGTCGGGATCGGCGGCGTCCAGCGCCTCGCCCAGGGCGCGGAGGATGTCGAAGCGGCGCGCGGACTGCTCGGGCAGGGTGTGCATGAGGCCGTTCAGCGCCACCACGTCCTGCTCCAGCTCCCACACGCTGCGCGAGCGCCAGGCCAGCTGCAGCGTGGTGAGGTCGTAGATCGGGTCCTCGCCGGCGGTGGCCGGGTCCCCCAGCGCGGTGGGGGCGAAGGTCCAGTCCCCCGGCACGTTGGGGTTCGCGGCGCACTCGAGGTAGTAGTCCACCCGTTCGCCGGGCTCGAGGGTGAGGTACTGGTTGTAGGGGTTGACCGCCTTGACGGTCTCGCCCTCGGGGGTCCAGATCAGCGCCTCGGCCTGGAAACCGGGCATGTTGGTGAAGGAGAGGTCGAGCTGCAGCTCGATGTCGCGGTCCTCCCCTGCCGTCCAGCCAGCCGGCACCTCGCCGGTGACGTGCAGCCACAGGGTGGACCAGGGGCGGCCCCAGCGGTCTCCCACGGAGACCGGGGTGTAGCTCTGGTGGCGCGCCTGCTCGAAGGGCACCGGCTCGCCGGGCACCTCCCAGGCCTCGATGGTCAGCGGTGCGGTGGCCAGGTGGCGGCGGGCGGGCAGCATCTCGCGGAGGAACCGGCGGACCCGGTCCTCGCTGGTGGGGCGGTTGTCGTGCATGAGGGTCTCCTCGGGACGGTGACGGCCGGCGTCTCACGCGCCGGTGGTGGGAAGGGGGTCAGCGGCCGATGACGGGACTGGCGCTGTGGTCGACCACGGGCGCCGCGACCATGCTCTCAGCCTCCACGGCGAGCGGGCGGACGGTGCCGGCCAGCGCGTCCTCGACCCAGCGGGGGAAGATCTCGCCGCGGGGCGAGAGCAGGGAGCGGTTGCTGCCGTCCGGTGCGAGCCCCTCGATCACCAGCGGCGCCGGGAGCGCCGCGCCGGGGACCGCGACGGGACCGTCCTGCCGCGACGCGGCGGCGCCCGCCCCTCCCGAGGCGCTCTCGGCGGTCGCGGTCGCGGTCCCGCCGCCTGCGGCCCGCTCCCGCGCGATCTGCGCGATGGCCTCGCCGACGGGCTTGAGCCGGCCGTGCTCGTCGAACAGGCCCAGGCTGTACTCGACCTCGGGGAAGTCGGCGAGCTCGCGGCTGACGTCGTGCGAGCACCACCAGGTCACGGCCTCCACGGCGGGGCTGTCCAGGGCGCTGCGGATGCTGGCGTCGGCGAAGGCGGGGGCGTCCTCGGCACTCACCCAGGGAGTGGGCGCCCCGATCTCCTGCAGCCAGATCCGGCGGTCGGCCGGCGCACCGAGCAGACGCTGCCACAGCGCCGCCACCTCGATGAGGTAGCGGCCGAACAGGCCCAGGCCCGGGTGCCCGGCGCCCAGGCGCTGACCGGCCCCGGTGAACACCCAGGAGTGCACCGTGGTCGAGGCGCCGAGGTGCACGGCGTCCTCAGGGGTGAAGGGGTGGTCGTCCTTGAACCAGAGGCAGTCGTCGAAGCTGTGGTGGCTGCGGCGGCCGGGCAGCGCCTCGTCGACGGTGGCGAGCAGGTCCCGGGTCCAGGCGGTGGCCTGCGCGCTGCTGACCGCATCGGGGTCGGGGTGGTAGGAGACGGCGAACTGGCCGATCTCGTTGCCGAGGGTCATGCCGGTGACGTGGGGGCGCCGGGCGAGCTCGCCGCCGAGCACCCGCGCGAGCTGGTGCTGCGCACCGACCACGTCCGGATCGGTGAAGAGGTTCCGCCGGTGCCAGGTGGAGACCCAGGCCGGCAGGAAGTCGTAGCTGGAGAGGTGACCTTGCAGCAGGTCCACCGAGATGTCGAGACCGTGCTCGCCGGCGAGGTCCACCACGGTGAGCACGTCCGCGATCGCCGCGGCGGGGATCAGCGTGCGGTTGGGCTGCAGCAGCGGCCACAGCGGGAAGATCCGCACGTGGTCCAGCCCGAGGTCGGCGATCTGGGCGAAGTCCTCGGAGACCGCCGCCGGATCGAGATCGCCCCAGGAGTGGAACCACCCCTTCCGCGGGGTGTAGTTGACGCCGAGAGCAGCTGAGGACATCGATGACCACCTTGCTGTGGGACGGAGCGGGTGCACGGAGAGGACCGCCCGGCCGGGGCCGACGGTGGCTCTTAAGCGGTTTAGGAAGCGTACCATCGCTCCGCTGTGCACGGTGGGGGTTCATCCCCGACCCGGGCTCCGCACCGGCGACGGGCTCTCCGCCCCGGAGCAGCGCGCCCCCGCCGGGAGCATCCGGCGCCGCACGACGCGCGCAGGCGTCGCCCTTCCGGTCCGCGCGGCGGTCACCGCGCCTCGGGTTCGCAGAAGCGCAGCACGTTGCCGAAGGGATCGGGGATCTCCATGGTGGGCCCGCCCGGAGCGTCCGCCTCGACGCCCGGTCGTACGCGCGGGTGGGGACGGGTCAGGAGCTCGGCGTGCAGGGCACGGACGTCCGCCACCGGTATCCAGACGACGGTTCCCGGTGTCCCGTCGCCGTGTGGTGCTCGGTGAGGTCCAGTGTCGTCGCGCCCCGCCGCAGGCGCGCGTACAGCGGCATCCCCGGGGAGAACCGATGCTCCCACTCGACGGCGAACCCGAGGTGGTCGACGTAGAACCGGCGGGCGATGTCCTCGTCCTGGATCCGCAGCAGCGGGACGGCCGGTCCCATCCCGCCCCGTGACCGCGACAGCTGCGCCGTCGCGGTGTTCCAGTCGCGGAACCCGAGCTGGTGGGCGACGTGCTCGAGGGCCTGTGCGTGGGAGATGTCGATCCCGGAAGCGGCGAGGCTCCTGCGGAGCGCTCTCGCGGCCGACTTCGCCTCGTCGGGGGTGAGGTGGTCCATGATGTGCCGTTCCCGGCGTCGTCTCGGTGGTCGGTGCCCGCGTTGCCGCCTCGCGACGCCGTGGATGCACGATCAGGGCGGGTGGTCCTCTCGATGCGTTCACCGTGCCGACGGGGTCGGAGCGGGCGGCGGGCCCATCGAGCGCCCGCTCTCACGATACCTCGCCGCTCACCTCCCGTCCTCCTCCGCGTCCTGGTCACGGCGCATGTCCGCCAGGAGCGTGTTCATGTAGTCGTGGACGTCCTCGTAGCTGAGACGGCGCTCGTCGCGCCGCGGCGGCATCCCGCCCACGAAGGCGCCGCCGTGCCACGCCATCGAGTCGTCGGGCAGGGTCGGGTCCGCGTCGCGCCACAGGTCGATCGGGATCGCGTGGGCGGCGAGGTCGCGGGCGAGCGCCTCCGCCTGGGCGGGCTCCCCGCGGCGCTGCAGCACCGCGACGAGCAGCGACTGCGCGGCCCAGGCGAGGGCGTCGTCGTCACGGCGCTCCCCCGGGTCCACGGACTCCTGCACCAGGGCGAGGTAGCTCGCGGCGAGCTCGTCGGCGCCGTCCTCGTGGTGGTCCTTCGCCACTCGCAGGGCGACCTTCGGCACCAGGTCCCGCGCCTCCCACAGCACGGCCGCGCCCACCAGCGCCATCCCCACCCCGGTCGGGAAGTCGGGGTCCAGGGCGAGGGCGGTGGCGGGCGACCTCCCGGCACGACGGTCGTCGTCGGCGGCGAGGAACTCCTGGACCGAGCGCGCGATCGCCGCCCGCGCCGCGTCGTCGTCCCGCAGCGTGACCTCGGCGTGTGCAGGATCCAGGCCCAGCCGACGGGCGACCCGCGCCAGGGGGAAGTCGGGACGGGACAGCGCCGCGTCGCGGGTGGGCGCCAGCGCGCCGGGAAGATGCTCGTCGCTCATGCCTCGACCGTAGCGCGTCACGAGGGCGCGGAGGGGGCCGCTCAGCGCTCGCGCAGCGCCTCCAGCGCCTGCTGGAGATCGGAGGGGTAGGTGGAGGAGAACGTCACCTCTCGGCCGCTCACCGGGTGGGTGAAGGTCAGCTCCATCGCGTGCAGCCACTGGCGCCCGAGCCCCACCTTCGCGGCGAGGGTGGGGTCCGCACCGTAGAGCGGGTCGCCCACCAGCGGGTGTCGCAGCGCGGCCATGTGCACTCGGATCTGGTGGGTGCGGCCCGTCTCCAGGCCCACACGCAGCAGGGTGGCGCCGTGCAGCGCCTCGAGCGTCTCGTAGTGGGTGACCGAGTGCTTGCCGTCCTCGCGCACCGCGAACTTGTAGTCATGGTTCGGGGAGCGGCCGATGGGGGCATCGATCGTGCCGGAGGGCTGATCGGGCGCGCCCTGGCACACGGCGTGGTACACCTTCCCCACCTCGCGGGCGCGGAAGGCGTCCTTGAGCGTGGTGTAGGCACGCTCGGTGCGGGCCACCACCATGAGCCCGCTGGTGCCCACGTCCAGGCGGGAGACGATGCCCTGCCGCTCCGGATCCCCGCTGGTGCGGATGGCGACGCCGGCGGCGGCGAGGTGGCCGAGCACCGTGGGCCCGGACCAGCCGGCGCTCGGGTGCGCGGCCACGCCCACGGGCTTGTCGATGACGACGATGTCGTCGTCCTGGTGGATGAGGCTCATGCCCTCGGCGATCTGGGGCCGCACCGCGACGGCGGGCTTCTCGTCCGGCAGCTCGACGTCCACCATCGCGCCGGGCTCGAGACGGGTGGAGCGGGCGGGCATCTGCCCGTCCACGAGCACGTGGCCGGCCGTCACCAGCTCGGCGGCACGGGTGCGGGAGAGCCCCAGCATGCGGGAGATGCCCACGTCCACCCGTTCGCCGGCCAGACCGTCCGGGACCATCAGGGTGCGGGAGGCGCTCATCGCCCGTCCTCCTCCGCGCCCTCGTCGACGGCCCGCTCCTCCCCCTCCTGGGCGGCCTGCTCCTCGCCCTCGGCGGGATCGGCGGCGACGCCCAGCAGGCCCAGCAGCACGATGAGCAGCGCGCCGGCGACCACGCCCATGTCCGCGACGTTGAACACCGGCCAGCGCGGCAGCTCGAGGAAGTCCACCACCTCGCCGTGGAAGGGCGAGGGGGCGCGCAGGAGCCGGTCGTGGATGTTCCCCAGCGCGCCGCCCATCACGAGGCCCAGGGCGAGCGCGTACCAGGGCGAGCGCACGGCCCGCACGGCGAACACGATCACGCCCAGCACGATCGCGATCTGCAGGCAGGTGACCACCGGCGTGATCTCCGAGCCCATCCCCCAGGCGGCGCCGGAGTTGTACAGCAGGGTGAGCTGGAGCACCTCGCCGAGGAACGGCTGCGGCTCCAGCAGCGGCAGGTTCGCCACCGCCCAGTTCTTCGTGACCTGGTCGATCACGGCGAGGACGAGGGCGAGGGCGGCGATCGTGGCGAGGACCGCGCGGCGGCTCAGACGGCGGCGAGCGCCGGACCCCGCGGGCCCGGCGCTCGCCGACTCGGTGGCAGTGCTGTTCACAGACCGAAGTTCGCCTGCTTGTCCTGCGTCTCGCTGGTGTCGAGATCGCGGAGCTGGTTCTCCAGGTAGTTGCGCAGGCGGTTGCGGTAGTCCCGCTCGAAGTTGCGCAGGCCCTCGATGGTCTTGTCGAGCTCGGCCTTCTTCTCCTCGAGCTCGGCGAGGGTGACGCGGGACTTCTCCTCGGCGTCGCCGACGATCCGCTTGTGCTCGTCGTTCGCCTCGGTGATGAGGCGGTCTCGCTCGTCCTCGCCCTTCTTGACGTACTCGTCGTGCAGACGGTTGGCCAGCGCGATGATCCCGGCGGCGGACTGGTCCGGGGACTCCTGCGCGCCGGGCGCCTCGACGACCGGCTGCTGCGCGGTGGTGTCCGCGGCGGCCGGGGTCTCCTCCGCGGCCTCGTCCTGCTCGGAGGTGACCGGGGCGGTGTCGATGATCGCATCGGTCTCGCCGGTGGCGGCGGTGTCCGCGGCGGGGGTCGCCTCCGCGGCGCCGGACTCGAGCTCCGCGATGCGGTTGTGCGCCTCCTCGAGCTCCTTCTTCAGGCGCTCGTTCTCGGCGATCAGTTCCTTCAGACGAGGCTCGACATCGTTGTCGAGGAAGTTGTCGACCTCGTCCATGTCGTAGCCCTCGGAGAACCGAACGGGGGTGAACCGCTGATTCTGCAGGTCTTCGGGCATCAGAGCCATGGGTCACCTTTTCCTAGTCAATGCGTCAGAAGCGCGGTGGGCGCAGTGCGGTCAAGCGTAGCCGATGCGGCGCGGGTTCCCGAACGGGAGCGTGCTCACATCGCCATGCCGCCCAGGACGCGCAGCAGGATCCAGCCCAGGATCAGAAGGATCATCAGGCTCAGATCGAGCGACACCGCGCCCAGGCGCAGCGGCGGGATGAGGCGGCGCAGCCCCTTCACCGGCGGGTCGGTCAGCGTGTAGACGACCTCGAAGAGCACCAGCACCGGCCCGGACGGGCGGAAGTCCCGGGCGTAGGACTGGATCCACTCCAGGACCAGTCGTGCCAGGAGCAGGAGCAGGTAGATCAGGACCGCGAGGTAGAGGATGCCGGCGATGAGCTGCACGGAGCCCCTCAGCTCTGGTTGTAGAAGCTGCCCTCGTCGGCCGAGGTGTCCCCGTCGACCTGGACGAACTCCGGTGAGAGCAGGAACACCTTCGAGGTGACGCGCTCGATGGTGCCGCGCAGGCCGAAGACCAGACCGGCGGAGAAGTCGACCATGCGCTTGGCGTCGCCGTCCTGCATGTCCGAGAGGTTCATGATCACGGGCACGCCGTCGCGGAAGGACTCGCCGATCGCCTTGGCGTCGTTGTAGGAGCGCGGGTGGATCGTGGTGATGCGGTGCATCGACTCCTCCACGGCTGGGGCCATCGCGACCACGTTGGAGTGCTGGCGGATCGGGGTCACCTGGGCCTCCCGTTCGGGGGCGGGCTCGGGAGCCCGCTCGGTGCGGCGGGACGGCGCGGCGACCTCGTCATGGCGGGCACGCTCGTCCTCGTAGTACTCGTCGTCGACCTCGTTGGCGAGGCCGAGTGCGACCATGGCGTTGCGCCAGGTTCCCATCGCAGATCTCCCAGTCTGTTGTTCACGCTGACCTGGACTCCGGGGAAGCACGGGGAGTGCGCGGGAGCCCGTCCCCCAGAAAGTACCGCAGGCGTTTCCCGGTGACCGGGAGGCGCTCGGCGTGTCGGGGCGTGTCGGGGCGCGTCGGGGCGGCGTGCGGGCAGGCCCCGACCGGTCCCGCGGCCGGCCGCGGCCCTGCTCACTCCCGCCGGAGCACGCCCGCGAACCGTCCGGTGCGGGAGCTGCGGCGGTAGGAGAAGAAACGCTCGTCCTCGAGGGTGCAGGGAGCCTCCGCGGCGATCGCCTCGCGGGGGACGCCGGCGGCGTCGAGAACGGCCACGGCCCCGGCGCGCAGATCGAGCGCCGGCGTGCCCCACGAGGTGGTCGCACGGGCGGCGGGCAGCTGCGCGGCCGTCTCCTCCCGCATCGACTCGGGCACCTCGTAGCACGCACCGCAGATCGATGGGCCGATGCTCACCTCGAGGCGCTCCGGGCGGGCACCCCGGCCCTGCATGGCCTGCACGGTGTTCTGCAGCACCCCACCCAGCAGCCCCTGCCGCCCCGCATGGGCGACGGCCACCACCCCTGCCTCCGGATCGCTGAGCAGCACCGGCAGGCAGTCGGCGACCATGATCGCCAGTGCCACGTCCCGGCGATCGGTGACCAGTGCGTCGGCCGTGAGGACCGGCACCTCGCCCGAGCTCGGGAGCACGTGCACGTCCGCGGAGTGCACCTGGTCCACGAACACCAGCGGCGCGCCCATCTCCACCGCGAGCAGGGCGCGGTTGCGCTCCACCGCGGCCTCGTCGTCGCCGACGTGCCGGGCCAGGTTCAGCGAGGCGTGGTCTCCCGTGCTCACTCCCCCGTCCCGTCCCGTGAACAGGGCACGGGCCCCGCGATGACGCGGGGCCCGTGCGGCCGGTGAGAGGGGACGACTCACTTGAGGAAGGAGGGCAGGTCGAGGTCGTCGTCGTCCGCCGGCGGCTCCTCGATGTGCGGCGGGCGGGCCGCCTCGCGCTCGGGGGCGCGGGGCGCGGGCTGCGGGGCGGCCTGCGCCTGCTGCGGGGCGGCCTCGCCCTCGGTCTCGGCGGCGTCGAGCACCTCGGTCTCCGGCTCCTGCGCGCTGGGGCGCGACGGGGAGAAGGACTGCTGCGGCAGGCCCCACGCACCGGGCGCGGCCGCGGCACCGCTCTGGGCGGGACGCTGCTCCTGCACGGCCGGACGGGGCTGCGGGGCGCGCTGCGCCGGCGCCTTCTCCGCACGCGGCACGGCACGCTGCTGCGGTGCGACGTCCTGGCGCGGGGCGGGGCCGCCGCCCTCGAAGCCGGCCGCGATCACCGTCACGCGCACCTCGTCGCCGAGGGCGTCGTCGATCACGGAGCCGAAGATGATGTTCGCATCCGGGTGCGCGGCCTCCTGCACCAGGCGCGCCGCCTCGGAGACCTCGTACAGGCCTAGGTCGCTGCCGCCCTGGATGGACAGGAGCACGCCGTAGGCGCCGTCGATCGAGGCCTCGAGCAGCGGGCTGGAGACCGCGAGCTCGGCGGCCTGCAGGGCGCGGTCCTCGCCGCGGGCGGACCCGATGCCCAT
Organism: Brachybacterium saurashtrense; assembly: GCF_003355475.1. NCBI lineage: Bacteria > Bacillati > Actinomycetota > Actinomycetes > Micrococcales > Dermabacteraceae > Brachybacterium > Brachybacterium saurashtrense. The sequence continues at coordinate 589,701 of NZ_CP031356.1, read as the reverse complement.
CAGCGCGCTGCCGGCGCCCTGCATCACGGACTTCACGTCCGCGAAGTCGAGGTTGATCAGTCCCGGTGTGGTGATCAGGTCGGTGATGCCCTGGACGCCGGAGAGCAGCACCTGATCCGCGCTCTTGAAGGCGTCGAGCATCGAGACCTGCTTGTCCGCGATGGAGAGCAGGCGGTCGTTGGGGATGACGATGAGGGTGTCCACCTCGGCCTGGAGCGCGGCGATGCCGGACTCGGCCTGGGTGGAGCGGCGGCGGCCCTCGAAGGTGAACGGGCGGGTCACCACACCGATGGTCAGCGCGCCGAGGCTGCGGGCGATGCTCGCCACCACCGGCGCGCCGCCGGTGCCGGTGCCGCCGCCCTCGCCGGCGGTGACGAAGACCATGTCGGCCCCGCGCAGGACCTCCTCGATCTCCTCGGCGTGGTCCTCGGCGGCCTTCTTGCCGACCTCGGGATCCGCGCCGGCGCCGAGCCCGCGGGTGATCTCCTGGCCGACGTCGAGCTTGACGTCCGCATCGGACATCAGCAGGGCCTGGGCGTCGGTGTTGATCGCGATGAACTCGACGCCCTTGAGCCCGGACTCGATCATGCGGTTGACGGCGTTGACACCTCCGCCGCCGACGCCGACGACCTTGATGACTGCGAGGGAGATCTGGGTTCCGGCCACGTTTGGGTCCTTGCTCTTGTCGTTCCTCCGGGGAGAGGGGCCTGCGTCGCACCTGGTCGTGGACTTCCGAAACCCTAGACCTCGAGTTGAGGTTCGGACTTCGGGGCGCCTCTCCTTTCCCTCGACGCTAAGGACGAGGGCACGTGCACGCAAACACCGCCTGCGCGTGTCGGCCCCGCAGGGCGTGCCAGATCACCGCGGGCGGCTCAGCGGGTGACGGGTGCGACCGGGGAGGAGACGTCGATGACGTCCCCGGGCCGGCCCAGCAGCGCCTGCACCACCTCGGCCTTGAGCTCCGCGTCGTGCGCGTCGCCCCAGACGACGGTCTTGGCGCCGCCGTCCTCGAGCGCCAGCTCGAGGGTGACGTCGCTCGCGCTCGAGGCGGTCACCTGTGTGATCGCGCCGCGCAGCGGGGAGGGCACCGTGGCCAGCACCTCGCTCATCGCCGTCGCGGCGCTCTCCGGGTCCTCCGCGCCGCTCTCGACGGCGAGCGGGGTCAGGGACTGCCCCTCCCCCGCCGCGGCCGGCAGCTCCTCGCCGTGCGCATCGATCACCGCGGTGGTGCCGTCGGTGCGGGTCAGCACGGCGACGGGCGCCGCCTCGGTGACGGAGATCCGCGCGCCGTCGGGCCAGACCCGCTCGACCTCCGCGGACTCCACGCCCGGGATCTGCTCCACCTGCTCGGCGAGGGCGCCGGTGGGCAGCAGCAGCACGCTGTCGCCGAGGCGGGGCGCGGCCACGTCCTGGATCTCCTCCTGCTGCAGGTATCCGGTGCCCGCCACGGTCACCTCCCGCAGCTGCAGGGCGGGCAGGAAGATCACGGTGGTGAGAGCGGCGACGAGCAGCAGCACCGTCAGCGCCGCCCCGGCCAGGAGCGCGCGTCGGCGGCGGCGCCACGGCCGGCCCACCACGAGCTCGCGGAACCGGCCGGCGGCCTGCACCACGCGGCCGCCGTCGTCGGACGGCGCGGTGGGCGCCGCGGCGCCCACCGGCCGCGGACCGCCACGGCGGAGGGGACGCGGCGCGGGCGAGGGCGAGGCCGCCGACCGCGCCGAGGGCGCGGAGCGGGCCGTGCCGGCCGACCCGGCCGAGCGGGGCGACGGCGCCGACGGAGGCGCGCCCGCGGAGGGGGCCGACGGGGCCGACCGCGCGGACGGGGCCGAGCGGGCCGACGGCGCGGAGCGGTGCGACGGATCGGGGGCGGCGCTGCGCGAGGACGAGGCTGCACCGCGTGCGCCGGTCGGCGCCGACGGGCGGGCGGGGGCGCCGCCGCGGGGCCGCGGCCGACGATCGGCGGAGCCTCCGGATCGCGCCTGCTCGGGGGCGGGGCGGGCGGGCCGCGCCGCGCCGCCCTCGGCCGGCGGGCGCGCCGCGGGGCGAGGGCGCGGTGCGGTGGGGCGGCGCGCCATCAGTCGCGGCTCCGGGGCGCATCGAGCGCGGCCATCAGCGCGGGCGTGAGCTCCACGATGTCCCCGGCGCCGAGCATCAGCAGCAGATCGCCGGGGCGCACCGCGGCGACGACGCCCTCGGTGAGCTCCTCCAGCCCGGCCACGGGCACCACGCTCCCCGCGGCGCGGGTCGTGATCGTGGTCGCGTCCACGCTGGGATCCGGCTCCTCGCGGGCCGCGTAGACGGGCAGCACCCAGGCGGCGTCCGCGGCGGACAGCGCCGCGGCGAACTCCTCGGCGAAGTCGCGGGTGCGGGAGAACAGGTGCGGCTGGAAGCCCACCAGCACCCTGCCTCCCGCGGGCTGCGCGGCCACGATCCCCCGGGCGGCGGCGATGGTGGCCGCCACCTCGCGGGGATGGTGGGCGTAGTCGTCCACCACGGTCGCCCCACCGGCGGTCCCGGCCACGTCGAAGCGTCGCGAGGCCCCGGTGAAGCTCCCCAGGCCGGTGGCGAGGGAGGCCAGGGGCACCTCGGGGGCCGCGGCGGCGACCGCCGCGAGGGCTCCGAGGGCGTTGAGCACGTTGTGGTGGCCGGTGACGGACAGCTCCGCGGTGAGCGCCCCGCGCGGCGTGGCGAGCTCGACCTCCGCACCGCGGGCGCCGCTGCGCTCCGCGCGCAGCGACCAGTCCGCCTCCGGGTGCTCGCCGTAGGCGATGACGTCCAGGCCGCGCTCGGCGGCCCGGTCCCCGAGGGCGCGGGCGCCGGGATCGTCGGCGCACACCACCAGGGTGCCGCCGGCCACGAGCCGCTCCGTGAGCGCGTCGAACGCGGCGGTGAGCGTCGCGGCGTCGCCGTGGAAGTCGAGGTGGTCCGGTTCCAGGTTGGTCACCACCAGCGCCCGGGGCGTGAACGCGAGGAAGGAGCCGTCGGACTCATCGGCCTCCACCACGGCGAGCCCGCCCGCGGCGGCGCCCGGCCGCGCGGAGAGGCCGGCGTTGCGGCCCAGGTCAGGCATCGCTGCCCCGAGCGCCCAGGCCGGGTCCAGGCCCGCGCCCCGCAGCGCCGTCACCGCCATGCCGGTGGTGGTGGTCTTGCCGTGGGTGCCGGCCACCGCCACCAGCTCGCGGCCGCGCAGCAGGCCCTCGAGGGCGGCGGCCCGGTGGATCACGGGGATCCCGCGCTCGCGCGCGGCGAGCACCTCGGGGTTGTCGGCCCGCACCGCGGTGGAGACGATCACGAGGTCGAGGTCGTCGGCGAGCAGAGAGGCGTCGAAGCCGATGCCGATGCGGGCACCGGCCTGGCGCAGGGGCCCGATGAACTGGCCGTCCTGGGAGTCGGAGCCGCTCACGGCGAGCCCTGCCTCCAGGGCGAGACGGGCCACCGCGCTCATCCCGGCGCCGCCGATCCTCACCACGTGCACCGAGCGCACCGCGGCCCCCTCGGGCCAGCGGGCGTGGGTGATCACGCCGCCCGGGCGGAGGATCGTGCGGGGCTCCACCGGGGCGGGGGCGTTGTGCAGGGGGTCCGTCATGGGGTCACCGTAATCCGCGGGGCCGGGCGCGCCGGTCAGGCTCGGCGTGCGACGCCCGTCACCACGTCCGCCATCACCTCGGCAGCGTCGGCGATGCCGAAGGCGCGCGCCGCCGCGGACATCTCGGCCCGTCGTGCCGGATCACGCAGCAGCGGCAGCACGACCGCACGCAGGTGCGCCGCATCGAGCTCGGCGTCGGGCACCATCAGGGCACCGCCCGCGGCCACCACCTGCTCGCCGTTCAGCGCCTGCTCCCCGTTCCCGATCGGGAGCGGCACCAGCACGGAGGGGAGCCCCACCGCGGTGAGTTCGCTGACGGTTCCGGCGCCGGAGCGGGTCAGGGCCAGATCCGCCGCGGCGTAGGCATCCTCCATGGCGCTGACGTACTCGCGCACCACGTACCCGTCGCGGGGCGTCAGGCCCTCCGCCTTGCCACGGCCGGTGACGTGGAGGATCTGGGCGCCGGCCTCCGCGAACTCCGCCGCGACCTCCGCGACCGCGGCGTTGAGGCGCTGCGCCCCGAGGGAGCCGCCCGTGGCCAGCAGCACCGGGCGGGCGGGGTCCAGGCCGAGGGCGCGCACCGCCGCGTCCCGTCGGGCGGGGCGGTGCAGGTGCGCGATCGCCTCCCGCATCGGCATCCCGATGCGGCGGGCGCCGGGGAGGGTGGAGCCCTCGAAGGCGGTGAGCACCGCGGCAGCGCGGCGGGCGCCCAGGCGATTCGCGAGTCCCGGCCGACGATTCGCCTCGTGCACCACCAGCGGCGTGCGGGACCGCGCGGCCGCGAGGTAGGCGGGCGGGCACACGTAGCCGCCGAAGCCCGCGACCACGTCGATCTCCCGCTCCCGCAGCAGCGCGCCCACCTGCCGCAGGGTGGCCGCGAACCGGCCCGGGAAGCGCAGCGCGGAGCCGTTCGGACGGCGCGGGAAGGGCACCTTGTCGATGGTGACCAGCTCGTAGCCGGCCGCGGGCACGAGATCCGCCTCGAGCCCCTCCTGGGTGCCCAGCACGATCACCTCCGCCTCCGGGCTGCGGCGGCTGATCTGCGCGGCGGTGGCGAGCAGCGGGGACACGTGCCCGGCGCTGCCGCCGCCGGCGAGGAGGATGCGGGGGGCGGTGGAGGACATCAGGACCTTCGGGAGGAGGAGGCGCCCCGGCCGGAGCGCCGCGAGCGGGAGGAACGGGCGGGACGGGAGGAGCCGGTGGCGCCGGAGGACGCGGCGGCACGACGACGCGGCGCGGGCAGCACGCTGATCGAGTTCCGCACGGCGCTCACCCGGGCGCCGATCGCCTCGGAGGCCCCGGGCTCGCGGCGGGCGAAGGAGAGCAGCACGCCGAGCGCCGTCATCGACGCGAGCAGCGCCGAGCCGCCGGAGGAGATGAACGGCAGCGGCACGCCGATCACGGGCAGCAGCCCCGTCACCACCATCATGTTCACGAAGGCCTGGCCCAGCAGCCAGGCGCTGATGCCGGCCACGGAGATCTGCATGAAGTGGTCGTCGAGACGGGTGATCATCCGGAACATGATCAGGGCCAGCGCGGAGAACAGGGCGAGCACGCCGAGCGTGCCGATCAGTCCCAGCTCCTCGCCGATGATGGCGAAGATGTAGTCGTCCTCGGCGGCCGGGAGGCGGCCCCACTTCTGCCGCGACTCCCCGAGGCCCACACCCCACCAGCCGCCCTCGGCCAGCCCCATCAGCCCCTGATCGGACTGGTAGCAGGAATCGCCCTCGCAGATGCCGTGGATCCAGTTGGTGATGCGCGCCATCCGGTTCGAGCTGGTCACCGTGAGCGCGAGGATCCCCAGCACGGCGGCGGCGCCGGCCGCCGCGAACCAGCGGCGCGGGACCCCGCCCACCCACACGGCGCCCGCGACCAGCATCGCCATGATGAGCATGGTGCCGAGGTCATGGCCGAGCATCACCAGCCCCAGGGCCAGCAGCACGCCGGGCGCGAGCGGGAACAGCAGATGCGCGGGGCGGTGCAGCAGCGGGCGCTTCATGGCCAGCAGCGCACCGATCCACACCGCGAGGGCGAGCTTGAGGAACTCCGAGGGCTGGAAGGTCTGCCCGCCGATCCGGATCCAGTTCTGGTTGCCGTCCACCGCCCAGCCCAGCCCCGGGACGAACACCAGGCACTGCAGTGCGAGACCGACGCCGAGCAGCGGCCAGGCGGCGCGGCGGTAGAAGCCCGGCGGAAGCATCGCCGCGACGACGAGCAGCACGAGGCCCAGCCCGGCGAAGGTGCCCTGGCGGAAGAGGCCCGCGAACCCGGAGTTCCCGCGAGAGATGTTCAGCACCGCGGAGGAGGACAGCACCATCACGAGGCCCACGCTGACCAGCAGGGTGCCGATGACGATCAGTCCGTAGAAGTCCAGCGCCGGGGACTTCAGCCAGCCGGCCACGCCGTCGCGCACGCGGCCGCCGATGTTGCCCAGCGGCTGCTCCTCGTCGGGGCGGATCACCCCGGTCGATCGACGTGCCGCCGGGCGGGAGCCCGTGCGGGTGTCCTCCACGGTCATGCGCGCTCTCCTGGCAGTCGGGACACGGCCGCCGCGAACAGATCCCCCCGCTCCGCGTAGTCACGGAACTGGTCGATGGAGGCGGCCGCGGGTGCCAGCAGCACCACGTCCCCCGGACGGGCGAGGGAGTGGGCGGCGCGGACCGCGTCCTCCATCAGCCGGGATCGCCCGGCGACGTCGCCAGTGTCACCCGGATCGATGCGCCGCAGCGGGACCTCGGGTGCGTGTCGCGACAGCGCCGCGGTGAACGGGGCGTCGTCCCTGCCCAGCAGCACCACGCCGACCAGGCGGTCGCGCACCGTGGCCACCAGGGCGTCGAGATCGGCGCCCTTGGCGTCGCCGCCCGCGATCCACACCACGCGCGCGGCCGCGGCGAGGGAGGCGGCCGCGGCGGCGGGGTTGGTGGCCTTGGTGTCATCGACGTAGCCGACGCCGTCCACGGTGGCGAGGTGCTGGGCGCGGTGGTCGCCCATCCGGTAGGCGCGCAGGCCGTCCCGCACCGCCGCCGGGGCGACCCCGTGGGCGCGCGCGAGGGCGGCGGCGGCGAGGGCGTCCAGCACCACGTGCGGTCCGGCTCCCCGGGCGCCCAGGTGGGCGAGGTCCTCGAGGGAGGCGAGCTCCGCGGCGGCGGTGCGCCGCTCGGCGAGGAAGGCGCGGTCGACGAGCAGCCCGTCGATCACGCCGAGCTCGGAGAGCCCGGGCGGGCCGAGGGTGAGGCCCACGGCGCGCGCGCCGTCGACCACGTCCGCCTCCTCGACCAGAAGCTGGGTGGTGGGGTCGGCGACGCTGTACACGCACGCGCTGCGCACGCCCTCGAAGATCTTCCCCTTCGCCCGCGCGTAGGCCTCCGCGCCGCCGTGCCAGTCCAGGTGGTCGTCGCTGACGTTGAGGACCACGGCCGCCTCGCAGTCCAGATGCTCCGTCCAGTGCAGCTGGAAGCTCGACAGCTCGATCGCCAGCACGTCGAAGCCCTCCGGGTCCAGCGCCGCCTCGATCACGGGCAGTCCCACGTTGCCGCAGGCCACCGCGCGCAGACCGGCGTGGTGGAGGATCGACTCGAGCATGGTCACGGTGGTGGTCTTGCCGTTGGTGCCGGTGATGCCCAGCCAGGCCGGACCGTCGGCGCTCTGCATCCGGCGGGCCAGCTCGATCTCGCTCCACACGGGGATGCCGGCCTGCTGCGCGGCGCGCAGGAGAGGCTGGTCGGGGCGCCAGCCGGGCGAGGTGACCACGAGGTCGATCTCCCGGTCCGCGGGAAGGGCGTCGAGGTGCTCGGGGCCGAGGCGCACCTCCACGCCGAGCACCTCGAGGATCCCCGCGCGCTCGCGCAGCGACGCGCTGTCCGCGCCGTCGATCACCAGCACGCGGGCGCCGCGCTGCATGGTCTGATCGGCGATCGCGTAGCCGGAGACCCCGAATCCCGTCACCAGGATCCGCAGGTCGCGCACGTCCAGCCCGGGCCAGGCACGCTCCTCGGCGGGGCCGGCGGACCCCGTGGCGCTCATGAGGTGAGCCTCGGCAGCGCGTCGAGGTAGAACAGGCCCAGTCCCACGCCGGCGAGGATGCCGGCCACGATCCAGAAGCGCACCACGATGGTGACCTCGTTCCAGCCCTTGAGCTCGAAGTGGTGCTGCAGGGGCGCCATCCGGAACACCCGCTTCCCGGTGAGCTTGAAGCTGGTGACCTGGATGATCACCGACAGCGAGATGATCACGAACAGGCCGCCGATGATGGCGCCGACGATCTCGGTGCGGGAGATGATCGTGAGACCGGCGATGGCGCCGCCGAGGGCGAGGGAACCGGTGTCCCCCATGAAGATCTTCGCCGGGGAGGTGTTCCACCACAGGAAGCCCACGCAGGCGCCGATGAGCGCGGCGCACAGCACGGCCGTGTCCAGCGGGTCACGCGCGTCGTAGCAGTGCACCAGGCCCCCGGCGTCGAGGTCCACGGTGCACACCTGCCGCCACTGCCAGAAGCTGATGATGAGGTAGGCGGCAGTGAAGATGATGGTCGCGCCGCTGGCCAGACCGTCGAGCCCGTCGGTGAGGTTGACACCGTTGGACCACGCCGCGACCAGGAAGTTCGCCCAGATCGCGAAGAGGATGAAGCCGGCGACGGTGCCGAAGAAGGCCAGGTCCAGCCAGGGGATGTCCCGCACGAAGGAGAGGTGCGTGGAGGCGGGGGTGAGACCGTTCTCGTCCGGGAACAGCAGGGCGAGCACCGCGAAGGCGGTCGCGACCACGAACTGCCCCAGGAGCTTGTAGCGCGGGCGCAGCCCGGTGCTGTCCTGCTGGGAGATCTTCAGGTAGTCGTCGAGGAAGCCGACGAAGCCCAACCCGATCATCAGGAACAGCACCAGCAGCACGGACACGCTCGGCGAGGTCCACAGCAGCAGGTGCGTGAGCAGGTACGCGAGCAGCACCGCGAGGATGATCGCCACGCCGCCCATCGTGGGCGTGCCGCGCTTGGTGGCATGGGTGGTGGGCCCGTCGTCGCGCACGAACTGGCCGTAGCCGTGGCGCTCGAGCACCTTGATGAACAGGGGCGTGCCCAGGATCGAGAGGGTCAGGGCGATCGCACCGGAGATGATGATCGCGATCACTGGTCGGCTCCCGTCGGAGTGGTGTCCTCGGTCTCGCGACGCTCGGCCAGGTGCTCGATGAGCGGCCCGGCGATCCGTCGGAGCCCCGCGTCCCGCGAGGACTTCAGCAGCACCGCGTCCCCGGGCCGCACGGTCCGTTCTAGCACAGCGATCGCCTCCTCGACCGTGTCGAGGTACTCGGACTCGCCGCCGAAGCTTCCCTCGAGGCTGGCCCCGTGGTGGATCGGCGCGGCGCCGTCCCCCACCACGTAGAGCTGGGAGATGTTCAGGCGCACCGCGAGGCGGCCGATCTCGTCGTGCAGGCGCACGGTGTCCTCCCCCAGCTCGAGCATCTCGCCGAGCACCGCGATGGTGCGGTGGCCGCGTCCCAGATGGGCGAGGGTCTTCAGCGCCTGCCGCATGGAATCGGGGTTGGCGTTGTACGCGTCGTCGATGACGAGCGCACCGCCGGCCTCGAGCACCTGCATCCGCTGTCCGGAGGCGATCCGGGCGCCGTCGAGGGCCGCGGTCGCCGCTGCGGGGTCCACCCCGGCGACCAGTGCGGCGGCGAGCGCCGCCAGCACGTTGGCCGCCTGGTGCTCGCCCAGGAGATCGGGACGCACGGCGTAGCGACCGGGGGCGATCGGGGCGCCGTGCAGCGAGGCGAGCCCCTCGGGCACCTCGAGGGTGAAGCTCACCCGGGCGCGCTCATCAAGGCTCAGCTCCGTGCCGCGCACGTCCCCGGCACTGAACCCCCAGGTGAGGACGGGTGCCGCGGAGCGCTCTGCCATGCCCAGCACCAGGCGGTCCTCCGCGTTGAGGAGGGCGCGGCCATCCGCGGCGAGGGCCTCGACCAGCTCGCCCTTGGCGCGGGCGGTGGCCTCGATGCCGCCGAACTCGCCCAGGTGGGCGGAGCCGACGTTGAGCACCAGCGAGATGTCCGGGCGCGCGATCGCGGTGAGCTGGGCGATGTGGCCCACGCCCCGGGCGCCCATCTCGAGCACGAGGAAGCGCGTGGCATCGGTGAGGCCCAGCACGGTGAGCGGCAGGCCGAGCTCGTTGTTCAGGCTCCCGGCCGGGGCGATGACCGGCCCGGCGGTAGCGAGGACGGTGCCCAGGAGGTCCTTGGTGCCGGTCTTGCCGGCGCTTCCGGTCACGGCGAGCACCACCAGCCCCGGGTTCTCCCGGCGTCCCCGGTCCAGCTGCGCGGTGGCGAGGACGGAGAGCGCCTCGCGCACGTCCGGGACCTGCACGGCGGGCACCCCGCGGTCCTCGGTGACCAGGGCGAGCGGAGCCCCGGCGGCGCGGGCGGCGGCCAGGAAGTCGTGGCCGTCGGCGTGCTCGCCGAGGAAGGCGGCGAAGAGGTCCCCGTCGCCGACCTCGCGGGAGTCGATGCGGGCGACGCCGGAGACGGTCTCGTCCCCGGTCGCGCCGCCCACGAGGGCGCCGCCCGTGAGGGCGGCGATGTCCCGTGCAGTGGTCTGGAGCATGCTCAGCGTCCTTCGTCCATGTCGTCGGCGCCTCCGCGCGCCGGATGTGCGTCCCGCAGGGCGTCCCGCAGTCGGAGGCGGTCATCGAACGGATGGACGATACCGCCGATCGTCTGTCCGGTCTCGGCGCCCTTGCCCGCCACGAGGATGGTGTCCGCCACGTCGGCCAGGTAGGCCGCCAGGGCGATCGCCTCCCCACGCCCGTCCACCTCGTGGACCTGCGCCGTCGTGCCCTCCTCGATCCCGGAGAGCACCTCGCGGCGGATCGCGGCCGGATCCTCTCCGCGCGGGTTGTCGTCCGTGACGATCACCACGTCCGCGAGCTGGGCGGCGGTGCGCCCCATGAGCGGTCGCTTGGTGCGGTCGCGGTCGCCGCCGGCGCCCATCACCACGAGCAGGCGACGGGTGCCGGGCACGGCGCGCAGCGTCAGGAGAGCCTGTCGGAGGGCGTCGGGAGTGTGGGAGTAGTCGACGATGCCGCGCACGGGCGCATCGGCGACCGGCTCCATCCGGCCCGGCACGGTGCCGGCCTCGCCCAGGGCCCGGACCACGTCCTCGCCGCTGCGGCCCACGGCGGCCAGCAGGAGCTCGGCGGCCAGGGTGTTGGCGACGTAGTGGCGGCCGGGGAGGGCGGCGTGCAGCGTGCGGGAGCCGCCCGGACCGTCCACCACGAAGGTGGTGCCGTAGCCCTCGGCGCGCAGGTCCCGGGCGCGGTGATCCGCCGCGACGTCCTCCCGGGTGGTGTAGGTGGTCACGGGGATCTGCGCCTCGCGCGCGAGGCGCCGGCCCCACTCGTCGTCCACGCACACCACGCCGTGACGGGCATGGGCGGGGGTGAACAGCTGCTGCTTCGCCGCGAAGTACTCCTCCATCGTGCCGTGGAAGTCGAGGTGGTCCTGGGTGAGGTTGGTGAAGCAGGCGACGTCGAAGACCACCTCGTCCGCGCGGTGCAGCACCAGGGCGTGGCTGGAGACCTCCATCGAGACCGTCTCCACGGCATCCTCCGCCATCCGCGCCAGCAGCCCGTGCAGCTCGGGGGCCTCCGGGGTGGTGCGCACGGTCGCGATCGCGTGGTCGCGCCCGTCGGCGCCGCGGTAGCTGGTGCCGCTGGTGCCGATGGAGCCAGCCGGGACGTCGAGCGCCAGCAGGGTGCGGGTGATCGCCGTGGTGATGGAGGTCTTGCCGTTGGTGCCGGTGACGCCGATGGTGGCCAGCCGCCGGGACGGCCGTCCCTGGACCACCGCCGCCGCGACGGCGGTGGCGGCGCGGGGATCGGCGACCTCCAGCACGGCGAGTCCGGCCGCCTCGCAGCGCCCGCGGCCCTGGGGGTCGGTGAGGACCATGACGGCGCCGCGTGCGGCGGCCTGGGCGGCGAAGTCCGCGCCGTGGGCGTTCGCGCCGGGCAGCGCGCACCACAGGTCCCCCGGCTCCACGGCGCGGGAGTCGAGGGTGACGCCCTGCAGCGTGAGGTCGGTGCTCGGCGCCGGGGCCCCCAGCACGGCGGCGAGCTCCGCGGCGGAGGCGCCGTGCGGACGGCGCGGGCGGGCGGGTTCGGGAATGCTCCCGACGGTGTCGCTCATCGTGTTCACCACTCGTTCTCGAGCTCGCGACCGGCCGCACCGGTGGGGGCGATGCCCTGGTTCTGCAGGGCGAAGGTGGTCAGCTCAGAGAAGGCGGGCGCGGCGGCCCGACTGCCGGAGATGAACGTGTCCAGACCGAACACGAACACACCCACCACCAGATCGGGATCATCCGCCGGGGCGACGCCCACGAAGGAGGCGGTGTAGGTGCCGTCCCCCACCTGCGCGGTGCCGGTCTTCCCGCCCACCGCGTAGCCGGTGACGGCGGCCGAGGAGGTCTCGTCGTCCACGGAGTTGTCCATCAGGGCGAGCATGGTGTCCGCGGTGTCGCTCGAGACCACCCGGGTGCTCTCGGGCTCGCCCAGGGGTCGCACGGTGCCGTCGGCCTCGCGGGTGCCGGCGATGAGCGAGGGCTGCACCCGCACGCCGTCGTTGGCGAAGGTGCCGACGGCGGAGACCATCTGCAGGGCGTTGACGCTGTAGCCCTGCCCGAAGGCGGTGGTGTAGCGGGTGCGGCCGGTCCACTGGTCGGCGGGGTGGACGATGCCGGCGGACTCGGCGGGCAGCTCCACCCCCGTCGTCTCCCCGAGCCCGAAGGCCTTGAGGTAGTCGTAGCGCACCTCGGGGGTGAGGGTCTCCGAGATCTGCACGGTGCCCACGTTCGAGCTGTTCTTCAGCACGCCGGCGAGGGTGAGTCGCTGATCCGGATGCTGGTGGGAGTCCTTGACCCGGTGCCCGTCGAACCACATCTCGTACGGGATCTCGTACTCGGACTCGGGGGTGACGGTGCCCTCCTCGATCGCCGCCGCCAAGGTGAACAGCTTCCCCGTGGAGCCGGGCTCGAAGACGTTGGAGATGGAGCGGTTGCCGAGGTCCTCCGGATCGGAGCTGCCCGGGGAGTTCGGGTCGAAGCTCGGGTACTCGGCCAGGGCCATCACCTCGCCGGTGCGGGAGTTGTACACGACGGCGCTGCCTCCGGTGGCGCCCCACTGCTCGACGGCGCCGGCGACGATCTGCTGCGCCTTCCACTGCAGGTCACGGTCGATGGTGAGCACCACGTCCTGGCCGTCCACGGCCGGGGTGGTCTCCTGTCTCCCGGTGGGGATGATCTGCCCCTGGGCGCCGCGCTCGTAGGTGGTCTCGCCGTCGGTGCCGCTGAGCTCGTCGTCGAAGGAGAGCTCCGTCCCCGCGAGCGCGGTGCCGTCGCTGCCCACGAAGCCGATGATGTTCCCGCCCACGGAGCCGGCCGGGTAGATGCGGTCCGCCACGCGGTCCGCGCCGATGCCGGGGATGCGCAGGGAGATCACGGCGTCGCGCACCTCGGGCTCGACGTTCTTGCGCAGGTACTGGAACCCGGCCTCTCCGGTGAGCGCCTCGACCGTCTTCGACTCGCTCCAGCCGAGCACCGGGGCGAGCTCCTGCGCCGCGGCCTCCACGCCGGTCACCTCGGCGGTGGTGGAGCCGGCGAGGTAGTCGTCCACCTGGAGCTGGTTGACCCACAGGTCGTAGCGCTCCACGGAGCTGGCCAGCACGGTGCCGTTGCGATCGGTGATCTCGCCGCGCAGGGCGGGGATGGTGCGGGTGACCGTGCGCTGGTCGATGGCCTCCTGGGCGCGGGCGCTCGCGTCCAGCCCCTGCACCCAGATCAAGCGCCCGGACAGCGCCATCACCGCCACCAGGATCACGCTGATCAGGAGGCGGTGGCGGGTGGAGGGCTCGCCCACGCGGGCCGGGGGGACCAGGCCGCCCCTGCGCGCCGTCGCCCGGGCCGCGGCGCGGGGTCGCCCCGCCCCGCCCGTGCTCCGGCTGGTGGTCCCGCGGCGGCCTCTGCTGCGCGGTGGCGTCATCCTCAGGCCCCTTCGTTGCCCATGCCGTGGTAGGCGGAGGGCTCGTCGTAGATCTGAGCCGGCGGCACCGCCACCTCGGCGGGCACCTGCGCGAGCTCGGGATTGGCCCCAGTCTGCTCCGCCGGGGCCGTCTCGCCGATGATCTCGCCCGTGTCGAGGTCGATGTAGGCCGGATCCGTCACCGGGACCATGCCGATCTCGCGGGCCTGGCGCTCCAGCTCCTGGGGGGTGCCGAGGCGCTCGTTCGTCTCGGCGAGCGCCTGGCCCTCCTCCGTGAGGCGCTGCGACTGGCCCTGCAGGCGGGTGATCTCGTAGCTGGTGTCCGACATCTGGATGTTGAGGTAGAGCAGCGCCGCGAGGGTGGCGGCGACGATCAGGGTGCACAGGAGCGTGAACGGCATCGAGCTGCCCGCGGTCTTCGGCGAGGCGACGATGGTCAGTCCCGGGCGGGCGGTGTGCCTCCGACTGCCGCGGACGGGACGGATCGCGGGCGCATGAACGGCTGACGTGCTGGCCATCTCAGTGTGCTCTCTCGACGGATCGGGTGCGGGTCAGGGCGCGCAGGCGGACGGAGGCCGCGCGCGAGTTGGTGCCGCGCTCGGCGTCGTCCGCCTGGAGGGCGCCGCGCACGAGCGGGGAGAAGGTGGGCTTGTGCTCCTCGAGCTCCACCGGGAGCCCGGGCGGAGCCGAGGAGCGGGTGCGACGCGTGAACGCGGTCTTGACCAGGCGGTCCTCACCGGAGTGGTAGGACTCCACCACGATCCGGCCGCCCACGTGGAGGCTGTCGAGGGCGGATTCGATCGCGGAGGCGAGGATCTCGAGCTCCTCGTTGACCGCGATGCGCAGCGCCTGGAAGGTGCGTTTGGCGGGATGGCCGCCGCTGGCCTTCGAGGCCGCGGGGATGGCCTGCTCCAGCAGGTCGACGAGCTCGCCGCTGCGGGTGAGCGGGGCGATCTCCCGCTGCGCGACCAGCCGGCGGGCGATGCGCTTGGCGAAGCGCTCGTCGCCGAGGTCCCGGAGGATCCGCGCGAGCTCGGCCTCGGGCAGGTCGCGCAGCAGGTCCGCCGCGGTGGGGCCGTCGGAGGCGGTGTCCATCCGCATGTCGAGCGGGGCGTCCACCGAGTAGGAGAACCCGCGCTCGGCGGTGTCGATCTGGAAGCTGGAGAGCCCCAGGTCCATCATCACGCCGTGAGCGCCGGGCAGGCCGAGATCCGCGAGCACCTCGGGGATGCGGTCGTAGGTGGCGTGCACCAGGGTGGCCCGCTCCCCCACGCCCTCGCGGTCGAGCCGTTCGCGGGCGAGGACGAGGGCCTGGGGGTCGCGGTCGATGCCCACCAGGTGCGCCTCGGGCGCGGCGTGTAGCACGGCGGCGGCGTGGCCGCCCATGCCCAGGGTCGCGTCGACGTGGACGGCGCCGGGCTCGCGCAGCGCGGGGACGAGCAGCTGGACGGAGGTGTCGAGCAGGACGGGGACGTGCCTGTCCTCGGCGGGTCGTCCGGTGTGCTGCGAGTCCATGTCACCCCCTGGGTCGTCTCGTGCTGCGTGCGATGGTCCTGCGGTCCTGCTCGGCTCCGCGCCTCCTGCGCGGTGCCGTCCTGCCAGATTCCCCGTCGTTCCCGACCCGCCACCGGGGAAGTTGCGTCGGGGCGGGAACGACGAGAGGTCTCACAGGACGGAATCCGTCGAGCCGAGCTCAGAACAGGCCCGGGATCACCTCCTCGGAGGTCTCGGCGAAGCCCTCCTCCTTCTGCTCGAGGTAGGTCTCCCAGGCCGGGAGCGACCAGATCTCGAGGCGGTCGAGTGCGCCGATGACGGCGCATTCCCGGTCCAGGTCCGCGTAGGTGCGCAGATGGCCCGGGATGGTGATGCGGCCCTGCTTGTCCGGGATGACGTCCTCCGCGCCGGACAGCAGCACGCGCAGGTAGTCACGTGTGCGCCGATCGGTGGTGGGCGCCCGACGGGCCTCCTCGAGCTTCTGGCGGAACTCCATGAGCGGGTACACGGCGATGCAGTGCTCCTGCCCTCGAGTCATGACCAGCCCGGAGGCGAGCTCGTCGCGGAACTTCGCCGGGAAGATCAGGCGCCCCTTCTCGTCGAGCTTGGGCGTGAAGGTGCCGAGGAACATCAGCGCCCTCCTTCACCTGCCGCGACTCGCGATCCGGAACCCATCTCCTCCCAACGCGCTCCACTTTACCCCACAACTCCCCACCCGGACTCCCAGAAACCCGGAAATCACCCCACGCTCGCGTCATCTGCGCTGGTCACAGCGGTGGGGCGAGGTGGGGGGAAATCTCCGGCACGCATGTCGCACACGGCACGCCACGGAGCAGAGTCCGGGCGCCGTGGAGGGAGCACCCCCGAGCCTGCGCGAAACGTTGCAGGTCAGCGCATCGCGCCCGGAGGGGGGATCGTCCCCGGGGGCGCAGTGGAGGGCCGGGGAGGACGCCGGTGGAGCGAAGTGGGGAATGCGGTGGGGAGGGGTGGGGAGCGCGGTGGGGAGCGGCCTCGGGAACGGGCGGACGGGCCGGGGAACCGCCCGGTCGGTCGGCGCGTCACGGCGGGAGGTGCGCGGGAAGGGACCCGTGCGTCGCAGCGGGCGGGCGGGCGACGTCCCCGGGCTCACGGGGCGAGGGCGGACATGAGAATGCCCCGGCTCCGAGGAGCCGGGGCATCGTGTGCTGCGGTGGGGCGCGCGGGGGCGCGGGCGGTGTCCCGTCGGGCGGGGCGTCAGAGGCGGGGGTCGTCCCCGGCGCGCTTCTCCCAGCGCTCCTCCATCCGGCGCATGAAGCTGCCGGAATCGTCGCCCGTCGGGGCCGACGGACCGGAGCCGCCGCCCGGGCCGTTCCCGGAGTCGTTGCCCTGGGCGGTGCCGCCGGGGGCGGTGACCGCGTAGACCGCGCCGGCCAGCATGCCGATGAAGGCGATCACGCCCAGCCAGACGGCCGGCAGGCTCACGGCCAGCACCAGGATGCCGAGACCGACCACCACCGCACCCAGTCCGATGAGGATCCGCCGACCGCTGCGGCGCGGCCGTGCCGTGGGCGCGAAGGCCCGTGCCAGGCGCGGATCGTCGGCGAAGAGCTGACGCTCCATCTCGTCGAGCATCTTCTGCTCGTGTTCAGACAGCGGCATGATCCCGCTCCTTGTCCCCGTCCTCTCGCGCCGGTCGGCGCAGTGCCCGCCGTGCGAGGTTCTTGTTGCCCTCGTCGGCGGTTCACCCAGTTTAGAGCGTGATCCTGGGATATGGGAACCGGCTGGGCAGAGCCTCACACGGGGCGCTCGGGCGGCGCGGCGTCGGTGGAGGGTCGGAGCGTCGAGCCGCGGTCCAGACTTCGGTCGCCGAAGCGCTCGCGCGCCCTGTCCATCGCCTGCTCCAGGTCGCGCCATCCCGCCGGTCGTGCGCTGAGCTCCGCCTGCACGGGGGTGTCGGCGGCGGGCTCCAGGTGCGCGGCGCGCACCCCCGCCAGGCGGAGCCGCGGCATCGTGGGCCGCTCCCGCTCCCACAGCGCGATGACGTGCTCGCGCATCCGCTCCCCGCTCGCGGTGGGGAGCGGCAGGGTGGACGAGCGGGTGAGGGTGGTGCCGTCCGGGGCGCGCAGCTTGAGCACCACGGTGCGGGCCACGAACCCTCCGCGGCGCAGCTGGCGGGCCACGTCATCGCTCATCCGGGTGATCCATCGCCGCATCTCGGCGGGGTCGGTGAGGTCCTCGTCCCAGGTGCGCTCGGTGCCCAGCGACCTGTCCCGCACCCGCCTGCCGAGGCCGGTGCGGTCACTGCCGTCGGCGAGGGCGAGCACCTCCCCCGTCCGGGGGCCGAGCACGCGGGTGAGGGTGGAGCGCGGCACCTCCCGCAGCTGCCCGATGGTGCGCACGCCGAGCCGGGCGAGCGCCTGCTGCGCGGTGGGCCCGATGCCGGAGATCGCCGCGACGGGCAGCGGGGCGAGGAACTCGGCGGTGCCCGCCGCCGGGACGATGAGCATGCCGTCCGGCTTCGCGCGTGCGGAGGCGATCTTGGCGACGGGCCGCGAGACGGAGCCGCCCACGGAGCTGGGCAGGCCGAGCTCCTCCCGGATCCGTGCGCGCAGGAGGCCGGCGATCCGCTCAGGCGGCCCGAACAGTCGACGGGCGCCGCGCACGTCGAGGAACGCCTCGTCGACGCTGATCTGCTCGACGTCGGCGACGACGTCCCCGAGCAGCGCCATGACCTGGGTGGATACCTGCCGGTAGTGGTCGATCCGCGGCGGCACCACCACGAGGTCCGGCGCCTGGCGGCGTGCGCTGGACATCGGCATCGCCGAACGGATGCCGCGGGCGCGGGCCGGGTAGCTGGCCGCGGCGACGACGCCTCGGGCGCCGCTGCCGCCCACCACCACGGGCAGCCCCCTCAGATCGGGCGCGTCGCGCACCTCGATCGAGGCGAAGAAGGCGTCCATGTCCAGGTGCAGGATGTCCGGGGACTCCGCGTCCGGTGCGCCGGCCCCTCTTTCGGGGCTCTCGTCGGCCCCGCTCCGCCTCTCGCTCATCTCCGTGACTGTACTCGGCGGCCCGCCTGCGCCCGCCCGGGGAACCGCCCTGCGACCGCGGGTCGTGGGGCGCAGGGACCGGGGCGCGAGGCCCGGGGCGCGGGGCCGGTCACTGTTCGACGGCGAGCTCCGCCAGCGAGGCCGGCAGGTCCTCGAGCAGCCGCTCCGCGACGAGGTCGAGGTGCGCCGCGGTGCACTCCAGGTGCCGGCCCAGCAGCGCCGGATCCGGAGGCAGGGAGAGATCCCGGTCCAGCCTCGCCCTCTCCGCCACCATCGGGGCCACCTCCTCCGCCCGGGAGACCTCGTCCCCGCCCAGGCGCTCGAGCGCACTCCACACGTTCCGCGGCAGCGGGCGGCGACGTTCCCGGTTCGCCCGCGACACCAGCACCCCGGCGCCGCGCAGCGCGGCCCGGTGCACCAGCTCGAACGCGTCCCGCGGTGCCTCCTCAGCGTGCTCCCGTGCCTGCCGCAGCAGCTCCCGCGCGCGGTCGAGATCGGCCTGGTCCTGATCGAGCAGCACCAGACGACGGCGCAGGGAGCGGGCGTCCGCCCCGGCGAGGGCCGAGGTCGGGCGGCGGGGCATGGTGCGGGTCATCGTGCTCCCCTCCTAGGTGGCGGCTGCCGCCGGCTCGTGGACCGGCCTGATGCTCCGCACGCTACGGAGGGGGTGTGACGAACGGGGCACGGGAGCACCGGCTGTGGACGCCCGGGCGATGGGGAGGAGGGGTCGGGGACGTGCCCGTGCCGCGTCGGCGCGTGCGGAGATCTCCTAGAGTGGGGCGATGCCCCGCCGCGCCCGCGCGCCCCGCGCCGCCTTCCCGCACCTCGGTCCGCTCGACGCGCCGATCCCGATCTCCACCGGGACCGCCCGGCTCACCCTCGAGAACGACGGCTCGGTGCTGCTGGACGTCAACGGCGTCCCCTCCTCCCACCTCCACCCCGACCCCGAGCACCTGGTGTTCGAGTACATGCGGTGGATGCTGCTGGTGATCGACCTGCACCTCGAGACGCAGGGCGGCGAGGCGCCGCAGCTCGCGCACCTCGGCGGCGGCGGGTGCTCGCTCCCGCGCGCGATCGCGGCCGGCCGTCCCCGCAGCCGCCAGATCGTGGTGGAGCTGGACGCGCTGCTCGCCGACCAGGTGCGGGAGTGGTTCGACCTCCCCCGCTCCCCGCAGCTCAGGCTGCGGGTCGACGACGCCCTGGGCGCGCTGGCCTCCTGGCGCGAGGACCGTTTCGACGTGCTGGTGAGGGACGTCTTCCGCGGCGCGGTGACGCCGGACGAGCTCACCACGGTGGAGGCCGCCGCGCACGCAGACCGCGTGCTGCGCGAGGGCGGCCTCTACCTCGCCAACTGCGCGGCCCCGCCCGGCACGGGCCTGATGGCCGACGAGGTCGCCACGCTGCGCGCCGTGTTCCCGCACGTGGGCGTCATCGCGGAACCCGCGCACCTGACGGGGCGTCGCCGGGGGAACTGCGTGCTGCTCGCCTCGCGTCTTCCCCTGCCCGACGGCGTCGACCGGGCCCTGCGCTCGGACGCCGTCTCGGTGCGCCTGGCGCGCAGCGCTCAGGTGGAGGCGCTGACGCGCGCCGGGCGTGTGCGCGAGGGCACCTGACCGGGCCGGCATCGCCCGCACGTGAACGGACCGGGCGGGAGCGCGATGCTCCTGCCCGGTCCGTCGAAGCAGACGGGGTGCCGTCGATCAGAGGGGGCGGACCTGCTCGGCCTGCGGCCCCTTGTCGCCCTGGCTGACCTCGAACTCCACGCGCTGCCCCTCGTCGAGGGAGCGGTAGCCGTCCATGTCGATCTTGCTGTGGTGGACGAAGACGTCAGCGCCGCCCCCGTCGATCTCGATGAAGCCGTAGCCCTTTTCGGCGTTGAACCACTTGACCGAGCCCTGTGCCATACCTGTCACCTTCTGTGTCGTCCATCATCGGCCGCACGACGCGACCGCGGTGCCGAGTGAAGCCGTCCCCCGCCGGAGCGGGTGGCGCATTCGTGGGTGCCGTACTTCTGTGCCGAGGCACCTTCGACGGACTGTCCTGCTGGACCTGCATCACCGCAACGCCGCCATTCTGTCACGGCCGTGGCCCGCTTCACACTGAGTTGGGCCCGCGGCGATCACGAAGGCGTAACGAACTGGTCGCGCGGGCCGCTCCTGCGCGGCGCCGGCCGCGCCGACGCGCTCAGGCGGAGGGCGGCTCGTCAGGGAGATCGCCGTCGTGATCGGCGAGGAAGCGCTCGAAGTGCTCCCCGATCTCCTCGGCGGTGGGCAGGTCCATCGTGGTGGCCCGCGCCGCCGGGTCCTCGCCGGCGCTCATCTGGTCGTACTGCTCCTCGAGCGCCTCGACGACCTGCCGCACCTCGTCGTTCTGCGCGAGGGTGCCCTGCAGGGCCACCGTGGCCGCATCGGTGAGATCGCCCAGGTGCACCAGCGGGAGGTCGAGCTCCGCCGCCTGGCTGACGCGCCGCAGCAGCGCCAGCGCCCCGGCCGGGAAGTCGGTGCGCGCGAGGTAGTGCGGCACCTGCGCGGCGTATCCCATCGCGGGGTGCCCGGCCCGGCCCAGCCGGTGCTCGAGCAGCGCGCTGAAGGTCGCGGGGATCACCAGCTCGGTGCTCTCCCCTTCCCCCGCCTCCGGAGAGGTGCCCGGCGCGGGCGTCGCGGCCACGTTGGGCCGGCCCAGAAGCGAGGGATCGTTTGCGTGGGTGAACAGGCCGATCGGTCGGGTGTGGGGCACCGCCATCGGCACCGCCTGCATGCCCACCACGTTCTCCACCTCGAAGTACTCGACCAGATCGATCATGGCCTCCGTCAGCCGGCGCCACTGCAGATCGGGCTCCGGGCCGTCGAGGAAGAGGAACGGGCGATCGCGCTCGTCGTACATCAGCGACAGGGTGAGCTCCGGGGCCTCCACCTCGGTGAACGAGGTGCCGTCGAAGGTCGCGTGGGGGCGGGCGCCGCGGTAGTCGATCAGCTCGTCGGTCTCGAAGGAGACCAGCCGCAGATGACGCAGCTCGTCGCGCAGGTAGGTCGCCGCGATCCGGCAGGCGTTGCCGGCGTCGACCATCCCCGGCAGCGCGTGCACCAGGGTGAGCCCCGTACGGGGCACGGCCTCGAGGACCTCGGTCGACTCGAAGCGGTAGAGATCACGAGGGTCTCGCATGGGGCTCCTCCCTCTTCCTCCCGCAGCGGAACGCGTCACCGGATGGCACCGGCGGCCGGGCCAGTCCACCATAATGGACCACCGTGCTTCGCATCCCCGGAGTCCGCCGGGAGCGATGCGGCACGTGGACGCACAGGGTGAGAGGCAGGGCCGTGGACGACGCTGAGGGACAGATCGCCCGGGAGATCGCACGCGAACAGGAATACGCCGATCGGCTCTACCGACGGCTGGACGAGCTGATCGCCCATGTGGAGCGCAATCTCGAACAGATCCAGGGCTCGCAGAGCGCCTCGACCCACCAGAACCGCTCCGAGCGGGACTCCTTCATGGCGCTGTACGAGGACCGCCTGGCGCTGCTGCGCTCGGTGTCCCGCAGCGTGGTGTTCGGCCGCCTGGACATGGATGACGCCGCCCGCCACTACATAGGGCGGATCGGGCTGTTCACCCCGGAGCGGGAGCAGCTGCTGGTGGACTGGCGCGCTCCGGCCGCCGCCGCCTTCTACCGGGCCACCAGCACGGAGCGCCTCTCCGTCACCCTGCGCCGCCACCTCATCAGCCGCGGCCGCACGGTGGTGGGGCTCGAGGACGACGTGCTCGACCAGTCGCTCCTCGAGGATCCCGCGCACGACGTGGTGCTGCAGGGCGAGGGCGCGTTGCTCGCCGCCGTCTCGGGCAAGCGCACCGGGCGCATGGGCGACATCGTGGCGACCATCCAGGCGGAACAGGACAGGATCATCCGCTCCGAGAACCGAGGGGTGCTGGTGGTCCAGGGCGGCCCCGGCACCGGCAAGACCGCCGTGGCCCTGCACCGTGCGGCCTACCTGCTCTACACGCATCGCCGCCGGCTCGAGCACACCGGCGTGCTGATCATGGCGCCCACCACCGGCTTCCTGCGCTACATCGAACGGGTGCTGCCCAGCCTGGGCGAATCCGGCGTGGTGATGCTGACCCCCGGTGAGCTGTTCCCGGGCATCCGCACCTTCACCCACGACGAGGACGCGGTGGCACGGGTCAAGGGCGACGTCGCCATGGCCGAGCTGATCGCCCGCGCCGTCAAGCAGCGCCAGAGGGTGCCGGAGAAGGACCTCGCGCTGCGGATCGACGGCACCTCGCTGACCCTCACCCGCGAGGACGTGCGCGCCGCCCGCCGGGAGGCCCGCGCCTCCCACAAGCCGCACAACGCCGCCCGCGCGGTGTTCGTGCGCGCCGCACTGGACCGCCTGGTGCAGCGCTACGAACAGGCACTGCGCGCCCAGGGCAGCACGATCATCCCCGAGGACCGCCCGGACCTGCTCGCCGACCTGCGCCACGACCCCGAGGTGCGGCGTGTGCTGAATCTGGCCTGGCTGCCGTACACCCCGCAGGGGTTCCTGAGGATCCTGCTCTCCCGCCCGGACCGGCTGCGCGCCGCCGCGCCGCGCTCCCTCGCCGAGCACGTGGACCTCCTGGTGCGGCCCAAGGACGCCCCGTGGACGGTGGAGGACATCCCGCTGCTGGACGAGGTCGCCGAGCTGCTCGGCGAGGACGACGCCCCGGCGGCGGCGAAGGCGCGGGACGATGCCGATCGCCGCCGGGCCGACGTGGAGTACGCGCGCAAGGTGATCGAGAACATCGACACCTCGGGCATGATCCGTGCCGAGGACCTCGCCGATCAGGTGAGCCAGGTGCGCGACGGCCGCACCCTCGCCGAGCGCGCCTCGGCCGAGCGGAGCTGGACCTACGGCCACGTGGTGGTCGACGAGGCGCAGGAGCACTCCCCCATGAGCTGGCGCGCCCTGATGCGACGGGCGCCCACGAAGTCCTTCACCGTGGTGGGGGACGTCGCCCAGACCTCCTCCGCCGCGGGCACCGACTCGTGGACCGCGGCGCTCAGCCCCTACATCCAGGACCGCCTGCAGGTGGAACACCTCACCGTCAACTACCGCACCCCCCGCCGCATCATGGACCGGGCGGTCGCGATGGCACAGGCGCACGAGCTGCCGGTCACCGAGGTGAGCTCCGTGCGCGACGGCGACCGGGAGCCGTCGATCGAGCGCACGGCGCCGACGGACCTCGCCGCACGGACCGTCGCGGCCGTCGCCTCCGTGCATGCAGAACGGCTGGGACGGGTGGCCGTGATCGCCGCCGAGGAGCGGCTCGAGGAGCTGGTCACCGCCCTGCGCGCCGACGAGACGCTGCCCGCGATCGGTCAGGGCTCCGCGGGGGTGGACGACGAGATCGCCGTGATGACCGCGCAGGACGCGAAGGGACTCGAGTTCGATGCCGTGGTGATCGTCGAGCCGGCGGAGCTGATCGACGCGCACGGCGCCGGCGATCTGTACGTCGCGATGTCCCGTCCCACCCAGCACCTCGGCGTGGTCCATGCCCGGGAGCTCCCCCGCGGCGTCGCGGGCTGAGAGCGGCTCCGGCCGCCGGGCCCGGACGGCGATCGGCGGCCGTGGCTTCCCCTCCACGACCGCCGATCTGGTGTGCGCTGCGTGAGCGCACGAGGGATATCTTATGCACAGGTTCGGCCCCGTCCGCACCAGATCCACGAAGTGGGCACAGGCTCCTCGGCGGTCCTCCCCGGATCCACGCCGGGACGATCCCTCCGCGGGGGCGCCGCGCCGTGCCTGCGCCGCGCACACGGTCCTGCGGGCGCCCCTCAGACGACGGGGCTCGCCGCGGGCTCGCCGCCCTCGGGCGCCTCGGCACGGAGCCGTGCGATCGCGGTCTCGAAGTCCTCGAGGGAGTCGAAGCCCTGGTAGACGCTGGCGAAGCGCAGGTAGGCCACGAGGTCCAGCTCCTGCAGCGGCTGCAGGATCGACAGACCCACCTGGTGCGCGTCGATCTCCGCCACACCGCTGCTGCGGATCGCCTCCTCCACGCGCTGGGCGAGCAGGGCGAGCTGGTCGTCGCTCACGGGTCGGCCCTGGCAGGCCTTGCGCACCCCGGAGATCACCTTCGCACGGCTGAACGGCTCGCTCACACCCGAGCGCTTCAGGACCGACAGCGACGCCGTCTCCGAGGTGGAGAAGCGCCGGGAGCAGTGCGGGCACTGCCGACGCCGGCGGATCGTCGCGCCGTCGTCGGAGGTGCGGGAGTCGACGACGCGCGAGTCGGGGTGGCGGCAGAACGGGCAGTGCATCCCCTCAGGGTACCGGCACGCTCCGCTCAGCGCGCGGGGAGCTCCGCGGCCGGCAGCACGATCTCCTGCCCCGCGGTGATGCGGCCGGTGGGCAGGTGGTTGGCGCTGCGCACCTCGCTGACGAAGTCCTGAGGGCTCATGCCCTCCGGCGCGTACTCCTCGGCGTAGCCCCACAGGGTGTCCCCGGCCTCGACGGTGACCGTGACCGGCTGCCCGGCCTCCGTGCCGGCGAGGGCGGAGGGGAGGTCCACCACGAGCAGCGCCACGAGGGCGACCAGCAGGCCCAGCGCGAAGGCGACGGCCAGCAGCAGGCGGCGCCCACGACGGGTGGGTTCGAGTCGAACGCGCGCTCGAGGAGCGCGGTCCGCACGCAGGGTGCGCTGCGACGTGAGGGGCAGGACCACGGCGGTTCCGGTACTCATATCCGAACTCCTGTTCGATCGAATGTCTGTGCGACTGTACCCCGCGCTCTCGGCGACACGCAACAGAAACCTCGAACACATGTTTGGCATCCGCTGTGCGCCGCCCTACGCTGGGTGACAGGACAACGGAACCGCACGGGTCCGACAGACGACGCCAGGAGGCCGCACGATGACGCCGAGCACCCCCAAGCCGACCCGGGCCCTCGGTGACGCCCCTGTCGACGAGCGCACCTCCGGCCTCACGCGCCGGCAGCGGCTGATCCTGGAGACGATCAACGACGCCGTGGCCGAGCGCGGCTACCCGCCCACGATGCGCGAGATCGGCGACGCGGTGGGGCTGACCTCCTCCTCCTCGGTGGCCCATCAGCTGCAGTCCCTGGAGCGCAAGGGCTTCCTGCGCCGGGATCCCAAGCGGCCCCGCGCGATGGAGGTGGTGATGCCGGGAGCCGACGACGCCCCGGCCCCGCCCGAGCCGACGGATCTCCCCCTCGCCCCCTCCTCGGTGGCGGTGCCCCTGGTGGGCAGGATCGCGGCCGGTGTGCCCATCACCGCGCAGGAGCAGGTGGAGGACGTCTTCACGCTCCCCCAGCGCCTGGTGGGCGACGGGGACCTGTTCCTGCTCCAGGTGGTGGGCGACTCGATGATCGATGCGGCGATCTGCGACGGGGACTGGGTGGTGGTGCGCTCGCAGAGAACCGCGGAGAAGGGCGAGATCGTCGCCGCGATGATCGACGGCGAGGCCACGGTGAAGACCTTCGTGCAGCGCGACGACCACGTCTGGCTGATGCCCCACAACCCGGCCTTCGCCCCCATCCTGGGCGACCATGCCGAGATCCTCGGCAAGGTGGTGGCGGTGCTGCGGGCGGTCTGAGCGCGCGGGCTCCGCCCTCTCAGCTCTCGGCGAGCCTCCGCAGCGCGCCGAGCGCCACCGCGGGATCCGCGGTGGGCCACAGCGGCGGCATCGCCTCGCGCAGGAAGCCGCCGTAGCGTGCCGTGGCCAGGCGCGGGTCCAGCACCGCGACCATCCCGCGATCGGACTCGGTGCGGATCAGGCGCCCCGCCCCCTGGGCCAGCAGCAGCGCGGCGTGCTGGGCGGCGACCCCCATGAAGCCGTTGCCGCCGTGCTCGGCGATCCGCTCCTGGCGGGCGGACATCAGCGGGTCGTCCGGCCGCGGGAACGGGATCCGGTCGATGGTGACCAGGCGCAGGGACCGCCCTGCGACGTCGACGCCCTGCCAGAGGGTGAGGGTGCCGAACAGGCTCGCGTCCTCCTCCTCGCGGAAGGTGCGCACCAGGTTCGCCATCGAGTCCTCGCCCTGCACCGCGATGGTCATGTCCAGCCGTGCCCGGACGTGCTCGGCCGCGAGCTCCGCGCCGCGGCGGGAGGAGAACAGGCACAGCGCGCCGCCGCGGGAGGCCTCCACGAGCTCGGTGAGGTGGTCCAGCATCGCCGGTGCGGGACCCTCCCGGCCGGGCGGGGGCAGGTGGCGTGCGGTGTAGAGGATGCCCTGGCGGCGGTAGTCGAAGGGGCTGCCCACGTCGATCCCCGCCCAGGCACCGGAGTCCTCGCGGCGCGGGATCTCGTCCTCGGCGATGCGCCCGGCCCGGGCGAGGCCCACCTCGCCGGCGGCCGGCTCGAAGCGCCCGCCGAGGGCGAGGGTGGCCGAGGTGAGCACGGCGGTGCGGTCCTCGAGGATCGCACCGCGCATCGCCCCGGCCACGCTCAGCGGGGCGACCTGCAGCGTCGCCCGTCCCGTGGCCTGGCCGCGGGAGACGGAGACGACATCGTCTTCCCCCGGGTCCGTCAGCCGCTCGCAGACGTCGATGACCTCCTGGAGGTTCGCGCGCACCGTCTTGCGCGCCCCGGCGGAGGACTCGTCGCCGGCGTCCTTCGCGTCGGAGTGGGCGGTGCGCGCCTCGACCCGGAGGTGGCCGACGGCATCCGCGAGCCGCTCCGGGAGATCGCCGAGCACCCTCCCGTCGGGGGCGAGCTCGAGCGCTTCGCGCAGCTCCTCCCCCGCGTCCTCCAGCGCCGTCGCCGCGACGCCCAGGCCGCGCAGCTCCCGCACCGTGGCGCGCAGCATGCCGGGGCTGAGCACATCGGTGACGGCGCTGGTGACGCGCGCGGTGAGATCGTGGGCCTCGTCGAAGACGACCACGTCGTGCTCGGGGATGATGCCGTGGTTGTCGAAGGCGTCGATCGCGAGCAGCGCATGGTTGGTGACCACCACGTCGACCTCCCGGGCCACCTCGCGGCTGCGCTCGGCGAAGCAGTCCTGCACCATCGGGCAGGAGGAGCCGATGCACTGGGACCCGGTGACGGAGACCTGTCGCCAGGCCCGGTCCGAGACCGCGTCCTCGAGCGAGTCGCGATCGCCGGTGTCGGTCTCCTCCGCCCACTCCCGCAGGCGCTTGACCTGTGCGCCGAGCCTCTCCCCGCCGTCGCTCGAGGGATCCGCGGAGGCCTGGGCGAACAGCGCCCCGGGCTCGATGTCGACCGGATAGCCGCCGGCGATCTTGTGCTTGCACAGGTAGTTCGCCCGCCCCTTGAGCAGCGCGAAGGTGGGGGTGCGCGGCAGGTGCGGGGCGAGGGCCTCCGCCAGGCGCGGGAGGTCCTTGCGCACGATCTGGGACTGCAGCGCGATCGTCGCGGTGGAGACGACGACGGGGCGGCCGGTGACCAGGGCATGGCGCAGCGCCGGGACGAGATAGGCCAGGGACTTGCCCGTGCCGGTGCCCGCCTGGACCAGGAGGTGCCGCCCCCCGGACATCGCCGTGTCCACCGCCTCGGCCATCGCCTGCTGGCCCGGCCGGGGCGATCCCCCGACCGCCGCGACGGCGGCATCCATGAGGCCCGACAGGGGGACGTCGGCCACCGCCGGCGCGACGGGATGCTCAGGTGCGGAGGTCATCGGATCAGCGTATCGGCGCCCCCGCGCCGGACGTCCCAGGCGTGGCCGGACCGGACCGTGCGCTGTGTCTCCGGCCGCTCAGGCCGCGCCGTGGAGCTCGGCGGCGAGCGCCTCGTCCACGTGCGCGTGCAGCCGGGTGCCCTCCATCAGATGCTCCTCGGAGATCACCTCGCCGGTGCTGTGCACCCGGGAGATGAGGTCGCCGCGGGTGTAGGGCACCACCAGGTCCACCTCGACGGCGGGCCGGGGCAGACGCTGCGCGATCAGCTCCCGCAGCTCCTCGATCCCCGCGCCCGTGCGGGCGGAGACCACCACGCAGTCGGCGACCTGGCTGCGCAGCCGGGCGATGGTCTCCGGCTCGGCGATGTCCGTCTTGTTCAGCACCACGATCTCGGGCACGTCGAAGCCCTCGATCTCGCCGAGCACCGTGCGCACCGCGGTGATCTGCCCCTCGGGGTCGGGATGGGAGGCGTCCACCACGTGCAGCAGCAGATGGGAGTCGCCCACCTCCTCGAGGGTGGAGCGGAACGCCTCCACCAGCTGGGTGGGCAGGTGGCGCACGAAGCCGACGGTGTCCGCGTAGGTGAACTCGCGCCCGTCGGGCGTCTGCGCGCGGCGCACGGTCGGGTCGAGAGTTGCGAACAGGGCGTTCTCCACCAGCACGCCGGCACCGGTGAGCCGGTTCAGCAACGAGGACTTCCCGGCGTTGGTGTAGCCGGCGATCGCGACCGCCGGGACCTGGTGCCGGGTGCGCTCCGCGCGCTGGGCGGCGCGTCCCGGGGCCATCGCACGGATCTCGCGGCGCAGCTTCGCCATCCGGTCGCGGATGCGCCGACGGTCCAGCTCGATCTTCGTCTCGCCCGGACCGCGCGAGCCCATGCCGGCGCCGGCGCCGCCCACCTGGCCGCCGGCCTGGCGGGACATCGACTCGCCCCAGCCGCGCAGTCGCGGCATCAGGTACTCGAGCTGGGCGAGCTCCACCTGCGCCTTGCCCTCGCGGGACTTGGCGTGCTGGGCGAAGATGTCGAGGATCAGCGCGGTGCGGTCGATCACCTTCACCTTCACCACGTCCTCGAGGGCGCGGCGCTGTCCGGGGGCGAGCTCGCCATCGGCGATGACCGTGTCCGCGCCGTTCGCGGCGACGAGGTCCGCCAGCTCGGCGGCCTTGCCCTTGCCCAGGAAGGTGGCCGGGTCCGGATGGGCGCGGCGCTGCAGGACGCCGTCGAGCACCTCCGAGCCGGCGGTCTCGGCGAGCGCGGCCAGCTCGCGCAGGCTGGTCTCCGCCTCGTCGGCGTTGCCGGAGGTGTACACGCCGGCCAGCACCACCCGCTCCAGGCGGAGCTTGCGGTACTCGACCTCGGTGACGTCCTCGAGCTCGGTGGACAGGCCTGCGACACGGCGCAGCGCCTGGCGGTCCGCGAGGTCGTACTGGTCGCCGTCGGTCTCGGAGTCGTAGGTGACACGGGAGACGGAGGCATCGGCGCGGTCGAGGATCCGCTGCGTCAGGGGGTCGGGGGCGGGAGCGCCTCCGGTCATCTCCGGATGCTCCGCGGCCTCGTTCCCTCCCGGAGCGGTCCCGTCGACGTCGGCGTCGGAGGCGGGGTCGGGATGGAAGGCGATGGGCACGATCGGGGAGCTCCTCGGGTCGGGGATGTCGAGGGATCCAGAATCCCACGTCCGCCCGCGGGGGTCGAGGGATTTTGCGCTGGGCGGAGCGGGGATCACGCCGCGGCGCCCCGCCGGGGCCGTTCGGCGCCCCCTCGAAGCCTCGTCCTCCGTATCCTGCTCGGGTGGACGAGCACTACTTCACCCCCTCCCCCGCGACGGACGACCGTCGGTTCCCCTTGCGCGTGCGACTGGCGGGGCGGGATCTCGACCTCGTCTCGAGCGCGTCCGTGTTCAGCGGGCGCGGCCTCGACAAGGCCACCGCGGTGCTGCTGGACCGGCTCGACGAGGTGCCCGCGCCTCCGCCCGGCGCCACGATCGTGGATCTGGGATGCGGCTGGGGGCCGATCGCGCTCACCGCGGCGCTCCACCATCCCGATGCCGAGGTGTGGGCGGTGGACGTCAGCGAGCGCGCCCGGGAGCTGACGTCGGAGAACGCCCGGCGCGCCGGGCTGGGGAACGTGCGCGTGGTGGCACCGGAGGAGGTGTCCGACGGGCTCGTCCCGGACGTGCTGTGGTCGAACCCGCCCATCCGGATCGGGAAGCCGGCGCTGCACGCGCTGCTGGAGGAGTGGATCACCCGCCTGGCCCCGCAGGGCACCGCGGCGTTGGTGGTGGGCCGGAACCTGGGCGCCGATCCGCTGGCGCGGCACCTGGGCGAGACGTTCCCCGCCCGCACGGTCGCGAAGGCGGCCAGCGCGAAGGGATTCCGGGTGCTGGTGGTGGGCCCGGCCTCCTGAGGGCCGCTCCTCAGGCCGGCCGGGTCGCCGCCCGCGATCAGACCAGGGTGGTGCCGTCCGCGACCAGCACCGCGGGGCCGGCGAGGGTGACCTCGCCGGTGCCGGTCCAGCCCACCTGGAGGCGACCGCCCGGGACGTCGACGGTCCAGGGCTCACCCGAGGTGTCGCCGGCGCGCAGGGCGGCGGCGACCGCGACGGCCGCGACCCCGGTGCCGCAGGAGCGGGTCTCCCCCACGCCCCGTTCGTGCACCCGCATGCGCACGTGCCGCGGGCCGAGCACCCGCACCAGTTCGATGTTCGCCCCGGCGGCGGGCTCCGGGTCGAGCGCGGGCCGGTGGGCGAGGTCGAGCTCCTCGAGCACCACGTCCTCGGGGAGGAAGGCGACGGTGTGCGGATTGCCCATGTCCACGTCGGTCCCCTCCAGGCGCTGCCCGGCGACCTCGACGCTGCGCGCCGCCGGTGCGACGGCGGGGACGCCCATCCCCACCCGCACGGTCCAGGCGGCGCCGGGACTCGTCGCGCCGCCGAGGATCTCGACGGTGCGCACGCCGGCGCGGGTGAGGATCGCGAAGCGGTCGGTGTCCACGTGCCCGGCGCGGCGCAGATGGGCGGCGAACACGCGCACGCCGTTCCCGCACATCTCCGCGATCGAGCCGTCGGCGTTGCGGTAGTCCATGAACCATTCCGGCGCGTCCGTGAGGATCTCGATCCCGGCGGCGCGGCTGCGCACGGCGCGGATCACGCCGTCGCCGCCGATGCCGGCGCGGCGGTCGGCGAGCGCCCGCACGGCCGCGGCGTCGAGGTCCCGTCGGCCGTCGGGGTCGTCCAGCAGCACGAAGTCGTTCTCGGTGCCGTGGCCCTTGGTGAAGTCGATGCGCGCGGTCATGGTGAGAGCCTACGGCGCGGGACGCGCCGTCGCCCGTGCGGCCCGTGCCACGTGCGCCGTCGCCCGGTCCGCGAGGTCCTCGCCGCCGGCCGCGTCGAACCAGGTCACGCGCTGGTCGCGGCGGAACCAGGTGTCCTGCTTGCGCACCAGGCGCCGGGTGCCGACGATCGTGGACTCGATCGCCTCCGCGCAGCTCAGGGCGCCGTCGAGCACCGCCAGCCCCTGCTCGTAGCCGATCGCGCGGCGTGCGGTGCGGCCCCTGTCCAGGCCCTTCCCGCGCAGCGCCCGGATCTCGTCGAGGAATCCCTGCTCCACCATCCGGTGCACGCGCAGCGCGACGCGCTCGTGCAGGGCGGCCCGCTCCCGCTGCAGGCCCAGCTGCACGGTGAGGGGATCGTGATGGTGCGGCCGCGGCAGGAACGCAGCGAAGGGGCGGCCGGTGAGCTCGCCCACCTCGAGGGCGCGCACGATCCTCCGGGTGTCGTGCACCCCGATGCTCGCGGCGGCCTCCGGGTCGCGCCGGGAGAGCTCGCGGTGCAGCGCGGGGGCCCCGTCGGCCTCCGCGCGCGCCTCGAGCCGTGCCCGCACCGCGGGGTCGGTGGGCGGGAACTCGATGTCGTCGAGCGCGGCGCGCACGTACAGGCCCGAGCCGCCCACCAGGATCGGGGTCCTCCCCCGGGCGCGGATCGCGGCGATCGCCTGCCGCGCGGCGCTCTGGTAGGCGGAGACGCTCGCCTCCTCCGTCACCTCCAGCACGTCCAGGAGGTGGTGCGGCACCCCCCGCCGCTCCTCGGCGGTGACCTTGGCGGTGCCGATGTCCATGCCGCGGTAGAGCTGCAGGGCGTCGGCGTTGATCACCTCGCCGTCCAGACGCTCGGCGAGCGCGATCGCGAGATCGGACTTGCCGGTCGCGGTCGCGCCCACGACGGCCACCAGCGGCGTGTGCGCGCGCGGATCGCCGGCCGGTGCGTGCTCGGTGCTCATGCTCGGCACCCTATCGGCGCTCCGGGCGGGGCGAGCAGGAGGGTCGGCGGGATCACGGACCGGGGAGGCGACGCCCGGGGGCGAACGGGGTATGGTGATCGGCGATCCTCAGATCCGGGTCCGCACGGACCCCTCTAGCGAACCCCGAGGTGGGAAGTGACTGCACCGCACGAGTCCCCTGTGCACACGGGAACGGGCTCGGCCGACGAGCTGGCGCCCCTGTCCCTGGCGCGGGTCGAGCAGAGCCTCTCCCGGCACGGCTACTCCTACGTCGAGGACGGGGAGCATCCGGAGATCCTCCGCGCCCGCTTCGACGACTACCGCTTCCAGTTCATGGTCTCCGGCGACGAGAACGGCGTGTTCCAGACCCGGGGGCGCTGGAGCCACTCGGTGGACGTCACCCGCAAGGTCGAGATGGTCAAGCTCTGCAACGAGTGGAACATGAACCGCATCTGGCCGAAGGTGTACGTGCGCCGCGAGTCCGAGGGCCTGCTGGGCGTGTACGGCGAGCTCGCCGCCGATTTCCGCGCCGGGGCGCTGGACTCCCAGATCGACAATGCGATCACCTGCGGACTGAGCACCGTGATCGCCTTCTTCCACAGCCTCGAGGAGCGGCTCGGCGCCGAGCTCGACGACCTCGACTGCTGACCGGACGCCCTCGGCCGCCGGCCGAACGGCCTCGGCCCCCGACCGGGCCCGCCTCCGTCAGCGGGAGCGCAGGCTCGGCATCCCCAGGGTGACCGGCCCCGCCGGGGCGCTGCCGCCGGTGCCGCAGGAGCCGCCCGTGTCCAGCCCCTGGACCCCGGCCTCCCAGGCGTCGCCGGAGCGGGTGCGGCGCACCGAGAGCCGCTCGGCGGCCGTCGCTGCGGAGGTCGGATCGAGGGCGCTGTCGGCGATCAGGTAGTGGGGCGCCGCGCGGGTGACGGTCGCCGTCACCAAGTCCCCGGGGCGAGGACGCTCGGCGGCCGGGAGATCCGGGGGCAGTGCGACGTGCACCAGGCGGTGATCGCGGGCGCGGCCCGAGAGGCGGTGGGTCTCCGCATCGCGGTCCCCCTCCCCCTCGGCGATCAGGATCTCCACCGTGCGCCCCTCGCGCGCAAGGTTCTCCTCGTGGGTGATGCGGTCCTGGAGCGCGATCAGCCGCTCGAAGCGCTCCTGCACCACCTCCTTGGGCAGCTGGTCCTCCATGGTGGCCGCCGGGGTGCCGGGCCGGATGGAGTACTGGAAGGTGAAGGCGCTGGAGAAGCGGGAGGCCTCGACCACCTCGAGGGTGCGCTGGAAGTCCTCCTCCGTCTCACCGGGGAATCCGACGATGATGTCGGTGGTGATCGCGGCCTCGGGGATGCGCGCCCGCACCTTCTCGAGGATCCCCAGGAACTTCTTCGAGCGGTAGGAGCGCTTCATGCGCCGCAGCACGTCGTCGCTGCCGGACTGCAGCGGCATGTGCAGCTGAGGCATCACGTTCGGGGTCTCCGCCATCGCGTCGATCACGTCGTCGGTGAACATGGCGGGATGCGGGGAGGTGAAGCGCACGCGCTCGAGGCCGTCGATCTCGCCGCAGGCCCGCAGCAGCTTCGCGAAGGCGCCGCGGTCGCCGAACTCGACGCCGTAGGAGTTCACGTTCTGTCCCAGCAGCGTCACCTCGATGGCGCCGGAGTCCACCACGTCCCGCACCTCGGCGAGGACGTCGCCGGGGCGGCGGTCCTTCTCCTTGCCGCGCAGCGAGGGCACGATGCAGAAGGTGCAGGTGTTGTTGCAGCCCACGGAGATGGAGACCCAGGCCGCGTAGGCGCTCTCCCGACGGGTGGGCAGGGTGGAGGGGAACACCTCGAGAGACTCGAGGATCTCCACCTGCGCCTCGGCGTTGTGCCGGGAGCGGTCCAGCAGCACCGGCAGCGACCCGAGGTTGTGGGTGCCGAAGACGACGTCCACCCAGGGGGCGCGCTCCACGATCGTGTCGCGGTCCTTCTGCGCCAGGCACCCGCCCACGGCGATCTGCATCCCGGGGTTGGCGTCCTTGCCCGGGCGCAGGGAGCCGAGCGTGCCGTAGAGCTTGTTCGCGGCGTTCTCCCGCACCGCGCAAGTGTTGAACACGATCACGTCCACCTCGCCCTTGCGGGCGTCGGCGTCTCCCGGCGCCGGGACGTAGCCGGAGTCCTCCAGCATGCCGGTGAGGCGCTCGGAGTCGTGGACATTCATCTGGCAGCCGAAGGTGCGCACCTGGTAGGTGCCGCGGGGCTGGGACGACGCGCCGGCCGTGCGGTGGTCCGGAGTCGTCTGCGGGGCGAGCGGGCTGAGCGACATAGTGCCTCCAGGGTACGGCGCGGCGCCGGGCGGGCGCGCCCCAGTGGACGGAATCGACGATGGCGCGCATCACGGCCGCGGGCCGAACGGCGCTCCGGCGTGCCCGGTCAGGCGGCAGTGCCCTCCTCCGCGGCGGCGCGCAGCTCGCCGGCGATGACGCGCACGGCGAGGTCCCCGGGATACCCCTTGCGGGTGAGCAGGGCGTCCAGCCGGCGGGAGAGGCGACGGCGATGCGCGCCGTCCCGCTCCTGCCGCAGCTGCTCGAGGTCCCGGGCGCCGAGCCGCGAGCGGATGAGCTCCCGGCAGCGCTGCTCCTCGTCGTCCTCGCCCTCGCGGAGCGCGGCGTCGATCAGCGGGGCGGCGACGTGCTTCGCCGCCAGCTCACGGCGCAGCGCCTCGTCGCCGAGCGCTCTGAGCGCACGGCGCTGGGCCACCCAGTCCCGCGCGAAGCCAGCGTCATCGACCAGGCCAGCCCTGTCGATCCGGGCCATGGCCTCGTGGGCAACGTCAGCGGGGACCTCGCGCCGCTCCAGGCGCTCACGCATCTCCCCGGCGGACCGACGACGGGAGGCGAGCAGGCGCATCAGGTAGCGGCACTCGTGCACCACGGCCTTCTCCCGGGCGGCCCCCTCGGGGTCCGGGGCGGGGCGCGGCGCCTCGAGGATCTGACGGGTGCGCTGCGCGAGGTGCTCGCGCAGCGCACCGTCGTCGGCGTGGCGGGGTGAGGTCATGCCGCGGGTCAGATCGTGACCGGGACGTCCTCGTCGAGGAACTCGTCCTCACCCAGCGGAGCCTCCGCCTCCGGGGCGGCCTGCTCCGTCGCGTACTTTCCGACGCCGAGGGTGCGCAGGATCTTCTCCTCGATCTCGGCCGCGAGATCCGGGTTGTCCTTGAGGAACTGGCGGGAGTTCTCCTTGCCCTGACCGAGCTGGTCGCCCTCGTAGGTGAACCAGGCACCGGACTTGCGGACCACGCCGTGCTCCACGCCGAGATCGAGCAGACCGCCCTCGCGGGAGATGCCCTCGCCGTAGAGGATGTCGAACTCGGCCTGCTTGAAGGGCGGGGCCATCTTGTTCTTCACCACCTTGACGCGGGTGCGGTTGCCCACGGAGTCCGCGCCGGACTTCAGGGTCTCGATCCGGCGGATGTCCATCCGCACCGAGGCGTAGAACTTCAGCGCCTTGCCGCCGGTGGTGGTCTCCGGGCTGCCGAAGAACACGCCGATCTTCTCGCGCAGCTGGTTGATGAAGATCGCGGTGGTGCCGGAGGAGGAGAGCGCACCGGTGAGCTTGCGCAGCGCCTGGGACATCAGGCGTGCCTGCAGGCCCACGTGGGAGTCGCCCATCTCGCCCTCGATCTCGGCCTTGGGCACGAGGGCGGCCACGGAGTCGACCACCACGATGTCCAGCGCACCGGAGCGGATCAGCATGTCGGTGATCTCCAGCGCCTGCTCGCCGGTGTCCGGCTGCGAGACCAGCAGGGCGTCGGTGTCCACGCCGAGCTTCTTCGCATACTCCGGGTCCAGGGCGTGCTCGGCGTCGATGAACGCCGCGATGCCGCCGTTGCGCTGCGCGTTGGCGACGGCGTGCAGGGCCACGGTGGTCTTGCCCGAGGACTCCGGGCCGTAGACCTCCACGATGCGGCCGCGGGGCAGGCCTCCGATGCCGAGGGCGGCGTCCAGCGCGACCGAACCGGTGGGGATCACCTCGACCGGCGGGCGGGTGTCGTCGCCCAGTCGCATGATCGAGCCCTTGCCGAACTGGCGGTCGATCTGGGCGAGCGCGTTGTCGAGCGAGGAGCCGCGATCCTTGGAGGCGGACTTGGGTGCGGACTTCGAAGCAGCCATCTGCGTGTTCCTTCCTGAGAGCCGGGCGTCCCGGCGCGGTGACCGTTGCGGCCACACTAGGCGCCGGCCCCGACACTCGCCGCCGCCCCCGCTCCGCTGTGGAGGGCGGAGCATCGGGGAGGGGCAGTCGGTGCGTGAGGGGTGCCGGAGGGACCGTCGGAGCACACACTACCGAACAGACGTTCGAACACGCGACTGCTGCGGGCGTGTCGCGACCGCGGTCTCATGCGGCCCCGGTCTCGCGCGGTCCCCGCCGCGCCGGCGTGCCGGTCGCGCGCGGTCCCCGCCGGGCAGGGACGCCGGACGTGCGCAGTCCCCGTCGCGCAGGAGCACCGCCGCCGCAGGCATGCGCGCTCCGGGCGGGCGGCTCAGCGCCGTCGCTGCGGGTCCCGCACCTCCCAGCGCGCGGACTCCGGGACGTCCATCGCGTCGCACAGGGCGCTCCACACCGCACGCACGGCGACCCCGCGCTCGAGGGCCTCGACGGCGGTGACGCCGCCGATCTCCTCGAGCACGAGGTCGTGCGTGTACGTGCGGGCGAGCACGGGGCCGAACACGTGGTCGGCCAGCTCCGCGAACTCGCTGCGGCGCACCTCAGCGGGCGCCGACGAGCGGCGCGGCGTCGTCGGCGAGGCCCTCGGGGACCGTGTCCGGGATGGTGACCTGCTCGGCGATCGCGATCCGGTCGGAGACCTCGCGCAGCACGAAGGAGAGCGGGAGCCCGAGGGCATCGGTCACCGAGAGGAGGAGCTCGCTGGAGGCCTCCTTCTGGCCGCGCTCGATCTCGCTGAGGTAGCCCAGCGACACGCGAGCATCGGAGGACACCTGTCGCAGGGTCCGGCCCTGGGAGCGGCGCGCATCGCGGAGCACGTCGCCCAGCTCCTGGCGGAACAGGATCATGGACCTGCCCCCCTTCCTCTGACTCGGGACGAACACATGGTGCGGTGCGGTGGAGGGGTGGATCGTCGTCATCACGACCAGCTCAACGCAGGACACCGCGAGAATGTTCCCCAAAGTGTAGTGGCCCTCCCCGAGGGGTGCCTGGACAGTGTGGAGAACGGGACGGCTCCGCTCCCGGCCCGGCCCCGACGCGCTGAGCTGGGGGCGCGGTCAGTCCGTGAGCGCCTCGACGAGCAGAGCCAGCGCCGCCTCGACGCTGAGGGCGCGGATCCGTGCCCTCCCTCCGCTGAGACGGAGCTCACGGGTGAGGGTGGGCGCGCCCGGGCGCGCCAGCCCGAGATGCACAGTGCCCTCGGGGACCCCGCGCTCGTCGGGCCCCGGCCCGGCCACCCCGGTGGTGGAGACGGAGAGATCCGCGCGGTAGAGGGACAGCGCCCCCTGGGCCATCGCCGCGGCGACAGAGGCGGTCACCGCCCCCGTGCGCGCGAGCTCCTCCGCCTCGACGCCCAGCACACGCGTCTTCGCCTCATAGGAGTAGCAGGCCGCTCCCCCGGCGACCACGGCGCTC
This sequence comes from Brachybacterium saurashtrense, assembly GCF_003355475.1. Taxonomy (NCBI): domain Bacteria; kingdom Bacillati; phylum Actinomycetota; class Actinomycetes; order Micrococcales; family Dermabacteraceae; genus Brachybacterium; species Brachybacterium saurashtrense. Next base: position 552,060 of record NZ_CP031356.1, on the reverse strand, counting down.
GCCCCGGGCACGTCCACCAGGCGCGCCACCAGGGCACCGGCGGTGAGCGACTCGGCGGTGGCGAGCATCGCTCCGCGTTCGCGCGCCGCCGCGATCACCGCCTCCGCGGGATCGACGGCCAGGCTCACGACGCGCTCGAGCTCCCGGTGAGGGCCTCACGTCGCAGCCGCAGGCCGTCCTTCAGGTTCACCAGGCCGGACCACACCGTGAGCACCACGGCCAGCAGCACCAGCGCCAGCCCAATCCAGCGCGCCGGCTCCCACCAGAGCTCGAAGGGGATCAGGCAGAAGGTGATCGCGATGGTCTGGACCATGGTCTTGGCCTTGCCCGCCATGTTCGCCGGCAGCGCCCCGTACTTCAGGATCGTGAAGCGCATGACGGTGATCCCGAACTCGCGCACCAGGATGAGGACGGTCATCCACCACGGCACGTACTCCCACACCGAGAGCATGATCAGCGCGGCGCCGGTCATCGCCTTGTCCGCGATGGGATCGACGATCTTGCCGAAGTCGGTGATGAGGTTCCGGCTGCGGGCGAGGTGCCCGTCGAGGAAGTCCGTGATCATCGCCAGCACGAACATTGCCGCGACCAGCAGGCGCCCGCCGACGGAGTCGGGGTACAGCACGGCGAGCACCACCAGCAGGGGCACCATGGCGCAGCGCACCATGGTGAGGATGTTGGCGATGTTCCAGAGGGGGACCTCCGGGGTGCGGGGGGCGGTCATCGAGGGCTCCTGAGCTGCGGGGTGGATGGTGGGGTCCGGAACGCTCAGCGCCCGGTGAGGCTCCAGGCGTCCTCGCTCTCGGCGCCGGAGTCGTCGTCGTGGTAGTCGACGTCGGGCTCGGCGTCGTCCTGCGCCAGCGGGTCCTCCCCGTAGCGGTCGTGGGCGGCGGCGTCCTCCGCGGTGCCGGGCTCCAGCTCGACGGCGTCGTCCGCCCCGTAGGGCGCGTCCTCGCCCTCGTCCGCGACCTCCTCGCCGCGGAGGCGGGCCAGGGCCGTGCCGAGGTCGTCGGGGTGCACGAGCACGTCGCGTGCCTTGGACCCCTCCGAGGGGCCCACGATCTCGCGCGACTCCAGCAGGTCCATCAGCCGCCCGGCCTTGGCGAAGCCCACGCGCAGCTTGCGCTGGAGCATCGAGGTGGAGCCGAACTGGGTGGTCACCACCAGCTCCGCGGCCTGCAGGAGCACGTCGAGGTCGTCGCCGATGTCGTCGTCGATCTGCTTCTTCGCGGCGACCACGGCGACGTCCTCGCGGTAGTCGGGCTTCATCTGCCCCTTGACGTGGTCGACGACCTTGTGGATCTCCGACTCGCCCACCCATGCGCCCTGGACGCGCATCGGCTTGGCCTTGCCCATCGGGTGGAACAGCGCGTCGCCCTGGCCGATCAGCTTCTCGGCGCCCACCGCGTCCAGGATCACGCGGGAGTCCTGCAGGGAGGAGGTGGAGAAGGCGAGGCGGCTGGGCACATTGGCCTTGATGATGCCGGTGACGACGTCCACCGAGGGCCGCTGCGTGGCGAGGATCAGGTGGATTCCGGCCGCACGCGCCAGCTGCGTGATGCGCTGGATCGAGGCCTCGACGTCCCGCGGGGCCACCATCATGAGGTCCGCGAGCTCGTCGACCACCACCAGCAGGTACGGGTACGGGGCGAGGCGGCGCTCGCTGCCGGGCGGCACCTGCACGTCCCCGGCGCGGACGGCCTTGTTGAAGTCGTCGATGTGCTTGAAGCCGAAGGCGGCGAGGTCGTCGTAGCGGGAGTCCATCTCCTTGACCACCCACTCCAGTGCCTCCGCGGCCTTCTTGGGGTTGGTGATGATCGGGGTGATCAGGTGCGGGATCCCCTCGTAGATGGTGAGCTCCACCCGCTTGGGGTCCACCAGCACCATGCGCACCTCCTCCGGGGTGGCGCGCATCAGGATCGAGGTGATCATCGAGTTGACGAAGCTGGACTTGCCCGCGCCGGTGGCGCCGGCGACCAGCATGTGCGGCATCTTCGCGAGGTTCGCGACCACGTAGCCGCCCTCGACGTCCTTGCCCACGCCCATCACCAGCGGGTGCTCGTTGCGGCGGGCCACGGAGCTGCGCAGCACGTCGCCGAGCGCCACCGTCTCGCGATCGGTGTTGGGGATCTCGATGCCGATCGCCTTCTTGCCGGGGATCGGCGAGAGGATGCGCACGTCCGCGCTGGCGACCGCGTAGGAGATGTTCTTGTCCAGCGCTGTGACCTTCTCGACCTTGGTGCCGGGCGCGAGCTCCACCTCGTAGCGGGTCACCGTGGGGCCGCGCGAGAAGCCCACCACCTCGGCGTCGACCTTGAACTGCGCGAAGGTCTCGGTGAGGGCGGCGACCACCTGGTCGTTGGCCTCGGAGCGGGTCTTGTGGGGCGGGCCCTCGGCGAGGTAGGTCGACTCCGGCAGGGTGTAGACGACGTCCCCGGCCAGCTCGAGCTGCTCGCCGGCGCGCGGCAGGTCCCCCATCGGGGGCGGCACCAGATCGGGCTTCTCCTCCGCGGCGGCCGCCGCGGAGGCCTTCGCGGAGGCGCCCCGGGCGGCGGCGGGCAACGGCGCCGTGGGCGTCGGTGCGGCGGCGCGACCGGCGGGCTTCTCCGCGTCCTTGCCGGGGAAGGTCTTGGCGCGCTGGTTCTCGTCCTCGACGACGTCGAACACCTCGGTGGAGTCCGACGGGGCGCCGCGGCGCGCGCCGGAGCGGCGACTGCGGCGCTTTCCACCGCCGCGGGCCTCCTCCTCGGCGACGCCCTGCTCGAAGGCCTCGTCCCCCACGTAGCCGAAGCTCTCGTGATCGCGCTCGGAGGCCTCCGCCTCCGCCTTCTCCTTCTTGCTGCGGCGGCGCGAGCGGGGGGCGCTCTGCGCGGCGGTGGCCTGCTCGTGCACGGCCGGGTCCACGCGGCGCGGGCGAAGGCCGAAGGCGATGCGCTCCTCGTCCTCCTCCTCGCTGCGGCCCACCATCACCTCGTACACGCCGTGCAGGCGCGAGGGGATGGACTCCACCGGCGTGGCGGTGAGCACCAGCACGCCGAAGGCGATCAGCACGGAGTGCACCACGACCACGGCGACCGGGGGCACCAGCGCCTCCAGCGGCGCCGCGGCGAGGTAGCCGAGCACGCCGCCGCCGCGCGCCAGCGCGTCGATTCCGTCGGACGGGGCGGGCAGGCGCGCGGAGACCGCGGCGATCGCGGAGAGCGCGGTGAGCAGGATGCCGATGCCGATCGCGATCCGCGTGTTGGCGCGGACCTGATCGGGCCGGCGGAACATGCGCAGCGACCAGCCCGCGGCGAGCAGCGGGATCACCATCGAGGAGACGCCGAAGGTGCCGGCCACCACGGTGTGGACGGCCCCGAGCACCGGGCCGGTGGACTGCCACCACTCCACCACCGCCACCAGGACGGCGATCATGAGCAGGAACAGGGCGTAGCCGTCGCGCCGCTGCTCGGGGGCGACCTCCCAGCGCTGGACCCCGATCGAGCGGACCAGGCCGCCGGCCATCCGGGCGATCGCCAGATAGCCGGAGCGCGCTGCGCGCACCGGCAGAGGGAGCGTCGAGGGGTCGTTCGCCCCGGAGGCGCGGGTGCGGGAGGTGCCGGCCGCGGCGGTCCGGGAGGAGCCTTTCGACGCACGTGCGGGGGAAGACGTACGTGTCGCCATGGGACCGATCCTACCGTCCGCCCCGCCGCACGCCCGGGAGGCCGGTCCCCGGCCCGGTCACGCCGGAGCGGTTCAGGACTCGACGACCACCGGGATGATCATCGGTCGGCGCCGCAGCCGCTGCCCCACGTAGCGCCCCACCACCCGGCGCATGACCTGCTGGAGCTGGTAGGTGTCGCGCCGCTCGACCTGGTCCGCCACCGCCTGCTCGAGGGCCTTGACGATCTCGGGCCGGATCCGCTCGAACACCGCGTCGTCCTCCGCCACGCCGCGGGCGTGGATCTCCGGACCGGCGATGAGCGCGCCCGTCTCGGAGTTGACCACGGCGAACAGCGAGATGAAGCCCTCGTCGCCCAGGATGCGGCGGTCCTTGAGATCCGCCTCGGAGATCTCGCCCACGCTGGAGCCGTCCACGTACACGTAGCCGTTGGGCACCTCGCCGACGGTGCGGGCGATGCCGTCCTGGAGGTCGATCACGTGGCCGTCCCGGGCCAGCACGATCCGCTCCCGCGGGACGCCCGTGGCCTCGGCGATCCTGCCGTTGGCGAGGAGATGGCGCACTTCGCCGTGGATCGGCATCACGTTCCGCGGCCGCACGATGTTGTAGCAGTACAGCAGCTCCCCCGCGCTGGCGTGGCCGGAGGTGTGCACCATCGCGCTGCCCTTGTGGACCACCTCGGCGCCCAGCGCCATCAGGCCGTTGACCACGCGGAACACGGCGTTCTCGTTGCCGGGGATGAGCGAGGAGGCGAGCACCACCACGTCCCCCGGGCCCACGCTGACGCGGTGGTCGCGGTTCGCGATCCGGCCCAGGGCCGCCATCGGCTCGCCCTGGCTGCCGGTGCACATCAGCACCACCTGCTCGTCGGGCAGGTCACCGATGCGCTTGACGTCGACGAGGGTGTCCGGCGGGACGTCGAGGAAGCCCAGATCGGCGGCGATCGACATGTTGCGCACCATCGACCGGCCCACGAAGGCGACCTTGCGGCCGTGGGCCGCCGCGGCGTTGAGCACCTGCTGCACCCGGTGCACGTGGCTGGAGAACGAGGCGACCACGATCTTCTGCCGGGCCCGGGCGAACAGTCCGTCCAGGGTGGGGCCGATCTCCCGCTCGCCCACGGTGAAGCCGGGCACCTCGGCGTTGGTGGAGTCGGTCATGAACAGGTCCACTCCGGCCTCGCCGAGGCGGGCGAAGGCGCGCAGATCCGTGATCCGGCCGTCCAGCGGCAGCTGGTCCATCTTGAAGTCGCCGGTGTGCAGCACCGTCCCGGCCGGGGTGCGCACGTGCACCGCGAGAGCGTCCGGGATCGAGTGGTTCACGGCCACGAACTCGCAGTCGAAGGGGCCCAGGGCGGCGCCCTGCCCCTCCTCCACCACGCGCGTGGTGGGGCGGATGCGGTGCTCGCGCAGCTTCGCCTCGAGGAAGGCGAGGGTGAGCCGGCTGCCCACCAGGGGGATGTCGGGGCGGCGGCGCAGCAGGTAGGGCACCGCGCCGATGTGGTCCTCGTGGCCGTGGGTGAGCACGATGGCCTCCACGTCCTCGAGCCGGTCCTCGAGCACGCCGAAGTCCGGCAGGATCAGGTCCACGCCGGGCTGGGAGTCCTCGGGGAACAGCACACCGCAGTCGATGACCAGCAGTCGCCCGCCGAACTCCATCACGGTCATGTTCCGGCCCACGTCCCCCAGGCCGCCGAGCGGGATGATCCGCAGCGCGCCCTCCGGCTGCGGCGGCGGGGCGGCGAGGCGCTCGGAGAAGGGGGTGGACATCGGATCCTCCGGTTTCAGAGCAGGTCGGCGGCTTCCAGGGCGGACTGGAGCATGCGCAGCTGGTCGGTGTCCGCTCCCACGTGGGGCCCGCGCATGACGGCGTTGGGCAGCACGCCCTGCAGGTGCAGGGCGGTCTTCGCGGCGACGGCCCCAGGCATGTGCCCCATGATCGCCTCGACCACCGGCACCAGGCGGTGGTGCGCGGCGCGCGCCGCCTCCAGGTCGAAGCGGTCCACCGCGTCGACCATCGCCTTCTCGAGGTCGCCCGCGACCTGGCTGACCACGGAGACCATGCCCGCGGCGCCGATCGTGAGCCAGGGCAGGTTCAGCGCGTCCTCGCCGCAGTAGTAGACGAGATCGGTGTTCTCCATGACGCGGGAGGCCTGGTGCAGGTCGCCCTTGGCGTCCTTCACCGCGACGATGCGCGGGTTCTCGGCCAGGCGCAAGAGGGTCTCGTAGGTCAGCGGGATCCCGGTGCGGCCCGGGATGTCGTAGAGCATCACCGGCAGCGGGGTGGAATCGGCGATCTCGGTGATGTGCGCGATGATCCCCGCCTGGCTGGGCTTGGAGTAGTACGGGGTGACCACCAGCAGGCCGTCCACGCCGAGCTTCTCGTGCTCGCGGGCGAGGTCGATGGAATGGGCGGTGTCGTACGTGCCCACGCCCGCGACCAGGGTGATCGAGGGCCCGATGGCCTCCCGCACGGCGCGGGCGAGGTCATGCTTCTCGACGTCGGTGAGGGTGGGCGCCTCGCCGGTGGTGCCGGAGACCACGATCATGTCGTGGCCGTGCTCCACCAGGTGGGCGGCGAGGTGCTGGGCGGCGTCGAGGTCCACGCCGTGGCCGTCCTCGGTGAGCGGGGTGACCATCGCGGTCCCCACCGCGCCGAACGGCCGCGCGATGCGCGGGTCGGTGCTGGTCATGGTGTCCTCCGAAAGGTGCTGATGGTCGGAGCCTAATCCAGACCGGGCCGCGCTCAGCGGGTTGACGCGATGCCGAGATCGACGAGGATCGCCAGCGGGGTGCGCTGGCGGCCCTGGCCGAGGGGGTTGTCGGCGAAGGTGGCCTCGAGGTGCGTGGCCGGGGTGGGCACGTCCGAGCCCAGCACGTTGCGGCCGATGTCGTTGGCGTCCATCACCACGGTGCCCACGAAGCTGTCGCGCAGCGCCGCGGGGATGTCCGCGCCGCGGATCGCCGCGGAGATCCGAGCGGAGACCGCGTCCGGATCCTTCGGCGGCAGCTTCGCGGAGACGTTGGAGGGGAAGGCGGAGTACGGGGTGGGGCCGTCGATGGCGCGCACGTTCGCCCCGACCACCTCGTAGAACAGGCCCTTGCGGCGCACCAGTTTGCCGGCGGCGCCCGCGGCGGAGGCGGCGAGCACGCGCGGCAGGCCCACCTCGCGGATCGCGAGCTCCATCGTGGTGGGGTCCCCCAGGCCGATGCCGGCCGGGGTGCGGCTCACGAAACGGCTGAGCACCTTCGCCGCGCGGCGCGGGCGCACCTCCCAGGTGAACCAGGAGCGGCCCTGCGCGATCGCGACGATCTTCTCGCTGATCACGAAGTACCAGGGCGCCCCGGCCGGGACGGCGTCGGCCGGGAGCCCGGCCGCGAAGCGCTCCACGTGCCCGCGCACCAGGGCCTCGATGTCGTCCCCGCGCGCGACCAGGGAGGTCTGCAGCGGGAAGCGGCGCCAGTCGTGGCCGTCGGCCTCCGAGGTGAGGTCGAGCTGCTTGTCCGGGTTGGGGGCGTAGTCGCTCTTGGGCTCCTCGTCCTCCTCCACCGGGGCCTCGGCGGCCGCTGCCGGCGTGACGGCGGGTGCGGCACCGGTCTCGGCAGAGCCGCCGAGCGCACGGCCGGCGCCGTCGGCGTCGTCGAAGAAGGTGCGCATCCACAGCTCCACGTTCAGCAGACGCCAGAACATCAGGGTGCCGTGGTTCTCGGGATGGGCGATGTAGTCGTCGAACAGCGCCAGCACGCTCGGCGCGTCGAAGTAGGGGCGCGCGGCGAAGGAGGGGGAGGCGAAGATCTCCCGCAGCTGCGGCGCGATGGTGCGGAACCACTCCCCCTCCGGGGTGGTGAAGCCGATCTTGTTGCGGCGCTTGGAGATCATGTCCGGCAGGATGCCGTCCATCGACTCGCGCAGGATCCGCTTGTTCCAGCCGTCGTGGATGATCGCGGACTCGTCGAGGGAGAACAGGAACTTCAGCAGTTCCTTGTCCACGAAGGGCACGCGCCCCTCGATGCTGAAGCGCATCGTGTTCTTGTCCTCGTAGCGCAGCAGGGAGGGCAGCGAGGAGCGGAAGGTGTCCTCGAGCAGGCGCTCCTTGAGGTCGTCCTGGACGGAGGTGACCTTCTCGCCGCTGTGCTCGGCGACGAAGCCGGAGTTCAGCAGCGCCTCGATCGGCACCGAGGTGCGGCCGGAGAACTTGGTGCGGGCGAGCTTGCGAAGGATGTCGCGGGAGCCGACGACCTCGCCGGCGAGCTCCGTGAAGCGCTTCTGACGGCGCAGCTGGCGCAGGTAGACGTAGAAGTACGGGTTGTACCCGGCCATCATCTCGTCGGCCCCCTGGCCGTCCAGCAGCACGGTGACGTGCTCGCTGGCCTCGCGCATCACCGCGTACTGGGCGTAGGGGCCGGTGGAGATGATCGGCTCCTCCTGGGTGCGCACGAAGTCGTGCACGTCCTCGAGGAAGGCCTCGGGCCGGGGCTGGATCTTGTGGGCGGTGATCTGGCCGCGGTAGTCGTCCAGCAGCGCGTCGACGTAGCGCTCCTCGTCGTTGGAGGCCTGGGGGAACACCGCGGAGAAGGTGTTCTGGCGGCTGCCCACGGCGCTGTAGCCCTCGTCGTCCGGCTGCTCGCGCAGATGGCGGGCGATCACGGCGGCGACGGCGGAGGAGTCCAGACCGCCGGAGAGCGAGGTGCCCACGGGCACCTCGGACTGCAGGCGCATGCGCACGGACTCCTGGAAACGCTCGCGGTACTCCTCGACCACGGAGTCGTCGTAGGGACGGCCGGGACGGGCGGCGATCTCGCGCAGCTCCTCCTTCAGGGAGGTGAAGGTGGAGATCTCGGTGCCGTCGGCACGGATCTCGAGCAGCTCGCCGGCCATCAGGCGGCGCACCCCGGCGAAGAAGGTCTGGGAGTCGTCGTCCTGGACGCGGAACTTGAGGTAGCGGTACACGGCGCGGTCGTCCGGCGCGGCGTCGAACACCTTCGCCGCCAGCAGCGAGCGGATCTCGGAGCCGAACAGCACCCGCGGATCGCCCTCGCCCGCCTCGGGATCGACCCAGTAGTACAGCGGCTTGATGCCGAAGTGGTCACGCGCGAGCGTGACCGTGCCGGTCTCGGCATCGTGGATCGCGAACGCGAACATGCCGTTGAAGCGGTCGTAGGCGGCCGTGCCCCATTCGGCGTGCGCCTCGAGCAGCACCTCGGTGTCCGAGTCGGTGCGGAAGGTGTGGCCCAGCTCCTCCAGCTCGGCACGCAGCTCGAGGTAGTTGTAGGTCTCGCCGTTGTAGACGATCGTGTAGCGGCCGTCCGCCGTGGTCATCGGCTGGGCGCCGTGCTCACGATCGATGATCGCCAGTCGCCGGTGCGCGAGGGAGACGGCGCCGTCGGTGAACAGGCCTTCGCCGTCGGGACCGCGATGGGCCAGGGCCCCGCTCATCCGACGGGCGATGTCCTCGGTGTCAGCACCGAATCCGTAGGTACCGGAGATTCCGCACATGCGACGAGTCCTTTCGAGGGGGACGGCAGCCGTCCGCGATCAGCGATCCGGCACGGGGAGCGGGCGAGCGCTCCCGCCGGGCCCGCGCGCACGGGCGGACCGGGATCGGCCGCCCGAGCCTATCAACGGGGCGCGCCGCGCCGAGGAAGGCGCGGGCGCAGATCTCACTGGCCGCGGCGAGTGAGCAGCAGCTCGGTGCCGTCGGCCCGCACCTCGAGATCGTCCAGCGAGGTGACCAGCGCATTCGCGAGCGGCGCGAGGTCTCCCGCGGGGGTGGTGCTGGTCACCGCGACCGTGCGGGCGCCGGCCGCCGCGCCGGAGCGGAGCCCGCCCAGCGAGTCCTCGATCACGATGCTCGCGGCGGGGTCCACCGCGAGGCGCTGGGCCCCGAGCAGGTACGGATCCGGGGCGGGCTTGCCGTGGTCGACCTGGTCCGCGGTGACCAGCCCGTCCGGCACGGGCAGGCCGGTGCGGGCCCAGCGCGCCTCGAACAGGTCGCGGGTGCAGGAGGTGACGATCGTCCAGGTGGGGCGGCCCAGCCGGGCGGCGGCCTCGTCGAGCTCGGCCAGCAGCCGCTCGGTGCCGGGCAGCACGAGGATCCCCTCGACGTCCGCGATCTCGAGCTCCTCGATGCGGCGGTGCGCCTCGGCGAGCTGCTCCTCCCCCAGCTCGGGCAGCACCTCGCCGAGGACCTGCCGGGCGGGCTTGCCGTGCTGCTCCGCGCCGAACTCGAGCTCGACGCCGAGCTCCGAGAACAGCTGGTTCCAGGACCGCTCCACGGCGGGGCCGGAATCGATGAGCGTGCCGTCCATGTCCAGCAGCAGCGCCGCGCCGCGCAGCGGCAGGGACTGCGTGGACGGGGCGACGGGGGTGGGATCCGCAGGCGAGGGCATGGCACTAGATTCTCACACCGCCCGCCGGACGGCGCGGCACCGTTCCCGCAGGTGAACGTAGAGTGTCGAGCATCATGACCGATGCCTCCACGCCCGTGCCGGGACGGGCCCCCTCCTCCTCCGCCACGGCCTCCGGCGAGGAGGCCGCCGCCCTGCGCGGCCTGCGCCGCACCGGCGTCTCGATCGGACTCGCCACCGGGCTGTACGGGATCTCCTTCGGGGCGCTGGCCACCACCTCCGGGCTGGACGTCTGGCAGGCGATGGTGCTCTCGGCGGTGATGTTCACCGGCGGCAGCCAGTTCGCGTTCATCGGGGTGCTGGGCGGGGGCGGCTCGGCGTTCGGCGCGGCGCTGGCCTCGCTGCTGCTGGGGGTGCGCAACACCCTCTACGGGCTGATCCTCGCCCCGTCCCTGCCGCGGGGCGGGGTGCGCGGCCTCGCCCGCGCGCAGCTGACGATCGACGAATCCGCGGCACTCGCCGCCACCGGCACCACCATCGCGCAGAAGCGCGCGGGATTCTGGGCCGCCGGGGTGTGGGTGTACGTTTTCTGGACCCTGTTCTCCCTGGTGGGCGCGCTGGCCGGCCGGCACGTCGCCGATCCCGCGGCCTGGGGGCTGGACGCGGCCGCGGCGGCGGCGTTCCTGGCGCTGCTGTGGCCGCGGCTTCGCAGCGGCGACGCGGTGGCGATCGCGGGGGCGGCGGCGTTCGTCGCCCTGGTCACCACCCCGGCCCTGCCCGCGGGTCTGCCGGTGCTGGCCGCCGCACTGGTGGCGGTGCTCGCCGGGCTGCTGCCGCCCCGCCGGCCGGTGCACCGCGAGGGCGTCGAGCCGGAGGGGCCCGCCGGCGGTGCGCAGGAGGCCGACGGGGCCGAGGACCGTGCGACGGACGATGACGCGGCCGCGGACGGTGCGGCCGGGAGGGGGCGGCCATGAGCGTGCTGTGGATCGCGGTGCTCGGCGCGTCGGCGTTGTCCTTCGTGCAGAAGTGGATCGGCTACCAGGCCCCGCCGGAGGTGCTGGAGCGGCCCCGGATCGCCCGTGTCACCACCCTGCTGCCGATCGCGCTGCTGGGGGCGCTGGTCGCCACTCAGGCGGCGACCAGCGGTCCCGAGATCGTGCTCGACGCCCGGCTGGCCGCGCTCGCGGTCGCGGCCGTGCTGCTGTGGCGGCGGGCACCGTTCCTGGTGGTGGTGATCGGTGCCGCGGGGGTGGCGGCGGGCCTGCGGGCGCTGGGCTGGGGCTGAGCGCACGGCGTCCGTCCCGGCGCCGGCGCGGGTGCCGGGCTCAGCCGCGGTGCTCGGCGATGGCGCGCCGCGTGGCCGCGCGGGCGCCGCGCCGGTCGCGCAGCGCGTCGTAGGCCAGCGCGAGGCGGAACCAGGCGCGCCACTCGTGCTCGGCGCCGTCCTGGATCGCGGAGCGCGCCGCCTCGAACTCGGCCCGGCGGTCCTCGCCGTCGGCCTCCGCCGGCGGTTCGTACCGCGCCGCGAGCCGCGCCGAGGCGAGGCCGAACAGCACCTCGCGCCAGGTGACCCACACCGTCAGCAGCAGCAGGATCACGATGCCGAGGGCGAGCCCGTAGCCGAGGGCGCTGCCGGCGCGCACGAATCCCCAGGCGATCCAGCCGAGCCCCCACGCATATGCGGCGGTGATCAGCACCAGCAGGGCCACGAAGAGCCTGTCCTTCATGGGGCCGCCCCGCCTCAGCCCAGGTCCATGTAGCCGTCGAGGCCCACGGTGAGGCCCGGGTGGGCGGCGACCTCCCGCACGCCCAGCAGCACGCCGGGCATGAAGCTGATCCGGTCGAAGGAGTCGTGGCGCAGCACGAACTGCTCCCCCTCCCCGCCGAACTGCACCACTTCGTGGGCGACCAGGCCCCGCTGGCGCACGGCGTGGACGTGGATGCCGTCCACCACCGCGCCGCGGGCGCCGTCAGGATCCTTCTCCGTGGCATCGGGCACCGGGCCCAGCCCCGCCTCGGCGCGGCCGCGCGCGATCGCGGCCGCGGTGTGTCGGGCGGTGCCGGAGGGGGCGTCGAGCTTGTTTTCGTGGTGCATCTCGATGATCTCGGCGCTGTCGTAGTAGCGCGCCGCGATCTCGGCGAAGCGCATCGCGAGCACGGCGCCGATGGCGAAGTTCGGTGCGATCAGCACGCCCACTGCCGGGGCGTCGGCGAGCTGGGTGCGCAGCGCGGCGAGCGACTCCTCGGTCCACCCGGTGGTGCCCACCACGGCGTGGATGCCGTGCTCGACCAGTCGGCGCACGTTCTCGGCGGTGGCGGAGGGGACGGTGAGGTCGATCGCCACCTCGGCCCCGGCCTCCACGGCCGATTCCAGGTCGTCCTCGCGGCCGATCCTCGCCACCAGCTCGAGGTCCGGGGCGTCCTCCACGGCGGCGCAGGCGGCGGCGCCCATCCGGCCGGAGGCGCCGAGCACGGCGACGCGGGTGGGGTGGGTGGAGGGCTGGGTCACGGGGTGCTCCTGGGGTCGTGGGTCGGTGCGGGAGGGACGGCGTCGGGACGAGCGGGTCGGGCAGGACGAGGGGCCGGGGCGACGAGCGGAGATCAGCTCTCCGGGCCCACCTCGACCCGGGTGCTGAAGGAGTCGGCGAGTCGGTACGCGAGGCCGCGCACATCCTCCGCGCCCACCGCGGTGATCTGTGCAAGGGTCTCGTCCACGCTGGTGTAGCGGCCGTGGACGAGTTCGATCGTGCCCAAACGGCCCATCCTGGAGCTGGTGTCCTCCAGGCCGAGCGCGAAGGAGCCGGTGATCTGCCCGCGCGCACGCGCCAGCTCGAGCTCGGTGACGCCGTCGGAGCCCATCCGCGCGAGCTCCTCGGCGAGCAGCTCCACCACCTGGGTGGTGCGGCCGGGACGACAGGCGGCGTACAGCCCGAACAGGCCCGCGTCCCGGAAGCCGGCGCTGAAGGAGTACACGGAGTACGCCAGCCCGCGCTCCTCGCGGACGGTCTGGAACAGGCGGGAGGACATCCCCCCGCCCAGGATCGACATCAGCACGGCCATGGTGTGGCGGTCCTCGCTGAGCGAGGTCACCCCGTGGCCGCCGAGGTAGATGTGGTTCTGCTCGGTGGGGCGGCCCAGCCGGTGCGGGGTCAGCGCCGCCACCTCGCCCACGCCGCCCGCCGGCAGGGAGACCGTCGCCTGCTCCTCGCGGCGGCGCCGTGCAGGAAGAGTGCCCGGCTCGAGGGCCCAGCCGCCGCGGCGCAGCCCGGACTGCACCAGCGCGGCGAGCTCGTCGTGGTCGATGTCCCCCACGGCGGTGACCACCACGTTGTCGCTGCGGTAGTGCGCGGCGAAGTGGGCGCGCACGTCCTCGATGCTGAGCGCCCGAACGCTCTCGGCGGTGCCGCCGACGGGCCGCCCGATGGCGGTGTCCGGTCCGAGCACGTCGGCGAGGAAGGTCTCGTAGCCGATGTCGTTCGGATCGTCCTCGGCCATCGCGAGCTCCTCGAGGATCACCTCGCGCTCGGTCTCCAGCGCCTCCTCGGCGAGCACCGACGCGGTGATCATGTCGGTGAGGACGTCCACCGCCATGGGGACGTCGGCCGAGCGGACCCGGCCGTAGTAGAGGGTGTGCTCCTTGGCGGTGACGGCGTTGGAGTCCCCGCCCACCTCGTCGAAGGCGGCGGCGATGTCCATCGCGCTGCGGCGCCGGGTGCCCTTGAACAGCAGGTGTTCGAGCACGTGGGTGGAGCCGGCGTGGGCCGGGCTCTCGTCCCGGGAGCCGACGGGCAGCCACAGCCCGATGCTGGCGCTGCGCACGCTGCGGTCCGTCTGGGTGAGCAGCCGCACGCCGCCGGGGAGGATGCTGCGACGCACCCCGGTGACGGGGTCCAGCTGCACGTCGGAGGTCGGGTCGTCGTCGATGAGGAGCGTGGACATCACTCGAGTGTCCCACGGCGCGGCGCGCCGCCCCGCGAGACCTCCCTCACCCCCGCCGCCCTCACACCGGGCCCCCATCACGGCATCTCCAGCGGCGACCATTCCTGGCCGTCCCACACGATCACTCCCCACCAACGGGTCACCGCAAAGAGCGTGCCGTCCGGGCCCCACGTGGTGCGCCCCAGCTCTCCGGGGACACCGAGGTCCGGGATGGACTCGGGCAGGTCGACGCGCTCGTGGTTCGCGAGGCCCGCACCCCAGAGCTCGACCCTCCCGGACTCCCCTCCGGAGACGGCGATGCGGCCGCCCGGGCCTGCGGCGAGGAACTCGGGAACGGGGATCCCCGATTCGACACCCGGCTCGCACTCGGAATCGGGGGACGCCGACTGGAGCCGGGCCTCCTCGGCGATGCCCACGATGACGCGCCCGCGGCCGCTCGCGGCGATCCCCACCGCGTCCTGCGAGCAGTCCTCCAGGGTGGCGACCCGTTCACCGGTGCGGGCGTCCCACACCTCGGTGCCTCGCCCCTGGACGGCGACGGCGATCTGTGCGCCGCCCTGCATGTAGGTGAGCGCCATCGGCGTTCCGGACGAGATCCGAAGGACCTGCGCGGTCGAACACGTGCCCGCGGCGACCGTCCAGAGCCGAACCGTCCCGTCCGTGCTCAGCGAAGCGAGCTGGTCGCCATCGGGACTGAAGGCGAGGTCCCGGACGATCCGGGAGCGCAGGGAATCGGACGGGACATGCCCGCCGAGGGTCCACAGCACCTCGCCGTCGGGCCGCGCCAGGTGGATCGCGAGCTCACTGGCGGTCGCGATCAGGTCGTCCTGCGGATGCCAGGCGATCGCACCGGTCATGGAGTCGTCGAAGCGGGTGACGATCTCACCGGACGCGGTGTCCCAGATCGTCGTCCCGGCCGTCCTGCTCTCCGACAACGACTTGCGGTGCCACCATTCCTGGGCAGCGACCCGGGTGCCGTCCGGAGACACGACAAGGCCGAGGAGCCCCAGTTGCGGCTCTCTGCGCAGTGGGGTCTCCGCCCCGAGAAAGGGGATCGACACCCCGCCCCCGGGATCGAGCTGCTGATCACCCTCCACGCAGACGCTGCCCGGAGGCCGGCCGCAGGCGCTGAGCGTTCCCGCTCCGAGGATCAGCCCGGCGCCCAGCAGAGCTCGTCTGGTGGTCCCGCTCATCCCTGTCTCACCGGGACACCAGCATCGCGTTGTGCCTGCTGCAGGTCCTCGATGGTGAACTCGTCAGCGAACTCGTCCTCACGTTCTCGGGCATCGACCTCCACGCCCTGGTCCAGGTATTCCTGCATCTGCTCCTGATACCCGGGGCTGCCAGGATCACCGGTCGGCGGAAACTCGTAGTTCCATGGCCTGAACTCGTGCCTCCACTGGTCGATCTCCTCGCGCGTGACGCCGTACTGCTGCTCCACCTCGGCATACTCCTCGCTGCTGCCATCCCCCGTGATCTGGAGCACGTCGCCTACCGTACGTGAGGGCACGCGACGCCACCGAGGACGGCTCGTCGACTGTGGACGGCCGAGGCACGATGCGCGCGGTCCGGCACGCCGCGGGGCCGGAGGCGACGCGAGGGCGGCACCCCGGGTGGGGTGCCGCCCTCGCGCAGGCGCTCAGCGGGTGAGCGGACGGGTCACTCCGCGGAGGTCTCCTCGGCCGGGGCGGCGTCGGTGGACTCCGCCTCGTCCTCGATCACCGCGAGGGAGATCTTGCCGCGGGCGTCGATCTCGCGAATCTCCACCTCGATCTTCTGGCCCACCGTGGCGACGTCCTCGACGTTGTCGACCCGCTTGCCGCCGTTGAGCTTGCGCAGCTGGGTGACGTGGAGGAGTCCGTCCTTGCCCGGGGTGAGCGAGATGAACGCGCCGAAGTCGACCACGCGCACCACGGTGCCGAGGTAGCGCTCGCCCACCTCGGGGACCATCGGGTTGGCGATGGCGTTGACCGCGGAGCGGGCCGCCTCGGCCGAGGGGCCGTCGGTGGCGCCGATGTAGACGGTGCCGTCGTCCTCGATGGTGATGTCCGCGCCGGTGTCGTCCTGGATCTGGTTGATCATCTGGCCCTTCGGGCCGATGACCGCGCCGATCTTGTCCACCGGGATGGTGACCGCGAGCACGCGCGGGGCGTGCGGGCTCATCTCGTCGGGGGCGTCGATCGCCTCGGCGAGCACGCCGAGGATCGCCAGGCGCGCCTCGTGCGCCTGGGACAGCGCACCGGTGAGCACGGAGGCCGGGAGGCCGTCGAGCTTGGTGTCCAGCTGGATCGCGGTGACGAACTCGCTGGTGCCGGCCACCTTGAAGTCCATGTCGCCGAAGGCGTCCTCGGCCCCGAGGATGTCGGTCAGGGCCGCGTAGCGCGTCTCCCCCTCGACCGTGTCGGAGATCAGGCCCATGGCGATGCCGGCCACCGGGGCGCGGAGCGGCACACCGGCGTTCAGCAGCGACAGGGTCGAGGCGCACACGGAGCCCATCGAGGTGGAGCCGTTGGAGCCCAGCGCCTCGGAGACCTGGCGGATCGCGTAGGGGAACTCCTCGCGGCTGGGCAGCACCGGCACGATGGCGCGCTCGGCGAGCATGCCGTGGCCCACCTCGCGGCGCTTCGGCGAGCCCACGCGGCCGGTCTCGCCGGTGGAGTACGGCGGGAAGTTGTAGTGGTGGATGTAGCGCTTGCGGTCGACGGGGCCGAGCGAGTCGATCTGCTGCTCCATCTTGAGCATGTTCAGCGTGGAGACGCCCAGGATCTGGGTCTCGCCGCGCTGGAACAGGGCCGAGCCGTGCACGCGCGGGAGCACCTCGACCTCGGCGGAGAGCGCGCGGATGTCCCGCAGGCCGCGGCCGTCGATGCGGATGCCGTCGGTGAGGACCTTCTTCCGCACGACCTGCTTGGTCAGTGCGCGGAACGCCCCGGAGACCTCCTTCTCGCGGCCCTCGAGCTGCTTCCCCTCGCCGGAGAGCTCCTCGGTGACCTCGGCGAGCAGCTGCTCGGTGCGCTCCTCGCGCTCGGTCTTCGCGGCGATGGCCATGACCTCGGCGAGGCGCTCGGTCGCGGCGGCCTCGACGATGCCGTAGGCGTCCTCCTGGTAGTCCAGGAACAGCGGGAACTCGCGCACCGGCTTGGCGGCCTTCGCGGCCAGCTCCTGCTGGGCGACGCAGAGGCTGCGGATGAACACCTTCGCGGCCTCGAGGCCCTCGGCGACAACGCCCTCGGTGGGGGCGATCGCGCCCTGCTCCTTGATGAGGGTCCAGGCGTTGTCGGTGGCCTCGGCCTCGACCATCATGATCGCGACGTCGTCCTCCACGATGCGGCCGGCGACCACCATCGAGAACACGGCCTCGTCCAGCTGCGCGAAGGTGGGGAAGGCGACCCACTGGCCACCGCCGGAGGCGTCGGGCATGAGCGCGATGCGCACGCCGCCGATCGGGCCGGAGAAGGGCAGGCCCGAGATCTGGGTGGAGGCGGAGGCGCCGTTGATGCCGACGACGTCGTAGGCGTCCTCGGGGTTGCAGGACATGACCGTCAGCACGACCTGGACCTCGTTGCGCAGACCCTTCACGAAGGCGGGGCGCAGCGGGCGGTCGGTGAGGCGGGCGGCGAGGATCGCGTCGGTGCCCGGGCGGCCCTCGCGACGGAAGAACGAGCCGGGGATGCGGCCCGCGGCGTACATCCGCTCCTCGACGTCGATGGTGAGCGGGAAGAAGTCGAAGTGCTCCTTCGGCTTGTTCGAGACGGCGGTCGCCGAGAACACCATGGTGTCGTCGTCGAGGTAGACGGCGACGGCGCCGGCGGCCTGCTGGGCGAGGCGCCCGGTCTCGAAGCGGACCTCGCGGCGCCCGTAGGAGCCGTTGTCGATGACGGCGGTGGTGGCGGTGATTTCAGGGCCTTCCATGGCCATGTGTGTCTCCTTGAGAGGACGGTGGTGCCCTGCCGGTGCGGCCTTCGTCAGTCACCCTCGGTGCGTGGACCCGGGGCGCCGGGTCCCTCTCCGCGGGCCACTGCCGAGGACCGAACCTGGTCGGGGCGGTGGACGGTGCGCCCTCCGCGCGGCGCGCGGGGCACATGAAACCGCCGCCCGCCCGAGGGGCGAGCGGCGGCGGTGGTCACCGGCGGATGCCGAGACGCTTGATCAGCGAGCGGTAGCGCTCGATGTCGACGCCCTGCAGGTACTGCAGAAGACGCTTGCGCTGACCGACCAGCAGCATCAGACCACGACGGGTGTGGTGGTCGTGCTTGTGGGTCTTGAGGTGCTCGGTCAGGTAGGTGATGCGGTGGCTGAGGAGCGCGATCTGGACCTCGGGCGAACCGGTGTCGCCCTCGGTGGTCCCGTACTCCTTGATGATCTGCTGCTTCGTAGCGGTGTCGAAGGCCATGGCTCTCCTGGGGTCGTTGCGCGGCGCGCCGGGCCGGATGCCCGGGCTCTGGGGCGAGCGCGCCCGCGACGCACGCGCCCGCAGGGGCAGGGAGTCAGGGGCGGAATCGCTCTCCGCGGCCGATAGGACGGCACCGGAAGGATATCAGGGGGTGGAACCGGGCAGGGAGTGCTCCGAGGCCAGAGTGCGGCGGGTCACCTCGACGTCGCGATCCATCTGCTCGACCAGGCTCTCCACCGAGTCGAACTTCAGCGTGGGCCGCTGCAGGGCGACGAACTCGAGCCGCACCCGATCGCCGTAGAGGTCCAGGTCATAGGCGCCGTGCACGTACGCCTCGACGGTGCGTCGCGGCGCCCCGTCGGTCTCGAAGGTGGGGTTGGTGCCCACGGAGATCGTGGCGGGCGCCCCGGCCAGCGGCGGGGTGCCCAGATGGGAGAGGTCCTGCTCGGTGACGGTGAGGTACCCGGCGTAGACGCCGTCGGCCGGGATCAGCCCGGAGGGGGCGGGGCCCAGGTTCGCGGTGGGGAAACCCAGCTCGCGGCCGCGGCGGAAGCCGTGGTGGACGATGTCGGTGACCGTGTGGAGCCTGCCCAGCGCGTCGTTCGCGACCTCGATCTCGCCGTCCAGCAGGGCGCGCCGGATGGCGGAGGAGGAGATGCGCCCGGAGCCGGCGCCCTCCGGCCCGAGCTCGTCGACGGTGACCACCTCGAAGCCGTACCGCTCCCCCAGGGCGCGCATCGTGGAGATGTCCCCGGAGTTGCCGCGCCCGAACAGGGAGTCCTCGCCGAGCACCACGCAGCGCGCCCCCAGCCCCTCGACCAGGAAGATCCGCACGAAATCCTCGGGCGAATGCTGGGCAAAGGGCAGGGTGAACTCGAGATCGAGCACGCCGTGCAGCCCGGCCAGGAGCAGCAGGCGGTCGCGGTCCTCGTGCCCGGTGAGCAGCGGGGTTGCCTCCGGATCGCCCATCACGTGCCGCGGATGAGGCCAGAAGGTGAGCGCCACGGGGGCGAGGGAACGGCTCTGCGCCTGCCGACGGAGCTGGTCGAGCACGAAGCGGTGCCCGCGGTGCACGCCGTCGTAGTTCCCGATGGAGACCGCGGTGGGGCCGAGATCTGCAGGCACCTCGTCGACGGTGTGCCAGATGGGGACGCGGGTCACGACGAGGTCATGTCCTTCCGGGGCCGGATGCGCTCTCGCGCCGGGGTCGGGGCGCCGTGACGGCGCCGGAGGCGGATTCCGCCGGACCACACTGTAGCGCCCGGCCCGCACTCGCCCGCGACCCGTCCCCACCGAGGTCCCACCGAGGTGCGCACGGCGCGGAGGCGCGGTGCCGACGCGACGACGCAGGGCACGGGCGTCGTCCACCCGTCGCGCGGATCTCCGGCGCCCGCGCCGACCGATGCCGCTTTGTGACGAAGCTCCGGCGCGCGGACATTTCCTGGGAAAAGCCCCTCCGTTATCCTGAGGGATGAGGCGGACCCGGGGGAGGGACCCTGCGCCCTCCCGCGCATTGGAGTAGCGGGGGAATCACGATGACCGCCGAGAACGGATCTGAACCCATGACGAACGTGACCGACTCGGCCGCGCTGGGCGGCCCGTCCAGGCCCACCGGTCGGCATGGCCGCCGGCGCGTGGCCCTGCTGATCGTGGCGATCGTGGCCGTGATCGCCGTGGTCCTCACGGGTGGCGCGCTCGCCTACGCCAAGCAGTTCGAGGGTCGCGCGCTCCCCGGCACCACCGTTCTCGGTCAGGACGTCGCAGGCCAGACCCCTGAGGAGATCGCCGCACTGGTCGCCGAGCGCGGCGAGGAGGTGACCGTCTCGGTCACGGCCGGGGAGAAGCAGCTCGAGGTGGGTCTCGAGGAGCTCGGAGTGTCGGTGGACGCCGCCGCCACCGCCCAGGCCGCCGTGGGGCGCGACGACTCCTTCGCCGACGTGATCGCCTCCACCTGGTCCGGCGAGCACGAGGTCTCACCCGTGGTCGCCGTGGACGAGGCGAGCACCGTGGCGTTCGCCAAGGGCCTGGTGCCCGAGGACCGCACCACCCCGGTGGATGCCGAGGTCACCTTCGACGAGGACTCGCAGACGTGGACCGCCGAGCCGGGCCGCAACGGCCAGGGCGTGGACCCGCAGCCCCTGGTCGACGCCGTCACCGCGCACGCCCCCACGCTCGAGAGCTTCAGCGTGGAGCAGCCCATCGAGGAGATCGCCCCCTCGATCACCACCGAGGAGGCGGAGGCGGTGGTCGCGGACATCGCCGCGCTGCTCGAGCAGCCGATGGCGATCGAGGGTCCGGACGGCGCCACCCATGAGGTCTCCTCCGAGCGCCGCAACGGCTGGATCTCCGTGGCCCCGGACGAGGCGGAGCAGACCCTCCGCATCGCCGTGGACGAGGACGCGGTGCGCGAGTGGGTCTCGACCGTCGCAGCGCAGGACGCCGTGGAGCCCGAGGACGGCATCGAGCAGGTGGACGAGGACGGCGAGGTGGTCAAGGTCGTCACCGAGAAGAAGGACGGCCTGAAGATCACCAACACGGACGCCGTCGCCGACCAGCTGATCGCCGCCCTCACGGGCACCACGCCCCTCGAGGCCGCTTTCGAGTCGACCACGGTGGAGGCGACGGTGGAGCAGGTCGACGCCCCCGCGCCCGCCGAGGAGGAGGACGAGGAGGACTCCGAGGAGTCCGCGGCCCCGCCCGCGAACCCCACCGGCGAGAAGTGGATCGACGTGGACCTCTCGGCGAAGACGGTCACCGCCTACGTGGGTGACACCCCCGTGTGGGGCCCCCGCGCCATGGTGGACGGCAAGGAGGGCTACGAGACCGTCACGGGCACCTACGAGATCTACCTGCGCTACGACCGGCAGGACATGACCAACGCGCCCTACTACCCCGAGGACCACCCGAAGTACTACTACACCCCGGACGTCCCCTGGGTGCAGTACTTCCATCGGGGCTACGGCTTCCACGGCGCGCCCTGGCGGTCCTCCTTCGGCTACTCCGGCTCCCACGGCTGCATCAACCTGCCCGTCTCGGATGCGAAGTGGCTGTACGACTGGGCGAGCATCGGCACCAAGACCGTCGTGCACTACTGAGCCCGACCCCCTCGCACGCACGGACGGGGCCCCTCCTGCGGGAGGGGCCCCGTCCGTGCGTGCACGGGGCGGATCGGCGTGCGGCAGCCGCGGGCGGGACGGCTCAGCAGCGCGCCTCGGGCGGCACCACGAGTCGGGGACGCCAAGCCCCGTCCTCCCGGGCGAGGATCGCGATCAGGCGGTCCCCGTCGTCGAGGGCGGCCACCGCTCCCCCGTCCTCGTCCTCGCGCGTCCCGGCCGCCGTGGCGCGGGCGGCAGGGTGCCGCGGGG
Organism: Brachybacterium saurashtrense; assembly: GCF_003355475.1. Taxonomy (NCBI): domain Bacteria; kingdom Bacillati; phylum Actinomycetota; class Actinomycetes; order Micrococcales; family Dermabacteraceae; genus Brachybacterium; species Brachybacterium saurashtrense. The sequence continues at coordinate 530,355 of NZ_CP031356.1, read as the reverse complement.
CGTCCGAGCGGAGGCGGCGGCCGGTGCCGAGGGCCTCGGCCCCGGCGGCGTCCACCCGCAGCGAGGGCAGCACCGTCGCGGCGACGGCGCCGAGACCCTGCAGCGGCAGCGGGACGTCGTCCCCCTCCCCACGGGCGGGGACGTGCACCGCGTCCTCGGTCGCGAACGGTCCCACGGCGGTGCGGCGCAGCGCGGTGAGGTGCCCTCCCACGCCGAGCGCCGCGCCGAGGTCGCGGGCGAGGGCGCGCACGTAGGTGCCCGAGGAGCAGTCGATCACCACGTCCAGATCCAGGAACGGACCGTCCACGCGACGATCGGTGACCTCGAGACGGGAGATCGTCACCGGGCGGGGGTCGAGGGCGACCTCCTCCCCCGCGCGGGCACGGGCGTAGGCGCGCTTGCCGTCCACCTTGATCGCGCTCACCGTGGAGGGGACCTGGGCGATCCGTCCCCGCAGCGCGGCCAGGTGCGGGGCGAGATCCTCCGCGGTGAGGGCGGTGGCGTCGACCACCTCGCCGAGCGGCTCCCCCTCGCGATCATCCGTGGTGGTGGCGCGCCCCAGGCGGATCGTCGCCCGATACGTCTTGCCCAGGCCCACCAGGTAGGTGAGCAGGCGGGTGCCCTGGCCCACGCCCAGCACCAGCAGGCCGGTGGCCATCGGGTCCAGCGTGCCGGCGTGGCCCACCTTCTTGGTGCCCAGCAGCCAGCGGACGCGGGCCACCACGTCGTGGCTGGTGCGGTCCGGGGCCTTGTCGACCAGGAGGATCCCGTGCGGGGCGGGGCTCACGCCTGCTCGCGGGGGGAGTCGTCGCCCAGGTCCCGGTCCGCGGGGCCCTCGTCGTCGGCGTCGTCGAGCTCCTCCTCGCGGGGCTTGCGGTAGGGGTCGGCCTCGCCAGCGTAGGCGGCGCCGGCCTTGGCCTGCTCGAGCGCGGCGTCGCGGCCGCGCGCCTCGGTGAGGAGGTCCTCGATCACGCGGGCGTTCTCCGGCACGGCGTCGGCGATGAACTCGAGCGTGGGGGTGAGCCGCACGCCCGTCTGGCGGCCCACCTCGCGGCGGAGCATGCCGGTGGCGCTCTGCAGCGCCGCGGCGGTGCCCTCGCGCTCCTCCTCGGAGCCGAAGACGGTGTAGAACACGGTGGCGTGCTGCAGGTCGCCGCTGACCCGGGCGTCGGTGATCGTCACGAAACCGAGGCGGGGGTCCTTGACGCGGGTGTCGAGCATGGTCGCGACGATGACCTTGATGCGGTCGGCGAGCTTGAGGGCGCGGGGGTTGGTGTCGTTCATGGGGTGTCATCCTCCATTTCGGCGGCGAGGGCTGTGAGCTCCTCGGCGCAGGGGTGGTCGGTGGGGATCGCGAGCAGCACGTCGCGGTCGATCGAGGCGTCGACGCGGTGGCGGAAGGCGCCGTCGGCGCTGAGCAGGCGCAGGCCGTTCTCGGCGAGGACCTCGCGGGCGCTGTCGTGGTCCAGGGTGCGGCGGTTGACGGCCAGGGCGATCCCGCCGCCGGTGCGCAGAGCACGGCGCCAGCCGGAGGCCGCGCCCCGCAGCACCTCCAGCGGGGAGCGCTGCCAGGAGCCGCCGGCGCGGGAGCCGTGCTGGACCCCGTAGGGCAGATCGGCGACGAGCGCATCCACGGACGCCGCCGGGAGCAGCTCCCCCAGGCGCACCGTGTCGCAGCCCAGCAGGGTGAGGCGCTGCCCCTCGCCCCGGCGGAGGCTCTGCCGATCCGCGGCGAGCTCGGCGTCGGTGCGGGTGCCGAGCTGCTCCCCGCGCACCGTGAGGCGTGTGGAGGTCAGGGTGTGGGGCAGGCGATGGGTGCGCAGCCAGGTGCCGAGGAAGGTGCGGTGGGCCTCGACGTCCTTGGCGTCGATCTCCGCGCCCACGGGGCTGAGGCCCAGGCGCAGAGCCCGGTGCAGGGTGGTGCCCCGCCCGCACATCGGGTCCAGCAGCGACAGCGAGCCGTCCCAGAGACCGGCGCGACGGGTGGAGAGTGCTGCGGCGAGGTTGATCAGCAGCGCCGTGAACTGCTCATTGGTCTTGCCGGGGTACTTCTGGATGGTCTCGAGGTCCTCGGGGTGACACAGCACGGCGGGGAGGGCGCGGGGGCGCAGCAGAGGCTGCCCGGCCCCGTTCGCGGCGCCGCCGGCCGGGACGTCCTCCACCACGTCGAGCACCCCGAGGGTGCCGGAGAGGGTGGAGAGCAGGGCGTCGACCTCGTCCACGGCGGGGAGCGCCGCGCCCTCGCCGCCGGCGCGGGCCGTGGGGCGTCGCACCTCGAGGGAGTCCATCCCGGCGACGCTCCGCACGCGCACCGCGGGCACCGCGCCCAGGTGCGCCCCGAGCACCCAGCGGGCCTCCGCGATGCCGAGAGCCCCCGCGGCCTGCGCATAGACACGGTTGGCCGAGGGGGCGCGCAGGACGAGGGACACCTGGGTCATCGTGGTCTCCTCCCCCGCGGGTGAGGGCCGGGCGCCCGCGAGGGGCGCCCGGCCGCACCAGGATCAGCTGCGGGGCTTCTCCTGCATCTCATAGGTGGTGATGAGGTCCTCGAGCTGCAGATCGTTGTACGAGCCCAGGTTAATGCCGCACTCGTAGCCCTCGCGGACCTCGGTGACATCGTCCTTAAACCGGCGCAGACCCGCGATCTCGATGTTCTCCGCGATCACCGCACCCCGGCGGGTGATGCGCGCCTTCGTGCCGCGCTTGATGGTGCCGCTGCGCACGATGGAGCCGGCGATGTTGCCGAACTTGGAGGAGCGGAAGATCTCGCGGATCTCCGCCGAGCCCAGCTCGACCTCCTCGTACTCCGGCTTGAGCATGCCCTTGAGGGCCTGCTCGACCTCGTCGATCGCGTTGTAGATGACGCTGTAGTACTTGATCTCCACGCCCTCGCGGTCGGCGTAATCCGCGTTCAGGCCCTCGGCCCGCACGTTGTAGCCGATGATGACGGCGTCGGAGGCCACGGCGAGGTTGATGTTGTTCATCGTGATGGCGCCGACGCCGCGGTCGATGATGCGCAGATCCACGCCCTCCCCGACCTCGATGCCCAGCAGCGACTCCTCGAGGGCCTCGACCGCACCGGCGGCGTCGCCCTTGAGGATGAGGTTGAGGGTCTCGACCTTGCCCTCGGCCATGTGCTTGTTGATGTCCTCGAGGCTGATCCGCTTGCGGACCTTCGAGAGCGAGGCGGCGCGCTTGGCGGCCTCCCGCTTCTCGGCGATCTGGCGCGCGGTACGCTCGTCCTGGGCGACCAGGAAGGAGTCACCGGCGCCGGGCACCGAGGCGAGGCCCAGCACCTGGACCGGACGGGACGGGCCCGCCTCCTGGACGGTCTCGCCGTTCTCGTCGAGCATCGCACGGACGCGGCCGTGGCCGCTGCCGCACACGATCGCGTCGCCCACCCGCAGGGTGCCCTGCTGGACGAGCACGGTCGCGACCGGGCCGCGGCCCTTGTCGAGGTTGGCCTCGATGGCCACGCCGCGCGCGTCCTTGTCCGGGTTCGCCTCGAGCTCGAGGGCGGCGTCGGCGGTCAGCAGGACCGCCTCCAGCAGCGCCTCGATGTTGAGGTTCTCGCGGGCGGAGACGTCCACGAACATGGTCTCGCCGCCGTACTCCTCGGCGATCAGGTTGTACTCGGTGAGCTGCTGACGGATCTTCTCGGGATTCGCCTCGGGCTTGTCCACCTTGTTGACCGCGACCACGATCGGCACGTCCGCCGCCTGGGCGTGGTTGAGCGCCTCGATGGTCTGGGGCATCACGCCGTCATCGGCCGCGACCACGAGGATCGCGATGTCGGTGACGTCGGCACCACGGGCACGCATGGCGGTGAACGCCTCGTGGCCGGGGGTGTCGATGAAGGTGAGCGCGCGCTCTTCGCCCTCGTGCTCCACCCCGACCTGGTAGGCGCCGATGTGCTGGGTGATGCCGCCGGCCTCGCCCGCACCGACCTTCGCCTTCCGGATCGTGTCCAGCAGGCGGGTCTTGCCGTGGTCGACGTGACCCATCACGGTGACCACCGGCGGGCGCGGCAGGCGATCCTCCGCATCCTCCTCGGCGAGCTCGGCGTCGAGATCGATGTCGAACTGCTCGAGCAGCTCGCGCTCCTCGTCCTCCGGGGAGACGATCTCGATCTTGTAGCCCAGCTCCTCGCCCAGCAGGCCGAAGGTGTCCTCGTCCAGGGACTGGGTGGCGGTGGCCATCTCCCCCATCGCGAACATCACGGTGATCAGCGACGCCGGGTTGACGTCGATGCGATCGGCGAAATCGGAGAGGGACGCGCCGCGACGCAGCCGGATGGTCTGACCGTTGCCGCGCGGGATCGAGACGCCGCCCGGCGCGGGCGCCTGCTGCTGCTCGAACTCCTGGCGCTTCGCCCGCTTCGACTTGCGCGAGCGCGCCGGCTTGCCGCCGCGCCCGAAGGCGCCCTGCGTGCTGCCGCGACCGCCGCGGCCGCGGGGACCGCCGCCGCCACCGCCGACGGGGCCGCCGCCCGGACGACCGCCCGGGCCGGGACGACCGCCGCGGCCGCGACCGCCGCCGCCCTGGTTGGTCTCGGCGAGACCGCCGCTGGAGTGCTGGCGCATGATGCCCGGGGTGGGCATGCCGGGACGACCGCCGCCCGGACGCGCGGCGCCGCCGGAACGGGGCGCGCCGCCCTCACGGGGCGGACGACCGCCGCCCTGCTCGGCGCCGCCGGTGCCGCCGGCACCGCCGGGGCGGCCGGGACGCTGGCCCGGACGGGGCATACCCTGCGAGGTTGCGAACGGGTTGTTCCCGGGACGGGGACCGCCCTCGCCGCGCGGGGGACGACCGCCGCCCTGGCCCGGCTTGCGGGACCCGGGACGGGGCATGCCCTGGGCGCTGGCGAAGGGATTGTTGCCGGGACGCGCGCCGCCGGGGCGCGGTCCGGGGCGCTCGCCGCCCGGCTTCGGCGCGGACGGCTTCTCGGCACCCGGCTTGGGGGCGGAGGGCGTCTCGGCACCGGGCTTCGGGGCAGAGGGCCTCTCGGCTCCGGGCTTCGGTGCGGAGGGCTTCTCCGCGCCAGGCGTGGGGGTGGCCGGCTTCTCGGCACCGGGCTTCGGGGCGGAGGGCTTCTCCGCGTCCGGCGCCGGGGCGGCAGGCTTCTCCGGGGCCGGAGCCTGCGCAGGCTTCGCGGGCCCGGGCTTCTGGCCGGGCTTGGGTGCGGCACCGCCGGACTTGGGGCCTGCGGCGGGCGCGGACGGGGACCCGGCGCCGCCCTTGGGCGCGGGAGCTCCGGCTCCGCCCTTGGCGGGGAGCTCCTCGCGCAGCCGACGGGCTACCGGGGCTTCGATGGTCGAGGAGGCGGAGCGAACGAATTCGCCCATGTCCTGCAGCTTCTGCAGAACGACCTTGCTCGGGTGTCCGAGCTCCTTGGCGAGCTCGTGGACGCGGACCTTAGCCACATTTCTCCTGTCTCGGTCCGGCCGACAAGAGGGCTCGGACCACTAATTCCTGAAGGTGCTCATGGGTGAGTACTCATCGGATGTCCATGGTTCTTCTACCTGTTCCACGTGCGGGTGAAATCGGGATCCTCGAGCGACTGCGCGAGCAGTCCGGTGTCGACCGGTCCTCGGAAGGACCGCGCGACGCCGCCTCGCCGCAGGGCGAGGTCGAGGCACGATGCGTCGGGGTGGAGCCATGCGCCGCGACCGGGCGCCGACCGGGTGGGGTCGACGCGGACTCGCGGTGCGGATCCGTCGGGAGCGGGCTCCCGGACCAGACGCACCAGCTGGGCGCGCGGGGCCGCCTGGCGGCAGCCGACGCACGTGCGCTCGGGGTGGGAGCGGGAGGAGCGGGTGTCCATTCCTCCACCTCCGTTCCGAGCATCTCCGCCCGGGCAGCGGCTCGATCGGCGGGCGATGCGGGCCGCCCCGGGGCGAACAGCCTCCCCAGTGTAACGGACCTGCCGCGGAGCGACCTCAGCGGAGAGGCGTGGGACACACCTCAGACGGCGGGCTGCTCCGGGGCGCCCTCGGCGCGGATGTCGATCTTCCACCCCGTGAGCTTGGCGGCGAGGCGGGCGTTCTGCCCGTCCTTGCCGATGGCGAGGGAGAGCTGGTTGTCCGGTACCACCGCGCGGACCGCACGGCCCACCTCGTCGATGACGGTGACGCTGGAGACCTTCGCCGGCGAGAGCGCGTTGGTGACGAAGGTGGCCGGGTCCTCGTCGAAGTCAACGATGTCGATCTTCTCGCCGCCGAGCTCGTTCATCACCGAGCGCACCCGGGCACCCATCGGCCCGATGCAGGAGCCCTTCGCGTTCACACCCGCCACGGTGGCGCGCACCGCCATCTTGGTGCGATGCCCGGCCTCCCGGGCGAGCCCGGCGATCTCGACGGTGCCGTCGGCGACCTCGGGGACCTCGAGCGCGAACAGCCGGCGCACCAGGTTCGGGTGCGAGCGGGACAGGGTGATCTGGGGCCCCTTCGGGCCGCGGCGCGCCTCGGTGACGTAGGCGCGCAGGCGGCGTCCGTGGGAGTAGTCCTCCCCCGGCACGCGCTCGTGCGGCGGGAGCACCGCCTCCACCTCTCCGAGGTCCACCAGCACCATCCGCGGATCGCGGCCCTGCTGGATGATGCCGGAGACGATGTCGTCCGCCCGGTCGGCGTACTCGCCGAGCACCGCGTCGTCCTCGAGGTCGCGGATGCGCTGGAAGATCACCTGGCGGGCGGTGGAGGCGGCGACCCGGCCGAAGTTCTCCGGGGTGTCGTCCCACTCCTCGAGCACCGTGCCTCCGGCGTCGCGCTCGCGCGCGATCACCGCGACCTCGCCGGTGCTCTCGTCGATCAGCACCTCCGAGTCCCGCACCGGGTGGTCGGTGTGGAGGTAGGCGGCGTGGAGCGCCGAGCGGATCGCGTCCAGCAGGACGGGCAGGCTGATCTCGCGCTCGCGCTCGAGGGCCCGCAGGGCACCCATGTCGATGTCCATCTCAGCTCTCCTTCGTGGCGGCCGGCGCGGCCGCGGGGGTGGTGTCGTCGGGGTCGTCGGGGGCGGCCTCCGCCTCGGCGAGCAGCTGCTCGAGGTCGGCGGGCGGGTCGAACTCGACCTCCACCCGGGCGGAGTCGATTTCCTCGTGGGCGAGCCGCAGGTGCTCGGAGGTGCCCGCCGGCAGCTTCCGCGGGCGCCCGCGGTCGTCCCGGCCGGGCTCCTGCCGCAGCACCATCTCCTCGCCGTCCACGGCCAGGAGCCGGGCGCGCAGCGCGGTGCCGGCGGTCGTGGTCAGCGTGAGCAGCCGGCCGCGGGAGCGCCGGAAGTGCCGCAGGGCGGTGAGCTCGCGCTCCACGCCGGGTGTGGTGACCTCCAGCAGCACGGGGTCCGCGCCCAGCACCGCGTCGTCGGCGTCCACCGCCTCGGAGAGCTCGCGGGAGGCCTCGGCGACGGTGTCCAGATCGGCGCTGCCCAGCTGGTCCTCGGGGAGGTCCACGACCAGCCGCACCTGCGGCATCCCGCCGCCGCGCCGGATCTCGACCTCCTCGAGCACCAGCCCGTGGCCCGCCAGGACCCTCGTGGCCGTCTCCCGCAGGATGGTCTGGTCCTCGAGTGCGCTCATGGGCCGCTCGCCTCCTGCCGGTATGGGTGCCTGTGGTGCCCGGGGCGCGCCCCGGAGCAGTGCGTCCAGGATAGTGGTCGCGCGGGCTCCGCGCTCCCGCGCACGCCTGCGATGCGAGAATCCTCCTGTGATCCGTCCCGCCCCCGGCCCCCGTCGCGCCCCGATGCTCCGTCGGCGCGCCCTGCTCGGCGCCGTGGCCGTCGGCGCGCTGTCGCTGGCGGGCTGCGGACGGGTCGCTCTGGGCGGACCGGAGCCGTACACCCCTCCCCCGCCGGGGATCGACGATCTGTACCGCGCCGATCTGCTCGCCGCGCTCGACCGGGCCGCGGCGGGGTCGCGCACCGTGCAGGCGGACGTCGCCGCGGCGGCGGACCCGGCCGTCGCGGTGACGCTCGCCGACCTCGTGCGGGTGCTGCCCGTGCACCGGACCGCTCTGCTCACCGGCGCCCAGATCGAGGCGGAGCGGGACTCGGCCGCGGAGGCGTCCGAGGAGCCCACCGCCTCCGCTCCGCCCCCGGAGGCGCCGACGGATGCGGCCTCGCTGCTCGCGACGCTGGTGGAGCTGCGGGATCTCGCGGCCGACGCGGCCCGGCAGGTCTCGGGCTCCCTCGCCCGCCCGGTCGCGGCGATCGCCGCCCGTACCGCCTGGAGCGTCCTGCGGCTCCGGGACAGCGTGGACGACGCCGAGGTCCCGCTCTCGCCGGCCGCCGAGGACCTGCAGCCACGGCGCGAGGTGCCCGCCGCCGACCCTCCCTCGATCGGGGCGGAGTCCGACTACCGCGCGAGCATCGAGCGGGCGCAGCGCGCGCAGTGGTACGGCGGGTACCTCCACGAGGTGCTGGCCGCCCGCACCGAGGACGAGGTCCGGGAGGGACACCTCGACCGGGCCGAGCTCCATCGAGCGCGCGCCGAGGAGCTCTCCCGGATCGCGGAGGAGGACGGCGCCCCGGTGGTGGCGCGTCAGGCGGTGTACGCGATCCCCGGCGGCACCCTCGACGAGGAGACCGCCGCACAGCTGCCCACCCTGCTCGCGCAGGAGCTGCTGCTCGACCACCTGGCCCTGGTGGGCGCCGCTCCCTTCGAGCGCCGCCCGCTGCCGATCGCCGCCGCCCTGCAGGAGGCGGAGACCCTGGCGCCGCTCGTGGACGCCATGGACGAGCTGCCCGGCCTGGTGGTGGAGGAGGAGCCGGCGGGCTGACCGGGACGGGCCCTGCCGGCCCCTCCCCGGGGATCAGGCGCCGCGCACCTCGGCGACCACGGCCTCGACGATCTCCTGCGGGGACAGCTCCCGGATCTCCCCGGAAACACGGTCACGCAGCTCGACGGTCCCGGAGGCGAGACCTCGACCGATCACCACGGAGGTGGGCACGCCCAGCAGCTCGGAGTCCTTGAACTTCACGCCCGGGGACACCTTGGGCCGGTCGTCGTAGAGCACCTCGATGCCGCGGCCCTCGAGCTCCGCGGCGATCCGCTCGGCCTCGTCGAACACCTCCTGGCCCTTGCCGGTGGCGACGATGTGCACGTCCGCGGGGGCGAGCGCGCGCGGCCAGCACAGCCCCTTCTCGTCGTGGTTCAGCTCCGCGATCGCGGCCACCGCGCGGGTGACCCCGATGCCGTAGGAGCCCATGGTCACCACGGCCGCCTTGCCGTTCTCGTCGAGCACCGTGAGGTCCAGCGCCTCCGCGTACTTGCGGCCCAGCTGGAAGATGTGGCCCATCTCCATGCCGCGGGTCAGGCGCAGCGGACCGGAGCCGTCCGGGGCGGGGTCGCCGTCGCGCACCTCGGCCGCCTCGATGGTGCCGTCGGCGGTGAAGTCCCGGCCGAACACGAGGTCGTACACGTGCTTGCCGGCCTCGCCGGCGCCGGCCACCCAGGAGCTGCCGGGCACCACGCGCGGGTCCACCAGGTAGCGGATCCCGGAGTCGGAGTCGAGGCCCAGTCCCGCAGGGCCGATGTAGCCCTTGGCGAGCACCGGATGGCGGGCGAAGTCCGCGTCGGTGAAGGGCGCGGCGACGGCCGGGGAGAGCGCGGCCTCCAGGCGCTTGGGGTCCACCTCCCTGTCCCCGGGCACCGCGATCACCAGCGGCTCCGTGCTGCCGTCGGGGTGGGTGAGCAGATAGACGAGGTGCTTGAGCATCTCGTAGCGGGTCCACGAGCCGTCCTCCGCGACGGGGCCACGGCCCGGGAACGCCTGGTTGGAGAAGTCGGTGAGCGCCGCGATGGTGTTCGCGCCGGGGGTGTCCTCGACGTGCATCGCCGGCAGCGCCGCGATCGCGGCCTCGTCCAGCGCGGGCGGGGGCAGCGTCTCGACGGCCTCGACGTTCGCGGCGTACCCGCCGTCGGAGACCACGAAGGTGTCCTCGCCCACCTCGGTGGGGTGGAGGAACTCCTCGGAGCGGGAGCCGCCCATCGCGCCCGCATCGGCGCGGCAGATCACGGTGGGCAGGCCCAGCCGGTCGAAAGTGCGCTGGTAGGCGCCGCGCTGCTTCTCGTAGGAGGCGTCCAGCCCGGCGTCGGTGGCGTCGAAGGAGTAGGCGTCCTTCATGATGAACTCGCGGGTGCGCAGCAGGCCGGCGCGGGGCCGCGCCTCGTCGCGGTACTTCGACTGGATCTGGTACAGCATCGTGGGCAGATCCTTGTAGGAGGAGAAGAGGTCCTTCACCGCCAGGGTGAACATCTCCTCGTGGGTGGGGGCGAGGAGGTAGTCGTCCTGTCGGCGGTCCTGCAGGCGGAACAGGTTCGGGCCGTAGTCCTCCCAGCGGCCGGTGCGCTCGTAGGGCTCGCGCGGCTGGAGGGCGGAGAAGAGCACCTCCTGGCCGCCGATCGCGTCCTGCTCCTCGCGCACGATCTGCTCGACCTTGCGCAGCACCTTCAGCCCGAGCGGCAGCCAGGTGTACACCCCGGCGGCGCTGCGGCGGATGCAGCCCGCGCGCACCAGCAGCCTGTGGCTGGCCACCTCGGCGTCGGCCGGGTCCTCCCGCAGGGTGCGGACGAACGACGAGGACAGACGGATCATGGAGCAGGCCTTTCACACAGGGCGGTTCGGGGCGGGGCCACCGGGGCACGCGCGCGCCCATCGTACTGGTCGCGGCGCCGTGGAGCCGTCCCGTCGACGCGGCGGACGCCACCACCCCCACGCGGCCGACGCACCGGGCTCGGTACCCTGGGGCGATGCAGCGGCGAGCGCAGCAGGACCCCCAGGCCCCCGGCACCCCGGGAGGGGACGCCGCGCCCCGCGCCGGCGCCGCGCGGCGCAGCGTGCTGCGCGGGGCAGGGGCTCTGGCCGTGCTCGGCGCGGCCGGGGCGGGCGGGGTCGGCGCGCACCGGCGGCTGCGCCCGGAGCCCGCCTCGCCGGCGGAGATCCCGCTCTGGTCGCAGACCGTGGCCTTCACCGCCGCGGGACGGCGACAGCTGGTGGGCGGCCGCGCCGCCCCGCTCGCCCTCACCCCGGGCACGCGGCTCGCCGCGGAGCTGCCCGACGACGCCCCGGTGCGCGCCCGGGCGCGCGCGTTCCTCGACGCCACGGCGCCGTGGCGGGACCATCTCGCCCGTGCCGGCGGGGGCTCCGATCCGTGGCCGGACCTGGCCCGCTCCGCTCTGCTGGATCTCTGGGTGCTCGGCGAGGGACTCCCGGCCCCGGTGGCCGGCTGGAGCCCGTCCTGGCGGTACATCTGGCCCCGCGACGCCGCGTTCTGCGCCGTCGCCCTGGCCCGCGTCGGCCACCCGGCGCGCGCCCTCGCCGTGCTCGAGCACCTGCAGTCGGTGCAGGCCGACGACGGCTGGTTCCAGGCCCGGTACGACCCGTGGACCGGGCGCGCCCCGGACCGTCGGCCGCGACAGTTCGACGGGACCGGGCTGGTGCTGTGGGCCTGCGCGGAGGTGGCCGAGCACGCCGGTGCGACGAGCACCGGGACGGAGACGGGCGACGACGCGGTGCCCACGACGCGCGGCCGGATCGTCGAGCGGCTCACGGCGCTGATCGGGAGATCGTCGGGCGCGCTGCACGCCGCCACCCGCGGCGGCGCCGTGCTGCCGCCGGTCTCCCCCGACTACTGGGAGACGCGCGAGCGCTCGGTGACGCTGGGCAGCATGGCCGCGACGCTGACGGGACTGCGCGCGGGGGCGCTGCTGACCGGGACCGACTCGGCGCACCGGGCGGCAGAGACGTTCACCGCGCTGCTGGAGGGCACCTTCGGGGCCACCGGGTACCAGCGGTACCGCGCCGGGGGCGGTGCCGACTCCGCGCTCGCCCTGCTCGACGCCACCGGATGCCACGGCGTGGCCCCGCGGGCGCGTCTGCGCGCCCTGCGGCACGAGCTGGCCCGGCCCGGCGGCGGCATCACCCCCGGCGCGGCCTGGCGCGAGGACGGGGTGAGCTGGACGCCGTCCACCAGCCTGCTGGGCCTCGCCCTCGCCCGCAGCGGGCATCGCGACGACGCCTCCGAGATCCTCCGGTGGGTGGCGGCGCACCGCACCGAGGCCGGGTCCCTGCCCGAGAAGGTGCTGCACGACGGCCGGCCCGCCGAGGTGGCACCGCTGGCCTGGACCGCCGCGAACGTGCTGCTCGCGCTCGACGAGCTGGCGCACGCCTGACCGCGGGCGGGCCGGCGCTCCGCTCAGAAGAGGCTCAGAAGAGGAGGGTGGCGAGCTCGCCCACCTGTGTGAACCCTGCGGCGGCGTAGGCGCGGCGCGCGGGCTCGTTGAAGTCGTTGACGTAGAGGGAGACCTGCGGCGCGTGATCGCGACGCACCTGCCGCACCAGCTCGGTCATCCCCGCACGCCCCAGACCGCGACCGCGCAGATCGGGTCGCACCCACACGCCGTGGATCTGGGCGACCGGACCGAACAGCGCCCCCACATCCGCCTTGAACAGCACCTCGCCGTGCTCGATCACCACGTAGGTGCGACGGCGACGGATCAGCTCGCCCACCCTGGCCCGGTAGGATCTTCCGCCGTCCCCGGCCAGCGGATCCACGCCCACCTCCTCGCGGAACATCGCCACTGCCGCCGGGAACACCGCCTCCTCCTCCCCCGGGAGGGCGGGGCGCAGTCGCGCTCCGCCGGCGCCCGGGCCGACGGTGCGCGTCCCCGCTGCGCTCGAGGCGCCGACGCCGGTGCCCGCCGGCGGCTCCTCGGCCTGCAGCAGCGGCTGGCTCCAGCGGTGCTCGCGCACCTCGGACTCCCACAGCGGCGCCAGATGCTCCCACAGCTGCTCGACCGCGCGCCGATCCCCCACCACCGAGCTGCAGCGCCGGGAGCGGGAGGCCTGCTGCCGGCCCAGCTCCGCGATCGCCTGCGGGGTGGCCGAGAGCGGCGAGAGATTCACGCCGTGCCACAGCAGGCCCTCGGGCCGCTGCTCCTCGCCCACCATCGAGAACTCCTGGGACAGCGCGGCGCTGCGGGACAGCTCCCGCAGGCGGGCTCCCGCCAGGGCGTTGACCGCCGGCGCGGTGAGGGCGAGGGCGAGGGCGGCGTCGTAGCCCGTGGAGCGGACCGCTCGGACCCGCCCTCCGCGCCGGAACATCGAGGTCAGCTCACGGAGACCGACGGGGCGCCGCCGGCGGGCACGTCCTCGCCCATCTCCGCGGCGATCCGGTTGGCCTCGGCCAGGAGGGTCTCGACGATGTCCGCCTCGGGGACGGTCTTGATGACCTCGCCCTTGACGAAGATCTGCCCCTTGCCGTTGCCGGAGGCGACGCCGAGATCGGCCTCGCGGGCCTCGCCCGGGCCGTTGACGACGCAGCCCATCACGGCCACGCGCAGCGGCACCTCGAGGTGCTTGAGGCCCTCGGTGACCTTGTCCGCGAGGGTGTAGACGTCCACCTGGGCCCGGCCGCAGGAGGGGCAGGAGACGATGTCGAGCTTGCGGGGCTTGAGGTTCAGCGACTGCAGGATCTGGTTGCCCACCTTGACCTCCTCCACCGGCGGGGCGGAGAGGGAGACGCGGATGGTGTCGCCGATGCCCTCGCCCAGCAGGATGCCGAAGGCGACGGAGGACTTGATGGTGCCCTGGAAGGCGGGCCCCGCCTCGGTGACGCCCAGGTGCAGCGGCCAGTCGCCCTCCTCGGAGAGCTGGCGGTACGCCTCGACCATGATGATCGGGTCGTTGTGCTTCACGGAGATCCCGAAGTCGTGGAAGCCGTGCTCCTCGAACAGGGAGGCCTCCCACTTGGCGGAGGCCACCAGCGCCTCCGGGGTGACGCGGTCGCCGGTCATCATGCGCTGGTCGATGCTGCCGGCGTTCACGCCGATCCGCAGGGCGGTGCCGTGGTCCTTCGCGGCCTGTGCGATGTCCTTCACCTGGTCGTCGAAGCGGCGGATGTTGCCGGGGTTCACGCGCACGCCCGCACAGCCCGCCTCGATCGCGGCGAAGACGTACTTGGGCTGGAAGTGGATGTCGGCGATCACCGGGATCGGGGACTTCGCGGCGATCGCCACCAGCGCGTCCGCATCCTCCTGGCGCGGGCAGGCCACGCGCACGATGTCGCAGCCCGCGGCGGTGAGCTCGGCGATCTGCTGCAGGGTCGCGTTGATGTCGTGGGTGGGGGTGGTGGTCATCGACTGCACCGTGATCGGCGCGTCGCCGCCCACGTACAGGTCTCCGAGCTTGACCTTGCGGGTCTTCCGCCGGGGGGCGAGCACCGGCGGCGGCTGCTTGACGGACGGGATACCCAGGCTCACAGAAGTCACCCCCTCATTATGGACTCCCGGCGGGGGCGGGGGGAGGGAACGTGGCCCACCTCCACTGCTCCTGCACCTCCGCGGTGGCCCGTCGCACAGTCCATGCGGCGGCGCCGGGCGCGCGTCCTGCCGTGCGGTGCCGCCGGGCGACGCCGGGCGCGACCCGGCGTCGACGGGTGCCGCCAGAGGCCGCGGGCCCCGCCGGTCAGGGGAACAGGGTGATCGGCGAGACGATGTCCGCGTAGACGAGCAGCACCGTCATGAGCAGGAACACGCCCGCCACCGCGTTGGTGAGCGGCAGCATCCGGGACATGTCCACGGGGCCCGGGTCCTCCCGTCCGCGCAGCCGCGCCAGGAACCGGCGGATCCCCTCCAGCAGTGCCCCGGCCACGTGCCCACCGTCCAGCGGCAGCAGCGGCAGCAGGTTGAACACGAACAGGGCCATGTTCAGCGACGCGAGCATGGAGACCATCGTCCCCACCTTCTCGCGCAGCTCGAACCCGGGCTGCTCGGCGGCGGCCACCTCGCCCGCCAGGCGGGAGACGCCCACGACGCCCAGCGGACCGTTCGGATCCCGCTCCGCGCCGCCGAAGGCCGCCTCGCCCACCTCCCACAGCCGCACCGGCAGGGTGAGCACCAGCTCTCCGGTGCGGGTGAACGCCGTCCACGCCATCTGCGGCACCGCCGCCGGGGATTGCGGCGCCAAGTCCGGGGTGCCGGCCACGCCGAGGAAGCCCACCTCCTCGGTGACCAGGTCCCCCTGTGCGTCGCGCACGGCGGCGCCGTCCTCGTCGAGCACCGGACGGGCATCCACCACCATCGTCGCCTCGAGATGGAGGGTCTCGCCGTCGCGCTCCACCACCACCGCGACGGTGCGGTCCCCCGCGGCGCGCACCGCCGCGGTGACATCGGACCAGGTGCGGATCTCGCGCCCGTCGATCTCGCGCAGGGTGTCCCCGGGGCGGATCCCGGCGGCGAGCGCGGGGGCCGCCTCGCGCCCCTCGCAGGAGACGTCCGCCGGGGCGTCCGCCGGCACCACGCACTCGGAGACCGACTGCACCGTGGGGGTCACCGCCGGCAGCCCGATCCCGGAGACCAGCACCCCCATCAGCAGCACCGAGAGCAGCAGGTTCATCAGCGGACCGCCCAGCATCACCACGAGCTTCTTGGGGACGGACAGCGCCACGAAGGTGCGGTGGGCGTCCTCCGGCCCGTACTGGGAGGACTCGTAAGCCTTCGCGTCCTCGGACAGCTCGGTGAGCTGCTGCAGCAGACCGGTGGAGTCCTCGCGGATCGTGCCCTCCGGCTCCCCCTTGTGCGGCGGGTACATGCCGATCATCCGGATGTAGCCGCCCAGCGGGATCGCCTTGAGGCCGTACTCCGTCTCCCCGCGGGTGCGGGAGAAGATCGTGGGGCCGAACCCGATCATGTACTGGGTGACCCGCACCCCGAACAGCTTCGCGGGCACCAGGTGGCCCACCTCGTGCAGCGCGATGGAGACGGCCAGGCCCAGCGCGATCACCACCACGCCCAGGGCGAACAGCAGCACGGCTCAGCTCTCCGCGGCGGTAAGCAGCGTGCGGGCGGTGCGGCGCGCCCAGTCCTCGACGGCGAGCAGGCCCTCGACCCCGTCGGCGCGCGCGGCGCGCGGCCGCTGAGGATGCTCGAGCACCTCACGGATCAGCCCGGTGATCCCGAGGAAGGAGACGGTGCCCGCGAAGAAGGCGTCCACCGCCTCCTCGTTCGCGGCGTTGTACACGGCCATCGCTCCCCCGCCCTCGCGGTGGGCGGCCCGGGCCAGGGCGATCGCGTCGAAGGTGCCCTCGTCCACCGGTTCGAAGGTCCAGGACTGCGCGGTGGAGAAGTCCAGCGCGGCGGCGAGGCCGGGCAGCTTCTCGGGGTGGGCGAGCGCCCAGCCGATCGCGTGGCGCATGTCCGGGGGGCTCGCCTGGGCGATCGTGGAGCCGTCCACTAGCGTGACCATCGAATGGACGATCGACTGGGGATGGACCACCACCTGCACCCGCTCCTCCGGCAGATCGAACTGGAAGCAGGCCTCGATCACCTCGAGCGCCTTGTTGACCAGGGTGGCGGAGTTCGTGGTGATCACCCGACCCATCGACCAGGTGGGGTGGGCGAGCGCCTGCTGCGGCGTCACCCCGGCGAGCTGCTCCCGGGTGCGGCCGCGGAAGGGCCCGCCCGAGGCGGTGACCACGAGGTGGTCGATCTGGTCGTGGCGCACCCCGGCCAGCGCCTGGGCGATCGCGGTGTGCTCGGAGTCCACGGGCAGGATCTGTCCCGGCGCGGCGGCCTCGGTGACCAGGTGGCCGCCCACCACCAGCGACTCCTTGTTCGCCAGCGCCAGGCGCGCTCCCGAGGCGAGGGCGGCCAGCGTGGGCAGCAGGCCGACGGACCCGGTGATGGCGTTGAGCACCACATCACCCTCGCCGAGCGCACCGGCCAGCGCGCTCACCGCCTCCGGCCCCGTCTCGAGCCGCGGGGCGGAGCGCCCCTCCTCCCGGCAGGCGCGGTGCACCGCGGCCGCGACGTCGTCCGCGCGCGCCGGATCGGAGACCACCAGCTGCGCGGGGCGGTGGGCGAGCACCTGCTGGGCCACGAGCTCCGGCCGGGAGCCGCCCACGGCGAGGCCGTGGACCTGCGCCAGGTGCGGATAGCGGGTGAGGACGTCCAGCGCCTGGGTGCCGATGGAGCCGGTCGCGCCCAGCAGCACGAGGCGACGCCCGGGCGTGCCCGTCACGGGACGGAGGCCATCACGTCCGCGACATGATCGAGGTAGACGTCGACCACGGCCTCCCGGTAGCCGTCCGGGCCGCGGCGACGCCCGAAGGCGGCGCGGCGCACGTCGTCCACGCTCATCGGGTGGCCGTCGGTGAAGTAGGCGACGAGCTGGTCGCACAGGGCGTCCACGTCGGCCTTGTCGTAGGCGGGCTCGCCCTGGGCGGCGGGGGCGAAGCGATCGCCGGCAGGGCGCTCGAGCCGCTCCTTGAGCACCTCCGCCCGCTCGGTGAGCTGCGCGATCCACGCCTCCTCGCCGCGCTCGGCGACGGCGTCATCCCGCGCCTGCAGCGCGAAGGCGTCCGAGAGGCGGTCCAGCGCCTCGTCGACCACGCGCATGTCGTAGCCGCCGCGCTCGGTGCCGAAGCTCGCCGAGGTGATGTCGCTGCCGGAGAAGGCCGGGTCGGGGCCCTCGTAGGCGGTGCGGGCGCGGGAGAGGAACTCGTCGACCTCGCGCATGTCGTATCCGACGCTGAAGCGCGAGACACGCTCGAACGATGTGCTCACCTGTGGGTCCTTCCTCGGTGCTGTCGGGCCCCACTGTAGCGGGGCGGGCGGGGTGTGTCGGGGAGGCGTGCAGGGACGGAGTGACGGACGGCGCCTCAGCGCCCGGAGCCGACGAGCCGCGCGAGAAGGCCCGGTCGCTGCCCGGCGGGATGCGCCGCGCGAGCGCCCAGCCGACGTGCGGCGTCCATGGCGCCGCCCTCCGCCGCAGCCTGCGCCCCGGTGGGAGGAGCGCCGAGCGAGGCCGGGACGCCGGCCGCCGGAGCCCGGCCCTCCTCGGCGGCGCGGAGGGTCGGGATCATCGTGTCCAGGTAGCGGTCCACCTCATCCATCGAGTACCCCTTCTCGAACCGGGCCTCGGTGAAGCGGTGGAGCATCACCTCGTCGGCGGTCACGGAGCCGTCCCGCGCTGCGAGCGCGCGCTCGCAGCGTGCGATGAAGCGATCGACCTCCTCGGTGCGATAGCCCGGGGCGAAACGCGTCCGCGTGAATCGTGCATCCATCGGATCTCCTGGGGGCGGGGCGATGCCTCGACCCGATCAGTCGGCGACGGCCGAGGCGACCGCCTCGACCCGAGCGACCCGTGCCTCGCGGTCCGCGCGGTGGGTGTCGGTCTCGATGACCTCCGCGGCGAGCTGGCCGCAGGCGCCGTCGATGTCGGAGCCGCGGGTGTCACGGATCGTCGCCGAGATGCCGTTGTCCCGCAGGATCTCCACGAAGCGCTTCTCCACCAGCGGATCCGAGGCGGTCCACTTCGAGCCCTTGACCGGGTTCAGGGGGATCGGGTTCACGTGCACCCAGTGCGCGCCGCCCTTGGCGATCAGCCGGTCGGCGAGCAGCTGGGCGCGGTGCGCCTGGTCGTTGATGTCGCGGATCAGGGCGTACTCGATGCTGACCCGTCGGCCGGTGGTCTCGAAGTACTCCCAGGCGGCGTCGAGGATCTCGTCCACGTCGAAACGGGTGTTGATGGGGACCAGCTCGTCGCGCAGCGCGTCGTCGGGGGCATGCAGCGAGACGGCGAGCGTGACGGGGATCTTCTCCGCCGTGAGCTTGCGGACCGCCGGGGCCAGGCCCACCGTGGAGACGGTGATGTGACGGGCGCCCATCCCGAAGCCCTCGGGCGCAGGCGCGTTCAGGCGCTTGCAGACGGTGGCCACGGGACGGTAGTTCGCCAGCGGCTCCCCCATCCCCATGAACACGATGTTGTTCACGCGGCCGGGACCGCCGGGCAGCTCGCCGCGGGCCAGCAGCCGGTTCGCCAGGCGCACCTGCTCGAGGATCTCGGCGGCGGAGAGGTTGCGGGTCAGGCCCATCTGGCCGGTCGCGCAGAACGGGCAGTTCATGCCGCAGCCGGCCTCGGAGGAGATGCACAGGGTGGTGCGGTCGCTGTAGCGCATCAGCACCGACTCGACCATCGGGCCGTCGAACAGCTGCCACAGGAACTTCTGCGTGGCGCCGTTGTCCGCCGACTGCCGCGAGACCTGCGTGAGCAGCGGCGGGAAGAAGCGCTCGACGAGCTCGTCGCGGCGCTCCTTGGGCAGGTCCGTGAGGTCCTCCGCCTCGGTGGTGAAGTGCTCGAAGTAGTGCACCGAGAGCTGCTTGGCGCGGAAGCCGGGAAGTCCCATCTCCTCCACCGCCGCGATCCGCTCGGCGAGGGTGAGATCCGCCAGGTGCACCGGCGGCTTCCCGCGCCGCGAGGGCTTCATCTGCAGCTGCCCGGGGGCGAGCGCGACCTTCTGGCCGGGCACCGCCTCGCGGGAGAGATCGGGGTTCGACGGCGGCGCGACCGGCGTGGCGGTGCGTGGCCTGCGAGGGTTCTCGGGAGTGGTCATGGCAGCAGTACCTCCAGCAAGACGTAGGTGGTGGGGGCGGCGAGCAGGATCGAGTCCACCCGGTCCAGCACTCCCCCGTGGCCGGGCAGCAGGTGCCCCATGTCCTTGATGCCCAGGTCACGTTTGAGCAGCGACTGGGACAGGTCCCCGCCGGTGGAGACGAGTACGATCACCACGCCGATCACCGCACCCACCCACCAGGGCAGCTCCAGCGCGTAGTGGCCCACGGCCGCCACCGCGCCGGTGCCCAGCAGCAGGGAGCCCGCGAAGCCCTCCCAGCTCTTCTTGGGGCTGATCCGCGGGGCCATCGGATGCTTGCCGAAGAGCACGCCGGCGACGTACCCGCCGATGTCGTTGCCCACCGGGCCCAGCACCGCCAGCAGCACCAGCATCGCCCCCTGCTCGCGGGCGAACAGCAGCAGCAGGAAGCAGCCGAGGAAGGGCACCCAGGCCAGGGCGAACACGCCGCCGGCCACATCCCGCAGGGCGGAGAGGCCCATCGACTCGCTCACCCGCCACAGGATCAGCACGCACACCGCGGCGGCGGTGGCGACCAGCAGGCCCTCCACCCCGAACACCACGGTGGAGACCACCATCCCGATCACGCCCACCAGCAGCGGCACCGGCGGTAGCTGCAGGCCGCCGTGGGACAGGGCCCGGGTGAGCTCCAGCACCGCCAGGCACATGGCGATGGCGGCGATCACGGGGAACGCCTGCGGCACCACGAACAGTGCCCCGCCCAGCAGCACCAGGAGCCCCACGCCCACCGCGATCGCTGCAGGCAGGTTGCGTCCGGCGCCGCGGCGCTTGGCGTGCTCCGGCTCCGGCTCAGGCGCGCCGATGACCGCCTCGAGGCTGCTCGAGGCGGTCGAGGCGGGCGGGGCGGCCGGCTCGGTGCTCACCGGGACCGCCGGACGGTGCTGCGGTGCAGGGCTCTGCGCTCCTCGGCTCAGACCGTCTCGAGCTCGGTCTCCTTGTGGCCGAGCGCCTCGTCGATCTGCTCGGTGTACTTCTTGGTCAGGGCCTCGAGCTCCTTCTCCGCGCGGGTGCCCTCGTCCTCGCCGACCTCGCCGTCCTTGACGAGCTTCTCGATCGCCTTCTTGGCGTTGCCGCGGGAGCCGCGCACGGCCACCCGGCCCTCCTCCGCCTTGGTGCGGGCGAGCTTGACGTAGTCCTTGCGACGCTCCTCGGTGAGGGCCGGCAGCACCACGCGCAGCGTGTCGCCGTTGTTGGTGGGGTTCACGCCGAGGTCGGACTCGCGCAGCGCTGTCTCCACGCCGGCCATCGCCGACTTGTCGTACGGGGTGACGATCACGGTGCGCGCCTCGGGGAACTGCAGGGAGGCGAGCTGGTTCAGCGGCGTGGGCGCACCGTAGTACTCGACGGTGATGCCCTGGAACATCGCGGCGCTGGCGCGGCCGGTGCGGATCGCGGTGAACTCGTCCTTGGTGACGTCCAGGGACTTGGTCATCTTGGCCTCGGCGTCCTTCAGGATGCTCGGGATGTCGTCGCTCACGGGGTGCTCCTCGGTTCTGGGTGTGTGTGCGTGGTCCATTGTCCCGCACCGCCGTGCCCGGCGGGAGGGAGTGGGGGCGGGCGCGGGTCGCGGGGACAGGACGTCAGCGGGTGACGACGGTGCCGATCCGGTCGCCGCGCAGCGCGCGGGTGATGTTGCCGGGGGCGTCGAGGCCGAACACCATCATCTGCTGGCCGTTGTCCATGCAGAGGCTGAAGGCGGTGGAGTCCACGACCTTCAGGCCGCGCTGGAGGGCGTCGTTGTAAGTGACGTGCTCGAGCTTCTTCGCGTCCGCGTGGGTGCGCGGGTCCGCGTCGTACACGCCGTCCACGCCGTTCTTCGCCATCAGCACCTCTTCGCAGCCGATCTCCAGCGCGCGCTGCACGGCGACGGTGTCGGTGGAGAAGTAGGGCATCCCGGCGCCGGCGCCGAAGATGACCACGCGGCCCTTCTCGAGGTGCCGCACGGCGCGCAGCGGGATGTACGGCTCGGCCACCTGCCCCATCTCGATGGCGGTCTGCACGCGGGTGGAGATGCCGCGCTGCTCGAGGAAGTCCTGCAGGGCGAGGCAGTTCATCACCGTGCCGAGCATGCCCATGTAGTCGGCGCGCCGGCGGTCCATGCCGCGCTGCGAGAGCTCGGCCCCGCGGAAGAAGTTGCCGCCGCCCACCACGATGGCGCACTCGATGCCCTGGGAGACCCCCTCGGCGATCTCGCCGGCGATGCGGGAGACGACGTCCGGGTCGACGCCCACGGCGCCGCCGCCGAAGGCCTCGCCGGAGAGCTTCAGGAGGACTCGGCGTCCCTCCTCCGGTCGGGGGAGAACAGGGATCGGTGAGGTGAACGTCTGGGTCATGGGGGTCCTTCCGCGCTGGGTCCTTGGTGATGGTACCGGTGCGGCCCCGCACCGATGGTGCGGGGCCG
This sequence comes from Brachybacterium saurashtrense, assembly GCF_003355475.1. Taxonomy (NCBI): domain Bacteria; kingdom Bacillati; phylum Actinomycetota; class Actinomycetes; order Micrococcales; family Dermabacteraceae; genus Brachybacterium; species Brachybacterium saurashtrense. The sequence continues at coordinate 508,532 of NZ_CP031356.1, read as the reverse complement.
CAGGGCGGTGGCCACGCTCACGCGCGGCCGGTGGGAGCGGACCTCACTGCTCGCCCCCGGCGGTCTCAGCTGCCGACGCGGAAGCGCAGGAAGCCGGTGACGGTGCCGCCGGCCTCCTCCACGATCTGACCGACGGACTTCTTGGCGTCCTTCGCGAAGGCCTGGTCCAGGAGGCAGTGCTCCTTGAAGAAGCCGTTGAGGCGACCCTCGACGATCTTGGGCAGGGCCTTCTCGGGCTTGCCCTCGTTCTTCGCGGTGTCCTCCGCGATGCGGCGCTCGTTCTCGACGATGTCCGCGGGGACCTCGTCGCGGGAGAGGTAGGCCGGGGTGAACGCGGCGATGTGCATCGCGACGTCCTTCGCGACCTCGGCGCCGGCGGCGTCGGTGGCCACCAGCACGCCCACCTGCGGGGGCAGGTCCTTGTTGGTGCGGTGCATGTACTCGGTGACGGCCTCGCCGGAGACGCGGCCGATGCGACGCACCAGGATCTTCTCGCCCATGGAGGCGCCGGCGTTGGTCAGCGCCTCGCCGAAGGGGGTCTCGGAGAGCTGCTCGGGCTCGGTGGCGCCGGACTCGACGGCCGCGGCCACGGCCTCGTCGCCCAGGGCCACGAACTTGTCGTTCTTGGCCACGAAGTCGGTCTCGGAGTTGAGCTCGACCAGGGTGCCGGTGCGGCCGGCCTCGCTGTCGCGGATGTCGACGGCGATCAGGCCCTCGGAGGCGGTGCGGCCCTCGCGCTTGGCGATGCCCTTGAGGCCCTTGACGCGGATCAGCTCGACGGCCTTGGCCTTGTCGCCGTCCGCCTCGTCGAGAGCCTTCTTGACGTCGAGCATGCCCGCGCCGGTGTTCTCGCGGATCTCCTTGATGTCTGCTGCCGTGTAGTTGGCCATGTTCCTCTTCCTTGTGGGAGCTGCTTCGGGAGGGGCGGGAGGCGGGGTGCGCCTCCCCGTGGAGGGGCCCGGGAGCGCGGTGCGCGCTCCCGGGCCCGTGGGTCACTCCGCGGCGGGGGCCTCGGTCGCCTTCTCCTCGGCGGAGTCGGCGGCGGGGGCCTCGGCGGCCGGGGTCTCCTCGGCGGCGGCGACGGACTCCTCGGCGGGAGCGTCCTGCTGCTGGACCTCGGACTGCTTGAGCAGCTCCTGCTCCCACTCGGCCAGCGGCTCGGCGTCCACGGCGGAGACGTTCTTCTCGCCGCCGGTGGACTTGGCGTGGCGCTCCTGCAGGCCCGCGGCCACGGCATCGGCGATGACGCGGGTCAGCAGCGTGACGGAGCGGATCGCGTCATCGTTGCCCGGGATCGGGTAGGTGATCTCGTCGGGATCGCAGTTGGTGTCGAGGATCGCGACGACCGGGATGTTGAGCTTCTGCGCCTCGTCGACCGCCAGGTGCTCCTTGTTGGTGTCCACGATCCACAGGGCCGAGGGGGCCTTGCCCATGTCGCGGATGCCGCCGAGGGTCTTGGCGAGCTTGTCCTTCTCGCGGCGCATCATCAGCAGCTCCTTCTTCGTGCGGCCGGAGGAGGCCACATCGTCGAAGTCGATCTGCTCGAGCTCCTTGAGGCGGTTCACGCGCGCGGAGACCGTCTGCAGGTTGGTGAGCATGCCGCCCAGCCAGCGCTGGTTGACGAAGGGCATGCCCACGCGGGTGGCCTGCTCCTGCACGGACTCCTGCGCCTGCTTCTTGGTGCCGACGAACAGGATGGTGCCGCCGTGGGCGACGGTCTGCTTGACGAAGTCGTAGGCCTTGTCGATGTACGACAGGGTCTGCATGAGGTCGACGATGTAGATGCCGTTGCGCTCGGTGAAGATGAAGCGACGGACCTTCGGGTTCCACCGACGGGTCTGGTGACCGAAGTGGACGCCGCTCTCCAGGAGCTGGCGCATGGTGACGACTGCCATGATGGTGTCCTCTGTTCTCCGGCCCTGGGCTCGCACGGCGCGCCCGGGGGCGTCCGCGGTCATCGCGCAGGACCTGCTTTCTGGGTTCTTCCCCCGCCACCGGTCGGTGCGGGGCCTGGTGCCCGGGCGTCGACCGCCCCTCTCGCTCCCGCACGCGAGGTGCGGGGACGGTCGGGGACCGCTGGCCGACGGGCCGTGGTGGGCACGCGAAGTCATCCGGACGGACCGGATGCTGTGGCGAGTCTATCCGACGGCGCGGCCTCCTCGAGCGCGGCGTGCGTCACGGCGCGCCCTCCCGGCGCGGCCGGGAGGGCGCGTGAGGCGGCGCGGGGCCGTGCGCTCAGTGCGACGTGCCGACGATCGCCCGCACCGCGTTGAGCACGCCGAGCACGACCAGCGAGACGCCGAGGAACCACCACAGCAGGACGGCACCGAACAGCGGGCTGCTGAGCAGCGTGACGCCCGCCAGCACGGAGAGCACCGCGAACACGATCGTGAGCACGCGGGAGCCCGAGCGGCGCAGCGTGAACAGCGCCGTGATCCCCTCCGCCACCCACATCACGCCCACCATGATCGTGAGGAACAGCGCGAGGAACGCGGCGGACTGCTGGAGGGAGCTGAACGCGGAGACGCCCGCGATCAGGTAGAGGATCCCGAGCAGCACGTGGCCGATCCTGCCCCAGGTCCCGAGGGAGGTCGACAGGAGGCCGAGGGCGACGTAGACGCCGCCCGCCACCACGGCGTACAGCGCGATCACGCCCGTGAGGGCGACGGCCGCCTTGGTGGGCCAGGCGAGGACGGCGATCCCGAAGCCGATGGCGAGGAGGCCGGCGACGAGCAGTGCGAGACGGGCCCCCTTGACGGGGGCGACGGTCGGGGCGGTGGGGACGGTGGCGGTCATGGGGAGAACCTCAGCTTCTCGCTCACAGGGATGAGGCGTAGTCGCCTCACGCTGAGAGTACCCGGTACGATCGGCTGCGAGCGTGACCTTTGCCGGTCGAAACCCTTCTGAGCACAGGCGTCGGCGACGGTGCGGAGCGACGTGGGAGCACAGGTGTCGGGACCAGCGCCGCGACGGGCTTCCGCGACGGTGGACCGTGGCGTCCTGCGACGTCTCCCCACCACGAAGGCAGGCCGAAGTGAGCACAGCAGCACGCAGGGGGCGGGCGGAGGCCGCGGCGCCGCGCGCCGGGATCTCGACAGCGCCCCGGAAGCTCTGGGAGCTCTCCTCCTCGGCGGGCGAGATCTACGGCCTGATCGTGGTCTCGGGCGCGATCGTGGTCTCCCGCACCCTCACCGGCTCGTCGTGGGAGGCGCTGCTCGGCGCCGCGGGAACGCTGCTGGTCTTCTTCTCCGCGCACTGCTACGCCGCGACGCTGGCGGAGATGGGCAGGGAGCGACTCCCCGTCCGCGATGCTCTGCGTCGCGGACTCGCGGACTCCGTCGGGATGCTCGCGGTCGGTGCGGCGCCCCTTCTGGTGCTCCTCCTCGGCGTGGTCGGCGTGCTGCGTCCCTCGAGCGCGGTGTGGCTCGCGCTGCTGGTCGACGTGGTGCTGCTCGGAGTCCTCGGGTGGGCCGTCGCCGCGACCCGCTTGCGCAGTCCCTGGGCCCGCCTCGGAGGCGCGCTGGTCACCGCCGCGTTCGGCGGAGCGCTGATCGCCCTGAAGGCGTTCATCCACTGACCTCCCCGCGCGTCGCGGCAGCGCCGGGGCGGAGGCGGCCGTGACTGCCCCTCCCCACCCTGCCCCCGTCCACGGCGGCGCCGCGCACCAGCGCGTCGGCGGTCACGGCACGCAGGATGCCGTCATGGTCCCTCTCGCCGAGTCCCGCACCGTCCGGCCCGTCCCCTCGCCGCGCCAGCGCCTGGTGCGCTGCCTGCTGGCCGTGCTCGTGCTGCTGGCCGGGATGCCCGCCGCCCCGGTGCGGGCGGAGGCAGCCCGTTGGCAGTGGCCGCTGCCCGCACCCCACGAGGTGCTCGCCCCGTACGAGGCACCGGCGCATCGCTACGGGCCGGGCCACCGCGGCCTCGACATCGCGGCGGCACCGGGGGAACCGGTCCGGGCCGTGGAGGCGGGGACCGTGCGGTTCAGCGGGACGGTGGCCGGTCGCGGAGTGATCTCCGTGCGCCACGCGGACGGGCTGCTGTCCACCTACGAGCCCGTGCGCGGCACCGTCGAGGCCGGTGACGCTGTCGCGGTGGGCGACGTGCTCGGCGTGCTCGAGCAGGCGGGAGAGCAGGGGCACTGCCCGGGAGCGACGTGCCTGCACCTCGGGGCCCGGCGAGGGGAGGACTATCTCGATCCGTCGGTGCTTCTGGGTGCTCGGGGCCCGAGCGTGCTGCTGCCGTGGGGCGGCGGGGTGAGGACGCCGTACTCGCTCGCGGCGGCCGCTCTCACGCCCGCGGATGGGCCTGGTCCACCGTCCGGCGGAGCCTCTCTGCGCTGACGTGGGTGTAGATCTGCGTGGTGGCGAGGGAGGAGTGGCCCAGGTACTCCTGCACGCTGCGCAGATCGGCGCCGCCCTCGACGAGGTGCGTCGCGGCGCTGTGCCGCAGGGTGTGCGGGGTGATGTGCCGGTCGATCCCGGAGCTGCGGGCGTGGCGGTCCACCAGCGAGCGCACGGCACGGTCGCCGAGCCGGCCGCCGCGCACGCCGAGGAAGAGCGCCTCTCCCGACCCGTCGCCGGCCCCCGCGGGACGGCACAGGACGGGCCGCCCCTCGCGCTCCCAGCGCTCGATCGCCTCGAGCGCGGGCTGCCCCACGGGCACCACCCGCTCCCTGTCCCCCTTGCCGCGCACGCGCACCGTGTGCTGGTCGCGGTCGATGCCCGAGCGGTCGAGCGCGACCAGCTCGGAGACGCGCAGTCCGGAGGAGTACAGCAGCTCGAGCACCGCGACGTCGCGCAGGCGCACGGCCTCCGCGGCGGGATCCTCCGCGCTCTCCCGCCGGCCGGGCGCGGCGGCGAGGGTGTCCAGCATCGTCCCTGCCTGCTCGCCGGTGAGCACCGCGGGCAGGTGCCGTCCCCGGCGCGGGGCGCGGAGTCGCCCGCCGACGTCGTGCGGGATCCGTCCGGTGCTCGCGAGCCAGGACGAGAAGGTGCGCACGGCGGCGGCGGAGCGAGCGAGGGTGCTCGCACTCGCCCCGGTCTCGGCACGGGCGGCGAGCCAGGAGCGCAGCGCGGTGACATCGAGATCGGCCACGGCGATCCGCTCCACCTCCTGCAGATGGGCGAGCAGGCCCTGCGCCTCACGGCTGTAGGCGCGCACGGTGTGCTCCGACCGGCCGCGCTCGAGGCGGAGGTGCTCGGCGAAGGCCGCGACGACGGCGTCGTCCTCCTTCTCCTGCTGGGTGCTCATGCCCCCAGTCTCCCCCATGCCTCGCGGCGCCGCCCGCGGCTCAGCGCGCGCTGTGCACCCGGCGCACCCGCTCCCCCGCCCGGGCCGCCAGTCCCAGCAGCTCCAGTCGTGCCACCGCCGCGGCGACCTCCTGCGTGCTGAAGCCGATCTCGTCCCCGATCCTGGCCTCGGTGAGGCTCGAGCGCGGCGGGATCGCGTCCAGCACCCGGCGATCGGCAGGGCTGAGCAGGTCCAGCTCGTCCTGCACGGCGTGGCGCCCCTCCCCCGCGGCCGGGCCCCCGGGCAGCAGGTCGAGCACCTCGGCGGGGTCGGTGACGAGCACTGCTCCGCGCTCGCGGATCAAGCGGTGGCAGCCGGCGCTGGCCGCGGAGGTGACCGGGCCCGGCACCGCGCCCACGTGCCGGGAGAGCTCGTCGGCGTGTCGCGCCGTCGACAGCGCCCCCGAGCGCCAGGAGGCCTCCACGACCACGGTCGCGTGGGACAGCGCTGCGATCAGCCGATTGCGCGACAGGAACCGCCACCGGGTGGGCGCCGTGCCCGGCGGCGCCTCGCTGAGCAGCAGGTGGCGCTCGCGGATCCGCTCGAGCAGCCGCGTGTTCCCGCGCGGGTACAGGGCGTCGAGGCCGCCGGCGAGGATCGCAATGGTGGCGCCGTCCCCGGCGGCCAGGGCGCCGCGGTGCGCGGCGGCGTCGATGCCGTAGGCCCCTCCGGAGACGACGGTCCCGCCCGCGGCCGCGAAGGCCGCGGCGAGCGCTCCGGCGGTGTCCTCGCCGTAGGGCGTCGAGGCGCGGGAGCCGACCATCGCCACGGAGCGCTCATGGGTGAGCGCGCGCAGGTCTCCCGGCCCCTGCGCCCACAGGCAGTGCGGGGCGGTGTGCTGGAGGTCGTCGAGGAGCTCCGGCCACTCCGGGTCCCCGGGAGTGAGGATCCTGATCCCGCGCCGTTGCGCATCGTCGAGCACGGCCTCGAAGTCGAGCCGCGCGAGCCGCCCGCGCCAGCGCTCCAGGGCACGGCGGGCGCGGCGGTGCGGAGGGTCGTCCTTCGGGTCCGAGGGGGCGGCGGGCAGGGTGTCCCCGAGGGCGCGCAGCAGCGTGCCCCCCTCCGCCCGTTCGGCGAGCTCGAGGGCTGCGGCCGGTCCCAGCAGCTCGCGGGCGTACAGCGCCACCGGGTCTGCGGGTTCGGCGATCAGGGACCAGGTCACCCGGGCCCGGAGCTCGGGGTCGTGCAGGGTCTGAGGGGTCATCGCGGTTCTCCTTCGCGCAGGGTGAGGGCTTCGCCGATGTGCTCCGCGGTGGGGCGCTCGGCGCCGTCGAGATCCGCGAGGGTCCAGGCCAGGCGGAGCACGCGGTCGTGGCCGCGGAGGGTGAGGCGGCCCTGCGCCACGGCGTGCTCGAGCAGTCGCCGCTCGCTCCGGGCGGGGGCGAACTCGCCGCGCAGCAGCGGTCCGGGCAGGTGCGCGTTGGTGGTCCATGCGCGGCCGTCGTACCTCTCCCGCTGCCGTTCGCGGGCCCGGCGCACCCGCTGGGCGATCACGGCGCTGGACTCCGCCGTCGCGCCGCCGCCCCGGTGCACGGTCGCCGCGCCCATCTCGATGCGCATGTCGACCCGGTCCAGCACCGGGCCCGAGAGCCGGGCTCCGTAGCGCCGGCGCTGCAGCGGGGTGCAGGTGCAGCGGTGCCCGCGGCCGCTGAACAGCCCGCAGGGGCAGGGGTTCGCGGCGAGGACCAGCTGGAACCGGGCAGGGTAGCGGGTCACGGTGCGGGCGCGGTGCAGGGTGATGTCCCCGCTCTCGAGCGGCTCGCGCAGCGCCTCCAGCACTCGTGCGGGGAACTCCGGGGCCTCGTCGAGGAAGAGCACGCCGCCGTGCGCCCGGGAGATCGCGCCGGGCCGGGCGATGCCGGAGCCGCCGCCCACGATCGCCGCGGCGGAGGCGGTGTGGTGCGGGCTCTCGAACGGCGGGGTGCGCGCCAGCCCGGCCTCGGCGTCGAAGCCTCCGGTCAGCGAGCGCAGGGCCGCGACCGTGAGGGAGTCCTCGAGGTCCAGCGGCGGCAGGATGCCCGGCAGGCGGGAGGCGATCATGGTCTTGCCCGCGCCGGGCGGGCCGGTGAGCAGCAGGTGGTGGGCGCCGGCCGCCGCCACCTCGGCGCCGCGGCACGCCCGGGCCTGGCCCAGCACGTCGGCGAAGTCCCCGGGCAGGTGCTGCGGGGCGGGGCCGCCCGCCGCCTCCGCCGGTGCCGGGGAGCGGGGAGGGACGGACGGGCCGGGCGGGACCTCGGCCCCGAAGCGGTGCAGCAGTGCGGCGAGATCCTCGATGCCGTCGCACTCCATGCCCTCGACGAGGCGCGCCTCGGGCAGGTTCTGGGCCGGGACGATCGCGCGGGAGATGCCGAGGTCGCGGGCGGCGAGCAGCGAGGGGAGGACGCCGGGCACGGGCCGCACCCGGCCGTCGAGCCCCAGCTCCCCCAGCAGCACTAGCTCGGAGGGGACGTGCACGGGCAGTTCGCCCTGGGCGTTTAGCACCGCCATCGCGATCGCCAGGTCGAAGGCGGAGCCGTGCTTGCGCCGCCATGCCGGGGTGAGGTTCACGGTGATCCTGCGCGGGGCGAGGGCGGTGCCGGCGCGCGCCGCGGCGGCCCGCACCCGTTCGCGGGCCTGCAGGGTGCTCGAATCGGGCAGCCCCACGAGGGAGAAGGCCGGCAGTCCCGGGGAGACATCGGCCTCCACCTCCACCAGCGTGCCCTCGAGGCCTTCGAGGCTGATCGAGAGGGTGCGCGCCTGTCCCATCAGGACACCCCCTCGAGATGCTCCAGGGAAAAGGTCCCGTCGAGGTGGGCGTGCACGCCCACCACGTCGATCCGCACGTCGCGGTGCGGCGTGGAGCGCTCCATCAGGTACTCGCCCGCGAGCCGTCTCAGTCGCCGCAGCTTCGCGGGCGTCACCGCGGCCTGCGGCACCCCTGTGACGAAGGATCGGCGGGTCTTCACCTCCACGAACACGAGCGTGGTGTGGGCGAGCGCCACGATGTCCAGCTCACCCTGCCGGAGGCGCAGGTTCCGCTCCACGATCTGCCAGCCGCAGGCCTCCAGGTGCGCGGCGGCGAGCTCCTCCCCGGCCCGTCCGAGCTCCGCGGTGCTCATCTCCCGCACACGCCGGGGCGGGGGCGGGGCGGGAGGGCCCTCAGCGGGCGGGGCCGCGGCGGGTCCCGGGGAGCGGGCGGGGCGGCGAGTCGGATCGGGCCGAGGGACGGGGGCGAGGCTGTTCATGCTCCTCAGCCTGGTCCGCGGCGCCGCGGGTGGGCGTCGACCTCCCCGAAATGGGGACGAGGGCCGGGTGGGGAGGAGCAGTCGCGAGGCTGCGGCGGACCCGGGTCAGGGCAGGGAGATGTCCTGCTTGTTGAGCTCCTCGATGTTGACGTCCTTGAACGTCACCACGCGCACGGAGCGCACGAAGCGGTTGGAGCGGTAGATGTCCCACACCCACACGTCCGCCAGGCGCAGCTCGTAGAAGACCTCGCCGCCGCCGGAGCGCACCTGCAGATCCACCTGGTTGGCGAGGTAGAACCGTCGCTCCGTCTCCACCACGTAGGTGAACAGGCTCACGACGTCCCGGTACTCGCGGAACAGCTGGAGTTCGAGGTCGGACTCGTAGTTCTCGAGGTCCTGCGCGCTCACTGGGGCTCCTTCCGCTCCTGCCAGATCCCGTGGTCGTCCCACAGTACGCCAGGCTCCGCACTGCCCGGGACCGCGGGGCCGGGGGCCGCGGCACCCGCGGTCTCGACCGGACGCGCCGGCGCGGGCCGGGAGCCGAGCCGCCAGCTGCGACGGTGGTGCACGTGCACGCCGAGGCGATCGATCGCCTCGCGGTGCACCGCGGAGCCGTACCCCTTGTTGGAGGCCCAGCCGTACTCGGGCGCCTCGGCGTGGAGCGCCACCATGCGCGCATCGCGCGCCACCTTGGCCAGGATGCTCGCCGCCGCCACGCTCGCGCAGTCGCGATCGGCCGCCACCTGCAGATGCACCGATGGGGCGGGGCGCTGCGGCGTGGCGAGCGCGGCGGTGAGCACGTCCACGTCCCCGTCCAGCACGATCGCGTCGGCCTCCACCCCGAGCCCCTCGAGGGCGCGCAGCGCGGCCGTGGTGAGGGCGGGCATGATCCCGTGCTCGTCGATCTCCGCGGGGCTCGCCCAGCCCACGGCGCCCGCGAGCGCCGCGGCGTGGATCGGCGCGACCAGCGCCTCCCGGCGGCGGGCGGTGAGCTTCTTCGAGTCCCGCACCCCCTCCGGCAGCGGGGCGGCCGTCCCGTCCTCCACCACGATCGCGCAGGCGCCCACGGCGACGGGGCCGGCGAGGGCGCCGCGACCCACCTCGTCGACACCCACCACGATGCGGCGCCCGGGGCCGCGCACGGCGGCCAGGGCGCACTCCACCTCGAGGGTCGGGGCGGGGACGGTCACGGCTGCGCGGGGACGTCGGCGAAGGCGTCGCGGCCATCGGCCAGGCGGGCCCAGTTCGACGCGGGCCAGAAGATGACCTCGGCGCGGCCGGTGATGTCGGATTCGTCGACGAAGCCGTTCTCGCCGTTGACCTCGTGCCAGGCGGAGTCCGCGGAGGCGTAGCGGTTGTCGCCCATCACCCACACCTTGCCCTCCGGCACGGTGACGTCGAAGGCGTCCTGGCAGGCCGGGGTCTCCGGGTTGATGTACGGCTCGTCGAGCATGACCCCGTTGACCTCGAGGTCGGCGCCGCGGGACTCGCACACCACGTGATCGCCGGAGACGCCGATCAGGCGCTTGACCAGGTGGTCCTGCGAGGGATCGGGGGCCAGGCCCACCAGGCTCAGCAGCATCATCACCCGCACCCGCGGGGTGGGGTTCTCGGTGGCGTCGCCCGGGATCCAGTCGTCAGGGTCCTCGAAGACGATCACGTCGCCGCGATGGAGGTCGAACACGCCCGGGCTCAGCTTCGAGACCAGGATCTTGTCGTCCTGCAGCAGGGTGGGGTTCATCGACGCGGAGGGGATGTAGAACGGCTGGAAGAGGAAGGTCTTGACCAGCACCGCGATCATCAAGGCGACCACCATCGTCACCAGCGTGTCCAGCCACAGGGGCAGGCGCTGGCGGCGGCGGCCGTGCGCGGCCTCGTCGGCCCCGTGCGCGGTCTCCTCGACGCGGTCGTCCTCGTGCTGCGCCGCGGGGTCCCCGCCGGCTGCGGGTTCCTCGGGACGGGACGCCGCGGGGCGGGAGTGGTGGGACGCGTTCATCGCGGTGATCCTATCGGCAGAAGCTGGGCGTCACAGGGAGCCGCTGCGAGGCGGTGGCCACACCAGGCGGTCCACCCTCCCCACCACACGCTCCACGGGGACCATCCCGCCGCCCGGGGCGCCCAACAGGTGGCGGGAGTCGGTGGAGTCGTCACGGTTGTCGCCGAGCACGAACATCGTCCCCTCCGGCACGAGGAGGTCGAACTCGATCTCGCTGGGGGCGGTGCCGGGGCTCAGGTAGGGCTCCTCGAGCGCGGTGCCGTCCACGGTGAGCGCGCCGCTGTCGGTGCAGCACTCCACGTGGTCGCCACCCACGGCGATCACGCGCTTGACCCAGTAGCGGCCGCCGCCCTCGGCGGGGCCGAAGTAGCCGCGCCCGTCGAACACCACCACGTCGCCGCGGGCGGCGGTGCCGCGCGTGGCACGGTCCACCAGCAGCACGTCACCGGCCTGCAGGGCGGGCTCCATGGAGGCCGACGGGACCCGGAAGGGACGGACCACGTAGTGGCGCACCCCCACGGCCGCGACCAGCAGCAGCACCACGCAGACGGCGGCGGCCACCACCAGGTGGGGCCGCCGCCGCGGGGTCACGCTGTCGCGGACCATCCGTGCACTCAGGAGTGCTCGCGCTTCTCCTTGATGCGGGCCTTCTTGCCCGTGAGGTTGCGCAGGTAGTACAGCTTCGCGCGGCGCACGTCGCCGCGGGTCACGACCTCGATCTTGTCGACGGTCGGGGCGTGGACGGGGAACACGCGCTCCACGCCGACGCCGAAGGAGATCTTGCGGACGCGGAAGGTCTCGCCCACGCCGTGGCCCTGGCGGCCGATGACGTAGCCCTGGAAGACCTGGATGCGGGAGCGGTTGCCCTCGATGACCTTCACGTGCACCTTGACGTTGTCGCCGGCGCGGAAGGCGGGGATGTCGTCGCGGAGCGACGCCTTGTCGAGCTCGTCGAGCTTCTGCATGTTCGTTCTCCTGCCCTCCGCCTCAGGTCGGACGGCATCGTTCGTAGGACACCCTCGCGGGGTCCGTCAGGAACCGTCGGTCCGGCCGCGGACGAGGTCCACGGGCCGGTGTGCTGGGCCTCTGGCGGCGACTCCCATCGCCACGGATCTGCCCGGCCGCGTGATGCGCCCTCCCCTGAGGCAGAGAGGCGCGCGGCGCGCACAAGGGGTCATTCTGCCAGCGCACGCGGCGCGCGGCAAGGCTCAGCGGCCCCGACCGTGCAGGTCATCGCGCCGGTGGCGTGTCGGATCCGTCACGCCCGCGCCGCCGCAGCGCTCAGCGGGCCTCGTCGCCGAGCAGATCGGGACGGCGCCGACGGGTGCGCTCGACGGACTGCTCCCGCCGCCACGCGGCGATCCGCCCGTGGTCGCCGGAGAGCAGGATCTGCGGCGCCTCCCGCACCACCCCGGCCGGGTCCTCCCAGCGGGCGGGGCGGGTGTACAGCGGGTACTCGAGAAGTCCCTCGGAGTGCGACTCCTCCACCAGCGACTCCGCGTTCCCCACCACGCCGGGCACCAGGCGGACCACGGCCTCGGTGATGGCGAGCACGGCGACCTCGCCGCCGTTGAGCACGTAGTCGCCGAGCGAGGCCAGCGCCACCTCGGCGCCGATGTCGGCCAGGTGCTCGTACACCCGCTCGTCGATCCCCTCGTACCGGCCGCAGGCCAGCACCAGCCACTCGCACTGCGACCATTCCTGGGCGGTGGACTGGGTGAACGGCTGCCCGGCGGGGTTGGGGAAGACGATCAGCGGCTCGACGCCCTCGCCGAGGTCCTGCTGCCCGGCGCGGCGCACGGCCGCGAAGGCCTCCGCCCACGGCTCGGGCTTCATCACCATGCCGGCGCCGCCGCCCAGCGGGGCGTCGTCCACGGTGCGGTGGCGGTCGTGGGTCCACTCGCGCAGGTCGTGCACGTGGAGGTCCAGCAGTCCGTCGCGCCGCGCCCGCCCGATCAGGGACAGCTCGAGCGGGGCGAGGTACTCGGGGAAGATCGTGATGACGTCGATGCGCACGGCGGCCTCAGCGGGTGGACCGCGGCGGGGCGGAGGTCTCGGGGTCGGGGCCCTGCTCGCCCTCCGGCAGCGCCTCGAACAGCCCGCCGGGCGGATCGGCGAGCACCACGCCCGCCTCGAGGTCGACCTCCGGCACCAGCTGCTCCACCAGCGGCAGCTGCACGCGGCGGCGGTCCGGCGTGCGCACCACCAGCAGGTCCTGAGCGGGGTAGTGCTCGATACCGGTCACGGTGCCGAGCTCGCGCCCGTCCACGTGCCGCACGGCGAGGCCCTCGAGCTGGGAGGGGTACCAGGCGTCCGGGTCCTCGTCGGCCTCGACCTCCTCGTCCACGGCCAGCGCCAGATCGATGCCGCGCAGCGACTCGGCGTCGGTGCGGTCGGAGACCTCGGCGAAGCGCACGTACCAGCGGTCCTGCTGGAGGCGGGTGCCGGCGACGGTGAGGGTGCGCGGCCTGCCGCCCACCTCGACCGCGAAGGCGGTGCCGTCCTGCAGGCGCTCCTCGGGCTGGTCGGTGCGGAGGGTCAGGGCGACCTCGCCGCGCAGTCCGTGCGCGCGGCCGATGGTCGCGACGATGACCTCGAGGGTGCTCATGAGAGTCCTTCCTGGACGGTGGGGTCCTGCCGGTCGGGGTTCGCGCCGACCACCGCGCTGCTGTCGTCCATCTCGCCCACGCCGGGGGCCGCATAGCCCGCCGCCTCGCAGGCCTCGCCGAGCCGGCCCAGCGGGTCCCGCAGCCCCCCGGACCAGTCGTCGCCCGCCAGCGCGTCCTCGAAGGGCGCGCGCACCTGTGCGAGCGCGTCGCGCACGTCGACGGAGTCCGCGGCGGCGGCCTCCGCCGCGAGCAGCTCCGAGGTGGCGCGCAGCTCCTCCTCGTGACCGGCGGGCACGGCGCGGGGCGAGAGCCCCACCAGCTTGAACATGTTCGAGGTGAGCACGTTCGCGTTGCCGAAGTGGGTGAGGGTGCCGGGGGTGTCGAAGACGTCCGCGCACACCAGGGCCGAGGGCTTGGTGTGCTCGGGCCCGGGGCCGAGCGCCCACTGCGCCGCGGCGGACTGCTCCCGGCACAGGGTCGCCACGTCCTCCCAGGCGGCGCGGAAGGCGTCGACGTCCGCCTCGGCGCCGCGCTCGGGCTCGGTGCGGAACCACTCGGCCAGGGCCGCGCTGCGCTGCTGGGCGCCCTCGCCGGCCCCGGCGAAGGTCTCCTCGACGTCGTCCCCGGTCATCGAGTAGAAGAACGGATCGGAGGGCCCGGCCTCGGGGGCGGTCGCCGCCCGGTCCAGCACGATGCGGGACAGCGGCGCGGTGTAGTCGGGATCTCCCCAGAAGTCGGTGCAGGCGGCGGCGAGCGCCGGATCCGCGGCCGACGAGGGGGACGTCGCGGCGGTCCCGTCGGACGCCCCATCGCCGGCCGGCCCGCCGGGCGCCCCGGCGCCGCAGCCGGCCAGCAGCAGCGTCGCGCTCACCACCGCGGCGCCGCGCAGGCCGGTCAGGCGCACCGCAGGGGCCCACCGACGCCAGGAGCGGTGCTGCCCGAGCCTCTCGGCCCGTCCGGCAGCACCGCTCCTGGCAGTGGCTCCTGGCACCTCAGCGCCGGTCGACGTCGACGATGTCGACCCGCACGTCGTCGTCCGACAGCGCCGTGGTGACCGTGCGCAGCGCACGGGCGGTGCGGCCGGAGCGGCCGATCACCCGGCCGAGGTCGGCGGCGCCGACCCGGACCTCGAGCAGCGGGCCGCGGCGCGTGGACTTCTCGGTCACGCGCACCGCGTCGGGATCATCGACGATGCCGCGGACGAGGTGGTCGAGTGCTTCGGCGCGCGAGCTCATCTCAGGCCTCGTCGCTCGCGGCGGCGTCGGCGTCCTCGGTGGTCTCGCCCGCGGCCGGGGCCTCCTCGGAGCCAGCCTCGACCTCGGAGTCCTTGGCCTTCTTGGCGCCCTCGCGGGAGGCGGCGGCTGCCTTGTCGGCGTCGGCGATGAGCTCCTCGGCGGACTTCTTCTCCTCGGCGGACTTCAGGGAGCCGGCGGCGTCGCCCTCGCCCTTGAACTTGGCCCAGTCACCGGTGACCTTGAGCAGCGCGGCGACCTGCTCGGTGGGCTGCGCGCCCACGCCGAGCCAGTACAGCGCCCGCTCAGACTGGATCTCGATGAGGGAGGGGTTCTCGGTGGGGTGGTACTTGCCGATCTCCTCGATCACGGCACCGTCGCGCTTCTTGCGCGAATCGGCGACGACGACACGGTAGAACGGTGCACGGACCTTGCCCATGCGCTTCAGGCGGATCTTGACAGCCACGTGGGTGGACTCTCCTTCAGGGATGTTCGGGTGAGTCCCGCCGCAGCCTGTGGGGTGATGCGGGCGCTGACGGTTCTCGGGGTGTCGCGCACGGACGGGTAGAGGGCCGGCCCGTGCACATACAGGGCAAGAGTATGCCAGGGATCGGCAGTCCCCTTCCACCCGCATCCATGTGCGGCGAGGCACATGGGGCCCGGGCCGCGGGGCGGGGTCGCGGTGCGAGTTGCACGGCCGGGCGGGGCCGCGGGGCGAGTCGCTCGGCCGGCCGGGACTGGGCGCTGGCGCAGGCGCAGGCGCAGGCGCAGGCGCGTCAGAGCATCCGCCCGCCCAGCACGATGGCGCGGGGCTCGCGCAGCGCCCGGTGGTCCTCGCGCGGATCCTCGGCGAGGACCAGCAGGTCCGCGGGCGCGCCGTCCTCCAGGCCGGGGGCGCCGAGGACGGCGCGCGGCGCCCAGGTGGCGGCGTCGAGGATCGCGGTCGCGTCCAGGCCCGCCCGGGAGAGCTCCTCGAGCTCGTCGTGGATGATCCCGTGGCCGAGCACTCCCCCGGCATCGGTGCCCACCAGCAGCTGCACGCCGGCGTCGTACGCATCCCGGGTGCGGTCGTGACGGCCTGCGCGCAGTCGCCGCATGTGCGCGGCGTAGGCGGGGAACTTCCGCTCGCCCTGCGCGGCATAGGTCTCGAACTCGTCGACGTTCACGAGGGTCGTCACCACCGGGACACCCGCCGCGGCGACCCGCGCGATCGTCTCGTCGGTCAGCCCAGTCGCGTGCTCGAGGCAGTCGAAGCCCGCGTCGAGCACGAGCGGCAGCGTCTCCTCGTCGAAGGTGTGGGTGGTGATGCGGGCGCCCGCGGCGTGGGCCGCCTCCGCCGCGGCGTGGAAGTCCTGCGGCTCCCAGCACGGGGTCAGGTCGCCCACGCCCCGGTCGATCCAGTCGCCGACGAGCTTCACCCAGCCGTCACCCCGCCGCGCCTCGCGGGTCACCGCGGCGGGGAGATCCTCCGGCTCGAGCTCGTCCGCGTAGCCGCGGAGGTAGCGGCGGGTGCGGGCGAGGTGCCGCCCGCAGCGGATCAGGCGCGGCAGGTCCTCCTGCTGCTGGAGCGGCGAGGTGTCGAGGATGGAGCCGGCGTCGCGGATCAGGAGCACGCCGGAGTCGCGGTCCACGAGCGCCTGCTCTCGCGCCCCGGCGAGGGTGGTGGGCCCGCCGCCGTCGGCGATCCCGAGGTGGCAGTGCAGATCGGCGAGGCCGGGGACCACGAAGCCCTCGAGCTCCCGCACCTCGGTGCCGGCGGGCAGCTCGGGCTTGTCATGGTGGATGCGACCCTCCACCACCCAGGCGCCGGCGAGCTCCTCCTCGGGCCCCAGCAGGATCGGGCCGCGCAGGTGGAGGATCGGGGCGGTGACGGCGGCGCTCATGGCCGCGAGCCTATCGACCTCTCCCCCGCCGCGTCGCCTCGCCCGGGCACGTCGGGCAGGCCCTCGACGGCGGCCGCGGCGGCGACGGGATCACGGGGAGCGGCCGCGTCGCAGGCCGTCGGCGGCCGTCGAGAGCACGCGGGGCGGCCGCGTTGAAGGCGCGAGAGCGTGGTGGATCCGCGCGAGGAGAGCGGTGGGATCGAGGAGGTCCTCCGCGTACACCCGGATCACCGTCCAGCCCTCGGCATGCAGAACCGCGCTCTTGCGGTGGTCGCGCTTGACCCTGTCAGCGTCGGTGAGATGCTCCATCCCGTCGTACTCGATCGCGATGCGCTGCTCCGGATACGCGAGGTCCACGTAGTAGACGACACCGGACACCTGGTCCTGGACCTGATGGTTGAGCTCCGGCACCGGCAGCCCGTGACGGCGCAGCATCAGGTGCAGGTGCGTCTCTCGCGGGGACCAGACTCGTTCGCGTGCATGCTCGACGGCGGCGCGCAGGCGTGAGGCTCCGTGTCCTCGCGCCTGCCCGGCGACGCGCCGCACCTCCTCGAGCTCCAGACGGGCCACCGTCCCGAACCTGTCCGCGATCAGCGAGTCCACGGCCACGACCAGCTCCTCGTGGGTGAGGCGCCGGGCGATCTGCTGCAGGGCGACGACCGGCTCGACGATCGTCACGCCGTGCACGCGCCGGGTCTCGGCCGGAGAGCGACGATGGATGACGAGCATCGGAGTGCGGCGTGGTGTGGCCCCGTCCTCGAAATCCAGGTGAACCGCCGCACGTCCCGCCCGGGTCGCCCGGTGCGGCAGACGGACCCCGAACAGCTCGGCGGCCGTCGCACCGCCCGCCGCCGAGGGGACGCCGAGGAGGTCCTGCGCGGCGAGCACGACCCGGCGCAGGTCCGCCGGGTGATCGGTGCGCGTCAAGCAGCCGGGAAGCACTCGGGTCATCGCCGGCGAGGAGAGGTGACGGCGATGCATCCCCTGGTCGAGGAGCCAGTGCCGGTGGTACACGGCACCGCGCTCGAGCTCCTCCGGTCTCAGTCCCGTGGCCCGGACGGTAGCGATGGCACGAGTCGCGGCGCAGGAACGCGGCAGGACTGTGGACGAGCGCAAGATGGGGAGGGAGCTCGTCGGGGCGGCGGAGCGGGACGATGAGCGGGAGGCGGGCCGGTGTGCTCTGCGTGGCGCGGGCCGGGGTGCGCCACGGGGTGCGGACGACACTGGACTGTCATGCCATCCTCGCGCCCGGGGTGAACTGCCTCGATCACGAGTTGATCGACGAAAAGTACCAGAAAACTGGCACTTATCGTCCATCAACCACCCGGAACTGGCACGGACCGTCGATCAACTCGGGTGGATGCACCGAGCTGTGCCAGCCACGGGGCAGAGCCGAGCCGCTGGCCCGGCGGAGCTGCTCGGAGCAGAGCCTATCGGCCTCTCCCCCGCCCTCCCCCGCTCGGCTCACTTGCCGCCCAGGAGCTTCTGCATCTCCGGCGGGAGCTGGCTTGGGTCGAAGTCGGCCGCATCCGCCTGCGCGCCGGCACCGGCGCCGAAGGCGGAGCCGCCCGTGCCCTTGCCCTTGCCCTGGGCGCGCTCGGCGGCACGCCGGGCGGCCTCGGCCTCCTCGCGCGCGGCCTTCGCCGGGTTCTTCGACCGGGACTTCTTGGCCGGCTTCTTCGGCGCCTGCCGGCCGCGGGACTTCTTGCCCATGCCCATGCCGGGCCCGCCCGGCATCCCGGGCATGCCGCCGCCGGGCATGCCCCCGCCCGGCATGCCGCCGCCGGCCATGCCGCGGCCCATCGTGCGCATCATCTGCTGTGCCTGCGTGAAGCGCTCCAGCAGCTGGTTGATCTGCTGCACCGTGGTGCCCGAGCCCTTGGCGATGCGGCTGCGGCGGGAGCCGTTGATGATCTTGGGGTTGTTGCGCTCGGCCGGGGTCATCGAGCGGATGATCGCCTCGATGCGCCCGATCTCGGACTCGTCGAAGTTGTCGAGCGCCTCGCGGTACTGGCCCATGTTCGGCAGCATCCCGAGCATCTTCTTGATGTTGCCCATGTTCTTGAGCTGCTGCATCTGGTTGAGGAAGTCGTCGAGGGTGAAGTCCTCCCCCGAGGCGAGCTTCTGGGCGGCCTTCTCCGCCTCCTCCTGGTCGAAGGCCTTCTCCGCCTGCTCGATCAGGGTGAGCACGTCGCCCATGTCGAGGATGCGGTTCGCCATGCGGTCCGGGTGGAAGCGCTCGAAGTCGCCGAGGCCCTCACCGGTGGAGGCGAACAGGATGGGGCGCTGGGTGACGCCGGTGATGGACAGGGCCGCGCCGCCCCGGGCGTCGCCGTCGAGCTTCGAGAGCACCACGCCGGTGAAGCCCACGCCGTCGCGGAAGGCCTCGGCCACCCGTGCGGCGTCCTGACCGATCATCGCGTCGACCACGAACAGCGTCTCGTGAGGGGTGACTGCGTCGCGGATGTTCCGCGCCTGCTCCATCATCTCCTCGTCGATGCCGAGGCGGCCGGCGGTGTCGACGATCACCACGTCGTGCTGCTGGAACTGGGCGGTGGAGACGCCGTTCATCGCCACCAGCACGGGGTCGCCCACGCCGTTGCCGGGCTCGGGGGCGAAGACGGGCACTCCGGCGCGCTCGCCCACGATCTGCAGCTGGTTCACGGCGTTGGGGCGCTGGAGATCGGCCGCGACCAGCAGCGGGGTGTGGCCCTCGGACTTCATCCAGGCCGCGAGCTTGCCAGCGAGGGTGGTCTTGCCCGCGCCCTGCAGGCCGGCGAGCATGATCACGGTGGGCGGGTTCTTCGCCCAGTGCAGCTCGCCGGTGGCGCCGCCGAGCACCTCCACCAGCTCGTCGTTGACGATCTTCACGACCTGCTGGGCGGGGTTGAGGGCCTTGGAGACCTCCTCGCCCAGGGCGCGCTCGCGGACCCTGCCGGTGAACTCCCGGACGACGGCGACGGCGACGTCGGCGTCGAGCAGGGCACGACGGATCTCGCGGATCGTCTTGTCGACGTCCGCCTCGCTGAGGCGGCCGTGGCCGCGCAGGCCCTTCAGCGACGCTGTGATGCGATCGGAGAGGTTGTTGAACACGAAGCGCTTCCCCTAGGTCGAACGGACCGCCCCAGTGTAGTGCGCCGGACGCCGAGGTCCGAGGTCGGGCGGCGCGGCCCACAGGAGAGACCTGACACCCTGCGTGGCAGGGCCCGGACCCGGACGCGGTCCATGGCCCCGTGCGGCCGGCGGCCCGGCCGCGCCGTTCCCCCGGGTGGAGCACGTCGGCCGCGCGGCGGTGCGCTGCGGGCGATCCCGAGGGCGGCGAGCGCCCGAGAGCTCCGCACGGTGGGATAGCCTGCGTCGATGGCACGCGGGGGCGTCGGGATGGCGCACGGGATCACATTGCAGCAGCTGCGGTACTTCGTCGAAGTCGCCGCGGAGGGGTCCATCACCGCGGCCGCGGAGCTGCTCCACGTGTCCCAGCCGACGATGTCCGCGGCGATGAAGGACCTCGAGCACCGGGTGGGTCGCGCCCTGCTGCGCCGCTCGGTGCGCGGAGCGGCGCTCACCGAGGACGGCGTCGAGTTCCTCGGCTACGCCCGCCAGGTGGTCGAGCAGGCAGAGCTGCTCGAGCACCACTATCTGGGCCGCCCGCCCTCGCGCCGCCTGTTGGCCGTCTCCGCGCAGCACTACTCCTTCGTGGTGGAGGCGTTCGTGCGCATGGTGAAGGCCTCGCGGGCCGCGGAGTACGCGTTCACGCTGCGCGAGACCCGCACCGCGGACATCATCGAGGACGTGCGGACGCTGCGCAGCGAGATCGGCATCCTCTACCGCAGCGACTTCAACCGGAAGGTCATCGACAAGCTGCTGCGGGACTCCGAGCTCTCCTTCACGCCGCTGTTCCTGGCGAGCCCGCACATCTTCATCGCCCGGACGAATCCGCTCGCCGCGCGTCGACTGGTCACCCTCGAGGACCTCGAGCACCTGCCCCGGCTCACGTTCGACCAGGGGACCGACAACTCCTTCTACTTCGCCGAGGAGATCCTCTCGACCCGCTCCGCGCCTCAGGACATCCGGGTCAGCGACCGGGCCACGATCTTCAACCTGATGATCGGCCTGGACGGCTACACGATCTCGACCGGCATCGTCTCCGACGACCTGGACCCGTCGATCGTGGCCGTTCCGCTCGAGGTGGACGAGCGCATCGAGATCGGCTGGATCGGGCGTGCGTCCGTGCCGCTGACCGCTCAGGCGGAGCGCTTCGTCGCGGAGATGCGCGAGGTGGTCACGGGCTTCGGGGTCGAGCTCCTGGCAGAGCGCGCCTGAGGGACCGCGCGGGGAGGCGCACGGGCCCCTGAAGACCGGACCTGCCATAGAGTGCTGCTATGCCAGGCGCCACAGTGCGCCGATGAGGCTATGGCGGACCCTCCTGCGTAGGCTCGCTCCACCATGACGACCGAGGCCACCATGACGACCGATTTCACCTTCAGCCTCCGCACGACCCGCTTCGACGAGGACTACGTCCCGGACAGCGGCTCGCGGATCACCACCAACTTCGCCAATCTGGCCCGCGGGGACGACCGCCGCGAGAACCTCCGGCGCGCGCTGACGATGATCTCCGCCCGCGCGAACGAGCTCGCGGGCACCGAGGATCGCTACGCCGTGGAGCTCGACATCGTCTCCGCGGAGCTGCACCCGAGCGCGGACGAGGGCGAGGAGCCCGCCGCCGACGACGCAGGCATCCCGCTGATCGAGATGCTGGACGTGCAGATCCTGGACCGCGCCACCGGCGCCCGTCTGCCGGGGATCACCGGGAACAACTTCTCCTCCTACGTGCGCGACCACGACTTCAGCGTGCGCCTGCCCGCGCATCAGCCGGCCACGGACTCCGGCGCGGGCGCCTCGGGGCCCGGCCCCGTGGTGCCGGAGGACTTCGGTGCGCTGCACGGGCGGCTCTTCCGCCGCTTCCTCGCCTCGGACGTCTACCGCGAACACTTCGCCCGGCCGCCCGTGGTCTGCATCAGCGTCTCGACCAGCCGGGTCTACCGCCGGATCGGCGCACCGCATCCCGTGCTCGGGGTCGAGTACGCCACGGACGGCTCCTCCCTCACCGACCGCTACTTCGGGGAGATGGGGCTCCAGGTGCGGTGCTTCATGCCCCGCGGCGCCGCGGCCCCCCTGGCGTTCTACTTCGAGGGCGACCTGCTGGCCGACCACACCGACCTGGCGCTCATCGGCACGATCGCCACCATGGAGACGTTCCAGAGGATCTACCGCCCCGAGATCTACAGCGCCCGCGAGCCCGCCGGGGAGGTCTACCGCCCGCGCCTGGACAACCCCGACCACGCCGACACGGGCATCGAGTACGACCGCGAGGAGCGCAGCCGGCTCGGCGCGGCCCAGGGGCGGTACATCGAGGAGCGGCTCCTCGTGCCTCACGGGGAGCGTCTTGAGCAGTGGCTCGCCGAGGAGGTCGCCCGATGAGCATCCTCCTGCCCACCTCGATCGTCGGCAGCCTCCCCAAGCCCTCGTGGCTCGCCGAGCCCGAGACGCTGTGGTCCCCGTGGAAGCTCGAGGGCGCGGAGCTGGACGAGGGCCGACGCGATGCGCTGCACCTGGCCGCCGCCGAACAGGCGCTCGCCGGCCTCGACATCATCGCCGACGGAGAGCAGACCCGCCAGCACTTCGTCACCACCTTCATCGAGCACCTCAGCGGCGTCGACTTCGCACGGCGGGAGACCGTGCGCATCCGCGACCGCTACGACGCGAGCGTCCCCACGGTCGTCGGGCCGGTGGGTCGCGAGCGTCCCGTCTTCGTCGACGACGCGGCGACCCTGCGCGCACTGACCGACCGGCCCCTCAAGTGGGCCCTGCCCGGCCCCATGACCATGATCGACACGCTCCACGACGCGCACTACGGCAGCCGCGAGGAGCTCGCCCGGGAGTTCGCGGCCATCCTCAACCAGGAGGCCCGGGAGCTCGAGGCGGCGGGAGTGGACATCATCCAGTTCGACGAGCCCGCTTTCAACGTCTTCCTCGACGACGTGCGCAGCTGGGGGGTGGAGGTCCTCGAGCGGGCGGCCGAGGGGCTCCGCGCCGAGACGGTCGTGCACATCTGCTACGGCTACGGCATCAAGGCCAACACCGACTGGAAGGCGACCCTCGGGCCGCAGTGGCGGCAGTACGAGGAGACCTTCCCGCTGCTGCGGGCCTCAAGCATCGACACGGTCTCCCTGGAGAGCCGCGGATCCCGGGTCCCCGTCGAGCTCGTCGAGCTGCTGCGGGGCAAGACGGTGATGCTCGGAGCGATCGACGTCGCGGACCCCAGGATCGAGACCCCGCAGGAGGTCGCCGACACACTGCGCGCCGCGCTCGACGTCGTGGATGCGGACCTGCTCCGCCCGAGCACGAACTGCGGCATGGCGCCGCTGGCGCGCACCGTCGCGCAGGGCAAGATGCGCGCGCTCGTCGCCGGGACGGAACTGCTGCGGGCCGAGCTCTCCGGGAGCTGAGCTCCTGGGGACACCGTGCGCTCAGCACGGCGTCCGACGGGTTCCGGGGTCGGTCGGCACGACGTCTGAGCGGCACGACGCCCGAACGGCGCGCCGTGCGGGCGGCGCCCTCAGGTCTCGGCGGCCTCCATCAGTGCGGCGACGATGCGGCCCGTCGAGGGCGGGTCGAGCTCCCGGCCGTGCCCGTCGGTGAGGTACAGCACGTCCACGGCCCGGCGGCCCAGGGTCATCACGTGAGCGCTGCGCACCTGGATGCCGTGCAGGGCGATCGCCTGGGCCACGTCGGCCAGCAGACTGGGGCGGTTGCGGGCGTTGACCTGCACCACGGTCGCCTCCGAGGAGGCACCGGGCAGGAGGGTCACCACGGGGGTGTCCTCGGTGGTGCGCGGCGGCGCCGCCGGCGGCAGCTCGAGAACGCGGGCATCGGCGCGGTCACGGTGGGCGAGCTCCCGCTCCAGCGCGGTGCGCAGCACCGAGGGGTGCGGGAGATCCGCGGGGGCGACGGCCACCCACCAGGTGTTGACAGCCACCCCGTCGAGGGTGGAGACGACGGCGCTGTGCACGTCCAGGCGCTGCCGCACCAGCACGCGGGCCATCGCGGCGAACACCCCCTCGCCGTCCGGAGCGCCCAGGCAGATCTGGGAGATCGGTTCGGCGTCCAGCGGGGCGGGGTAGAGCACCTGGGCCCCGCCGCTGCGCCGCACGGCGCCGAGCACCGCCTCCTGCGCCGAGCGCTGGGGGGCCAGGCGCAGGCGGGGCGCCGGGGCGGTGCCGCTGAGGGCGGTGCGGGCGAGCCCGGTGAGGTGGTCCACGAGGTCGGCGCGCCAGGTGGACCAGGCCGCAGGGCCCGCCGCGATCGCATCCGCCTCGGTGAGGGCGCGCAACAGTTCGAGGGTGTCGAGGTCCTCCCCCACCGCGGTGAGCAGCTCCCGCAGGGTGGCGGGGTCGGCGAGGTCGCGGCCGGTGGCGAGGTCCACCAGGGTGAGGTGCTCGCGCACCAGCCTGGCGATGGTCCGGGCGTCCTCGGGCTCGACCCCCAGGTGGAGGGCGGCGGCCTCGGCCAGGGGCGCCCCTTCGACGGCATGGTCGCGGGCGTCGGCGCGCTTGCCCAGGTCGTGCAGCAGCGCGGTGAGCAGCAGCAGGTCGGGGCGGCTCACCTTCGGCAGCAGGCGCTGCGCCTCGAGCACCGTCTCGATCTGGTGGCGGTCCACGGTGAAGCGGTGCACGGCCGAGCGCTGGGGCCGGTTGCGGATGGCCTCCCAGCCCGGCACCCACCGGGCCACGATCCCCTTGATGTCCAGCGCCTCGTAGGTGTCCGCGAGGTGCTCGCCGGCCAGCGCGTCGATGAGCACGTCGCGCTGGGAGGGACGCAGCGGCCCGACGGTCGCCTGCGCCAGGCGCGCCAGCGTCGCGGTGGACAGCGGCAGGCCGGTGGTGGTGGCGTGGCGGATCGCGGCGAGGTCGCGCAGCGGGTCCTCGGAGGCGGGATCCACGGAGATCTCCCCGGCCTGCACCAGCACCCCGTGGGCGTGGCGCTGCAGGGCGGGGCGGCGGTCCGCGCCGGCACCGCGGGTGGCGGAGCCGCCGGGGGCGAGCCCCGCCTCGGCGGCGCGCACCGCACGATGCAGCTCCCAGAGCACGGCGCGGGAGGCCTCGGCGAGCACGGCGTGGTGGTCGTCGGCGGTGGCGTGCCCGGTGAGGGCGGCGACGGAGTCCTGGTCCGCGCGCCGCAGCCGGGTGCCGGAGGAACCGGTCACGGCCTGCAGCGCGTCACGGGCGTCACGCAGCGCGGTCGCGGCGGCGTCGACCACGGCGTGGTCGTGGTCCGCCAGCCAGCTCTCGGCGAGCGCGCGGATCACCGTGATGTCCCGCAGGCCGCCGCGGTCGGACTTCAGGTTCGGCTCCGAGGAGTGGGCGAGGGAGCCGTAGCGGCGGTCGCGGTCGGTGGCGAGGTCCGCGAGCTCCTTCACGCGCCGGCGCGCCTCGCGGCGCCACTGGGCGCGCACGTGCCCGGCCGCCTCGGAGACCAGCTGCTCGTCCCCGGCGATCGGGCGCAGGTCCAGCAGCGAGATCGCCACGCGCAGGTCCTTCGCGGCCACCTCGGCGCACTCCTGCGGGCTGCGCACGGAGTGGTCCAGCGAGGTGCCGGAGTCCCAGATCGGGTACCACAGGGCGGTGGCGATCTGCTCGGCGGTCGCGGCGTCCACCTGCTCCGGATCGAGCAGCAGCACCAGGTCGAGGTCGCTGGCGGGCCCCAGGGAGCGTCGTCCCAGGGAGCCGATCGCTGCGAGCGCCGCCCCCGACACGGGGGCGTCGGCCCTCCCCCACAGCTCGCGCAGCCAGTCGTCGACGAGGTCGGACTGGGCGCGGCGGCGGGAGGGGCCGACGCTGGGATCGGCGAAGCCCTCGTGGAGGACCTGCGTGATCCGTCGTGCGGACAGTGCCTCAGAGGGCATCCGCCCCCCGTTCCCCGGTGCGGACGCGGATCACGGTGCCGACGTCGCTGCTCCACACCTTGCCGTCGCCGATCCTGCCGGTGCGGGCGGCGGCGACGATCAGATCGACGAGCGCCTCCTCGTCCTCCTCGCGGGCGAGGATCTCGAGCTTCAGCTTCGGGATGGTGTCGATGCGGTACTCGGCGCCGCGGTAGACCTCGGTGTGCCCGCCCTGCCGGCCGAACCCGGCCGCCTCGGTGACGGTGAGGCCGGTGACGCCGTACTCGCGCAGGGAGTCGGCGACGCCCTGCAGGGCGTGGGGCTGGATGATCGCGGTGATGAGCTTCATCGGGTCTCTCCTGTCACGGCGGGGCTGGCGGCGGCGGGCGCCTCGGAGTCGGTCGGGAGCGAGTTGCGCGGCTCGCCGTCCGGTGCGGAGGGCGTCACCGACTGGGCGAGGGGCGTGCGCTCACGGCGGGCGGAGAGTGCACCTCCCAGATCGTATCCGGCCTCGGCGTGGTGGGTGATGTCGATCCCGGCGCGCTCGTCGGCCTCCGGGATCCGCCAGCCCATGGTCGCCTTGAGGACCAGGGCGATCACGGCGGTGAGCACGCCGGAGATCACCATCGCGGCCACGGCCACCAGGATCTGCACGCCCAGCAGCGCGACGCCGCCGCCCAGGAAGAGGCCGCCCTCGGCGGCGAGGAAGCCGATGCCGATGGTGCCCACGAGGCCGCCCACCAGGTGCACGCCCACCACGTCGAGGGAGTCGTCGATGCCGAAGCGGTGCTTGAGGCTGACGGCGAAGGCGCAGGCGACGCCCGCGGCGAGGCCCAGGATGATCGAGGTGATCGGGGTGAGCGCGGCGGCGGCCGGGGTGATCGCGACCAGACCGGCGACCACGCCGGAGGCCATGCCGAGCGAGGTGACGTGCGAGTCGCGGATCTTCTCCACCAGGGCCCAGCCGAGCATCGCACCGGCGGTGGCGACGGTGGTGTTGACCCAGGCCAGGCCCGCGGTGCTGTCCGCGGTGCCGGCGCTGCCGGCGTTGAAGCCGAACCAGCCGAACCACAGCAGGGCCGCGCCGAGCATCACCAGGGGGAGGTTGTGGGGCTTCATCGGCTCCTTGCCGAAGCCCTTGCGGGCGCCGACCACGAGCGCGAGCACCAGACCGGCGATGCCGGCGTTGATGTGCACGACGGTGCCGCCGGCGAAGTCGACCGGCTCGGCGATCGCGGCGAAGGGGCCGTCGCCGCTGAGCAGACCGCCGCCCCAGACCATGTGGGCCAGCGGCGAGTAGACCACCAGCACCCACACGGCGGCGAAGACCAGCCAGGTGCCGAGCTTGACGCGGTCGGCGATGGCGCCGGAGATGAGGGCGGTGGAGATGATCGCGAAGGTCATCTGGAAGCCCGCGGCGACCAGGAACGGCACGCCGCTGCCGGCGAGGATGGAGTCCTCATCGGTGCCGGCCAGGCCGAGGAAGTCCATCGGGTTGCCGAACAGCAGGCCGACGTCGGATCCGAAGGCCAGCGAGTAGCCGGCCACGGTCCAGGCGATGGCGACCACGGCCATCGCCGAGAAGGACATCAGCATCATGTTCAGCACCGTGCGGGCGCGAACCATGCCGCCGTAGAACAGGGACAGGCCCGGGGTCATGAGCAGCACCAGGGCGGCGCTGGTCAGGATCCAGGCCGTCGCTCCGGTGTCGAGTTCGAAAGGCTCCATGTCGGCTCCTGGGTGAGAGGGGCCGGCCGCGGTCGGTCGCTCCGTCCCGGGCCGAACGGCCGTGCGGGCCGTGGCCTCATCGTGCGGTCGCCGACCGTCCTCACCTAGCGCGGAGGGGGCCCGTGATCGTTCCGTGATGTGCCGTCCCGTGGCGTGGACGGCACCGGGAGCGGAGGAGCCCCCGTCGCGCGACGGGGGCTCCTCCGGGCCGATCGGTGCCTGCTCACGCCTCCAGCAGCGCGTCCACGAAGCCGTGGGGATCGAAGGGGGTGAGGTCGTCCATCCCCTCCCCCAGGCCCACCATCTTCACCGGCACGCCGAGCTCGCGCTGCACGTTGACCACGATCCCGCCCTTGGCGGTGCCGTCGAGCTTGGTGAGCACGATGCCGGTGACGTTCACGGCCTCGGAGAACACGCGCGCCTGCTGCATGCCGTTCTGCCCGGTGGTGGCGTCGATGACCAGGAGCACCTCGGCCACCTCGTCGCCGTGCAGGCCCTTCTCGGCGACCCGGCGCACCTTGCCGAGCTCGTCCATCAGGCCCTTCTTGTTCTGCAGGCGGCCGGCGGTGTCGATGATGACCACGTCCACCTGCTGCTCGATGCCCTCCTTCACCGCGTCGAAGGCGACGGCGGCGGGATCGGCGCCCTCGCGGTCGGCGCGGACGGTGTCCACCCCCACCCGGGAGCCCCAGGTGGTCAGCTGCTCCGCGGCGGCGGCGCGGAAGGTGTCCGCCGCGCCCAGCACCACGCTGCGCTCCGCGGCGACCAGCACGCGGGCGAGCTTGCCGACGGTGGTGGTCTTGCCGGTGCCGTTCACGCCCACCATCAGCAGCACGGAGGGCACCTCGGTGCCGTCGGGCGCTTCGCGCCGGGTGGCGGCCAGGCGGCGGTCGAGGGTCGGGTCCACGAGAGCGACGAGCTCCTCGCGCAGCGCGTCGCGGACCGCGGCGGGATCGTCGGTGCCGAGCACCTGGAGGCGGCGGCGGAGGTTCTCGAGCATCTCGTCGGTGGCGTCGGGGCCGAGGTCCGCCATCAGCAGCGTCTCCTCGATCTCGTCCCAGGTGTCCTCGTCGAGGCTGCCGCGGGTGAGCAGCGTGAGGATGCCGCGGCCGAGTGCGCCGGACCGGGAGAGCCGCTCGCGCAGGCGGACCATCCGGTCGCCGGGGGCCTCGGGGGTCTCCACCGCGGGGGCGGCCGACGGCGCCGGGGCCGCGTCGACGGTCTCCTGCTCGGCGCTCGGCGCCTCGGACGGGGCGGCGGAGGTCTCCTGCTCCGGAGCCGGCTCCGACGGTGCGGGCTCGGCGGGGGCGGCGGGCGAGGTCGGCGCGGTCGGCGCCTCCTCGGCGGGGGCCGTCGTGTCGGGGGCCGCGTCCTGCTCGGCGTCCTGTCCGCCCTCGACCACGCCGGTCTCCGGCGCCGTCTCCTGGTCGAAGGGCTCGTCGGCCGGGGCGGCGGGCGGGGCCTCGGGGGCCGACGGCGCGGCGGTGGCGGAGTCGACCGGTGCCGCGGTGGCGGCGGGAGCGTCCTCGACCGCGGCCGTCTCGGCGTCGGAGTCCGTCGGCGCGCTCTGCACGGACGGCGCGTCGGTCGCGGCCCCCTTCGGCGGTGCGGGCGCGGAAAGGGTGTCGGCCCAGGTGGGGGCCGCCGGGCGCTCCTTGACGGCGGTCGCGGTGCGCTGAGCGCCCGCCCCGGTCTCCGAGCCCTCGGCGGGGGCGTCGCCGCGGGGCGCCGAGCCGTCCGAGGAGCCCTTGCGACCCCGGCTGCGGATGTAGGCCCAGGCACCGGCGCCGATGATGAGGACGCCACCGCCGCCGCCGGCGATCACTGCGAGTAGGGCATCGGGATCCACGGGTCACCTCCGAGGTCGGGGAAGCCGACGATGCGGCGAGGACAGCTGCCAGTCTAGGCAGGTTTTCGGACTCGTCCGAGTCGAGCGCGCATGCGCCGGCGGTGCGGGGCCTCGGCCCGCCGGGCGCGGGGGCGGTCGCCGGACTCAGCGCTTCGTGCGCGAGGTGTGCCGGCGGTCCTCCGCCGAACGCTCCTCCTCGTCCGAGCCTCGCAGCCGCGGGAGCGCGACGGCGACCAGGATCCCGCCGGCCAGCAGCACGGCCAGGAACAGGAAGGCGAAGACGACGAAGGGCAGATCCATGATCCTTCTTCTGCACTCGGCGGCCGGGGCCGCGCGGTGGCGTGGGGCGACCGCGCAGCTCCCGGCCGGGACGGGGTGGGCTCAGCCGAGCTCGGGGAACCAGATGGCGATCTCGCGCGCGGCGGACTCCTCGGAGTCCGAGCCGTGCACGAGGTTCTGGATGACGGGGAGGTCCTGCTCGCAGGCGAGGTCGCCGCGGATGGTGCCGGGCGCGGCCTCGGTGGGGTTGGTGGCGCCGGCCAGGGAGCGGAAGCCGGGGATCACGTTCACGCCCTCGGCGACGATCGCCACCAGCGGGGAGGCGCTCATGTACTCCACGAGGCCGGGGTAGAACGGCTTGCCCTCGTGCTCGGCGTAGTGGGCGGCGAGCTCCTCTGCCGTGGCGGTGCGCTGGGCGAGGGCGACGATGCCGTACCCCTTCGCCTCGAGGCGGCGGAGGATCTCCCCGCGCAGGCCGCGCTGAACGGCGTCGGGCTTGAGCAGGACGAGTGTGCGCTGTGCAGTCATGCCCCCAGGGTACCCACGGTTCCGGGGCGCTCGAACGGGCCGTCCGGGCCGTTCAGGCGGCTGGACCCTCCTGCTCGCGGGCGCGCAGCACCTCCGCGTCCACCGCATCCTTCTCCCGGTCCAGCTGATGGCCCTTGAAGGTGCTGTAGGCATAGAGGGCGGCGAAGCCGGCTCCCACCACCCACATGGCCGTGACCTGCAGTCCCAGCAGGATCACTGGCAGCTGCAGCACCATGCCGAGCCAGTACGGCCACGCCCCGCGTCGCAGCATGCCGGAGCAGCCCAGCAGCGCGAGCACGGTGAGCAGGCCCCACACCCAGGTGAGCACGCGGTCCTCGGGGACCAGCTGGTGGGCGGCGAGGACGGCGAAGAACACCACGAACGCCTCGATCACCAGGATCGTGGCGCAGAACATGCGCTGCGCGCCGTGGGGGCGGGGCGAGGGGGCGAGGTCCAGGTCCATGGTCAGTCCTCCTCCAGGCCCAGCAGGTCGCGCACCTCGGCCGCGAGGGTCACCGAGCCGGCGACCACCACGCCGCCGAACTGATCGCCCTCGGACTCGGCGAGGTCCACCGCGGCCTGGATCGCATCGGGCAGGGAGGCCTGCTCCAGCACGCGGTCCTCGTCCTCGAAGACGTCACGGGCGAGGTCCGCCAGGCGGTCCGCGGAGATCGCCCGGGGGGAGCCGGACTGGGTGATCACCACGCTGTCCAGCAGCGGTTCGAGCACCTCGAGGATCTCGGCGGCGTCCTTGTCCTGCAGGATGCCCACCAGGCCCACGGTGCGGGTGAAGCGGAAGTTCTCCCGCACCGTCTCGACCAGGGTGAGGGCGCCGGCGGGGTTGTGGGCGGCGTCGACCAGCATCGTCGGCGCCTGGCGCACCACCTCGGCGCGGCCCGGCGAGGTGATCGTGGACAGCGCGGCGCCGAGCATCTCCTGGTCCAGGGGCGTGCTGCCGTCCCCCAGCAGCGCCTCCGCGGCGGCGAGGGCGAGCAGGGCGTTGCGGGCCTGGTGCTCGCCGAGCAGGGAGAGGAACACCTCCTCGTAGCGCCCGGCGATGCCCTGCAGGCTGAGCATCTGACCGCCCACGCCCGGGGTGCGGGCCAGCACCCCGATCTGCTGGTCCTCGATCGCGGCCTCGATGCCGAGCTCGGTGATCCGCTCGCGCAGCACGTCGGCGGCATCCTCGTAGGGCTGGGAGGCGAGGATCGCGGTGGCGTCCGCGGTGAGGATCCCGGCCTTCTCCCCGGCGATCTCGGCGATGGTGTCGCCGAGGTAGTCCTGGTGGTCCAGGGAGATCGGGGTGATCACGGCGACGTCCGGCGCCACGGCGCCGGTGGCGTCCCAGGTGCCGCCCAGTCCTGTCTCCACCACGGCCACGTCCACCGGGGCGGAGGCGAAGGCCTGGAAGGCCATCGCGGTGAGGTACTCGAAATAGGTGAGCCGCACTCCCCCGGCGGCCTCCTGCTCGGCGTCGACGATCGCCGCGAAGGGCTCCACGTCCCGGTAGGCCTGCAGGAAGCCCTCCTCGTCGATCGAGGCGCCGTCGATCGCGATGCGCTCCACCGGGGAGCGCAGGTGCGGACTGGTGGTGCGGCCGGTGCGCAGGCCCGCCTCGCGCAGGATGCGCTCCAGGATCCGGGCGGTGGTGGTCTTGCCGTTGGTGCCCGCGATCCGGATCGAGCGGTAGGAGTTCTGCGGATCCCCCATCAGCTCCATCACGCGCTGGATCCGCGAGAGGTCCGGCTCGATCCGGTTCTCGGGCGCGCGCTCGAGGAGCGCCGCGTAGACCTCGCGCAGCTCGGGCGACATGGTCTGGCGGATGGGACGCGGCACAGGGGCTCCTCGGCGGGGTGGGGACGGCGGCGGGATGGCGGCGGGCCTGCCGCGGTGAACGGAGGCGCGGCGGGCGGGAGTGCGGTGGGCGGGCCCAGTGTACGAGGGGAGGCTGTGACCGTTCCTCCCCACCCCGGCTCCGTCCCCATGGGCAGAAGTCCCCATCGCCTCCCTGTGACCTGGCGCATAGCCTCGAGGGCAGGATTGACGACCGACGGGGTCATGAGCGGAGGAGGGGCGGCGATGGCCGAGGTGATCGCGACCGTGCAGCGCGCGGCGCAGTGGGTGGGCGACGGCCCGGGAGCGACCGCGCCCTGGAACCCTGTCTACCGGGCGCTGGTGGACGATGCCGGCGCGCCCCCGCCCCGCTCCCCTGCGGTGGAGTCGACCGGCGCGGATGGTGCCGACCTCGTGCGGCGCCAGCTCACCGCCCCCGCGCTGCTGGTCGTGGCGGTGACCGCCGGGGAGCGGACCCGGCGCCTGCGGATCGGCCTGGACCCCGCCGGCGCGACCGTGGAGAGGGCCGAGGACGACGACGCCTCCCGCTGGACCGAGCTCGAGGTCGCCGAGGTGCCCACGACGGTCGCCGACCTGCTCGAGGAGTCCGGGATCGACCTCGCCCCGGCCCGGCTCGAGATCGCCGACGACGACGCACTGCGGCTGACCCCGGAGCAGACCCGTCTCGCGCAGGCCGCGCTGGCGGACGGCGTGCCCGCCGAGGAAGCCCTCGCGACGCTGCCCGGACTCGACCCCGCACTGCAGGATGCGCTCACCGCGGCCGGGCCCCGACTCTCCCTCTCCCTGAGCCTCCACGACCCGGATCGGCAGGTGGCGGAGGCGCCGGTGTCCTGGTCCCGCCTGTGGGTGACCGGCCGCAGCGGCATGTACCGGATGGACGCTCCGGGAAGCGAGCCCCTGACGGTCCGTCCCGTGGGCGGAGGCGACGTGCTCGGCACGCTCCTGCCGATCCTCGAGCAGGGGCTCCGCTTCGCCGCCGAGACCTCCACGCCGGGAGGTGCGCGATGACCGCGTTCTGGGGGATGGACACCGACCAGGTGCGCGCACACGCCGACCGTCTGCGCACAGCCTCCGGGGAGGTCGAGCACCTCACCTCCCGCCTGAGCACCGCGGTGCACTCCGCGGCGTGGACGGGCGCGGACGCCGAGCAGTTCCGCGACCGCTGGACGTCCCTCGCCGCGCAGCGGCTCGAGGGGCTGTGCACGGACCTGCGTGCGCTGAGTGACGAGGCTCTCGCCGACGCGGACGAGCAGGATGCCGCCTCGTCCGCGGACGGCGCCCCGGGCGCGGGCGGCGGGTCCGGGAACGGTGACGGGTACCTCCACGAGGACAACCCCTGGCTGCCGAACTGGCTCGAGGAGCCGCTCGAGGGTGTCGCCTCGGATCTCGCCGGGCTGATCTCGGACAGCATCGGCTGGGGCGTCGACACCGGTATCGACGTGCTCGAGGGCGGGCTGGGCCTGTTCGGCGTGAACACTGACGGGATCGCGCAGTTCCAGCGGGACGCCGGTCACTTCGGGGGCATCCTGGAGGACTGGGTCACCGGTGAGCGGGTCCCGACGATCGCCGAGGTGGGCGCGGCCGGACTGCTCACGGCCGGCTCGGCCGGCGTCGGCATCTACGAGGCGGTCACCGGCGAGGACACACCGCTGCTGGACGACCGCCCCGGCGGGATCGTGGAGTCGGTGCGCACCGACGACGCCCCCGCACGGAGCCCGCAGACCCTGCAGGACCTGATCCTCGACAACGACGCCCTGCGCATGGAGAACCTCGGCGGCCCCTTGGAGCACGGACAGATCGGCGTTCAGGAGGTCCAGCGCGCCGGCGGCGGGGACCCCGCGTACATCGTGCAGGTGCCGCCCACCGAGGGGGCCGACATCTACGACGTCCCGGGCGCCTACGGCGGGCAGGGCAACTCCCGCGACTGGGGATCGAACCTGCGCCTGGTCGCCGGGCAGGATCCCGCCGCGATCGACGATGTGCGTGCCGCGATGGAGGCGGCGGGCATCCCCCCGGGCGCGGACGTGATGATCGTGGGCCACTCACAGGGCGGGATCGTCGCGAACCAGCTCGCCGCCGACCCCGGCGTCAACTCCCGCAGCGGGGAGCCGGGCAGCTACAACATCACCCACACCTTCTCCGTGGGCTCGCCGGTGCAGACCGTCGTCCCCGCGCAGGGGACGACGGAATCCATCAACGTCAACCACGAGGCGTCGATCGGCCGCGGCGGCTTCGGGGGCGATCTGATCGCCACCACCGATCTGCAGGGGCTCCAGATCGATGGTGGGACGCTCAGCGCACCGAACCGTCACGAGGTCACCCTGGACCCGTATCCGGGGACTGGCTGGAACCCGGTGCCGGTGCTCGAGGCGAACCACGACTCGGTGGGGCCCGGCAAGGATCCTTCCGGCGGCTATGCCGGCTCGGTCCAGCGGGCGACCGCGTCCGATCCCACGCTCTCCGCGCTCCAGGACGACCTCACCGGCGTGTACCTCGGGGAGGGGACGTACGTCTCCCGCTCGCAGGTGGTGACCGTCGGTCGCGGACCGGCCTGAGCACCGCGTCGGCCCGCACATCGACCGTCCACGCCCCCTGCTCGCACAGACGCCGAGCCCTGACTCAGGTCAGCCCGTACCTCCCGTAGAAGGCGCCGGCGTGCACCTGGTCCAGGCGCGGGTCCTCCCCCGGGGTGTCGGGATCGAGCACGAAGACATCGAGCTCCGTCCCGTCGGCGAGCTCCGCCATGATGCCGCCGACCCGCAGCGATCGCGCCTCCGAGTCATCGAGACGGTCGTGGATGACGGTCACGATGACTCGCATCGCGTCGTCGTACACGGCGATCCCCGTGGCACGGTCCTCCTCGGCGATCTCGATGCGGCCGTTCAGCAGCCGTTCGAAGTTCGCGCCCGCCCTCTGCTCGAGGGCGACGGAGGAGACCCCGTCCACCGCTTCGGCGGCCTTCTGAGCGTCGGCGGAGACATCCTTCCCTCGCAGCGAGCAGCCGCTCAGCGCTGCCGCCAGAGCGGCGGCACCACCCAGAAGTCCGCGTCTGCTCACCATGCTCATCCCCTCATCGGTCGGCTTGGGTCCGAGCATGCCATGTCCAGGATCCCGCGGCCCGTGGGACGGGCTGCCTGTGGACGTGGACGGAGACGAGACCCCTCTCAGGGGCGGGCGCTCAGCCCAGGCCGTAGCGGGCGTAGAAGGCACCGGCGCTCACCCGGTCCAGGCGCGGGTCCTCGACCGGCATATCGGGGTCGAGGTCGAGGGCGTCGAGCTCCGCCCTCTCGGTGAGCACCCCGATGATCCCTCCGACCTGCATGCGCCGCGCGGTCTCGTCGTCGAGGCGGTCATGGATCACGGTGACGACGGCGCGCATCGCCTCGTCGTACACGGCGAGCCCGGCCTCGTGCCCGGACTCCGCGATCGCGAGGCGGCCGCGCAGGAGGCTCTGGAAGCGCGAGCCGAGCTTCTGCTCGAGCACGGCGGAGGTCACGCCGTCCACCGCGGCGGCCGCCTCCTGCGCCTCGGCAGAGACGTCCTTGCCGCTCAGCCCGCAGCCGCTCAGCATCATCGCCGCCGCGGCGGCGGCGCCTCCCAGTGCTCCGCGTCTGCTCACCATGCTCATCCCCTCATCGGTCGGCTCGGGTCCGAGCATGCCATGTCCAGGGTCCCGCGGCCCGCAGGACGGGCTCGCCGTGGACGCCGAAGGGGAGGCCCGTCGGCGCAGGGCCCGGCGCACGGCGGACACCCCGCCACCGGCGACCGGCGGCCCCGGGAGAACGGGGGCGCCGGTCGCTGGGCCGGGTTCAGGCGCGGGCCACGGACACCGTCACGGTGCCGCCGGAGACCTTCTCCTGCGCAGCATGCGCACCCTCGGCCGGTGCGGCCGGCACCGCGAGCTCGACGGCGAGCACCTCGCCGGCGACCAGCTCGCGGTGCGCGGCGACGGCGGCGGTGACCGCCTCGTCGCCGTCGACGGTGAGGCGGATCCGGTCGGAGACGTCGAGCCCTGCCTCACGGCGTGCGGCCTGGATCGCCCGCACCACGTCCCGGGCGGTGCCCTCGGCCTCGAGCTCGGGTGTGACCCGGGTGTCGAGCGCGAGGAAGTCGCCGCCGCGCAGCACGCCCACGCTGCGGCCCTCCAGCGCCGCGCTCTGGCCGGCCACCAGATCCAGCGAGTACTCGCCCTCGACCAGCGCGATCCCGCCGGAAGTGACGGTGCCGTCCTCGGCGACGGACCACTCGCCCGTCTTGGAGCCCTTGATGACGGTCTGGACCTGCTTGCCCAGGCGCGGCCCGGCCGCGCGCGCGTTGACGCTCAGGCGCTGCTCGACGCCCATGCCCTGCGCCTCCTCGCTGGTCACGTCCAGCAGGCGCACCGCCTTCACGTTCAGCTCGTCGGCGAGGATTCCGGAGAAGGGCTCCAGCGCCGCCGGGTCGTGGTGGACCACGGTGAGCTCGGCGAGCGGCAGGCGGGCGCGCAGCTGCTCCTTCTTGCGCAGCGCGTTGCCGGCGCTGGCGATGGCGCGCACGTCGTCCATCCGCGCCACCAGGTCCGCGTCCTGCGGGAAGAGCGCATCATCCGGCCAGTCCGCGAGGTGCACGGAGCGCTCGCCGGTGAGCTCGCGGTAGATCTCCTCGGTGACCATCGGCAGCAGCGGCGCCGCCACCCGGCACAGGGTCTCCAGGCAGGTGCTCAGCACGTCGATCGCCTGCTCGTCGCCCTCCCAGAACCGGTCGCGGGAGCGGCGCACGTACCAGTTGGTGAGCATGTCGAGGTGGTCGTGGATCTGCTCGGCGGCGTCGGCGATCGCCAGCGCCGTCATCGACTCCTTCACCCCGCGCACCAGGTCGCCCGTGCGGGCCAGCAGGTAGCGGTCCATCACGTCGGTGGAGTCGTGCCGGGTGCGGCCGCGGTGCCCCGTCGGTCGGCCGGAGGCGTCCTTCTCCCCCGCCGCGTTCGCGTACAGCGCCAGGAAGTACCACACGTTCCACAGCGGCAGCACCACCTGGCGCGTGGCATCGCGGATCTTCGGCTCGTCGACCACCAGGTTGCCGCCGCGCAGGATCGGCGAGGCCATGAGGAACCAGCGCATCGCGTCGGCCCCGTAGGAGTCGTACATCTCGCGCACGTCGGGGTAGTTGCGCAGCGACTTGGACATCTTCTGCCCGTCCTCGCCCAGCACGATGCCGTGGCAGATCACCGAGGTGAACGCCGGGCGGTCGAACAGCGCGGTGGAGAGCACGTGCATGACGTAGAACCAGCCGCGGGTCTGCCCGATGTACTCCACGATGAAGTCCGCCGGGTTGTGGGAGGAGAACCAGTCGGTGTTCTCGAAGGGGTAGTGCACCTGCGCGAACGGCATCGAGCCGGAGTCGAACCAGACGTCGAACACCTCGGGGATGCGGCGCATGGTGGAGGCCCCGCTGGGGTCGTCCGGATTGGGCCGGGTGAGCTCGTCGATGTAGGGGCGGTGGAGGTTCACCTCGCCGTGCTCGTCGCGCGGGAGGGTGCCGAAGGCCTCTTCCAGCTCGGCGAGGGAGCCGTACACCTCGACGCGCGGGTGGTTCGGGTCGTCGCTCTTCCACACCGGGATGGGAGAGCCCCAGTAGCGGTTGCGGGAGATCGCCCAGTCGCGGGCGCCCTCGATCCACTTGCCGAACTGGCCGTGCTTGACGTTGCCCGGCACCCAGTCGATCTGCTCGTTCAGCTCGAGCATCCGCTCGCGCTGATCGGCGACCTTCACGTACCAGGAGCTCACCGCCTTGTAGATCAGCGGGGTGCGGCAGCGCCAGCAGTGCGGGTAGGAGTGCACGTAGGACTGCTCGCGCAGCAGGCGGCCGGCGCGCTGGAGGCTGCGGATAAGCGGGCGGTTGGCCTCGAACACCTGCAGCCCGGCGATCTCGTCGAGGTCGGTGCCGGCGAAGTAATCCAGGAACTGGGCGCCGTCGTCCACGGAGACGATCACGGGGATGCCGTAGGCGGCGTTGACCTGCTGGTCGATCTCGCCGTAGGCGGTGGCCTGGTGGACCACGCCGGTGCCGTCGTCGGTGGAGACGTAGTCCGCCACGGTGACGATCCAGGCGTTCTCGGTGCCCCACCGCTCGCGGTCCTCGGAGTACACCGTCCACAGCGGGGTGTACTCCACGTGCTCCAGCTCCGCGCCGGCGTAGCGGCGCTCCTCGATCGCGGCGAGCGCCGCCTCGGCATCGGCGTAGCCGAGCTCCGCGGCGTAGGAGCCCAGCAGCGCGGCGGCCATCAGGTACCGCCCCTCCCCCGCGGCGGTGCCGTCGGCGGCGCCGAGCGGGCCGGCGGGCACCACCGCGTACTCGAGCTCCGGCCCGACGGCGAGGGAGAAGTTGGTGGGCAGGGTCCACGGGGTGGTGGTCCAGGCCAGCGCGTTGACGCCCTCCAGCCCCAGCTGCTGCGCCTTCTCGCCGGTGAACGGGAAGGTGACGGTGACGGTCTGGTCCTGTCGCTCCTGGTAGACGTCGTCGTCCATGCGCAGCTCGTGCGCGCTGAGCGGGGTCTGGTCCTTCCAGCAGTAGGGCAGCACGTAGTAGCCCTCGTACGCCCGGCCCTTGTCGTGCAGGGTCTTGAACGCCCACAGCACCGACTCCATGAAGGTGACGTCGAGGGTCTTGTAGTCGTTCTCGAAGTCCACCCAGCGGGCCTGGCGGGTGACGTACTCCTCCCACTCCTTGGTGTACTTCAGCACCGAGGCCTTCGCGGCGTTGTTGAACTCCTTGAGCCCCATCGCCTCGATCTCGGACTTCTCGGTCATGCCCAGCTCCCGCATCGCCTCCAGCTCGGCGGGCAGTCCGTGGGTGTCCCAGCCGAAGCGGCGGTCCACCCGGTACCCGCACATGGTGCGGAAGCGCGGCACGACGTCCTTGACGAAGCCGGTGAGCAGGTGGCCGTAGTGCGGCAGGCCGTTGGCGAAGGGGGGCCCGTCGTAGAAGACGAACTCCTCGGCGCCCTCGCGCTGGGCGATCGAGGCGCGGAAGGTGTCATCGGTGCGCCAGAACTCCTGGATCGCGTTCTCGAGCGCGGGCAGGTTCGGCGAGGGGACGAGCGGGTCTCCGCTGACGGGGTAGACCATGGGGGCGGACCTCCGAGGAAGGACGGGACGGCGACGGCGGGCGTGCTGCCCGAGGACGCTCCCGGCGCGGGCCGGCGGCGCGGTACCACCTCGGTTGAGCCCGGGCGCCGACGGGGCGGCGACGGGTCTCCCCTCGTTCCTCAGCTGTCACGGGCTGGTCCCGGCGGGTTCTACTGGGCCCGCGCCCGGCAGGGCGGTGGGCTGTTCTTCCCGCGGCTCTCCGGTGATGGCCGGGTCGGTGCCGATGGCGGTCAGTGTACGCGCCGGGCCTGGGGCGGTCACGCGCCGGTCCGCGGAAGAGACGCGCATCCCAGGAACTCCGTGCCCGGCGTCCAGCACCTGCTCAGCCGCAGGGACTGCAATGGCGGCGTGGGCGGATCCCACCGCCCACGACTCGAGGAGGATGCATGGACGAGCACACCCCGCCGAGACGGGGCCGGGCCACCGCCCGGGCCTCGGCGCTCGGCGCCACGGCGCTGCTGGTGCTCAGCTTCGGCCCCGCCGCTCTCGCGCTGTCGCCCTCGACCGCCTCGGCGCCGACGGTGCGGCCCGCGCTCTCCGCGCCCGCCGCCGCCGTGCAGGGCGGTGCCGCGCAGCGCGTCGAGGCGGAGGACGACGCGCAGGATCCGGGCGCGCGCTGACCCGCCGCACGTCGACCTGCCGCACACCGACCCGCCCCACGCCGTCCTGCCACACACCGACCCGCCCCACGCCGTGCTGCCGGTCCGGCCGAGCGAGGCGAGAGTCACCTCGTCGCGTCCACGAGGTCGTGGAACACTGGTGGTCCGAGGATTCCGCCCCGGCTCACAGGGCGGTCGACGCAGAAGGAGCGAGGATGTCGCTGTTCGGAGAGCCCTTCACCGCCAAGTGCCTGAAGTCGGGCATCACGGTCGAGGTCGAGGAGGGCCAATCCCTCCTCCAGGCTCTGCTCGACGCCGGCGTCCCCATGGACTACTCCTGCGAGGGCGGCGTGTGCGGCACCTGCGTGGTGCCGCTGGTCTCCGGCGAGGTGGAGCACATGGACGAGTTCCTGATGGACGACGAGCAGGAGGATCAGATGATCACCTGCGTCTCCCGCGGTGAGGGCGAGATCGAGATCGACGTCTGAGCCGGCGGCTCAGAGCCGCGGCCCCGCCACCGCCCAGGCGAACGCCACCAGCGCCATCACCGTCGCCGCGCTCGCGACGCCCACCGGCACGGTGAGGCTGGGCCCCACCACCAGCAGCGTCAGCACCCCCAGGGCCGCGACCACCAGCAGCACCGCGAACAGCACCGGCCTGCCCACCGCGGGCTTGCGGCCGCGCCGCCTCGGCTGCTCCTCGCGCATCGGCATCGTCACCACTGCGCACCCCTCCCCCTGTCGATGACCGGCGGCTGCACCCCTCAGGGACGGGACGCCGCCACGATCCCTCGATCCTTCCGCGCCGGGAGCGCCCGCGCATCCCGCGCTGGGTGGAGATCCGTGTCCCCCTTTGGTCGTACGCCCCGGCCGGGCGGGGCCGTGGCGGAGCGGCCGACGGGTCAGCGCCGGGGCGTCGTCTCCTCCGCCCCGCCCCGCACGTCGGGCCGCGCGTCGGCCCCGCCCCGCACGTCGGCCCCGCCCGGGACGTCGGCCCGCGCGTCCGTGCCGTCCTGCGCGGCGGCGTCGGGCGCCTCCGCGTCCCGTCGGGCGTCGGCGAGCGCGAGCTCGGCGAACAGCCCGCCGCGCTCCACCAGCTCGTCGTAGGTACCGCGCTCGGCGATCCGCCCGCCCTCGAGCACGAGGATCTGGTCCGCATGGCGCACCGTGGAGAGGCGGTGGGCGATGGAGACGGTGGTGCGCCCGCGGGCGGCGGCGTCCAGGGCCCCTGCCATCGCGCGCTCGGTGGCGACGTCCAGCGCCGAGGTGGCCTCGTCCAGCAGCAGCACCGGCGGGTCGCGCAGGATGGTGCGGGCCAGGGCCAGGCGCTGCTTCTCCCCGCCGGAGAACCGGTAGCCGCGCTCCCCCACCACCGTGCCGTACCCCTCGGGCAGCGCCTCGATGTGCTCGTGGATCTGGGCGATGCGGCAGGCCCGCACCAGCTCCTCGTCGCTCGCGCCCGGCCGGGCGAAGCGGAGGTTGTCCGCGATGCTCGCGTGCAGCAGGTAGGTCTCCTGCGTGACCACGCCGATGCTCGCGGCGAGGGACTCCATGGTGAGATCGCGCAGGTCGTGGCCGTCCAGGGTGACGGCGCCGGAGGTGGGCTCGTACAGCCGCGCCATCAGGTAGCCGGTGCTGGTCTTGCCGGAGCCGGTCGCGCCCACCAGGGCGGTGTGCGCACCGGCGGGGATCACCAGGTCGATGCCGTCCAGGGCGGGCTCGTCCGCGCCGGGATAGGTGAAGGTGACGTCCTCGAAGCGGATCTCGCCGAGCACCGCGGCGGGGTCCAGGGCGAGCGCGTGCGGTGCGTCCTGGATGAGGATCGGGGCGTCCAGGTACTCGAACACGCGCGTGAACAGCGCCAGTGAGCTGTTCACCTGGGTGGCGACCCGCAGCAGCCCGTTGATCTGCGGGAACAGGGTGGACTGCAGCGCGATGAACGCCACCAGGGTGCCGATGGTGACGTCCGCGCCGGAGAACATCAGGTGCCCGCCCAGGAAGTAGGTGAGGGCGGGGAACAGGGCCATCGCGGTGGTGAACACCGCCATCTGCCAGCGGCCGGCCATCGTGGAGCGCACCTCGAGATCGGCGAGCTCGTGCGAGTCCTGGGCGAAGGTGCGGCTGAGCGCCTCGGTGCGGCCCATCGTCACGCCCAGCAGGATCCCGGAGACGGACAGCGACTCCTGGATCCCGGCGGAGAGATCCGCGGCCTTCTCCTGCCGGGTGCGCACGATCTCCCGCCGGCGCCGGCCCACCCGGCGGTTCATCCACACCGCGAACGGCAGCGCCACCAGGGAGAACAGGGTCAGGCGCCAGTCCAGCGCGAGCATCGCCACCAGCGCCATCACCACCGCCGCGCCGGCGGAGACGATCTGCGTCATCACGGAGGTGACCACGGCCTGCATCGAGCCGATGTCGGAGAAGATGCGCGACTGGATCTCGCCGGTGCGGGTGCGGGTGAAGAACCCCAGCCCCATCCGCTGCAGGTGGGTGAACACCGCCACCCGCAGGTCGTGCATCACGGACTGCCCCACCCGGGTGGAGAGCATCGCCTGGGTGACCCCGAGGGCGCTGGAGACGATGGTGACGGCGATCAGCCCGCCCACCGTCCAGGCCAGCACGTCCGCGCGCTGCTCCGGCAGCGCCACGTCCACGATCTCGCGGATCAGGAACGGGGAGACCACCCCGGTGGCGGCGCCCACCACGATCAGCGCCAGCACGCCCAGGAGGGTGCCCCGGTAAGGACGGAACAGGGCCAGCACCCGGCGCAGGTCCGGGCGGGACGGGGAGGGATCCGGGGACTGCGCGGAGGGGCGGCCCCCGCCGGCGACGCCGCCGGCCGGGCCCATGCCGCCGCCCATGCCGCCGGCCGGGCCCATGCCGCCGGGGCCGCCCATGCCGCCGACGGCCATCAGACCCCCTGGTGGCGCGCCACCCGGTGGGCCGCCGCCTGGGCGAGCGGGCGGACGGTGACGAGGTCCAGGTTCACGTGGTGCGGGGCGTTGAGGGCGTAGGAGATGACGTCGGCGCAGTCCTCGGCCGTGAGCGGCTGCTCCACCCCGTCGTAGACGG
This sequence comes from Brachybacterium saurashtrense, assembly GCF_003355475.1. Taxonomy (NCBI): domain Bacteria; kingdom Bacillati; phylum Actinomycetota; class Actinomycetes; order Micrococcales; family Dermabacteraceae; genus Brachybacterium; species Brachybacterium saurashtrense. Next base: position 466,320 of record NZ_CP031356.1, on the reverse strand, counting down.
CGTCGGCCGCCTCCTGGTCGCCCAGGCGCACCAGGGAGAACTCCTCGGTGCGCACCATGCCCGGGGCGATCTCGATGACCCGCACCTTCTCGCCGTTCAGCTCGAGCCGCAGCGCGGCGGCGAGCATGTGCTCCCCGGCCTTCGCGGCGTTGTAGCCGGAGCCGCCCGGGTAGGCCTCGTGGCCCGCGACGGAGGTGACGAACAGCAGGTCGCCGCGGCCGCTGGCACGCAGGGCGGGCAGCAGGGCGCGGGTGACGCGCACGGCGCCGAGCACGTTGCTGTCGTACATCCGCTGCCACTTCTCAAGGTCCGCCTCCGCGGCGGGCTCCACGCCCAGGGCGCCGCCGGCGACGTGCACCACCGCGTTGAGGGACCCGTCGAAGAGCTCCTCGGCGCGCTCCACCAGCGCGGCCACGGAGTCGTCGGAGGTGACGTCCACGGCCAGCACCTCGCAGCCGGTCTCCGCGGCGAGCTCCTCGAGCCGCTCGCGGCGGCGGGCCACGGCCAGCACCCGCCACCCGTCGGCCACCAGGCGCTGCGCGGTGGCGCGGCCGATGCCGGAGGAGGCGCCGGTGACGACGGCGGTGAGGGCGGGGGTCGAGGTCGCGATCGGGGCGGCAGGTGCGGAGGTCATGACCTCGAGCCTACGTCGGTGCGGTCGCCGGGGGCGGTGTTGTCCCAGCGGTGCGGGGACGCGGGTTCCGGCACGGCCGACCGCGGGATTGGCCGTGCCCGGGAGGTGCTCAGACCCCGTGCACGTGCTCGTGCTCCCGTGCGGTGAGGTCCCCCTCCACGCGGCCGCGGGAGAGGCGGGTCATCACCGCGGCGATCGCGCCGTCGCCGGTGACGTTGGTGGCGGTGCCGAAGGAGTCGATCGCGATGTAGGCGGCGATCATCAGGCCCACCGCCGCCTCGTCGAAGCCGAGGAGCGAGGTGAGCACGCCCGCGGCGGCCATGATCGCGCCGCCGGGGACGCCGGGCGCGGCGATCATCACCACGCCCAGCATGAGCACGAAGCCGATCAGCGCGGGGACGTCCAGCGGCATGCCGGTGACCACCATGATCGCGACCGCGAAGGTGGTGATCTTCAGGGTGGAGCCGGAGAGGTGGATCGTGGCGCACAGCGGGATCACGAAGTCCGCGATAGCGTCCGGCACCCCGTTGCGCTTGGTGCACTCCGCGGTGACGGGGATCGTCGCGGCCGAGGAGCTGGTGCCCAGCGCCGTCATGTAGGCGGGGAGCATCCGGCCCAGCATGCGCAGCGGATTCCTGCCCAGCGCCGCCCCGGCGATGCCGTACTGGGCCAGCAGCACCACCGCGGTCATCACCAGCACCAGCACGATCACCACGAGGAAGGTGCCGATCACCGCCCAGATCTGGCCGTTCAGGGTCAGGCCCAGGAACATGCCGAAGATGTACAGCGGCAGCAGCGGCACGATGATCGCCTCGATGATCCGCACGATGATCGCGCGCAGCTGCTCGAAGGACTCCTGCAGTGCGCCGCGGCGCACCAGCGTGAGCCCGATGCCCAGGCAGAAGGAGAGCACCAGCGCCGTCATCACCCCGAACACGGGCGGGATCTCGAGCGCGAAGTACGGCGCGATCGCGGAGTCCTCGGGGTTCTCGAGGGCCCCGACGGCGGCGCCCTCGAGCATCCGCGGCAGCAGGGCGAGGGACACCCCGAGGGCGAGCAGACCGCACAGGGCCGTGGAGAGGTAGGCGATGCCGGTGGTGGCGGCGAGGAGCTTCCCGGCGCCGCGGCCCAGCTCGGCGATCGCCGGGGTCACCAGGCCCACGATGATCAGCGGGATGAGGAAGCCGAGGAAGGCGGAGAACACGCCGTTGAAGGTGGTGAACACGCGGGCGATCGGCTCCGGCATCACCAGTCCCAGCAGCACGGCCAGGACGATCGCGACGAGGATCCGGGGCAGCAGGCCGAAGCGGCTGCACCGCGGGGCGCCCGGCGCGGCCTCCGGCGCGGGATCGGCGGGGTGCGCGGGCTGTGCCGCGGCGGGGTCGACGACGTCGTCGGGGGTGGAGGTCATCTCGTTCCGGTTCGCTGGACGGTGCGGGGACCGGGACAGCGTAGACGTCGGCGGCGCCGCGCGGCGACGTCTTCTGCGGAGGCGGCCTCACCGCGCGGCCCCGCCGGGACCGCTCGATGCGGCGCGCCCCTTGTGACCTGGCACCCACCGCACTAGGCTCACGCGAGTGCCTGCTCACGGACGGATCGCCGCTGCCGCCTTCCGCCAGCACTCCACCTACCGCCTGGCCACGGCCGCCGGCGTGTTCACCAACACCGTCTTCGGCCTGATCCGCGCCTCGATCCTGTTCGCGGCGATCGGGACGGCCGGCGGCGAGCTGGGCGGGTACACGATGCTGCAGGCCGCGACCTACGTGTGGCTGGGGCAGGCGCTGCTCGCCCCGATCGAGGCGTTCGGCACCCGGGAGGTGTCCCAGCGGGTGCACCAGGGGGACATCGCCGTGGACCTGCTGCGGCCCGTGGACCTGCTGACCCTCCACTACGCGCAGAAGCTGGGACGGGCCGGCTTCCTGGTGCTGGCCCGGGGGCTGCCGCCGCTGGCCGTGGGCGCGCTGGTGACGGGGCTGGCGCTGCCGGAGGATCCGCTGTCCTACCTGCTGGGGGCGGTCTCGCTGCTGCTCGCGATCACGGTCGCCTTCCTCGCCGACATGATGGTCAACCTCGTCGCGTTCTGGCTGGTGGAGACGCGCGGACTCACCGTCGTGTACACGGCGACGATGAACCTGCTCTCGGGGTTCCTGATCCCGATCGTGTGGTTCCCGGACTGGCTGCTCGCGATCGCGCGCGCCACCCCGTTCCCCTCGATGATCCAGACCCCGATCGACACCCTCTCGGGCCGGGTGCCGCCGCTCGAGGCGCTGGGGCTGATGGGCGTGCAGCTGGGCTGGACGGCGCTGCTCGCCGTCGCGGCCTGGGCGATGCTGCGGGCCGGGGTGCGCAGCGTGGAGGTGCAGGGTGGCTGAGCACGAGGGCACCGCCGCGGCGGATCGTCCCGTCTCCACGCTGCGGATGGTGCGCACCCTGTACGGCTCGCGGCTCCGCTCGCAGGCGAGCTTCCGCGCGAGCTTCCTCGCCGATCTGCTGGGGCAGGTGCTCATCGTGGGCACCGAGTTCCTCGAGCTGTGGGTGATCCTCACGCAGGTGGAGACCCTGGGCGGGATGACGCTGCCGCAGGTGGCGGTGGTGTACGGGCTGGGAGCCCTGGCCTTCGGGATCGGCGACCTGTTCTTCGGGGAGATCGACGGCCTCTCCGCGCAGATCCGCTCCGGGCGGCTGGAGACCCTGCTGATCCGGCCCGTGCCGCTGCTGCTGCAGATCTCCAGCCTGGACCTCTCGCTGCGCCGCCTGGGCCGGATCCTGGTGGGGCTGGCGATGTACGCCACCGCCCTGGGACTGGCGGGCTTCTCCCCCACGCCCGCGACGCTGCTGCTGGCCGCGCTGGCCCCGCTCGCCGGGGCGCTGCTGTTCGGGGCGCTGTTCACGATGGCCGGCGCCCTGCAGTTCTGGCTCGTCGACGGGCGCGAGTTCGCCAACGCCTTCACCTACGGCGGCAACTACGTCGCCACCACCCCCGGCGCCGTGTTCGCCCTGCCGATGCGCGCCTTCTTCACCTTCGTGATCCCGGCGACGCTGATCGCCTACGCCCCCGCCCTGGCGCTGCTGGACCTGCCCGGCCCCGCCCTGATCCCCACGTGGGCCGGCTGGCTCGGGCTGCCCGCGGCCCTGCTCGCCTGGGCCCTCGCCCTGACGCTCTGGCGAGGCGGGGTTCGACGCTACACAGGAGCTGGTGGATGACCCCGCACCGCACCCCGTCCGTCCCCGAGACCGCGCCCGGCGCGGGCGAAGCCTCCCCTGCGCTGGAGCTGCGCCGTCTGCGCCGCGACTACGCGGTGCGCACCGCCGCGCCCGGCACCCGGCGCCGGCGCCGACAGCTGGTGCGCGCGGTCGACGAGATCTCGCTGCGCGTGGACCGGGGCGAGGCCGTGGGCTTCGTGGGCGCCAACGGCGCCGGGAAGTCCACCACCATCAAGATGATCACCGGGATCCTGCAGCCCACCGCGGGCTCGCTGAGGGTGCTGGGCCGGGTCCCGGTGCCGGAGCGGCGCCGTCTCGCCCGCGAGATCGGGGTGGTCTTCGGGCAGCGCTCCCAGCTGTGGTGGGACCTGCCGCTGCGGGACAGCTACCGGATCCTCGGCGCGATGCACCGCCTCACCGACCGCGCCCTCGCCGCACGCCTGGACCGCCTGGTGGACGGCCTGGACCTGGGCGGCTTCCTGGACCGTCCGGTGCGGCAGCTCTCGCTGGGACAGCGGATGCGCGGCGAGGTGGCCGCGGCGCTGCTGCACTCCCCGGCGCTGGTGGTGCTGGACGAACCCACCATCGGGCTGGACATGGTCTCCAAGGAGGGCCTGCGGCGCTTCCTGCGCGAGGATCGTGCCGAGCGCGGCACCACGCTGTTCCTCACCACGCACGACATGGGCGATGTGGAGCGGCTGTGCGCGCGGATCGTGGTGGTGGACTCCGGGCAGGTGGCATTCGACGGCGCGCTCACGGGATTCCGGGAGCGGCTCGGCGCGCCGCGGGAGCTGGTGCTCGACCTCGCCGCGCCGCGCACGGCGCCGCTGGTGCTGCCGGAGGGCGCGCGGGCCCTGCCGATCGAGGCCGACGGGATCCGCCACCGGATCGCGTTCTCCGGGGCGGAGCTCACCGCGCCGGCCCTGCTCACCGCCGTCTCCGCCCAGGTGGAGGTGCAGGACCTCGCCCTCACCGAGCCCTCCGTGGAGGATCTGGTGCGGCGCCTCCACGCGGGCCGGCGCCCCGGCCGAATGTGACGACACACCGCCTCCCCCCACCTGCACTGATGCACACTGGGTGGAGGGGGATACTCGAACCCCCGTCCCCGCGCGGCAGGCTCCGTCGCGGCGGGCACGGCGCGAGAGAAGGAGGATCATGGCACGCTCCTACGCCACCGTCGGGCAGATGCTCACCTACGCGGTGGAGCGCTCGGTCACGGCCCCGGAGGCCGCGGAGGGCTCCGCACGGCCCGCGCGCGCCGACGGGATCCTCCGCCACATGCTCGAGTTCGTGCTGATGGCGCCGAAGAGCCGCCGCGCATTCCTGCGCACCGTGGTGCGCACCGAGCGCGCCACCGGCAGCATCGTCGCCGCACCGCGCCTGCACCGCAGCTCCCCGGACCTGGTCGCGGAGATCCTCCCCTCCTCCACCGAGACCGATGACGGCGCGCGGCTGGGCGTGGTGGTGAGCACCGAGGGGCTGCTGCGCACCACCCGGCTGGAGCGGCACCTGGCCGCGCTCGGCGCCTCGGACCAGCACCTGCTGCTGGCGATCTCGCGGCGCAGCGACCTCGCCGGCAGCGAGGAGCAGCTGCCCGAGAGGGTGCTGGCCACCAGCTGGAGCTCGCTGGCCCGGCGGATGTCGAAGGCCGATCCCGGGCACCAGGCGCTGTGGGAGACGATCGGCGAGATCGGGGAGAACTCCGGCCGCCCCATCGTGCAGTACCCGGTGGAGGCGAAGCGGCTGCTCACCAAGGCGTCGGTGGCCCGGGAGTTCCGCGGCCATCTCGACGTGATGCACCGCGCCTCCCGGGACCTGCTGGGCACCAGCCCCCACTTCTCCACCCGCCGCGGGCAGACGGATGCGCACCTGCAGGCCGGGGTGCGCCTGCACCGCACCGGGCTCGAGTTCGGCGAGGTCGAGCTGGGCACGCCGGTGCACCTGCAGCGCACGGGCCACGAGCCGGTGCCGCTGGGGATCGGCCTCGCCCGGGGCGAGGAGGAGCGGGCCGAGGCCGGCGCACGGCTGGAGACGCTGGCCCGCCGCACCGCCTGGCGCACGGACGAGGGCGCGCTGCCCGCCTCGCCGCCGCTGATCGGCGCCCCCGCCTCGCCGGAGGTCGAAGGGGCGCGGCTGCTGCTGTGGGCGGTGCTGAACCCGATGCTGCTGCGCGACCGCGGCTTCGACGCGGCGCCGGCGCGGCGCCAGCCCGCGCTCACCGCCACCTCGATGGGGCTGCGGCTGCTGCATCGCGGCGACGACACCGGCACCACCTACCGGATCTGGGTGGGCGGCGAGCGCGACTGGTCTCACCTGATCCCGAAGGTGACCCGCGAGGCCACCGGGGACCGCCCGGAGGAGACCTACGCGGTCGCGCCCCGCAAGAGCCAGTCCACGGCGGACTTCGTGTGGGAGGTGCACCGGGCGCTGCGCTCGCTGACCATCGCGTGACCCGCACGGGTCGGCGGGACCGTCGGCCCGCGGGATGCGCGAGGATGGGGCCATGGAGACTTCTGGCGAGACCCCGGTGATGCACGGCGAGTACAAGGTGCGCGGCGGCAAGCTCGTGGCCGTGGACGTCACCGCCGAGGACGGCACGATCGCCTCCGCGCACGTGTTCGGGGACTTCTTCCTCGAGCCGGACGAGGCGCTCGAGGAGCTCAACACCGCTCTGGTGGGCATGCCCACGGAGGCCACGGCCGCCGAGCTCGGCGCCGCGCTCACCGAGCGGCTCGCCGCGTTCACCGAGCCGGTGCAGATGATCGGCTTCGACGCCGAGGCCGTCGCGATCGCGGTGCGACGCGCGCTCGGCCACGCCTCCAGCTGGGATGACCTCACCTTCGACGTGATCGGCCCCGTGGTGCTGCCCCCGGTGATGCACGTGGCGCTCGACGAGGTGCTCCCGCAGGAGGTGATCGCGGGCCGCCGCCGCCCCCATTTCCGGATCTGGGACTGGGACTCCTCGCTGGTGGTGATCGGCTCCTACCAGTCGCTGCGCAACGAGATCGACGCCGAGGGCGCGGCCCGCCACGGCATCGGCGTGGTGCGGCGCATCACCGGCGGCGGCGCGATGTTCATGGAGCAGGGCAACTGCCTCACCTACTCGCTGGTGGTCCCCTCCTCCCTGGTGGAGGGGCTGAGCTTCGAGCAGGCCTACGCCTATCTCGACGACTGGGTGATGGGCGCGCTCGCCGAGATCGGGGTGAAGGCCCACTACGTGCCGCTGAACGACATCGCCTCCGAGCAGGGGAAGATCGGCGGCGCCGCCCAGCGCCGCTTCGCCGGCGGCGTGCTGCTGCACCACGTGACGATGAGCTACGACATCGACGCCGAGAAGATGGGCGAGGTGCTGCGGATCGGCCGCGAGAAGCTCTCCGACAAGGGCACCCGCAGCGCGAACAAGCGCGTGGACCCGATGCGGTCGCAGACGGGCCTGGCCCGGGAGCAGATCATCGACGGGTTCCTGGAGTACTTCCGCGCCCGCTACGACACCGTGGACTCCGCGTACACCGAGGACGAGCTGGCGCGGGCCCGGGAGCTGGTGGAGACCAAGTTCGGCACCGAGGAGTGGACCGCGCGGGTGCCGTGAGGCGAGGCGGGCCCGCAGACGCTTGACCCACGGTCGCCGGACCCAGTGGTGTCGCCGGCGGGCCGATGGTGATCCACGCTGCTCCATATCGCAGCTCGCATCACCATCGGCCCGCCCATGACGCACCCGCTCGACATCCTCGACGCGAGCGCGCTCACACTGCCGACGCCTGCGTTGCGCGGCACGGCAGACCTGGAACAATGACCCCATGACCGACACCGCATCGCGCCCTGACGCCCAGACCTCGATCCCCGACCGCCCCTCCCTGGAGGGCCTCGAGGAGAAGTGGGACGGCGTATGGAGCGAGCAGGACCTCTACGCCTTCGATCCGGAGACCACCCGCGACCAGGTGTTCAGCGTGGACACCCCGCCGCCCACGGCCTCGGGGTCCCTGCACGTGGGTCACGTGTTCGGCTACTCGCAGGCCGACATGATCGTGCGCTATCAGCGCATGCGCGGCAAGAACGTGTTCTACCCGCTCGGCTGGGACGACAACGGCCTGCCCACCGAGCGTCGCGCCCAGAACTACTACGGGGTGCGCTGCGATCCCTCGCTGCCCTACGACCCGGACTTCACGCCCCCGCAGGAGGGCGGCTCGAACAAGTCCTCCAAGGCCGCGAATCAGGTGCCGATCTCGCGCAAGAACTTCATCGAGCTGTGCGAGAAGCTCACCGCGCTGGACGAGAAGTCCTTCGAGGACGTGTTCCGCACGCTCGGTCTCTCCGTGGACTGGCACCACAGCTACCAGACGATCAACTCCGCCTCCCGCGCCGCCTCCCAGCGCGCGTTCCTCGAGAACCTCCAGCAGGGGCAGGCGTACCAGTCCGAGGCCCCCACCATGTGGGACGTCACCTACCGCACCGCCGTGGCCCAGGCGGAGCAGGAGGACCGCGAGCGCGAGGGCGCCTACCACCGGATCGGCTTCACCCGGGCCGACGGCACCGGCGAGAAGGTGTTCATCGAGACCACCCGGCCCGAGCTGCTGCCGGCCTGCGTGGCGCTGGTGGCCCACCCGGACGACGAGCGCTACCAGGCCCTGTTCGGCACCTCGGTGACCTCGCCGCTGTTCGGGGTGGAGGTGCCGGTGATGGCGCATCCGCTGGCCCAGCCCGACAAGGGCGCCGGCATCGCGATGATCTGCACCTTCGGCGACGCGAATGACGTCACCTGGTGGCGCGAGCTGTCCCTGCCCACCCGCTCCGTCGTGGGTCGTGACGGCCGCTTCCTGCCCGAGGCGCCGTGGATCGCCACCGCCGAGGGACAGGCCGCGTACGCGGAGCTCGCGGGCCTGACCGTGTTCAGCGCGCAGAAGCGCGTGGTGGAGATGGTCACCGAGTCCGGCGACCTGGTGGGCGAGCCGAAGAAGATCACCCACCCGGTGAAGTTCTACGAGAACGGCGACAAGCCGCTGGAGTACGTCACCTCCCGCCAGTGGTACCTCACCAACGGCGGCCGCGACGACTCCACCGGCGGCCTGCGCGACGATCTCATCGCCCGCGGCGCCGAGCTCACCTGGCACCCCGCCTACATGGAGTCCCGCTACCGCAACTGGGTGGAGGGCCTGGCCGGCGACTGGCTGATCTCCCGCCAGCGCTTCTACGGCGTGCCCTTCCCCGTCTGGTACGGCGTGGACGCAGACGGCGAGACGGACTACGACACCCTCCTCACCCCGGCCGTCGAGGACCTCCCGATCGATCCCACGATCGATGTGCCCGCGGGCTTCACCGAGGAGCAGCGGGGCGTGCCCGGCGGCTTCGTCGCCGATCCCGACATCCTCGACACCTGGGCCACCTCCTCGCTGACCCCGCAGCTGGCGGGCGGCTGGAATGCGGCCGACGGCGGGGACCTGTTCTCGACGGTGTACCCGATGGATCTGCGCCCGCAGGGCCACGACATCATCCGCACCTGGCTGTTCTCCACCATCGTGCGCTCCCATCTGCAGCAGGACGCGCTGCCGTGGAAGCACGCCTCGATCAACGGCTGGATCCTGGACCCGGACCGCAAGAAGATGTCGAAGTCCAAGGGCAACGTGGTCACCCCGATCGGGCTGCTGCAGCAGCACGGCTCCGACGGCGTGCGCTACTGGGCCGGCCGCGCCCGACAGGGCGTGGACACCGCCTTCGACGAGGGGCAGATGAAGATCGGCCGCCGCCTGGCGATCAAGATCCTCAACGCCTCGAAGTTCGCGCTCGGCTTCGGGGCGGCCCCGGCCGATCCCGCCGGCCGTCTCGCCGCGGATCCGGCGGCGGTGACCGATCCGCTGGACCGTGCCCTGCTGGCGCAGCTGGCGGACGTGGTCGATCAGGCCACCGCCGCGTTCGACGAGATGGACTACGCGCGCTGCCTCGAGGTGGTCGAGCCGTTCTTCTGGGCGTTCTGCGACGACTACATCGAGCTGGTCAAGGAGCGTGCGCACGGCAACTCCCCCACCGGGCAGGCCGGCGCGGACTCCGCCCGGGCGGCGCTCGCGATCGTGCTCGAGGTGCTGCTGCGCCTGTTCGCGCCGGTGGTCGTGTTCGCGACCGAGGAGGTGTGGTCGTGGTGGCGCTCGGGCAGCGTGCACACCCAGGCCTGGCCCGAGGCCGCGCCGCTGCGGGACGCCGCCGCCGGCCAGGACGCCGCGCTGGTGGACTCGGTGGCGCAGGCCGCGATCACGCTGCGGCGCATCAAGTCCGATGCGAAGGTCTCGCAGAAGACCCCGATCCTGGCCGTGACCGTCGAGGCGCCCGAGGCGGTGCGCGCACACCTGGAGGCCGCCGCGGCGGACCTCACGGCGCTGGGCCGCATCGAGTCGCTCGAGCTGGTCGCCGGTGAGGGCGAGGAGATCACCACCCGCGACGTCGAGCTCGGCGAGCCGCCCGTCAAGCAGCCGCGTTCGCAGCGCTGAGCGACGTGCTGGCGAGGCACGAGCCGGCAGGAGCACAGCAAGAACCGCAGCGCTGAGCGACGTGCTGGCGAGGCACGAGCCGGCAGGAGCTCAGCGAGAAGGACGACGTTGAGCGCAGGCGCGGGTCCGGAGCGTGGTCAGCGCACCACCTGGCGATGCCTGGCGTCCACGCGACGGGTCCAGCCGCGGGCGTCGAGGTGCTCCAGCAGCGGGATCGCGACGCGGCGCGTGGTCCCCAGCGCCTGGCGGGCCCCGCTGGTGGTGAAGGGCTGTGCGAGCCGGGCCAGCTGCCGCATCGCGAGCGCGGGCGCGGTGGGCAGCAGCACCACCTCGTCGGGCAGTCGCAGCAGGCGTCCCTGCGCGGCGGCGGCCGCGAGCTCGCGCGCGCCGAGGCCGAGGGCCGTGAGGTCCTCGGCCTCCGGGGCGCGGAACGGTGCCTCGGTCAGGGCCTTCTCGAGCTGGGCGACGCCTGCCTCGGCGGCGCCGAGCCCCGCCGCGGCGGCCGGGTCCCGCACCCGGCCGTCCACGAGTGCGAGACCTGCGGCGGCGACAACCCCGTCGAGCAGCTCCGGGGCGGGCAGCGCCAGGGCGTCGGCCGCGGCCTTCCGCGGCACCCCGGCGGAGAGCGGATCGGCGCGCTGCACCCTGCCGACGAGGGCGGTCAGCTCCTCGCGCCAGGCGGCGAGGGCCGCGACGTCGACGAGCTGGTCGCCGTGCCGCTCCACCCCGTCCGGCAGCTGATGCGGCACCGCGATGCCGTAGCGGCGCAGCACCTGCTCCGGCACGGTGCCGCGGCGCGCGACCTCCCCGGCGAGGTCCCCGCCCTCGGGCATCGCCTCGAGCACGCTCTGCCGTCGGCGGCCGTCGCCGCGCCGCACCAGGGAGGGCGGGTCGACGTCGAGGGCGCGCACCCCGGTGCGCACGCCGTGGCTGCCGCTGCCGCGCAGCACGAGCGCATCGCCCACGGCCAGCGGCAGCGGACGCTCGAGGGTGAGCCGGGCATGGTGCGCGCCGAAGGGCCGCACCCGGGCGGTCACCGCGGCGGTGCCCACGTGGGCGATCAGCTCGTTCGGCGCGTCGGCGAGGTCCGCGCCGGTGGTGCGGCGCACGTCGATCTGGGCGGTGAGGTGCCACGCCCCGGGGGTCAGCAGCGCGTCACCGCGACCGATCTGCTCCGCCTCGACGCCGCGGAGGTTCACCGCGGCACGGCTGACGGGCCCGAGCGCGGGGAGCTGCCCGCCGCGGGACTGCAGCCCGCGGACCTGCACCTCGGTCCCGTCACCTCCGCGCTCGCCGCCGCCGTGCGTGCCGCTCAGCACGAGCCGGTCCTCGCGGTGCAGGGTGCCGGCGCCGAGGGTGCCGGTGACCACGGTGCCGGCCCCGGCGACGGTGAAGGACCGATCCACCCACAGCCGCACCCGCTCGGCGGCGTCCGGGCGGCGCGCGGCGGCGACGAGATCGTCGAGGTGCGCGCGCAGCGCGTCCATCCCCTCCCCGGTCACGGCGGAGACCGCGAGCGCGGGCACGTGTGCGAGACCGGTGCCGGCGAGCTCGGCCCGGGCCTGGGCGATGACCTCCGGGACCCGGTCGGGGGCGAGGTCGGCACGGGTCACCACGAGCAGGCCCTGGTCGATGCCGAGCGCGGCGACCGCGTCGCGGTGGTCCGAGGACTGCGCCTGCCAGCCCTCGTCGGCGGCGACGACGAAGCACACGAGCGGCGCGGGGCCGAGCCCGGTGAGCATGTTCCCGAGGAAGCGCTCGTGCCCGGGGACGTCCACGAAGGAGACCTCCTGCCCCGAGGGCAGGACCGTCCAGGCGAAGCCCAGATCGATCGTGAGCCCGCGCCGCTTCTCCTCGGCCAGACGATCCGGCTCGATGCCGGTCAGCGCGCGGATCAGCGTGGACTTGCCGTGGTCGACGTGCCCGGCGGTGGCGATCACCTGCATCAGCGCACGATCCCCCGGACGCCGTGGGAGAGGCACTGCTCCCGGGCGGCGGCGACGGCCTCGACCAGCGCCTCCTCGTCCTCGACGGGCACGCAGCGCAGGTCCAGGAGGCAGGAGCCGCCCTGGACGGTGCCGACCACGGCCGGGCTCCCGGCCCGCAGCGGTGCGGCGAGCTCCTCCTCGAGCGCGATCGCCCAGCCGGGCAGCGGCACGCCCGCCCCTCCCCCGCCGCCGACGCGGCCGTCGTGCGCGACGGTGCGCCCGCCGAGCCGGGCGGCGAGGGCGTCGGTGCGCCTGCGCAGCGCGTCCGGATCGGTGCGCAGCGCCGCGAGCACGGGCGGCATGGGGCCTGCGAGGGTCGCCTCGAGCGCGGCGAGCGCGAGCTTGTCCGCGCGCACGGCCCGGGCCAGGGGGTGCCGGGCCAGGCGGGAGATGGTCTCGGCCGTGCCCAGCAGGATCCCGGCCTGCGGGCCGCCGAGGAGCTTGTCGCCGCTGGTGAGGACCACGTCCGCGCCCGCCTCGAGCGCGGCGGCGGCGTCCGGCTCCTGCGGCAGCGCCTGCTCGGGGTGCAGCAGCCCGGAGCCGAGATCGGCGATCAGCGGCAGGCCGTGCTCGTGCGCGATCGCGGCGAGCTCCGCGATCCCCACCTCGCTGGTGAAGCCCTCGATGCGGTAGTTGCTCGTGTGGACCTTGAGGAGCACGCCGGCGGCCCCGTCGGCGCAGGCCTCGCGGTAGTCGGCGGCGTGCGTGCGATTGGTGGTGCCCACCTCGCGCACCCACGCACCGGCGGAGGCGACCAGCTCCGCGAGGCGGAACCCGGCGCCGATCTCCACCAGCTCGCCGCGGCTCCACACCACCTCCCGGCCCGCGGCCAGCGCGGTCGTGGCCAGCAGCAGGGCGGCGGCGCCGTTGTTGACCACCAGGGCGTCCTCCGCGGCGGGGCAGGCGGCGAGCAGGGCGGCGCGGGCGGCGGCGCCGCGGCGGCCGCGGGCGCCGGTGGTGAGGTCGAGCTCCACGTCGGTGTACCCGGCGGCGTCCTGCAGCGCCCGACGGGCGGCGGGCGAGAGCGGCGCCCGGCCCAGGTTGGTGTGGACGATGACGCCGGTCGCGTTCAGCACGGGGCGCAGGGAGGAGGCGCTGCGCGCCCCGAGCGCGTCGAGGACGGCCCGTTCCACCTGCTCGGGCGCGATCTCGCCGCGACGGGCACGATCCTGGACGGCGCGGACGATCCCGCGCACCACCTGCGCGCCGAGTCCCGCCTGCGCGGCGACGACCGCCGGGAGGGCCAGCAGCGCATCCGTGCGGGGGATCCTCCGGCGCGGATCCTCGCCGCCCTCCTCGACGCGGGCGGTGCCCTGGGCCACGGCTCCTCCTCGGGGTACGGGGCCGCAGGCGGGTGGCGCCGGCGGCCCGGAAGCTGGCGGAGGCGGACGGGAATCGAACCCGCCAGCCCGAGATGCTCGGACTCACCGGTTTTGAAGACCGGGGCGCCCACCAGGACACGTACGCCTCCGCGAGTGACGATATCACCGCCGGACCTGCGAAGATCCACGGATCCGAGTCCGGGACGGACATGTCGTGCCCGCGACGCCGCGGGCTATCGTCGGGGCATGAGCGACGACCTGATCCAGCCCCTCGCCCGCCCCGCGATCCGCCTGACCACGATGGCGCACGGAGGCGGCTGCGCCTCGAAGATCCCGCCGGGGGAGCTCGAGGAGGTCGTCTCCACCCTCGCCGGGCAGCAATACGACCAGGTGATCGTGGGCCTGGACGACGGGGACGACGCCGCCGCGGTGCGGATCGGCGGGCCGGACAGCGACACCGCCGTGCTCTCCACCGCGGACTTCTTCACCCCCGTCGTCGACGACGCCCACGACTGGGGCCGCATCGCCGCCGCCAACGCGCTCAGCGACATCTACGCGATGGGCGGCGAGCCCGTCGTCGCGATCAACCTCGTGGGCTGGCCCCGCGAGGTGCTGCCCTACGAGCTGCTGCAGCAGGTGCTCGCGGGCGGGCTGGCGATCGCGACGGAGGCCGGGGTGCCGGTCATCGGCGGCCACTCGGTCGACGATCCCGAGCCGAAGTACGGCATGGCCGTCACCGGCACCGCGGACCCGGAGCGCCTGCTGCGCAACGACGCCGCGGCGGCCGGGCTGCCGATCACGCTCACGAAGCCGCTCGGCGTGGGGCTGCTGAACAACCGCATGAAGTCCACCGGCGAGGTCTCGAGCGCGGCGATCGACGTGATGACCACCCTGAACCGGGATGCCTCCCGCGCCGCCCTCGCGGCCGGGGCGCGGGCCGCCACCGACGTGACCGGCTTCGGCCTGCTCGGGCACCTGTTCAAGATGGGCCGCGCCTCCTCGGTGGGCATGGTGGTCGACCGTGCCGCGGTGCCGCTCGTGGACGGGGCCGCGGAGGCGCTGCGCGACGGGTACGTCTCCGGCGGCACGCGGCGGAACCTCGACTGGGTGCGGCATGCTGTCGAGGCCGGTCCCGGCATCGTCGAGGACGACCTGCTGCTGCTCGCCGATGCGCAGACCAGCGGCGGCCTGCTGGTCATCGGCGAGGTGCCCGGCTACCCCGTGATCGGCGAGACCGTCGCGGGCGAGGGGATCGAGGTGCGCTGACCGGTCAGCCGGCGGTGGTGATCGAGTCGTCGGTGATCCCGGCGGCGCGCCGTGCCGCCAGGCGCGCCTTCTGCGGCGCGACCACGCGCCGGGGATCCTTCACGGACTCGAGCCCCGCGTTCAGCACGCCGAAGCGGGTCAGGGCCGAGGCGGTCAGAAGCGCCGCACCGCCGGCCGCGGCGAGCACGCGGCTGCGCCTGCCGAGCACGGTGGCGAGTCCGCCGCCGACCGCGAGGCGCTCCGCCCAGGTGAGCAGCCGTCCGGGCGTGCCGCTCTCCAGCGGCTCCCGCTCCAGCGGATGCATCGACGCCTTCATGCGGTGCATGGACACCAGATCGCCCGCGACCCCGGCGATCGCGAGGAGACGGGCGGGACCCGCCTCGCGGACCGGGGTGGTCACCATCGCGGCCCCGCCTGCGGCGAGGCTCGCGGAGGAGGCGAACAGGAAGGGCAGCTGCCCGCGGCCGGCCTCCCAGGTGGGGACCACGGTGTTGCCCAGCAGCGCCCCGGTGTAGGAGGCGAGCAGCGGGGCGAGGACGGCCTGGCCCAGGGAGGCGGGGCCCTCGCCGGCCCGGAGCAGGGGGCGCATCGCCCCGAGCGGCAGCTTCTCCCCCGTCAGGCGGTCGACCTCGAGCACGCCGAGCACGCCGGACAGGGAGGCGAAGCCGCCCACCACCCAGGTGCCGAGGCTCATGGGGCTGGTGACCTTGACGGTCCGCATCATGTTCAGGAAGCGCTCGGGCCGGCCGAGGTCCTCGATGAGGGCCACGGTGCCGAGGCCGATGGTGCCCAGCGCCATCAGCCGGGCGTTGCGTCGCAGCAGCGGCCTGCCCGTGCACTGGGCCCCGGCGGCGAGCAGGCCGGAGCCGCCGGCGACCCCGCCGAGGAACAGGTACACGGCGATCGGCGCCTTCCACGGCGGCGCCTTGACGATGGGGCGCCCGTAGTAGGAGTCGTACTCGTCGGACCGCTCGACCTCGACGTCCTCGACGACGGCGCCCTCGCGGGAGCCGTCGCCCATCCCGACCTCGCCGAGGCCGAGGCGTCGGCGGCGCTTCCCGCCGCCGCGACGGCGTCGGGGCTTCTCCGGCGGGCGGTCCGCGTCGAACTCGGTGAGGCTCATCGGCGCGCCCCCAGGAAGGACAGCGCCACCGCGGCGACCATGCCCGCCGCGGCCAGGCCGGTGCGGGCGTAGAGGCGGGGCAGCGACTTCGTGGGCACCTGCGGGTCCGGCGGGAGGCCGTACACCTCCGGCTCGTCCAGCAGCAGGAACACCGATCCGGTGCCGCCCACGCCGTCCTTGGGGTTCGTGCCGTACAGCCGCGCCTCGGTCATCCCCCGCTCATGCAGGTCCGCCACGCGCTGCGTCGCCTCCTGCGCGAGATCCGGATGGTCGCCGAAGGTGATCGACTGGGTGGGGCAGGTCGCGGAGCAGGCCGGCTGCTCGCCGTCGACGAGGCGGTCGTAGCACAGCGTGCACTTGCTGGCGGTGCCGTGGCGGGGATCCTCCTCCTCGCGCACCGCGAACGGGGAGACGGTGCCGTCGTCCCGGCGCTCGATGACGCCGAAGGGGCAGGCGCTCACGCAGGTACCGCAGCCGTTGCACACGTCCTGCTGGACCACCACGGAGCCGAACTCGGAGCGGAAGATCGCACCCGTCGGGCACACGTCCAGGCAGCCGGCGTTGGTGCAGTGCTTGCACACGTCCGAGGACATCAGCCAGCGGAACTCGGGGGTGTCCGGCGGGGTGCGGTCCACCTGCGAGAGATCGCCGGCGGGGGTCGCGCCGCGCGGCCCGGAGGACGTCGGGCCGATCCCCGGCATGCCCAGGCTGACGAGCTTCCGCCCGGACTCGCGCGCCTCCTCGATCCGCTCCTGGCCCTGCTCGACGAAGGCGACGTGGCGCCACGTGTTCGCCCCGAGCTCGCCGGTGTTGTCGTAGCTCGAGCCGAGGATCTCGAGGTTCCCGTCGATCGGGTTGCGGTTCCACTCCTTGCACGCCACCTCGCAGGCCTTGCAGCCGATGCAGATCGAGGTGTCGGTGAAGAAGCCCTTGCGCTCGTGGTCGTGTCCCCACCCGGTCTCCGCGGCGGGACCTCCTGGTCCTGCGAGCAGGCTCATCGGTTCCTCATCTCCTTCATCGACGGCTCTCCCGTGGGCGCGGCGGGCGCTTCGTCGGGGCCGCGCATCGCATGCGGGGTCGCCTCCGTGACCGGGCCGGCGCCGGGTGCGCCCTCGGCCCCGTCGACCTGCGGGTGCAGCGCGGGGATCAGCCCGGCCCGACGGCGGTAGTCCTCCACGAGCTCCGCACGCCCGGCCCCCTGGGGGCGACGCCCCGGGATGATCGTGCACGAGTTGTTCTTGCTGTTCTGGATCTGGGTGTTGGCATCGAGGTTCATGCCGATCAGGTCGTTCGCGCCGTCGCCCTGGACCACGGCCTCGCGGCCGCGGCCCCAGTGGAAGGGCAGACCGATCTGGTGGACCGTCCGCTCCCCCACGCGCAGCGGAGTCATCCGCTCGGTGACCAGCACCTTCGCCTCGATCGCATTGCGCGCCGAGATGATGGTCGCCCAGCCGTAGGGCTCGAGACCGATCTCCTCGGCCAGCTCCGGGGAGACCTCGCAGTACATCTCCGGCTGGAGCTCGGAGAGGTAGGGCAGGAAGCGGCTCATGCCGCCGGCGGTGTGGTGCTCGGTGATCCGGTAGGTGGTGAACACGTACGGGTACACCTCGCCGCCCTCACCCATCGCCCCCGGGGAGCTGAGGTTGTCCTCGTCCCGGAAGGTGACGCGGGTGGGATTGGACTGCTGCGTGTACAGGGGGTTGCGGATGTTCGACTCCGGCGCCTCGTAGTGCGTCGGCATCGGACCGTCCACCATGCCGGTGGGCGCGAAGAGCCATCCCCGGCCGTCGGCCTGCATGATGAAGGCGTCGGTGCCCGCGAGCGCCGCGGCGCCGCCCCGATCGGGGTCGCCGGGATCGTCGGGGCGTTTGGTCGGCGGGAAGTCCGGCACGTCCTTGCCGGTCCACGTCCCGGACTCCTCGTCCCACCAGACCCACTTCTTGCGCTCGCTCCAGGGCCTGCCCTCGGGATCCGCGGAGGCGCGGTTGTAGAGGATCCGCCGGTTCGCGGGCCAGGCCCAGCCCCAGTCGGCCGCGGTCTCGTCCTGCTCGCTGCCGGGGGTGCGCCGGCGGGCGCGGTTCACACCGCCCGCGTAGACGCCGGCATAGACCCAGCAGCCGCCGATGGTGGAGCCGTCGTCCCTCATCTCGCCGAAGGAGTCCAGCGGCTGCCCGGCCCTCTCCCCCGAGAGGTGGCGGCCGTTGATCTCCGCGAGCACCGCCTCGGCGTCCGGGTCGCCGTGCTCGTCCACCGGATAGTCCCAGGTGAGGTCCAGGATCGGCCGGTCGCGGGGATCGGTGGAGCCGGCGAGCTTCTCCCGGATGCGTCGCCCCAGCTCGTACATGAACTCGAGGTCGCTGCGCGCATCGCCGGGCGCGTCCACGGCCTTGTCCCGCCACTGCACCATGCGCTGGGTCTGCGTGAACGAGCCGGACTTCTCGGCATGGTTCGCGGCGGGGAGGAAGAACATCTCCGTCCCGATCTGCTCCGGGGAGAGCTCCCCGGACTCGATCTCCGGCCCGTCGCGCCAGAACGTCGCCGATTCGATCATGTAGAAGTCGCGCACCACCATCCACTTCAGCTTCGACATCCCCAGCCGCTGCATGCGCCCGTTGGCCGAGCCGACCGCCGGGTTCTGGCCGAACAGGAAGTACCCGTCCACGTCGCCCTCGAGCATCCGCATGACGGTCTGGTAGGTGCCGTGCGCGCCGGTGAGCCGGGGCAGGTGATGGAATCCCCAGTCGTTCTCCGCGGTGGCGTGATCCCCCCACCAGGCCTTCAGGAGGTTGATCGCGTAGACGTCCGCGTTCGCCCAGAAGCCCTTCTGCTCCTTCTTCCCGATCCCGCGTGCGTACTCCGCGAAGTCGTCCTGCCCGGCCTTCGGCATCGGCAGGTAGCCGGGGAGGATGTGGTAGAGCGTGGGGATGTCGGTGGAGCCCTGGATGGTGGCGTGGCCGCGCAGAGCCATGATGCCGCCGCCGGGCCGGCCCACGTTGCCCATGAGGAGCTGGAGGATCCCCGAGGTGCGGATCATCTGCGCCCCGCCCTGGTGCTGGGTCCAGCCCAGCGCATAGGCGAACATCGTGGTCTTCTCACGGCCGGAGTTCTCCGCGATCGCGGTGGCGAGGTACTCGAAGTCCTCCGGGGAGATGCCGCAGGTGTCCTGCACCATCTGCGGGGTGTAGCGCGCGTAGTGGCGCTTCAGGATCTGGAAGACGGTGCGGGGGTGCTGCAGCGTCTCGTCCCGTTCGGGCAGGCCGCGCGCGATCCTCTCCGGGTCCCCGGCGTACGCCCAGGTGGAGTTGTCGTAGGTGCCGGTCTCCGGGTCGTAGCCCGAGAACAGGCCGTCGAGGTCCTCGGGGTCCCCGTACTCCTCGGAGATGAGCGTCGAGGCGTTCGTGTACGCGCTGACGTACTCCGCGAAGTACAGCTCGTTCTCGAGCACGTGCCGGATCACGCCGCCCAGCAGCACGATGTCCGTGCCGGTGCGGATCGGGATGTGTCGGTCCGCGTTGGCGGAGGTGCGCGTGAAGCGCGGATCGACGTGGATCACGCGGGCCCCGCGCTTCTTCGCCTCGATCACCCACTGGAAGGCGACCGGATGGGCCTCGGCCATGTTCGAGCCCTCGATGACGATGAGGTCAGCGTTGGCGAAGTCCTGCACCGTGTTCGTGGCACCGCCACGACCGAACGAGGCTCCCAGACTGGGAACCGTGGCGGAGTGTCATATGCGGGCCTGGTTCTCCATCTGGATGGCGCCCGCCGCCGTGAAGAACTTCTTGATCAGATAGTTCTCCTCGTTGTCGATGGTCGCGCCGCCGAGGCTGGCGATGCCCATCGTGCGCCGGAGGGGATGGCCGTGCTCGTCCTCGTCCTCCCAGTGGTCGCGGCGCGCCTGGAGGAAGCGGTCCGCGATCATGTCCATCGCGGTGTCGAGATCGAGGTCCTCCCACTCGGTCCCGTAGGGGCGGCGGTAGCGGACCGTGGTCTGGCGCAGGGAGGAGTTGACGAGCTGCTCGCTGGCGGCGCCCTTCGGGCACAGGCGCCCCCGGGAGACCGGGGAGTGCGGGTTGCCCTCGATCTGGATGACGCGGCCGTCCTTGTGGAAGATCCGCTGGCTGCAGCCGACGGCGCAGTAGGGGCAGACGCTCTCGGCCATGCCGTCCGCCTCCGCGGTGCGCGGCGCGATGCCGCGGGTCCGCGAGGACGTGACGGCGGTGCCGCGTCCGGTCGGATCCGCTCCGCGCAGCTGGCGCAGAACCGGCCAGTCGAGGAATGTGAGGCGAGCCATGACGGGATCCTATCAGCGCAGGTTAGACCGTCTCCGCGCCCTCGTCGCGGAGCCGCTCGTGGTGGCGGATCACCTCGGTGACGATGAACCGCAGGAACGCCTCGGCGAAGGTGGGGTCCAGCCCGGCCTCGTCGGCGAGCTCGCGCAGGCGCGCGATCTGCTCCTGCTCCCGGGACGGGTCCGCGGGCGGCAGCCCGTGCTCGGCCTTCAGCAGCCCCACCCGCTGCGTGTGGGAGAAGCGCTCGGCGAGCAGGTGCACCAGGGCCGCGTCGATGTTGTCGATGCTGCGCCGCTCCGCGCGCAGCAGCTCGCGGGCGCGCTCGACGTCCTGCTCGCGCAGGTCGGCGGCGGAGGCGGCCGACGGATCCGTGCCCGTCATGCGCTGCGCTCCCGGCGGTCCTCGTCGGCCCCGGACTCCGCGTCCTTGCCGGTGAGCATCAGGGGCGCACGCCCCTCGGTGACCACGCCCTCGGTGATGACCACCTTGACGACGTCGTCCCGGGAGGGCACCTCGAACATCACCGGCTGCAGCGCCTCCTCGAGGATGGCGCGCAGCCCGCGGGCGCCCGTCTCCCGCTCGATGGCCTTGTCCGCGATCGCCTCGAGGGCGCTGCGCTCGAAGTCCAGCTCCACGCCGTCCAGCGAGAACATCTTGCGGAACTGCTTGACCAGGGCGTTGCGCGGCTCGGTGAGGATCGTGATCAGCGCGTCCCGATCCAGGTTGGAGACGCTGGAGATCACCGGAAGGCGGCCGATGAACTCGGGGATCAGCCCGAACTTCAGCAGATCCTCCGGCAGAAGCTTGCCGTACAGCTGCTCCTGCTCGAGCGGCGAGTGCAGCTCGGAGCCGAAGCCGATGCCGCGCTTGCCGATGCGGGAGGCGATGATGTCCTCGATGCCGGCGAAGGCGCCGGCGACGATGAACAGCACGTTGGTGGTGTCGATCTGGATGAACTCCTGGTGCGGGTGCTTGCGCCCGCCCTGCGGCGGCACCGCCGCGACCGTGCCCTCCAGGATCTTCAGCAGCGCCTGCTGCACGCCCTCGCCGGAGACGTCCCGGGTGATCGAGGGGTTCTCCGACTTCCGGCCGATCTTGTCGATCTCGTCGATGTAGATGATGCCGCGCTCGGCCCGCTTGACGTCGTAGTCGGCGGCCTGCAGCAGCTTGAGCAGGATGTTCTCCACGTCCTCGCCCACGTAGCCGGCCTCGGTGAGGGCCGTGGCGTCCGCCATCGCGAAGGGGACGTCGAGCATCCGGGCGAGGGTCTGGGCGAGGTAGGTCTTGCCGCAGCCGGTGGGGCCCACCAGCATCACGTTGGACTTCGCGACCTCGATCGGGTCCTGCGCGGCGCCGGCGTCCTCGGCGAGGGCCTCGGCGGCGCTCTTGGCCGACGGCGCGGCCTGCTCCGCCTCCTGCGCGCGCACCCGCTTGTAGTGGTTGTAGACCGCGACTGAGAGCGCACGCTTGGCGGGGTCCTGCCCCACCACGTACTGCTCGAGGAACTCGTGGATCTCCCGTGGGGCCGGCAGCGGGGCCTGCTCCTGCGGGGCGGGCTGCGCGGCCTGGATCTCCTCGGCGATGATCTCGTTGCACAGCTCGATGCATTCCTCGCAGATGTACACCCCCGGCCCGGAGATCAGCCGTTCCACCTGCTTCTGCGACTTCCCGCAGAAAGAGCACTTGAAGACGTCTCCGCCCTCGTTCGATCGTGCCACAGCGTCCTCCTTCTCAGCGCGGGCCCCGCCAGTCTAGCGGCGCGCCCCCGCTCCCCCGGCGAAGGCTCGCTGGGCGGCGAAGGAGATTCCCGCGCGGGCACCCGAGGCAGAGAGCGCGACAGGGAAGCACGGGCGTCACCGTGCCTCCCTGCCGCGCTCCGCCACGGCTCACACGACGGTCCGCTCCTCCGCGGGGCGGCCGCCCGTGGTCACTGCGCGATCCGCGCGGCGGGAGCCTTGCGGGACTCCAGCACCTGGTCCACCAGGCCGTACTCGAGGGCGGCCTGCGCGGTGAGGATCTTGTCGCGCTCGATGTCCGTGCTCACCTGCTCCTTGGTGCGGCCGGAGTGGTGGGCGAGGGTCTCCTCGAGCCACTCGCGCATGCGCATGATCTCGTTGGCCTGGATCTCGAGGTCGGAGGCCTGACCGCCGCCGCCCTCGCCGCCCATCGCGGGCTGGTGGATGAGGATCCGGGCGTTGGGCAGCGCGAGGCGCTTGCCCGGCGCGCCGGCGGCCAGCAGCACGGCGGCCGCGGAGGCGGCCTGGCCCAGGCACACCGTGGTGATCTCCGGCTTGATGTACTGCATCGTGTCGTAGATCGCGGTGAGGGCGGTGAAGGAGCCGCCCGGGCTGTTGATGTACAGCGTGATGTCGCGGTCCGGGTCCTGGGACTCCAGGACCAGCAGCTGGGCCATGACGTCGTCGGCCGAGGCGTCGTCCACCTGGACGCCCAGGAAGATGATGCGGTCCTCGAACAGCTTGGTGTACGGGTCCTGGCGCTTCATGCCGTAGGCGGTGCGCTCCTCGTACTGGGGCAGCACGTAGCGCGAGGTGGGCATCGGGGCCGTACGGCCGGCCTGGGCGATCGGCATCGCGCCGAAGGGACGGGGATCGAAGGTCACGGGGTCTCCTTGCGTGAAGGGCGGAGGGTGGTTGCCGGGGCGGTCACTCGGCGGTGCCGCCACCGCCGGTGACGTCGCCCGAGCCGCTGACGATCTTGTCGATGAATCCGTACTCGAGCGCCTCCGTGGCGGTGAACCACTTGTCGCGGTCGGAATCGGCGGTGATCTGCTCGACGCTCTTGCCGGTCTGCTCGGCGATCAGCTCCGCCAGGGTGCGCTTCATCGAGAGGATGAGGTCCGCCTGGATCTTGATGTCGGTGGCGGTGCCGCCCAGACCGCCGAGCGGCTGGTGCATGAGCACGCGGGTGTGGGGGGTGGCGTAGCGCTTGCCCTTGGTGCCGGAGGAGAGCAGGAACTGCCCCATCGACGCGGCCATGCCCATGCCCACGGTCACCACGTCCGGCTTCACGAACTGCATGGTGTCGTAGATGGCCATGCCGGCCGTGATCGAGCCGCCGGGGCTGTTGATGTAGAGGTAGATGTCCTTCTCGGGGTCCTCGGCCGCGAGCAGGAGCAGCTTGGAGCAGATGGCGTTGGCGTTCTCGTCGCGCACCTCCGAGCCGAGCCACACGATCCGCTCGCGCAGGAGGCGCTGGTAGACGTTGTCGTCCAGCCCCATCGGGGTGTCGCCCGCCGCGCTGCGGGGCGGGAAGGTCTGAGTGCTCTGCGAGGACACGGGGTCTCCTTCATGCCGGAAATCGTCGATGGGTCGACTCTAGGCGCTGGGTGGACCCCGGGCTCGCACTGTTCGCCGCAGGCGCACTGCGCGCCGCCCCGTCGGTGCGCCGGTGCGGTCTCTCCGCGCCGCGGCGTCCCGACGCTGCGAGGCCGCGGCGCCGCCGCCCGTGCCCGGCGGCGATGTGCGCCATCGGCCTCCGCTTCGTCAAGCCGGGGCGCAGAAGGGTCACGGCGACGGACAGTTCGTTAAAAAACGCACCAAATCGCCTGCCCGGCTCTGCCAAGCCCGCTGACCGGCGCCCCACCGCGCTCCTACGGTGGTCGCATCGCCCCGCCCACGGCGCGGCCCCCTCGCCTGCAGTACACCCCCGGCCCCACGCCGGGACCGGAAGGAACGAACCCCATGGCTCAGCACAACACCCACCGCACCCCCGGCCGCGCCCAGCTGCCCACCCACCACGCCCAGCGCGCCGCGCGCGGCCTC
Source organism: Brachybacterium saurashtrense (assembly GCF_003355475.1). NCBI lineage: Bacteria > Bacillati > Actinomycetota > Actinomycetes > Micrococcales > Dermabacteraceae > Brachybacterium > Brachybacterium saurashtrense. The sequence goes on along the minus strand of NZ_CP031356.1, from coordinate 442,236 downwards.
GGTGGCGCCGCCGTGCTCGGCACCGTCGTCGTGGGCACCGCGTTCACCGGCGGCGCGGCGCAGGCCGCCCCGGCCGCTCCCGCCGCCCCGGCCGTGAGCGCCCCCGCCGCGACGACCGCTCCCGCGGCCCCCACCGTCGTCACCCCGTCGGCCGTGCTCGACTCCACGCAGAAGCTGCGCTGGGGCTCCCGCGGCGGCGCGGTCCAGGATCTCCAGTCCGCGCTCAACGACCACGGCGCGAGCCTCGCGGTGGACGGCGTCTTCGGCCCGCGCACCCACGCCGCGGTGAAGAGCTACCAGTCCGCCAACGGCCTGCTCGTGGACGGGATCGTGGGCCCCCAGACCCGCGGCTCCCTGAACGCCGGCGGCGGCGTCTCCACCGGCGGCGCGTCCGTCTCCACCTCCTCCTCGACCTCCAGCTCGAACGCGATCGTCGACGCGGCGCGCTCGGCGCTCGGCACCCCGTACAGCTGGGGCGGCGCCTCCCTCAGCGGCATGGACTGCTCCGGCCTGGTGAACTACGCCTACGCGGCGGCCGGCATCGACGTGCCGCGCACCTCGAGCCAGATCGCCAACGGCGGCCGCTGGATCTCGCAGTCCGAGGCGCAGCCGGGCGACATCGTGGCCTGGTCCGGCCACGTCGCGATCTACATCGGCAACGGTCAGATCATCGACGCCTCCGGCTCGAAGCAGCGCGTCGTGGAGCGCTCCATCTGGGGCAACCCGATCGGCTACGTCACCTACCGCTGATCACCCCGCTCCCCGAAGGCCCGGTCTCCGCACGGAGACCGGGCCCTCGTGCTCCCCGGCGCCGTGCAGGCGCCGCGCCCGCCGCACCGACACCTCGTCGAGTCCACCGACCCCGGCCGGTGCAGCCCTTGACGGTCCCCCTGCGCCCCCGGAGCATGGTTGCATCGCGCCGTGCGGCGCGGGAGCACCGCTGCTGCCGAGGAGGGCGCTGATGGCACAGGTCGTCTGGGGGTTCAGTGCGTCGCTGGACGGATTCCTCGCCGGGCCGGGGCACGACATGAGCTTCCTCGGCGATCTGCCGGCGTCGATGGCCGGCCCCGCGCCGGAGGACACCGCCGCCCTCGCCGCGGCCGTGGGGGCGATCCTCTCCGGCCGTGACGGCTACGACGCCGCCCTCGCCCAGGCCGGCGAGCGGGACGCGCTGACGGCGGAGGCCTACGGCGGGGCGTACACGGGCACGGAGATCATCCTCACCCATCGGCCGGAGGAGCTGGCGGAGGATTCCTCCGTGATCGCCTGGAACGTGGACGTGCGCGAGGCCGTGCGCCGGGCGAAGGAGATCGCCGGGGAGAAGGACGTGCAGATCATCAGCGCGGACATCGCCCGGCAGGCCCTCGAGCACGACCTGGTGGACGTGCTGCAGGTGTGGACGGTGCCGGTGTTCCTCGGGGACGGGACGCGGATCTTCTCGGTGCCCGGCGGGCGACGCGTGCGCTGGGAGCCGGCGGGGACCCTCGGGGCCGACCCCGAGACCTGCGGACGGCTGTACCGGCCACGGCGCGACTGACCCCGGCCCCGGCCCCGAGGGCCCCGGCCCCGAGGGTCCCTGCCGACGACGGCGGGCCGCCATCCCCGCAGGGATGACGGCCCGCCGTCTCGTCCGCCCCCGTGCGGGGGCGGTGGGTCACTCGGAGTCGGTCGCCTCGGCGGCCTCGTCCTTCGTGGCGGCCTTCTTGGCCGGGGCCTTCTTGGCGGCGGCCTTCTTGGCCGGAGCCTTCTTCGCCGGCTTCTCCTCGGCGTCGTCCTCCGCGGCCGCGGCCTTCTTCGCCGGGGCCTTCTTCGCGGCGGCCTTCTTCGCCGGCTTCTCCTCGGCGGCCTCGTCCTCGTCAGCGGCCTCGTCCTCGGGCTCCTCGGCCTTCAGGCCCAGGTCCAGCACGTCGCCGGAGGCGTTCTTGACGATGACGTCCGCGAGCACCACGTCCAGCGCCTTGGAGCGCTGCACCTCGCCGAAGATCTGCTCGAGCTGGCCGGACTGGGCCAGCATCTGCAGCAGCTGGTTCGGCTCGATGCCGTACTGGCCGGAGAGCTGGGTCACGTAGCTCATGAGGTCGTTCTGGTCGACCTGCACCTCGCGGGTGGCGTTGAGCTCGTCGAGCAGGAACTGCGCGCGGATCGCCTTCTCGGTGTCCTCGCGGATCTCCTCGCCGTGCGGGTCGCCGGCCTCCTTGCCCTCGTTCTCGAGGTGGGAGGCGATCTCGTCGTCGACGAGCTGCGCGGGCACCGGGATCTCGAGCTCCTCCAGGAGCTTCTCGAGCAGCGCGTTGCGGGCCAGGGACACGCGGTTGCCCTCGGCGTCCTGGGCGGCCTGGACCTTGAGGTCCTCCTTGAGCTCGTCGATGGTGTCGAACTCGGAGGCCATCTCGGCGAACTCGTCGTCGGCCTCGGGCAGCTCGCGCACCTTGACGGACTGCGCGGTGACCTTGACCTGCGCCTCCTCGCCGGCGCGGTCGCCGCCGGCGAGCTTCGAGACGAAGGTCGTGGTCTCCTCGGCGGAGAGGCCGATGAGCGCCTCGTCGAGGCCCTCGAGCATGTTGCCCTCGCCGATCTGGTAGGAGACGCCCTCGACGGACTCGATCTCCTCGTCCTCGATGGTGGCGACCATGTCGAGGGAGACGAAGTCACCGTTCTCGGCGGGGCGGTCCACACCCACCAGGGTGCCGAAGCGCTCACGGAGCTCGGTCAGGCGCACCTCGACGGCGTCCTCGTCGACCTCGGGCTCCTCGATCTCCACCTCATAGGAGGCGAAGTCCGGCAGGGTGATCTCGGGGCGCACGTCCTGCTCGACGGTGAAGAGCAGGTTGCCCTCCTCGGAGCCGTCCAGGCCCGGGACCTCGTTCACCTCGACCTCGGGGCGGCCGACGGGCTTGAGCTCCGCCTCGGCCGCGGCCTGCTGGTAGAAGTCGGGCAGGGCGTCGTTGACGGCCTCCTGCATGATCGCGGGGCGGCCGAAGCGCTGCTCGACGAGCTTGGAGGGGACCTTGCCCTTGCGGAAGCCCGGGATCTGCACCTGATCGGCGATCTTTGCGGTGGCGGCCTCGACGGCCGGCTTGAGCTCGTCGAAAGGCACCTCGACGGTGAGCTTCACCCGGGTGGGGCTGAGCTTCTCGGACTCGGTCTTCACTGGTCAGGTCTCCCTGTGGATGGACATCATATGGACGTTTCTCGTGGCGCTCCGGGGCCCGCACGGCGGCGACCCGGCGCGGAGTCGGGGTGACAGGATTTGAACCTGCGACTTCCCGCTCCCAAAGCGGGTGCTCTACCAAGCTGAGCTACACCCCGGAGGGCAACCCAGGGGATATTACCCGTTCTGCGCGCACGACGCCCGGAGCGGGGATGGACCCTGTGAGCAGATGCATGTCACCTGGGCCACTGCGGATGTGCCCCGGAGCCCCTGATCTGGTTCAATGGGGCGGCACGCGGGCGTAGCTCAATGGTAGAGCCTCAGTCTTCCAAACTGATTACGCGGGTTCGATTCCCGTCGCCCGCTCCGATCGCGCAGGCCGCATCCCCTCTCTCCGGGGATGCGGCCTGTTCGCGTCCGTGCCGGGATTGCGCGGAGTCCGGTGCGGTCGGGCCTGCGCCCGCCGCGCTGGCCGAATCCCGCTGGTGCCGCAGGCCCGGGCGCGGTTCACTGGAGGCATGCAGACGATGACCGACGACGAGCGCTTCGCGGCGATCCGCGCCCGGGACGCGCGCTTCGACGGGATGTTCTTCACCTGCGTGCGCTCCACCGGGATCTTCTGCCGCCCCTCCTGCCCGGCACGCACCCCCTCCCGCGGCGGGGTGGAGTTCGTGCCCTCGGCCGCCGCGGCGGTCGCGGCCGGCTACCGCGCCTGCAAGCGCTGCGGCCCGACGGCACCGCCCGGCAGCCCCGACGACGACCCCGCGGGCTCGCTCGCGGGGCGGGCGCTGCGCCTGCTCGAGGCCGGGGCGCTCGACGGCGACGGGACCGTCCCCGCGCTCGCCGCACGGCTGGCGGTCTCCGAGCGGACCCTGCACCGGGCGCTGGTGGAGCGCACCGGCGCGGGCGCTCTCGCCCACGCCCGGATCCTGCGGGCCCGGCGCGCCCACGATCTCGTCACCGGCTCGGACCTGCCGCTGGCGACCATCGCGCACATCGCCGGCTTCGGTTCGGAGCGCCAGTTCCACGACGCCTTCTCCCGCCTGTTCGGCCACGCCCCCTCCGTGGTCCGGGAGCGCAGCCGCGGTGCGCGGGGCTCCCGCCCCGAGGACGGCCCCGGCGTCCGTGCCGAGGCCGACGGATGCCATGGTGCGGCCGGGGCCGGCGCGCAGTGCCCCATCGGCCAGGGCGCCTCGGTCACCGCGCGCCTCGCCCTGCGCGGCCCCTTCGACGGCGCGGGTCTCGCGGACTGGTTCTCCCATCGCGCCGTGCCGGGCGTCGAGCAGCTCGACGGATTCGTGTGGACCAGGGCGCTGCGCCTCCCGCACGGGCCGGGCGTGGTGCGCGTGGACCTGGCGGGCCCGGCCCCGCTCGCCGCGCGGCTGAGGCTCGCGGACCTGCGCGACCACGCCGCGGCCCTCGCCGCCGTGCGCCACCTGCTGGACCTGGACGCGGACCCCGTGGGCATCGACGCCGGGCTCGTCGAGGCCCTGCCGGCCCTCGCCCCGCTCGTCGCGGCGCGCCCCGGGGTGCGCCTGCCCGGGACGCCGAGCCCTCGCGAGGCGCTGCTGTGGGCGATCACCGGCCAGCAGATCACCACCGCCCAGGCTCGGGAGCAGATCACCCGCGCCACCGACCTGCTCACCGAGGAGCTGCCCGAGGCCCTGCGCCCCGGGGGCGTGCACCGCCTGCCGGTGGATCCCATGCGCGCCGCGGCGACGGCCGCGGAGTGGTTCCGAGGCCCGTCGGCCCGCCGCCGCACGCTCGCCAGCGCCGTCCCCTCCCCTGCGCTCGAGGAGGCGGCCGGCCCGCAGGCTCTGCGCGAGCACCTGCTCGCGCTGCCCGGGGTGGGGCCGTGGACCGCCGACTACGTGCTGCTGCGCGGGGTGCGGGCGGTGGACGTCGCCCCCGCCCGTGACGCCGCGCTGCTCGCCGCCGCCCGCGACCTCGGCCTCGCCGAGAACCACGCCGCGCTCGCCGCCGCGCTGCGGGCCGCCTCGCCCTGGCGCTCCTACGCCTGCCTGCACCTGTGGCACCACGCCGCCGCGCTCCGCCGCGGCGGCACCGTTTCCGCCACCCCTGCCCCGCACACCCCCGCCCCCGTGGAAGGACCGCCCTCATGAGCACCGCACCGACCGACGCACCCCGCCACCGCAGGGTCCCCACCCCGCTGGGCGACTACCTGATCGCCGCGGAGGGCGAGTCGCTGACCGGGGTGTGGCGGGACGGGCAGGCCCATTTCCCGGGCGCCTCCCGGCTCGGCGATCCGGCACCGGGGCCCGATGCGCTGCTGGACGCCGCCGCGGCCCAGCTGCGCGAGTACCTCGACGGCGAGCGCGAGGCCTTCGACCTGCCCACCGCGGCCCGGGGCACCGACTTCCAGCAGGCCGTGTGGCGCCACCTCACCACCATCCCGCGCGGGGCCACCACCACCTACGGCGCCATCGCCCGAGCGCTGGGCACGCCGCGCGCGGCGCAGGCCGTCGGCGCCGCGGTGGGCGCGAACCCGCTCTCGATCGTGGTGCCCTGCCACCGGGTGCTGGGCAGCACCGGCAGCCTCACCGGCTACGCGGGCGGCCTGGACACGAAGCGGGCGCTGCTGCGCCTGGAGGGCGCCGCGCTCGCCTGATCGCTCACATCCCGCGGCGCGGGCGCGCACGGCCTCCCTCGATGCCGAGCGCGTGACACGATGACCCTCATGACCGCGCCCGACCCCTCGCAGCAGCCCTACCGCTTTCCCATCGCCGCCCGCTACGCGGGGATGGCCTCCTCCCCGCTGAAGGACATCTTCGCCCTCGCCGCCCGCGAGGACGTGGTCTCCTTCGCCGGCGGGATCCCGGATCCGGAGCTGTTCGCCGTCGAGGACGTCACCGCCTGCTACGACTGGGTGCTGCAGCACCAGGGCCACCGCGCGCTCCAGTACGGGGTGAGCGAGGGCGAGCTCGAGCTGCGCGAGCAGGCGGCGCGGCGCCTCTCGCGGGACCTGCCCACCGATGCCTCCCAGATCCGGGTCACCTCCGGCTCCCAGGAGGGGCTGTTCGTGATCGCCCAGGCGATGCTCGAGCCCGGGGACGTGGTGCTGGTGGAGTCGCCCACCTACCTCGCCGCGGTGCAGGCCTTCGGGGTGCACGGCGCGCGCATGATCGGCGTGGACACCGACGACGACGGCGTGATCGCCGAGGCGCTCGAGGAGGCGATCCGCACCCACCATCCGCGGATGGTGTACCTGATCCCCACCTTCCAGAACCCCACCGGGCGCACCATGCCCCGCGCCCGACGCGAGGCCGTGGCCGAGGTGCTGCGCCGCACCGGCGTGCCGCTCATCGAGGACGACCCGTACGGGGCGCTGAGCTTCTCGGGCACCAGCTGGGCGCCGATCGCCTCGCTGCCCGGGATGGGCGAACGCACCATCCTGCTGAACTCGATGAGCAAGCTGATGAGCCCCGGGGTGCGGATCGGCTGGATGCGCGCCGAGGGCCCGATCCTGGACACGCTCGCGGTCGCGAAGGCCGCGATCTCGATGCAGTCCTCGGTGGTGGACCAGCTCACGGTGGCCCGCTACCTCGAGACCGCGGACCTCGACACGCACATCGCCCGCGTGAGCGGCGTGTACCGCGAACGCCGCGACGCGATGGCGCGGACGCTCACGCCGGTGCTGCCCGACGGCGCGCACGTCACCCACCCCGAGGGCGGCATGTTCCTGTGGGCCGCGCTCGGCGAGGGGTTCGACGCCCAGGAGATGCTCGCCGACGCGGTCGACTCCGGGGTGGCGTACCTGCCCGGGTGGTCCTTCTTCGCCGATCACGCGGACCGTTCGACGATGCGGCTGAGCTTCGTCACCCACTCCCCCACCGTGATCGAGGACGCGATCGGGCGCCTCGGCGAGGTCATCGCCGCCCACCCGCGCCGCTGAGCCCTCATCGGGCGGGCACGCCGCACTGCGACGCTCCCCGGGCGACCATGGCTCATCGTGCCAGGGCCCGCAGCCGCATCGCGGCCATCAGCGCCATCGCGGCCGTAAGCACCGCCGCCGCACCGGGCAGGAGCCCGAGCTGGCCCGCGGCGCCCAGCCCCGCCAGCACGGCCCCGGACAGCGCCGCGAGCAGCATCGCGTCGGACTGCCACGCCAGCATCGCCAGCACCGACAGGTCGCCCTGCGCGGTGGGCATCGGCGTGCTGAGCGACAGCGGCATGGGCCCCTTCGCGGCGTCGCGCGCCCGCCCGGCCACCAGCACCGGCGCCAGCAGCGCCGGGAGCAGCGCGGCGGCGGGTCCCGCCCCGGCGACCGCCGCGGCGAGCCCGCCGCCGAGGGCCCCCAGCAGGGCCAGCAGCACGGTGGGGGCGACGGCGTGGAGCATCACCTGGACGCCGGCCCGCTGCCCGAACAGTCCCGGCGCGCCCAGGGTGTGGACCCCGTGCCGGAGACCGTCGACCAGCGTCCCGGAGGCACCCCACAGGGCCAGCGTCCCTCCGAGCACGGCCGCCCAGGCCAGGGGGCCGGTGAGCACGGTGGAGCCTGCCAGCGCGGCCGCGCCCGAGAGCCCCGCCGCCGTGCCGGCCGCGAGGCGCTCCGGGCTGCGCAGCCAGGCGACCGCGTCCCGTCGGGCGTACAGCAGCACGAGGGGGCGCGCACCGATCGCCCGCAGACGACGCCCGGCCGACGGGGGCGGGCGGAAGGCGCCTGCCGCCGCGGAGAGGTCGCCGGCGAGCGCGGTGCGTCCGGCCGCCTCCCAGCGCGCCGCCTGCTCGCGCAGCACCTGGCCGCGCAACCGGTCCAGCCGGGCGATGCCCACGCTGATCGCCGCCGCCCCGGCGGCGAGCAGGGCCCCGGCCCAGAGACCGGGATGCGGGGCGCCGACGGGGTAGGCGGCCCCCAGGCCCGTGGGAAGCGGCATCGCCGCCTGCAGGACAGCCAGTGCCAGCAGCGCGACGGCGAGCAGTCGGCGCGGGGCGGGGTCCAGCAGCTGCCCGGCCAGCCAGGCGGCGCCGAGGAGCAGCCCGGCACCGGTCCCCGCGAGCACGAACCACGCACCTGCCGCGGGCGTCACGTGCCCGGCGGCGCCCAGGGTGAGGGCGAGCACGGCGCATCCCAGGACGTTGCCGAGGACCGGCACCAGCAGGGCCCGCAGCAGCGGCCGCCACAGCACATCGCGGCGTCTCAGCCCGCTCGACGCGAGCGTGGCGGTGAGGAACGGCGCGAGCAGGGCGGGGCCGCGCACCGCGCCGCACAGCACGAGCACGGCGGCGCCGGCCGCGACGGTCGCCCCGATGGCCTGCGGGGCGCGGGCGGACAGCAGCGCGGGAAGCACGTCCGGTCGGGCCAGGAGCGTGCCGACGCTCTGCAGCGCGGGGACCAGCAGCACCGGCACGCTGAGGGCCACCAGGTAGATCAGGTACAGCAGGTCGGTGCGGGTGCGGGCGCCGGCTCTGGAGGCCCAGACCTCCCGCACCGCGCGCAGATCCTGGGTCACGCCTCGTCCTCGAGGTGGAGGCGGGAGTCCGCGAGCTCCTCGAGCAGGCGCGGGCTGTGGGTGGCGAGCACCACCGCCGTCCCGGCGCGGGCCCGGGCGCGCACCGCCTCGATGACCAGTCCCAGCCGGTGCGGGTCCAGGCGCTGCTCTGGCTCGTCCAGCAGCAGCACCCGGGCGGGCCGCGCCAGGGTGAGGGCGAGGCCGACCAGCTGGCTCTGCCCGCTGGAGAGCTCGTGGGGGTACCGGTGCGCGAGCGGGGCGATCGCCAGCTCCTCGAGCAGCTCCTCGGCGCGCTGCCGCGCCTGCGCGGTGCCGGCGCCCCAGGTCGCGGCGATGAACTGGAGATGCTCGGCGACGGTGAGGTCGCGAGCGGTCTGCGGCGGGCCCAGCAGGGCGGCGAGCGCGGCTCGGAAGGCGCGGTCCCGCTCGTCCGGGGCGGCGCCGAGCACGGCGACGGTCCCGGCGGTGGGCGCCTGCAGCCCCGCGATCACCCGCAGCAGGGTGGTCTTGCCCGTGCCGTTCGCCCCGGTGAGCGCGAGCACCTCGCCGGCGGCGACGGCGGCGGAGGCCTCCAGCAGCAGCACCGCGCCGTCGTGCACCACGCCCACCCGCTCGATGCGCACCAGGGCGGAGTCCGGGCGCGGGGCGGAGGTCATGCGCTCCATCGAACCGCATCCGGGACGCCCCGCTCCTCCGACGATGGTCTCGAACCGTGCGGGCGGGGGTCGCGCGGGCATACGGGCGTGCGGGCGAGCGGGCGCCGGTCGCGCAGGCGTCGGGTGAGCAGGCGCCGGTCGAGCGGGCGTCGGATGTGACCCAGGCGGAAACGTCACCCTCTGGATATGTTGTCAGATCCGTGAGAGAATGGGGTGCGCCGACGTCGGCGCCGCCCCCTGTCTGTGCAGGTCGAGCGGCGCTCGAGCCGCTCCGTTCACCACCACTGCCGGGTTCGTCCGCTCCGGTGGAGAGCGTGTGGCCGCCACGGTCCTCCGGGCCGCGGCACCGCCGGCGCGCAGGTCCACGAAGGAGGAATCCCCTTGCCCGTCGCTCCCGCGTCCGTCGACTCCGCCGCCCCGACAGTGGGCGAGGTGCTCACCCATCCCGTCCACGGCCCGGTCCGCATCGTCTCCACGTGCACCCGCACCGTGCGCGGCACCGAGAAGGCCTACGTCGACCTGGAGGTGATCGACGACGAGATGCGGATCTCCGTGCCCGCGGACGGGAAGGACGTGGTGGGCCTGCGCCCGCTGCTGGCGGAGCCCGAGATCGTCGCGCTCATCGACCAGCTCGCCGAGCCGATCACCGCGCCGGAGAAGAAGACCTCCTGGGCGCACCGCATCAAGTCCCTGCAGATGCAGCTGCAGACGGGCCGCCTCACCGACCGCGTCGAGGTGATCCGGGCGATCATGCGCGACTCCGGCGGCACCCCCTCGAGCCTCGCCGAGCGCAACCTTCTCAAGCAGGCGATCGACCCGCTCGCCGCGGAGATCGCGATCTCCCGCGACGTGCCGCGCCAGCAGGCCCAGGACCTCCTGCAGAGCACCGCGGAGAACGCCCTCGAGGCCGACGCCGCCTGACCAGGCGGCGTGCCGGCGCGCACCGCGCCGGCACGCCGTGCGGGCCGCACGTCCGGCCCGTCCCGCTGCCCCGCCTCACGACCCCCGGGTGTTCCCCGAGGGCGTGACGCGGGGCAGCGTGCGTGCGAGCCACAGACCGCCCGCGACGCACACGGCCCCGGTCGCCGCCCCGGCTACGGCCACGGGGGCCAGCAGCGTGATGCCGGTGACGAGCAGCGGCGCCGCCATCCTCCCCGCTCCGAGCATTGTGTTCCACCAGGCGAGATAGGTGGTGCGTCCATGCACCGGGGACACGTCCACGCCGAGGGTCATGACGATCCCGGAGCCCAGCCCGTTGCCGATCCCGATCAGCAGCGTGGGCACCAGCATAGCCACCAGCGCCGCGGTGGCGCCGCGCTCCGACAGCACGGTGCCGAGCAGGGCGAGCAGCAGGAACCCCGCCCCCATCAGCAGGGCGCAGGGCACCGCCACGGCGGCGCGGCCGAAACGGTCCATGAGCGTGCCGGCGGGCAGCACCAGCAGGATCTCGAGCGCGGCGCTGACGCCGAACACGATCGAGATCCACACCGGGTCCAGTCCCAGCGACTCGCCGAGCAGGGGGACGATCACCGGCCGGTTCACCCGCGCCATCATCACGGGCGCGATCCCCGCGCCCACCGCGACCATTCGGCCCAGCACCGCCCGGTCCAGGCGCACGCGCGCGGGCGTGCGCCGTCTGCGGGGACCCGGGGAGGTGCGACGCGGCGCCGTCTCCCCCGGCGGCAGGAACACGGCGATCATCACGGTGCCCGCCGTGGCGGCCACGGCGAAGAGCACGAACACCCCGGCCATCGACCACAGCGCCATCACCCCGGCCCCCAGGAGCGGGCCCAGCACCTCGCCGATGCGGATGGTGCCGCCGAACAGCGTCATCCCGCGCGCCCGCATCGTCGCCGGCAGGGCGGTGCCCAGATAGGACTGCCGTCCCAGCTGCCACACCTGCATGCCCACAGCCATCACCAGCAGCAGGCCGATCAGCGCGAGGCGGTGCGCCGCGTCCCCGGAGCCGTCGAGGGCCGGGCCGATCACCACGAAGGCGGTGAGGTTGGACGCCACCAGCAGCGCCCCGGTGATCACGAGAGCGGCCCGCGCCCCGATCCGCGAGATGAATCGCCCGGCCGGGATCGGGCCGAGGAACGAGATGAGCCCGAAGATCATCGTCAGCGCCGCGGCCTGCGGCACGCTGAAGCCGAGCGCGCGCGCCATCAGCGGGATCACCGGCATCAGGGCGGCCACGCCCACGAACTCCAGCAGGGTGGGGGCGTAGACGGAGGGGACGAGCTCCGCGAGCACCTGCCGCGGGGTGCGCCCGTCCCGGGAGGGGGTGGGCGGCGCGGCGGTGGTCACCCCGGAAGTCTCCCACCGGATAGTGAGCCGGGGCAAAGAGTTCCATCCCCCGGACAGCGGCCCGGCCCCGGGGCGAGGACGCCGCCGCTCCCGTCGGCCTCAGCCGGCCGCGTACCGGCGCACCGTCTCCTGCTCGCCCCGGCGCACCACCGACTCCTCGACCCCGGCGGCGAGCGCCGCGGCAGCCCAGCGCACGGACCAGGCGCGCACGTGCTCCGCCCCCTCGGCACCGCGCAGCCAGTCGGCGGTGGGCACGGGCGGGGTCTGCAGGCAGCTGTCCCGCCACCCGTCGGTGTGGGCGGCGAGCGCGAGCACGGCCAGCTCCCAGCGGAGGGCGAGGGCACCCGCACCCACCGTCTCCATCTCCTCCGCCTCGCGCTCCAGCGTGCGGCGCAGCTGGAGCGCCGTGGTGCCGTCGTCCTCGGGGTCCAGCCGGATCCGCAGCGGTTCCTGCGGCCCGTCGCCTCCCCACGTGAGCTCGATCCGGTGCGGCTCCTGGACGCCGAGCACGCGGCCGTGGGCACCGCCGGGCCCGTCCAGCCGCTCCCCCTCGGCGAGCGCGCCGGTGACGGTGTCGCACCAGCGGGCCCGCTGCGCGGGGTCGGCGAGCAGCGGCCACAGCCGGGCCGGGGGCACGGCGAGGTTCGTGGTCAGCGTGAGGGTGATCCGCGTGCGTCGACCGTCCGGGCCGTCCCGCCCGTCGATCTCGAGCGCGCGCCGCACCGCCTCCACCACGGGCAGCGGCTCCGTGAGTGTCATCGTCTCCTCGGAAGGGTCGCAGATGCTCCGCCACGGCGCCGGGCGCGGAAGCGGACGGTGGAAGCGTAGCCGACGGGCGGGCACCGTGCCACGGCGGCGCTCGCAGGTTCCCGCCGGCGCGCCGTAGCATGGCGCTCGTGACTGCTGAGCACTCCTTCCGACCTGCCGAGTTCACCGCCCACCTGTTCGACCTGGACGGGGTCATCACCCCCACCGCCGAGGTGCACATGCGTGCCTGGGCCCGCATGTTCGAGGAGTTCCTCGCCTCCCGGGGGGTCTCCGCGCCGTACACCGATGCGGACTACTTCGCCCACGTCGACGGCCGGCCCCGCTACGACGGCGTGCGCGCGCTGCTCGCCTCGCGCGGGATCACCCCGCCCGAGGGGACCACCGAGGACCCCGTGGACCAGCCCCTCGGCGAGGAGACGGTGCGAGGACTGGGCAATCGCAAGAACGAGCTGGTGCTCGCGATGCTGCGGGAGGAGGGCGTGGCCCCGTACCCGGGCACCGTCGCCTACCTCGACGCGCTCCCCGAGGACGCGCAGCTGGCGATCGTCTCCTCCTCCCGCAATGCGGAGGAGGTGCTGCGCGGTGCCGGGCTGCTCGAGCGCTTCGCGCACATCGTGGACGGCAACGTCGCCGAGCGGGAGGGCCTGCCCGGCAAGCCCGCGCCGGACACCTTCTGGCACGCGGCGCGCCTGCTGGGCGTCGAGCCCGCCCACGCCGTGGTCTACGAGGACGCCGTCTCCGGCGTGCAGGCCGGGGCCGCCGGCGACTTCGGCGCGGTGGTGGGCGTGGACCGCGGTGCCGGCGCGGGCGAGCTCGCCGCGGCCGGTGCCACCCTCGTCGTCACCGATCTGGAGGAGATCGCATGAACCGTCGTCGCGCCGTCCCCACCGACCCGGTGGACCGCACCCACTTCCCGGTGGACGAGTGGCGCCTGGTGGAGTCCCGCCCGGCCCAGGACCTGGGCCTGGTCGAGACGCTCTTCGCCACCGCCAACGGCTATCTCGGGATGCGCGGCACGCCCTCGGAGGGGCGGGATGCGGAGAGCCACGGCACGTTCCTCAACGGCTTCCACGAGACCTGGCAGATCAACCACGCCGAGTCCGCCTTCGGCTTCGCCCGCACCGGGCAGACCATGATCTCGGTGCCGGACTCCTCGGTGATGAAGCTGTACGTGGACGACGAGCCGCTGCTGCTGTCCATCGCGGACCTCGAGGAGTACGAGCGCTGGATCGACTTCCGCGAGGGCGTGCTGCACCGCGAGCTGATCTGGCGCACCCCGGCGGGCAAGCGGGTGCGGGTGAGCACCTCGCGGATGGTCTCCTTCCCCGAGCGGCACCTCGCCCTGATGACGCTGCGGGTGGAGATGCTGGAGGGCTCCGCCCCGATCGCGATCTCCTCCCAGGTGATCAACCGCCAGGACTTCCGCGACGACTTCGGCAAGGGCGTGGACGGCGGACCGATCACCGACAAGGACGATCCCCGCCGCACCACCGACTTCACCCACCGGGTGCTCGAGCCGCTGCAGGACTGGCACAGCGAGCGGCGGATGCTGCTGGGCTACCGGGTGGCGAACTCGGGCATGACCATGGCCGTGGGGGCGGACCACGAGGTGTTCTCCGACGCCGAGGTGGAGACGCTGGTGGACACCGTGCCGGATCGCGGGCGGCAGGTGACCCGGGCCCACCTGGAGCAGGGCTCCTCGCTCACCCTGCACAAGGCCGTCTCCTACCACTCCTCCCGCTCCGTGCCCCATCGCGAGCTGTTCGACCGCTGCCGGCGCACCCTGGACCGGGTGCGGTCCGACGGCTTCGAGGCCCAGTACCGGGCCCAGCGCGAGTACCTCGCGGAGTTCTGGGAGAGCTCGGACGTGGAGCTGCCGGGCCAGCCCGCGGTGCAGCAGGCCACGCGCTGGAACCTGTACCAGCTCGCCCAGGCCACGGCGCGCAGCGACCAGTGGGGCATCCCCGCCAAGGGCGTCACCGGCTCCGGCTACGAGGGCCACTACTTCTGGGACAGCGAGGTGTACGTGGTCCCGTTCCTCACGTTCACCCAGCCGCGCTGGGCCCGCAACGCGCTGCGCTTCCGCACCGCGATGCTGCCCAAGGCGCGGGAGCGGGCGCGGGAGCTGAACCAGCGCGGGGCGCTGTTCCCGTGGCGCACCATCAACGGCGACGAGGCCTCCGCCTACTACGCCGCCGGCACCGCCCAGTACCACATCGACGCCGACGTGGCCTATGCCTTCGCCCAGTACGTGGACGTCACCGGTGATCTCGACTTCCAGCGCCGCGACGGCGTGCAGGTGCTGGTGGAGACCGCGCGGATGTGGGCGGACCTCGGCTTCTGGCGGCTGCGCGCGGACGGCTCCTCGAGCTTCCACATCAACGGGGTGACCGGCCCGGACGAGTACACCACCGTGGTGAACAACAACATGTTCACCAACGTGATGGCGCGCTACAACCTGCGCCGTGCGGCCCGGGCGGTGCGGGACCTGCGGGCGGCCGACGAGATCGCCTACGACGCCCTGCGGGTGGAGCTCGAGCTCGACGAGCTGGAGCTGCAGCAGTGGGAGGCGTGCGCGGACGGCATGCACGTGGCCAAGGACGAGTCCCTGGGCATCCACCTCCAGGAGGACCGCTTCCTGGAGCGGGAGGTGTGGGATCTGGCCAGCACCCCTGAGGAGGCCTTCCCGCTGCTGCTGAACTTCCACCCGCTGGTGATCTACCGCTTCCAGGTGCTCAAGCAGGCGGACGTGGTGCTGGCGCTGTTCCTGCGAGGCAGCGAGTTCACCGCCGAGGAGAAGCGCGCCGACTTCGAGTACTACGACCCGATCACCACCGGGGACTCCTCGCTCTCCGCGGTGGTGCAGTCGATCATGGCCGCCGAGGTGGGGCATCAGACGGCGGCGCTGGACTACTTCCGCGCGGGGCTGTTCGTGGACCTCGGGAACCTCCACCACAACACCGCCGACGGCGTGCACATCGCCTCCGCGGGCGGGGTGTGGAACGCGCTCGTGCACGGCTTCGGCGGCATGCGGCACGACGAGGGACGGATCTCCTTCGATCCGCGCCTGCCGGCCGACTGGCCGGAGCTGTCCTTCCCCCTCACCGTGCGCGGATCCCGCGTCCGGGTGCACCTGGTGCGGGAGGAGATCTCCTTCACGCTCCTGGCCGGGGAGGAGATCGAGGTCTCCGTGCGCGGGCAGGACGTGGTGGTCACCGCCGCGGGGACCGCGGTGCCGCTGGCCGATCAGGGCCCGGTGCTGGACGACGCGGTGCTGTCCAGGCCCGTCGGCCTCGGCGACGAGCGGGCCGACGGCTCGATCGTCACCTCCTACGTGCCCGGGGACCCGGAGGATCCGTGGGAGTACCCGGTCGCCAGCGATCCCGACGACATCATCGACGAGAGCTGAGGCGGGCCGCGCCGGGGCGCCCGGCCCCGGCGCGGTGGACTAGTCTCCCCCCTGCGCCCGTCCCGGGCGTCCCCGTCCCCGACGTCCGGAGCAGCACGGTGAGAGCATCCCGCCCGCACAGGCCCACGCCGGTGGTCGAGATCCCCCGACCCCGGCTGAGCATCCCGCACGTCCTGAACCGGGTGCGGATGCGGCTGCTGGACATCCAGGTGTGGGACGTGGCCGGCACGATGACGTTCTACCTGCTGCTGTCGCTGTTCCCGGGCGCGGTGGCGGCGGTGTCGATGATGTCGCTGATCGGGGTGGAGACGGAGACCCTCGCGGCCCTGGCGGGGATGAGCACCGAGATCTTCCCCACCCTCGATCCGCGCCCGTACCTGCAGGCTATCCAGGCCGTCTCCTCGACCAGCGGCGGCGTGCTGGGCCTGCTGCTGGGCACGCTGGGCTCGCTGCTCTCCGCCTCCAACGGGGTCGCCGCCTTCCACCGGGCCCTGCACCGCGTGTTCGACACCCGCGAGGGGCGGCCCTTCCTGTGGTTCCGCACCATCGTGTTCGGCGAGACGGTGCTGATCGTCGCCGTGGTGCTGCTGGCCATCGGCATGCTCATCGTGGGCGGCGAGGCCTCGCAGCGGATCGGCGAGGTGGTGGGGATCCCGCGGATCGCCTTCGCCGCCTGGAACCTCGTAAAGTGGCCGATCCTGCTGATCATCCTGATCATCGGGGTGTCGCTGGCGTACTACCTGTTCCCCAACGTGCGCCTGCCGCGCTACCGGCTGATGACGCTGGGCTCCACCCTCAGCGTGCTGGTGCTCTTCGGCGTCGCGCTGCTGGCCGGGCGGCTGCTGGAGTACGCGACCCGGTTCGCGGAGATCCTCACCGCGCTCAACGGCCTGATCGCGATCCTCATCCTGCTGTGGCTGGCGAACATCGTGGTGATCGCCGGGGCCGCGCTGGATGCGGAGTTCCTGCGCGCCCGGCAGATCGCCAGCGGGATGGACGCCTGGCACCACATCGCCCTGGACCCGCACGCCACCCACACCCTGGACTTCCTCGCCGGGGACGCCGAGCGCGCCGAGGAGCTGGGCAGGATCGTCGCGGACGCGGCGCGTAGCGGGCAGGCGGTGCGCCGCGAGCGCGGGCTGTGGATCGTCGACGCCCGGAACCCGCTGGCCGTGAACCCGCCCGCCCGGCACCGTCTCACCAGCGACCCCACCCCGCAGAGCCCGACGGACCCCCCGGAGCCGGCCGAGCCCGCGGAGGGCGCCGAGCGCAGGCCCCCGCGGGCGGGAGAGCCCCCCGCGTGAGCGACGCCACCGCCGTGCGCGGTGCGCCCGGGGGGCCGGGGCAGGGGCTTCCCCGCACGCCGCGTCTCCCCTGCTCCGGGACGTCGCCGCACCCAGCGGGGCTGGCTATCCTGGAGGGCATGGAACGCCCGTGCCTCTCCCGCCGTCATGCCCTCCTGATCCCCGCCACCGCGGCCGGTCTGGGCGGTCTCGCCGCCTGCGGCCCTGCGGACGAGGGCTTCGGCACGGCGGAGCCGCTGCGCGCGGACGAGGGCGCGATCGCGCTGGACGAGATCCCCGAGAACGCGAGCACCCTGGTGAACTTCGGCGGCCAGCAGCCGTTCGTGCTGCTGGTGCGCGGCACCGGGGAGGATCTCGCCGCGTACTCCGGCTACTGCACCCACAACGGCTGCGCGCTGCGCCAGGAGCAGGAGGAGCTGGACTGCCCCTGCCACGGCTCGCGCTTCGACGCGGCCACCGGCGAGGTGCTCGTGGGCCCCGCCACGCGGCAGCTGCCCGAGGTCGCCGTGGTGGTCGAGGACGGCCTCGTGCGCCGGGAGCGGTGAGCGCATGAGCACCACCGAGCCGCAGGACTCCGCCGCCCCCTCTCCCGCCCGCACCACCGTCGAGCATCGCGCCGAGGACGGCGCGACCCCGCGCGACGTGGTCTCCTTCGTGCGGCGCGGCGAACGCCTCTCCCAGGGCCACCAGAACGCGTGGAACCGGCTCTCCGCGACCTACGTCATCGATCCTCCCCGGGGCAGCCGGGACACGCTGCCGGCCGACGGGGTGCGCCTGGACCCCGAGGCAGAGTTCGGCCGCCGCGCCGAGCTGGTCGTGGAGGTGGGCAGCGGGCTGGGCGACAACCTCGTCGCCGCCGCCCTCGCGCATCCCGAGCGCGACCACCTCGGGGTGGAGGTCTACCTGCCCGGTCTCGCCCAGACGCTCAGCAAGGTGGAGCGGGCCGGCTGTCCGGAGAATCTGCGCCTGCTGCCGCTGGACGCCCAGCGCGCACTGCCGGCGATGCTGCCGGCGGCCTCGATCTCCCAGCTGTGGGTGTACTTCGCCGATCCGTGGCCGAAATCCCGCCACCACAAGCGGCGGCTGATCAACCCGCCGTTCCTCGACGCGGTGCTGCCCCTGCTCGCCGACGGCGGCGCGTTCCGCCTCGCCACCGACTGGGCCCAGTACGCGCACCACATGCGCCGGGTGCTCGACGCGCGCCCCGAGCTGGCGCTGCTGCACCCCGACGGCCTTCCGCCGACGGGCGAGGCCTCGGACCGGGTGCCGGAGAACATGGCCGCCACCGGATGGGCGCCGCGATTCGAGGGTCGTGTGAAGACGGGCTTCGAGGGCAAGGGGATCGAGGCGGGGCGCCTAATATGGGATCTCGCGTACACCCGGGTGCCCAGGCAGCCGGTCCCGGACGGCGCCTCGGGCCCCGAGTCGCCCACGCAGTAGCAGCAGTCCCCCGCGGCGCTGTCAGAGAGGTGCACCGATGAACGTTCCCGACGACGTCGATCTCCCCGCCGACTGGGAGGACGACGACCAGCCCGACCCCGGCCGCCGGCGCGGACGCCGCGCCGCCCTGATCTCGCTGGGGCTGGTGGCCGTGCTCGTGCTCGGCGTGGGCCTGGTGATCGGGAACTACCTCAACGGCCTGCGAAACTCCTACGAGAAGCGCACGGTCGTGCAGATCACGCGCGATGCGGACCAGGGCGAGCGCCCCGAGGAGATCGAGGGCACGGGCAGGAACCTGCTGCTGCTGGGCTCCGACCGCCGGTCCGCGGAGGACGCCGAGTCCTCGGGCGTGACCGGTCAGCGCTCGGACGTGATGATGCTGGTGCACATCCCGGACGACAACCAGAGCGCGTACATCATGTCCTTCCCCCGCGACCTGTACGTGGACATCCCCGGCCACGGCACCGACCGTATCAACGCGGCGCTCGCCTACGGCGGTGTGGGCCTGGCGGTGACCACGGTGGAGGACTACACCGGCGTGCCCATCGACCACGTGGCCCTGATCGACTTCGAGGGTATCGAGGGACTGGTGGACACTCTCGGCGGGATCGACGTCGAGGTGCCGCTGAGCTTCGAGGCGAACGGCCACCAGTTCACCGAGGGCACCCAGGCCATGGACGGCGAGGAGGCGCTCGTGTTCGTGCGCCAGCGCAAGCAGTTCGCCGACGGCGACTTCCAGCGCAACCGCAACCAGCAGGCCGTGCTCAAGGGCATCGCGGACAAGCTGATCAGCGCCGAGACCCTGAGCGATCCCCGCAAGCTCGCCGACACCATCGACTCCGTCTCCCCGTTCCTCACCACGGATGACGGCCTGACCGCGACGTCGATGCTGGACCTCGGGCTGTCGCTGCGCTCGCTGCGCAGCAGCGACCTGTACTTCCTCGCCGTCCCCCACGGCGACCCGATGACCACCAGCGGCGGCGCCAGCGTGGTCGCCACCGACGAGGAATCCATGGACATCCTGCGCGATGCCCTGCGCACGGACGACATGGGAACCTACTACGCTCAGTACGCGGGCACCCGCTGAGGGTCCTCGCCCCGCAGCGGCCGCCCGGCCGACGACCCCGACGCCTGGAGGAAACCGTGGCCAATCCCCTCGTGAGCATCGCCGTGCCCGTCGCCGGCATCATCGCGTCGATCGCGGGCAGGAAGGCCGCCTCGGCGGGCTGGGGCGCCGTGTTCGGCGAGGACGCCCCCACCGTGAAGGCCCAGAAGGCCTCGCAGAAGGAGGTCGCCGCGCGCCGGAAGCAGGCGAAGAAGGAGGGCCTCTCCGCCGCGGAGATCGCGGCCATCAAGGATCCGGCCGACGAGCAGCCGCTGTGGAAGATGATGCTCTGGGCGACGATCTCCGGCGTGCTGCTGCAGGGGCTGCGGATGGCCGCCAAGCGCGGCGCGAAGGCCGGCGCCGAGCGCCTCACCACGCGGCGCCCCCGCGCGAACCGCGGCTGAACGCCCCGCACAGGTCACCCCGCCCGCACGACGAGGAGGGCGCCCCGCACGCTGTGCGGGGCGCCCTCCTCTGCCTGTGCCCTGAAGCGGCTCAGAACTCCTCGACGTCGACGCTCTGGCCGAGCGTGTCCAGGGAGTCCCCGGTGACCAGGAAGCCCACGCGGCGCACCAGCGAGACCGCGTGGTCCCCGATGCGCTCGTAGAACCGGATCAGCAGGGTCATGTCGATGACCTCGGCGTTGGTGTACGCGCTGTCGTCGCTGCTGGAGATCTGGCGCGAGATCTCCAGCATCAGGCGGTCGAGCTCGTCGTCCTGCTTCTCGACCTCGGCGGCCAGCGCGAGGTCGCGGTGGGTGATGACCTGGCCTGCGCCCTGGAGGGCGGTCAGCCCCAGCTCCGACATCCGCGCGATCTGCTCGCGGTGCTGCTCCGGCACGGCGAGCTCCGGGTGCGCGCGCCGCGCGACCAGCGCGATGTGCGCCGCGAGGTCGCCCATCCGCTCGAGCGAGGAGCTCATGCGGAGGGTGGCCACCAGCAGGCGCAGGTCGGTCGCGACCGGGGACTGCCGGGCGAGCAGCTCGACGGCCTTCGCATCCAGCTCCACCTGGCGCTCGTCGAGATGGGGATCGGCGGTGACGACCTGCTCGGCCCGGGCCAGGTCTCCCTCGAGCAGGGAGGCGGTCGCTCCCTCGAGGGCGGTGCCGACCA
This sequence comes from Brachybacterium saurashtrense, assembly GCF_003355475.1. Lineage (NCBI taxonomy): Bacteria > Bacillati > Actinomycetota > Actinomycetes > Micrococcales > Dermabacteraceae > Brachybacterium > Brachybacterium saurashtrense. The sequence continues at coordinate 421,513 of NZ_CP031356.1, read as the reverse complement.
TCTCGGCCATGTCGAGCAGGTCGTCGACGATGTGCCGCAGGTCGCTCTGGTACGCCTCGCGCATGATTGGTACTCCTCTGTCTGTGGGGCGATCACCCCCGATCATCGCAATCCCGGATGAACGGCGTGAGGGCTTCGGTGAACTCGAGACGACCTGGCCGTGAATTCCTCCTCGCCGCCCTGGTGGCGGCGGTGGCGCTGTGCCCCGACCGCCCGTGCGGGGGCCTAGTCTGTACGGGTGCCCCTGTCTGTGCTCCTCGTGCTCGCCGGCGCGATCGGTCTGGTGATCGGCGTCGCCGCGACGATGGCGCTCGTGCGCGGGGACCGTCCGCGCGTGCCCGAGACGGCACCGGCGACGCCCGGGATCCCCGAGGCGGCGAACGAGGTGCTCGCCATCCTCTCCTCCGCCTACGTGGTGCTCGACGCCAGCGGGGACGTGCTGCGGGCCTCGCCGCTGGCGTACTCCTACGGGATCGTGCGCGCGGCCGAGGGCGACTACCCGCGCCTGGCGAGCAGCGAGCTGATGGAGCTCGCCGCGGACGTGGGCCGCAACGGCGGCTTCCGCGACGAGCGGCTCACCCTGCGCCGGTCCAGCAGCCGCGACACCGACGCGGTGATCGACGTGCGCATCGGCGCCCTCGGCGAGCACGGCGCGCTGCTGCTGGCGGACGATCTCACGCGGGCGGTGCGCGTGGAGGAGACCCGGCGCGACTTCGTGGCCAACGTGTCCCACGAGCTGAAGACCCCGGTGGGCGCCATCACGCTGCTCGCGGAGACCATGGAGGACGCCGCGGAGGACCCGGACGCCGTGCGCCGCTTCGCGGCCAGGATGCAGAGCGAGACCCGTCGCCTCTCGCACCTGGTGAAGGAGATCATCGAGCTCTCCCGGGTCCAGGGCGCCTCGGCGCTGCCGGACGCGGAGCCGGTGGAGATCGACGACGTGGTCGAGGAGGCCGTGGGCCTGAACCGGAACCTCGCCCTGGGCTCGAAGATCCAGGTCTCCGTGGGCGGCACCGAGGGGCTCCAGGTGTACGGCTCCTCGGCGATGCTCACCACCGCGCTGTCGAACCTGATCTCGAACGCGGTCGCGTACTCGGAGGCGCACACCCGCATCGGGGTGTCCGTGCGCCGGGACGGCGGTATGGTCGAGATCTCCGTGAAGGACCAGGGCATCGGGATCTCCAAGGAGAACCTGGAGCGGGTGTTCGAGAGGTTCTTCCGCGTGGACCGTGCCCGCTCCCGCGCGACCGGCGGCTCCGGCCTGGGGCTCGCGATCGTCAAGCACATCGCGAACGATCACGGCGGCGAGGTCACGGCCTGGTCCCTGCCCTCGCAGGGCTCGACGTTCACGCTCCGGCTGCCGGAGATGGGCCGCACCGAGACCGTCTCCACGGGCGCGCGCCCCGGCGAGGTCCACGCCCCGGGCCCGCGCGACCCCCTACCCACCAAGGCTCCCGACCGCCGGTCGGAGAAGGGACACTGACGATGACGCGCATCCTGATCGTGGAGGACGAGGAGTCCTTCTCCGATCCGCTCTCCTACTCGCTGCGGAAGGAGGGGTACGAGGTCGCGGTGGCGGACAACGGCACCGACGGCCTGCGCATCTTCTCCGCGCACGGGGCCGATCTGGTGCTGCTGGACCTCATGCTCCCGGGGATGAGCGGCACCGAGGTGTGCCGGGAGATCCGCCGCACCTCGAGCGTCCCGGTGGTCATGCTCACCGCCAAGGACGACGAGTTCGACAAGGTGCTCGGCCTCGAGCTCGGCGCCGACGACTACGTCACCAAGCCCTACTCCTCCCGCGAGCTGCTGGCCCGCATCAAGGCGGTGCTGCGCCGCGGCACCGATTCCGGCGAGACCGAGTCGGACGCCCCGCTCACGGCCGGGCACCTCATGATGGACGTGGAGCGCCACGTGGTGGAGGTGCGCGGCGAGGCGGTGTCGCTGCCGCTGAAGGAGTTCGAGCTGCTGGAGATGCTGCTGCGGAACGTGGACCGGGTGCTCACCCGCGGCCAGCTGATCGACCGGGTGTGGGGCGCGAACTACGTGGGCGACACCAAGACCCTCGACGTGCACGTGAAGCGACTGCGCGCCAAGATCGAGGACGACCCCAAGAATCCCGTGCACCTGGTGACCGTGCGCGGGCTGGGCTACAAGTTCGAGTCCGGGCGCTGACGGCCCCACCTTCTCTCGGGCTCCCGCCGCCTCCGGACGCACGAGCGCCCCGCAGCCGAGGCTGCGGGGCGCTCTGTACACCCAGGGGGAGCTCAGCCGGCGGCCGGCTCCTCCGGCTGGTAGTACTCCAGGGAGTCGTCGAGCACCGGCAGGGAGACGGTGGTGGCCTGCCCTGCGGCGACGACCTCGAGGTCCAGGATCGCCCCGGCGTGCGCGCTCACCGTGCTCACCGGGATCTCCTGCTCCGCACCGCTGTGTCCGATCTCGAGGGTCTCGTGCGCCGGGACCTGCACCGTCGCGGAGAAGAGGGTGGAGCCCTCCTCGAGCCCGGTGAGCTCCACGGAGATCTCCTCGTCGGAGTAGTTGGCCACGGTGGCGCTGAAGGTCGCGGCGCCGTCCGCCCCGACCACGAGCACGGCGTTGCGCACACCGGCGTACAGGGCGCCGTCCTGCTCGATGTTGGCGTTGGTGCCGTCCGCCGCCTGGTAGAAGTCCTTGGTCTGCACCGGGGACATGTAGGTGCAGCCGGTGGCCGCGAGCGCCAGGCCCAGGGCGGCGGCGGAGAGCACATAACGGCGGGAACGACGCACGGGGGACTCCTGTTCGGTGCCGCTGAGCGGCGAGGACGTACTGGAACGGCCCCCACAGGGTACCTCACCGAGAGCCCCTCGCCGCGCCGGTGCGGCCAGGCGTGACGCGCTCGTCGCGCCCGGCGTGCGCAGCACCCTCGCCCCGGGGCGGCCCGCGGCTCCCGCGGGGTGCCGCCCCGGTCCGCGCGGGAGGGCAGGAGCCCGGGGGCGCGCCTCCCCGACGGGACGACCGTCCAGGTGGGCGCGCATTTTACCACGCCCCCTCGGTGATAGACTGGCCCGCGGAAAGGGGACCCACCACATGAACTATGCCGTCGGCGAGACCGTCGTCTACCCGCACCACGGGGCCGCGCTCATCGAAGAGGTCAAGACCCGCACGATCAAGGGCGAGGACCGCACCTACCTCAAGCTGAAGGTCGCCCAGGGCGATCTGACGATCGAGGTCCCCGCGGACAACGTCGACATGGTCGGGGTGCGCGACGTCGTGGACAAGGAGGGTCTGGACGAGGTCTTCGAGGTGCTGCGCCAGCCGTACACCGAGGAGCCCACCAACTGGTCGCGTCGGTACAAGGCCAACGTCGAGAAGCTGGCCTCCGGGGACGTGAAGAAGGTCGCCGAGGTGGTGCGCGACCTCTGGCGCCGTGACCAGGACCGCGGCCTCTCCGCCGGGGAGAAGCGGATGATGGCCAAGGCGCGCCAGATCCTCATCTCCGAGCTGGCGCTCGCGGAGAAGACCGACGAGGTCGAGGCCGAGTCGATCCTCGACGAGGTCCTCGCCTCCTGAGGCCGGCCCTCCCGTGAGCTCCGCCCCCTCGCGGGCCGCCGTCCGCCCGGTGGTCCTCGCGCTGTCCCCGCCCGCCGCCGGCCTCTCGCGCGACGCGGGCAGCCCGTGCCTCGAGCGGCTGGGAGGCTCCCGCCTCATCGAGCGCCTCCGGACCACGCTCCTCGGCGCCGGACTGCCGGAGCCCCTGGTGATCGCGCACGCCCAGGCGGCCGGGCAGCTCCGCGCGGTGCTGGAGGGCCGGTGCACCGTGCTGACGGCCGAGGACCGCGCCGCGGCGCTGCGCCTGGCCCTCGAGCACGCCGAGGAGGAGCTGCTGCTGGTGCACGACGCCGAGCGGGCGCTCACCCCGGCGCAGACGGTCCACGACGTGCTGGACGCCCTCGCCCCGGAGGTGGACGCGGTGGTGCCGGTGGTGGCGCTCACCGACTCGGTCAAGGAGGTGCGCCCCGAGGGGCTGCGCAACATCGACCGCACCACCCTGGCGGGCCTGCAGAGTCCCCGGCTGCTGCGCCGCGCACTGCTCGGACGGCTGCTGGACGCCCACCGCGCCGCAGGGGCTCCCACCGCGCCGCAGGGGCGCGGGCCGGCCCGGGCGGCCGGCTTCGACGAGATCCACGCCGCGCTCGAGGTCGGCGCCGCGGTGCGCACGGTGCCCGGCTCCCATGCCGGGTTCGCGGTGGTGGACCGGCTCAGCCTGTGGCAGGCGCAGATCTCGCTGGGCCTGGCGCGGGACACCTCGCACCGCCACGGCCTCGCACGCCGCGGCTGAGTCGCGCGGGAGCGCTCACCGCTCGCGGCGGCTGCGCCACACCGCCCGGAACTCGTCCGCCATGCGCCCCGGCTTGGACAGGGTGCGCGAGGGCAGGGTGGTGGCCAGTTCTCCGGGGTCGCGGCGCAGACGGCGCATCAGGCGGCGCGGCTTGCTGGAGATCCGCTGACGCAGATCCGGCAGGTACGCCTCGGAGACGTCGAGTCGGGTGACGGCACCGCAGCCGGCGCACTGGATCTGCGTGACGAACCGCCCCGCGTACACCACCACGTGCTCGGCCTCCTGCTCGCAGGCGGTGCAGCGCAGGAAGCTCTCCTCGACGCTCATCGTCTCCTCCTCACCCAGACCTCAAACCTAGCGCGCTCACCACGTCCTGGGCCAGGAGGAGATCCTGCGCGTAGGTGATCTTGAAGTTCGTCTCCTCGCCCCGCACCCAGGTGACCGGGAGGTCGGTGTACTCCTCGGCGCAGGAGGCCGTGTCCGTGCCGGAGAAGCCGTCCCGCGCCGCGGCCTCGTAGGCGTCGAGGATCGTCGCGGCATGGAATCCCTGCGGGGTCTGGACGCGCACCAGCGGGGCCCGTCGGCCGTCGGGGCCCTCGCGCAGCGACTGCCCGGGGCCCGCCGCCGCGATGTCCGCGGCGGGGATGCCGGGCACGGCGCCGCCGTTCTCCCGGGCGGCGTGCAGCACCGCGGAGGCCAGCCCGTGGGAGACCAGCGGGCGGGCCGCGTCGTGGATGAGCACGGTGTCCACGGCGCCGCTGTCGATGCGATCGGCGAGGTGCCGCAGCGCGGCCAGCTCGGACTCCTGACGGGTCTCGCCGCCCACGATGATCTCGAGCGGGCCGTCGGTCTCGCGGGCCTCGACGAAGCGGGCGTGCTCGAGATCGTCCGGACGCACCACGAACACCAGCAGCCCCACGCCCTCGACGGAGGCGAGGGTGTTCAGCCCCCAGGCGGCGATGCTGCGGCCCGACAGCGGCAGGAAGGCCTTGTTGATCCCGGCGCCCACCCGGGTGCCGGAGCCGCCGGCGAGCACGATCCCGGCCGCGCGACCGCGCAGGCGGGCGGAACGGGAGCGGCGGGCCTGGGTCACGCGGGCAATCGTAGACGCCCGCCGACCTCCCGTGGCCCGCCGGCCGAGGACGTGACAGAATCGATCCCCGCCGGTCCGCCGCGCTCCCGCCCGGAGCCCGGGCCCTCCTCCGCTTCCTCATCTCTGCCAGGAGTACGAATGCTCACCATCGCCATCGTGTGCGGCGCCGGGATCGCCACCTCCGCACTGATCGCGGACCAGGTGCGTGACCACGTCGCCTCCCGCGGCCGTGAGGCGCATGTGGTGCAGGCCACCGTGATGGACCTGCTCTCCCCCGACTTCCGGGCCGATCTGGTGGTCAGCACGGTGGACCTGCCGGACGCGCTCGGCATCCCGCAGGTCTCCGGCATGCCGCTGCTGCTGGGCACCAGCGCCGCCGTCACCTTCGACGACATCGACCGGCTGCTCGCACGCCTCGACGCCGACGAGGGCGGGGAGCCCCGGCGATGAGCGGGGGCGCGCCGCTCCCCCGCATCGGGTGCGGCGTGGACGTGCACGCCTTCGCCCCGGCGGAGGCCGGGCGCGAGCTCTGGGTGGCGGGGCTGCTGTGGCCGGGCGAGCCGGGGCTGGCCGGCCACTCGGACGCCGACGTGGCGTGCCACGCCGCCTGCGACGCCCTGTTCTCGGCCGCGGACCTCGGGGACCTGGGCTCCCACTTCGGGGTGGACCGACCCGAGTGGGCCGGGGCCTCCGGCGCCCGGCTGCTGGCCGAGGCGGCCCGGCGGGTGCGGGAGGCCGGCTTCACCATCGGCAACGTGTCCGTGCAGGTGATCGGCAATCGACCCCGCCTCTCGCGGCGCCGGGACGAGGCCCGCCGGGCGATGAGCGAGGCCGCCGGGGCGCCGGTGTCGGTCTCCGGCAGCACCACCGACGCGCTCGGCCTCACCGGGCGCGGCGAGGGCGTGGCCGCGATGGCCACCGCCCTGCTGCTGCCGGCCCCGGAGGCGCAGGCATGACGGATCGCAGCGATCTCCCCGTGCGCGCCCCGCAGGTCGAGGCGGCCGCGGAACGGCTCGCCCCGGTGCTGCGGCGCACGCCGTTGGAGCACAGCGAGCGGCTGAGCGCGCTGGCCGGCGTGCCCGTCTGGCTCAAGCGCGAGGATCTCCAGTCGGTGCGCTCCTACAAGCTCCGCGGCGCGCACCTGTTCCTGGACTCCCTGCCGCCCGAGGCGCGGGAGGCCGGCGTGGTCGCGGCCAGCGCCGGGAACCACGCCCAGGGCGTGGCCCAGGCGTGCCGCACCCTCGGCGTGCACGGGCGGATCTACGTGCCCGGCACCACCCCGCGGCAGAAGCGCGAACGGATCACCGCGATCGGCGGCGATCTCGTCGAGCTCGTCCTCATCGGGGACACCTTCGACGACGCCGCCGAGGCCGCGGCCGACGACGCCGAGCGCACCGGCGCCACCCAGGTGCCGCCCTTCGACCATCCCACGATCATGGCCGGCCAGGGCACGGTCGCGCTCGAGGCCGCGGAGCAGCTGCGCAGCGAGCACGGCCGCGAGCTGGGCACGATGGTGCTCCCCGTGGGCGGCGGCGGCCTGCTCGGCGGATGCGGCGCCTGGCTGCGCGAGCGCAGCCCCGCCACCCGGATCGTAGGCGTGGAGCCGGCGGGCGCCGTCTCGATGGCCGCGGCGGTGCGCGCGGGACGCCCGGTGACCCTCCACGAGATGGACCGCTTCGTGGACGGCGCCGCGGTGCGCCGCGTGGGCGCCGGCCCGCTGCGGATGGCGCAGGCGATCGCGCCCGAGCTGGTCGCGGTCGACGAGGGCGCCGTGTGCACCCAGATGCTGGCGCTGTACCAGGTCGAGGGGATCATCGCCGAGCCGGCCGGGGCGCTCGCGGCGACCGCGGTCGCCACCGGGATCATCGATCACCTGGGCCGGGCGGGGCGCGAGGCGGCCGATCCCGGGGAGGAGACCGGGGACGTGGTCGTGGTGGTCTCCGGCGGCAACAACGACGTCTCGCGCTACAACGAGATCGTGGAGCGGTCCCTCGTGCACGAGGGGCTCAAGCACTACTTCCTGGTGACCTTCCCGCAGGAGCCCGGGGCGCTGCGCCGCTTCCTGGATCGGGTGCTGGGTCCGGACGACGACATCGTGCTGTTCGACTACATCAAGCGCAACAACCGCGAGGAGGGCCCGGCGCTGGTGGGGCTGGAGATCGGTGCCCGCGAGGACCTCGAGCCGCTGATGGCCCGCATGGCCGCCTCCAACATGGAGATCGAGCGGGTGGATCCGGAGAACCCGATCTACCGCTACCTCACCTGAGCGTCCGCCGCCCCGCACGTCGACGCGCCCCCTTCCGTGCGGGAGGGGGCGGTCGTGGTCCGGGGCGGGCGCGGGCCCGCCCCGGCCGCGGCGCTCAGCTCTCGGGGTAGGCGTCCGCGTCGGGCGCGAGCGTCGCGGTGCGGGCCTCCACGGCGGAGCGGACGATGTCGTCCAGCCCGTGCTCCGACTTCCAGCCGAGGGTGGCGGTGATGCGGTCGCCGGAGCACACCAGACGTGCCGGGTCGCCGGCCCGGCGGGGACCGTGATCCGGGGTGATGTCGATGCCCTTGGCGCGGGCGATCGCGTCGATCACCTCGAGCACGCTGGAGCCCTCCCCGGTCCCGACGTTGAAGGTGCGGTGGGGCCGCTCCTCCCCGCGGAGGTAGTCGAGCGCGGCCACATGGGCGTGGGCGAGGTCGAGGACGTGCACGTAGTCGCGAATGCAGGTGCCGTCGGGCGTGTCGTAGTCGTCGCCGAAGACGACCGGCGCGAGCCCCTTCTCGAGGCGGTCCAGCACGATCGGCACCAGGTTCATCACCGCGGTGTCCGCGAGCTCGGGCCAGCCGGCGCCCGCGACGTTGAAGTAGCGCAGCGCGACGGTGCGCAGGCCGTGGGCGTGCTCGGCGTCGGCCAGCATCCACTCCCCCACGTACTTGGTGGCACCGTAGGGGTTGATCGGCTGCGGGGCGAGGTCCTCGGTGACGAGGTCCACGTCCGGCACGCCGTACACCGCGGCGGAGGAGGAGAACACCACGTCGCGCACCTCGGCGCTCGCACAGGCGGAGAGCACGTTCGCGAGGCCGCCGATGTTGTCGTGCCAGTACATCTCCGGGTTCGCCACGGACTCCCCCACCTGCTTGTGGGCGGCGAAGTGGATCACCGAATCCGCCCCCGAGGCCCGCATGTGGAAGGCGAGCCGCTCGCGCGCCTCCGGCAGCGTCACGTCGAGCTCGACCAGCTCGGCGCCCTCCGTGCGCTGCCGCAGCCCGGTGGAGAGGTCGTCGACCACCACCACTTTCTGCCCCTGCTCGAGGAGGAGTCGCACCACGTGCGATCCGATGTATCCTGCGCCACCGATCACGAGAGTCGTCATGCCGCTCAGCCTACCGGCCGCGGCGCGGGTCCACGCGCCGCGGCCGGGCCGGATCCTCAGCTCCAGGAGCTCGCGACGGGCCGGCCCTCGGCGTAGCCGGCGGCGCCCTGTAGCCCGATCACCGCGCGGTCGCGGAACTCGGCCGTGCTCGAGGCGCCCGCGTAGGTGTAGGAGGAGCGCACCCCGGCGGTGATCTCGTCGAGCAGGTCCTCCACGCCGCCGCCGTTCTCGGCGAGGAACATGCGGGAGGTGGAGATGCCCTCCTCGAACAGGCCCTTGCGGGCCCGGGCGAAGGCGTCCTCCTGGGCGGTGCGGTGCGAGACCGCCCGCTTCGAGGCCATGCCGAAGGACTCCTTGTAGCGCCGACCGGACTCGTCGGTGCGCATCTGGCCGGGCGACTCGTAGGTGCCCGCGAACCAGGAGCCGATCATGACGTTGGAGGCGCCGGCGGCGAGCGCGAGCGCCACGTCGCGGGGATGGCGCACCCCGCCGTCGGCCCAGACCCGGCCGCCCAGGCGGCGCGCCTCGGCGGCGCACTCGAGCACGGCGGAGAACTGGGGGCGGCCCACCCCGGTCATCATCCGGGTGGTGCACATGGCGCCGGGCCCCACGCCCACCTTGACCACGTCGGCACCGGCCTCGATCAGCTCGCGGGTGCCCTCGGCGGTGACGATGTTCCCCGCCACCAGGCGCACCGGGGTGTCCTGGGCGGGTCCCAGCACCTGGCGTGCCGTGCGCAGCGCCTCGAGCATCTTCTCCTGGTGGCCGTGCGCGGTGTCGAGCACGATCACGTCCACCCCCACGGCGACCAGGTCCCGCACCCGCGCGGCGACGTCGGCGTTGATGCCCACGGCGACCGCGATCCGCAAGCGGCCCTGCGCATCGGTGGCCGGGGTGTAGATGGTCGAGCGCAGCACGCCGGTGGCGGTGAGGACGCCGCGCAGCGCACCCTCCCCGTCGACCACCACGGCGGCGTCATGATGGGTCGCGGCGATGCGGGCGTGCAGGCGGGCGGGCGGCGCCTCGAGGTCCTCGGGGCCCAGCACGGGCACGTCCTCGCTCATCACGTCCGCCACGGGCGCGAAGGAGTCGCGACCGGCGATCTCCTCCGCGGAGACGGTGCCGAGGGGGCGCTGCGCCTCGTCGATCACCACCACGATGCCGTGGGGTCGCTTGGGCAGGAGGTCCGCCGCCTGGCCGAGGGTGCCGTCCGCGGTGAGGGTGAGCGGGTGGTCCACCAGCAGGTCGCGCTCCTTCACCGAGCGCACGATCGAGTCGATCCGCTCCGGCGAGAGATCCTGGGGCAGCACGGCGAGGCCGCCGCGCCGCGCCATCACCTCGGCCATCCGCCGCCCGCTGACGGCGGTCATGTTGGCGGCCACCAGGGGGATCGTGGTCCCGGAGCCGTCGTCGCTGCCGAGGTCCACGTCGAAGCGGGAGGTGACCGCGGAGCGGCGGGGCAGGAAGAAGCAGTCGTCGTAGGTGAGATCTGTCGACGGGGTGTGGATCAGGCGCATGCCCCCAGGATAGGGACCGCCGGCACCTCACCTCCACGACACCCGCACAGGCGGCGCGCTCCTGCACGCGGTGCAGGATTCTAGGATGGCCTCCATGACGGATCCCTCCTCGGACTCTTCCCGCAGGCGCCGTCGGTCCGGCAGACACCGCCACCCGGCCCGACGCCCGCAGTCCCCGCCCCTCCCGGATGACCAGGCGCGCCGCAATCGCGACGCCGCGTTCGGCACCTCGCACGAGCGGCGCACCTGGATCGGTTCCGGGCCCGTGGAGTCCCCGTCGACGAGCGAGGAGCCCACCGACGGCCCGTCCGTCGCACCCACCGGCGGTCGCGCCGCGGCCCCGTCCCCCGCCGAGGCCGCGCCGACGCCCGCCCCGGAGCGGGACCAGGCCTCGCCGGCGGCGGGGTCCGCGCGCGCCGAGCACACCCCGCACCGCGAGGAGTCCCCGCACGCCGAGCGGCCCCGTCGCCGCGGCCGCCGCGCCGCGTTCCCGCTGGAGCAGCTGCCCGACGCCCCGGGAGGGGCCGGGGCCTCGGCCCGGTCCGCCGACGACGCCTGGTCCGCAGGCTCCGCAGGGTCCGCAGCCTCCGCCGGGGCCGACGGCGATGCCTGGTCCCCCGACACCGGAGCCTCCGCGGAGTCCGCCGGGCTCGCCGCCGAGTCGGCGCTGTCCGCCGGCTCACCGTCCACGTCCCCCTCCCGCGGTCGCCGCCGGGCGGCGCCCGCGGAGCCGACCACCGCGACGGACCTGTGGGCGATCCAGGAGCACGAGGACGCACCGCTGGCGCCCCCGGCCGGCGCCGCGGCCGTCGACGCGGGCACCGGCCCGGGCACCGCGCAGGAGGCGTCGCCCGCCGGCCGCGAGCCCGCTCCTGCCGCCGCGAGCGCCCCTCCCTCCGCCGCCAGGTCCTTCCCGCGCGCCACCACGGCCTCGCCCGGCGCCACGTCCTCGCCCGGCGCCAGGGTCTCCCCCGCTGCCGCCGCTGCCTCGCCCACCGCCGCGGCCGCCGCCGGCGCGGGCGCGGGCGGGCGCAGCCCGCAGGGCGAGGGTTCGCTGCCGCGGGTCGCGGGATGGACCGTGCTCACCTCCCTGCTGCCCGGCTCCGGCCTTCTCACCACCCGGATGCGCCGTCTCGGCGCGGCGATCCTGGTGCTCCTGCTGCTGGCCGTGCTCGGCGCGGCGGCCTTCCTGCTGTTCGGCGACCCGCTGCGCACCGGCGCGATGCTCGCCACCCGGCGCGGCGTGCTGATCGGCGCGATGATCGCCGTGGCCGTGGTGGGCGTGCTGTGGGGCCTGCAGATCGTGCTCGCGAACCTCGCCCACTCCACCCGCGAGCGCCTCGCGGGGGCCAAGCGCTACCTCGCGCTGGGCCTGGCCGCGCTGATGGTGGTGGCGATCGCGGTGCCCTTCGGCCGCGGCGTCCAGTCGCTGTGGGCGCTGCAGCGCCTGATGGGCTCGGAGTCGGTGTTCGGCGGCGGGGACGGCAGCTCCCATCCGTTCTCCGGCGGCGAGGACCCGTGGGCGGACACCGAGCGACTGAACATCATGTTGCTGGGGCAGGACGCCGGCGCCGACCGCACCGGCACCCGGCCGGACACCATCATGGTCGCCTCGATCGACACCGCCACCGGCCAGACCGCCCTGTTCTCCATCCCCCGCAACCTCGAGAAGGTGGAGTTCCCCGAGGGCACCGCCGCGGCGGAGGTGTTCCCGGACGGCTTCGACTACTTCGGGCCGAACCAGGACCTCATCAACGCCGTGTGGACCTGGGCGGAGGACCGCCCGGACCTGTTCCCCGGCGATCCCGAGCCGGGTCTGACCGCGACCCGCTGGGCCGTGGAGGAGACCCTGGGGCTGGAGACCGACTACTACGCGATGGTGAACCTGCAGGGCTTCCAGGACATGGTCGACGCGATCGGCGGGGTGGACCTGGTGGTGGAGCGGCGGATCCCGATCGGGGGCGGCGCCAGCGAGGTCGAGGGGTACATCGAGCCCGGGGCGCAGAAGCTCGACGGGTTCCACGCCCTGTGGTACGCCCGGTCCCGCGAGGGCTCCAACGACTTCAACCGCATGTGCCGCCAGCAGAGGATCGTGCGTGCCGTCTCCGAGGAGGCCGATCCCACCACGCTCGCGCTCTCCATCCCGCGCCTGGTCACCGCCACCGAGGACAACATCGTCACCGACATCCCGGTCTCGGACCTCGACGCGTTCGTGGAGCTCGCGCTGCGGATCAAGGACGGCGGCTTCACCTCGTACCCGATCACGCAGGACGTCACCTACTCCGGCAACCCCGATTTCGAGTACCTCGAGGAATGGGTGCAGGCCTCGATCGCGGACTCCATGACGCGCGACGAACCCGAGTCGGTGGTGGGCGAGACCGAGCCGGGCTCCACCGAGCCGGCGGAGACGGGCGCCGCCCCTGAGGAGGAGTCCGAGGCCGAGGATCCGCAGGAGGAGGAGAGCTCCGCCCCCGAGGAGGAGAGCTCCAGCTCGCCCGCCGAGGACGGGGCCGACGGCGAGGAGGAGTCCTCCGCCCCGGAGATCGAGCAGGATCCGCTGAAGTCCTGCCTCCCGGGCTACGAGGGCTGAGCCCGGGGGCGGGCCGGCGGCGCGCCCCCGGGACCGCTCAGTCGATGACCTGCAGCAGGGCGTTCTCGATCAGCTCGGGCATCGCCGGATGGATCCAGTACTGCGTGGTGGCGATGTCCCGGGCGGTCTGCCCCGTGCTCATCGCCTGGATCAGCAGCTGCACCAGCGTGGTGGCCTCGGGGCCGATCAGGTGCGCGCCCAGGATCTCGGTGGTCTCCGCGTCGACGATGACCTTGGCGAAGCCGGTGGTGTCCTCGAGCGCCCAGCCGTAGGCGATCGAGGCGTACTCCTGGACGGCGACCCGCACCTCGCGCCCTCCGGCGCGGGCGGTCTCCTCGTCAATCCCCACCCAGGCCACCTGCGGGTGGGTGAACACGCCGCTGGGCACCGGCATCGTGTCGGAGCGGCGCAGGTCCTCCGGGTGCAGCACGTTGTGGCGCACGATGCGCTGCTCGTGGTTGGCGACGTGCTTGAGCTGGTGCGGGCTGGAGAGGTCGCCCAGGGCCCACACCCCGTCGAGCACCTCGCCGCCGGCGAGCACCCGCTGGTGGGCGTCCACCAGCACGCGCCCGTCCTCGGCGGTGTCGATCCCGGCCGCGGCGACGTCCAGCAGGTCCGAGTTGGGGCGCCGCCCCGTGGCGACCAGCAGCTCCTCGACCCGGAGCACCACCTCGGCGCCGTCCCGCTCGCCGCGCAGCTCCACCCCCGTCTCGGTGCGGCGCACCGAGGTGGTGGTCACGCCCTTCTCGAGCCGCAGCCGTTCGCCGAGGATCTCGGTGAGGCGGGCGGAGACGTCCGCGTCGGCGGCGCGCAGCACCCGCTGCGACCGGGCGATGAGCGTGACCTCGACGCCGAGGGAGGCGAACACGTGCGCCATCTCCACGGCGACCACGCCGGAGCCCAGGATCGCGAGGGAGGCGGGGAGGCTCTCGATCCGCATGATCGTGTCCGAGGTGTGCGGGGCCGCCTCGGCGAGGCCGTCGATCGGGGGCAGCTCGGGGCGTGACCCGGCGCCGAGCACCACGGTGTCGGCGCTGATCCGGTGCTCGGTGCCGTCCTGCCCGGCGACCGTGAGGGAGCGGGGTCCGGTGAGACGGGCGGTGCCGCGCAGCAGGGTGAGGTTCGCATTGTCCTGGTGGTCGCGCCGGTAGCCCTCGCCGCCTGTGGAGATCGGGTCGATGCGGTCGAAGATCCGGTCGCGGATCGCGGGCCAGTTCACCCCGGTGAGCTGCTCGGAGAGGCCGAAGCGGTGCGCCTCCGCGGGCGTGCTGGCGAGGTCCGCGGTGTGCACGAACATCTTCGTGGGGATGCATCCCAGGTTCAGGCAGGTGCCGCCGAACACGCGCTCCGGCCCCACCCCCCGGTCGATCTGGACGATGCGGCGGTCCTCGAGCCCCGGGCCGGGGAACGAGTTCGCGGAGCCGGAGCCGATCAGGGCGATGTCGTAGTGGGTCTCATCGTTCACCCGCCCAGGCTAGTCGTCCCGGCCGGGGCCGGTGGCACACTGTTGCTCGCGCGGGGAGCCCGCGCGATCGCCGTGCCGGAGGAGCCACGCCATGACCGCCGTCCACCCCGCTGATGCCCACGACGTGATCCGGGTGCGCGGCGCCCGCGAGAACAACCTCCGCGACATCTCCCTGGACCTGCCCAAGCGGCGCCTGACGGTGTTCACGGGCGTCTCCGGCTCGGGCAAGAGCTCCCTCGTGTTCAGCACCATCGCCGCGGAGTCGCAGCGGATGATCAACGAGACCTACAGCGCCTTCCTGCAGGGCTTCATGCCCTCCCTGGCCCGGCCGGACGTGGACGAGCTGCAGGGCCTGACCACCGCGATCATCGTGGACCAGGAGCGGATGGGCGCGAACGTGCGCTCCACGGTGGGCACCGTCACCGACGCCGACGCGCACCTGCGGACCCTGTTCGCCACGCTCGCCCAGCCGCACGTGGGCGGGCCGGGCGCCTACTCCTTCAACGTCCCCTCGGTCACCGCCAGCGGCGCGATGACGGTGCAGAAGGGGGCCAGCACCATCGCGGAGAAGACCACCTTCTCGCGAGTGGGCGGCATGTGCCCGCGCTGCGAGGGCATGGGCGAGATCTCGGACGTGGACCTCGCCGAGCTGTTCGACGAGGACAAGTCGCTGGACGAGGGGCCGTTCACGATCCCGAACTACGCACCGGGCGGCTGGTACGTGAAGGTCTTCGCGCGCTCCGGCTTCTTCCCCTCCGACAGGCCGATCCGCACCTTCACGACGCGCCAGCGCCACGACTTCCTGTACAAGGAGCCCACGAAGGTGGACATCGACGGCACGAAGATGACCTACGAGGGCCTGATCCCGAAGATCCGCAAGTCCATGCTCTCCAAGGACCGCGACGCGATGCAGCCCCACATCCGGGCGTTCGTGGACCGGGCGGTGAAGTTCGTGGTGTGCCCGGACTGCGAGGGCAGCCGGCTCGCCGAGCACGCACGCACCTCACGGATCGACGGCCTCTCCATCGCGGACGCGACCGCGCTGCAGATCACCGAGCTGGCGGCGTGGGTGGAGTCGCTGCGCACCGCGCACCACGGGCCGACGGTCGCCCCGCTGCTCACGAACCTCTCCGCCCCGCTGGACGCCTTCGTGCGGATCGGGCTGGGCTACCTCTCGCTGAACCGCCCCTCCGGCACCCTCTCCGGCGGCGAGTCGCAGCGCACCCGCATGATCCGCCACCTCGGCTCCGCCCTCACCGACGTCACCTACGTGTTCGACGAGCCGACCATCGGCCTGCACCCGCACGACATCGCGACCATGAACTCGCTGCTGGAGGATCTGCGGGACAAGGGCAACACGGTGCTGGTGGTCGAGCACAAGCCGGAGACCATCGCGATCGCCGACCACATCGTCGACCTCGGCCCGCGGGCCGGCGCCGACGGCGGGACCGTGCAGTACGAGGGCGATCTGCCGGGCCTGCGCGCCTCCGGCACCCTCACCGGCGAGCACCTCGACCGCCGGGTGCGGCTCAAGCCGACGGTGCGCGAGGCCACCGGGGTGCTGCCGATCCGCGGCGCCGCGACGCACAACCTGCAGTCCGTGGACGTGGACGTCCCGCTGGGGGTGCTCACCGTGGTGACCGGCGTGGCCGGCTCCGGCAAGAGCACCCTGGTGCACTCCTCGATGCCGAAGGACGCCGGCGCGATCGTGGTGGACCAGACGGCGATCCGCGGCTCGCGCCGCTCGAACCCCGCCACCTACACCGGCCTGCTGGACCCGCTGAGGAAGGCGTTCGCCGCCGCGAACGGGGTCAAGCCCGCCCTGTTCTCGAACAACTCCGAGGGCGCCTGCCCGGTGTGCAAGGGGGCCGGGGTGATCGTCACCGAGCTCGGGTTCATGGAGACCGTCGAGACCCTGTGCGAGGAGTGCGAGGGGCGCCGCTTCCGCGCGGACGTGCTGGAGCACACCTTCGGCGGTCGGAACATCGCCGAGGTGCTGGGCATGTCGGTCACCGCCGCGCGGGAGCTGCTCACCGCGGAGCGCTCCTCGGTGCCCGCCGCGGCGCGGGTGCTGGGGCATCTGGAGGAGGTGGGACTGGGCTACCTCACCATCGGCCAGCCCCTCACCACGCTCTCGGGCGGCGAGCGCCAGCGCCTGAAGCTCGCCACCCATCTGGGCGACACGGGCGGGCTCTACGTGCTGGACGAGCCCACCGCCGGGCTGCACCTGGCCGACGTGGACCAGCTGCTGGCCCTGCTGGACCGCCTGGTCGACTCCGGGAAGTCGGTGATCGTCATCGAGCACCACCAGGCCGTGATGGCGCATGCCGACCACCTCATCGACCTGGGCCCGGGGGCCGGGGCGGTCGGCGGACGCATCGTCTTCCAGGGGACCCCGGCGCAGCTGGTGGCCGACGGCTCCACCCTCACCGGGGAGCACCTGCGGCAGTACGTGCGGGCGTGAGGGGCCGGGGCCCCGTCGTACTCTGAGCCTCGTGCCCCGCCCCGTCCCCGCCGCCCTCGCCCCCTGGCTGCCGCTGCTGCGCTGCCCCCACTGCGCCGCCGGGCTCTCCCAGCACGAGCGGGTGCTGCGCTGCCCGCAGGGGCACAGCTTCGATCTCGCCCGGGCGGGGTACGTCTCGCTCCTGGCGGGCGGGACCGCCACCTCCGCCGATGACGATGCCATGGCCCGTGCCCGGGACTCCTTCCTCGCCACCGGCGCCTACGCCCCGCTGCGGTCCCTGGTGGCGGATCTCGCCGCGGAGGCGCTCGCCGCCCGCCCCTCCCCGCGCGTGCTCGACATCGGCTGCGGCACCGGCTACCACCTCGGCGGGGTGCTGGAGCGGGTGCCGCGGGCGTGGGGCCTGGGGGTGGACACCGCGGCCCGCGCGCTGCGCTTCGCCGCCCGCGCCCACGAGCGGGCGGCCGCGGCCGGATGGGACGTGTTCTCCCGCTTCCCGCTGGCCGACGCCGCCGCGGATCTGGTGATGGACGTGTTCGCGCCCCGGAACCCACCGGAGTTCGCGCGCGTGCTGCGGCCCGAGGGGCTGCTGCTGGTGGTGCGCCCCGCCGAGGACCATCTCGCGGAGCTGCGCGCGAGCGTCCCGGGGATGGTGCGGCCCGATCCGCGCAAGGAGGAGCGCCTCGCGGCGGCGCTGGCCCCGCACTTCGCCGCCGAGGAGACCCGCGACCTGCGCCTGCAGGTCACCCTCGACGGGGCCGGGCGCCGGGACCTGGTGGCGATGACGCCCAGCGCCCGGCACGTGGACCCCCGCGCCCTCGCGCTCTCCGATGCCGGCGCCGCGCTCTCCGTGACCGTCTCGGTGCGCGCGAGCCTGCACCGTCGGCGCTGAGCGGACGCGCCCCCGTCGGCCTCCCGCGGGCGCAGGCCCGCCCCGAGACCGCTCTCCCCGCCGGGGCCGCGGCCTCCTGCGCCGCGCTCGCATAGGCTGGGGTCTCCTCCCCCACCTGCACCGAAGGAGCGTCCGTGGCCGATCGCCGCTGCGTGTTCATAGATTTCGACGGCACCCTCGCCCATGAGGGCGTGATGCCCCACGCCCATGCCGAGGCCGTGGTGCGTGCCCGCGCGGCGGGTCACGCCGTGCTGCTGTGCACAGGCCGCAGCGCCTCGATCGTCGCCGCCGACGTCGCGGAGGTGTTCGACGGCGTGGTGGCCTCGGCGGGGGCATGGGTGCGCGTCGGGGACGAGCTGCTGGAGGATCACCGCTTCCCGGAGGCGCTGGGGCGCAGGGCCGTCGAGGTGCTGCAGCACCACGAGGTGCCCTTCGTGCTGGAGACCCCCGACGCGCTGGTGTGCACCGAGCGCGCCGCCCGCGAGCTGCGCGGACGGGAGCGACAGGAGGCGACCGCGGTGCCGGGTCGGGGGCGCGGCCTGCGGGACCTGCTCGATGCGCTCGACGTCACCGAGGAGCCCGCCTCCCGCTCCTTCGCGAAGATCTCCGTGTGGGGCTCCCCGCGGGACGTGGAGGCGCTGGCCGAGGAGATCGGGCCCGAGGTGGGCGCGCTGCCCAACTCGATCAGTCCGGGCGCGGCCTCCGGCGAGCTGCACCTGCGCCGCCTCGACAAGGCCGACGGCGTGCGGCGGGTCGCCGCGCACCTGGGCGTCGACATGAGCGCGACGGTGGGCATCGGCGACGGCCGGAACGACCTGGGCATGCTGCGCGCGGTGGGCACCGCGCTCGCGGTGGACGGCGCGGGGCCGGAGGTGCTGGAGGCGGCGGGCGGCGCCACCGTGCCCGGTCCTCTCGAGCACGGCATCGTCACCGCCTTCGAGCGGCTCGGGATGCTCTGACCGGGCTGCCGGGCGGGCCCCGGCGGCCTCGACGGGCCGTGGCCGGCCCCTGACGGTCCCGGGCGGGCCCTCAGCGGCGGTGCAGCCCCATCAGCACCAGGCCGAGCGCGGCCACCAGGGCGCCCGCCCCGAGCAGGATCACGCCCTGCGAGACCATCGCCGGGCGGAACAGCGCCTCGAACTCCTCCACGATCGGTCCGAGGAACAGGGCCCTGTCCACGGAGTCCGGCACCACGCGCGCGATGTTCGTGCCCAGCCACCACACGCCCGCCCCGGCGAGCACGCCGCCCAGGCCGGCCAGGGCGAGCAGGGTGCGTCGGTGCCGTCCCACCAGCAGTGCGAGCAGCACCAGCACCCCGGCGGCGGCACCGGCGAGGCTCGCCCACGGGGTGAGGGCCGAGACGCCGGGCAGCAGGGCGACGTCCGGGATCGTGGCGAGGGTGACGGTGGTGCTCTCCGGGCGCGGGATCTCGACGGGGAGGTTCTCCTCGACGGGCGCGAGGATCCGGTCGATCGCGGGGGCGAGGTCCACGTCGAGCGGGGAGTCACCAGGGGTGAACAGGGCGTCGTGCAGCTCCCCCATCGTCTCCTCCCACATCGTGGCGTACACCTCGGTTCCGGTGAGTCGGGCGGCCTGCTCCTCGGCGAGCGGGGTGAGCCTCTCCTGGGCCCAGCCGGGCACGCGCTCGTCGCCGACCACGACCTCCACGGCGCTGTCGCTCAACGTGCTCTGGAAGGCCGGGTCCTCGGCGAGCGGCACGGTGACCGCGAGGAAGCCGTCCTTCTCGACCACGTGGTCGTGGAGCCACGTGGCCGGCAGCCACAGGGCCCCCAGCACCAGGGCGCCGAGCAGCAGGGCGAGGGCGAGGAGATCACGAACGGTGGACACGGCCCCCACGCTACCGCCGTCGCCTGGGACTCCCGGCGGCGGCGCGCTCGTGCCCCGGCACGCGGGCGGCCCCGCACCGGGAAGGTGCGGGGCCGCCGGGGCGCGGGACTCAGCCGATGCGGATGAAGGTCCAGCTGCCGGAGTAGATGTTGCGCTCGGAGGTGTCGACGCGAGAGTTGCCGGCGTCGACGAACTGGTTGCCGCCGGCGTAGATGCCGATGTGACCGGGCTTGTAGACCAGATCGCCGGGACGGGCCTCGGAACGGGGGATGACCGTGCCGGCCGCGGCCTGGGCGGCGGCACCGCGCGGGAGGCTGATGCCGTGCTGCGCGTAGACCCACTGCACGAAGCCGGAGCAGTCCCAGCCGGACGGGGAGGTGCCGCCGTAGACGTACGGGGTGCCGATGCCGGAGCGGGCGGTGGCGAGGATGGAGCTGCCCTTGGCGGCGGACGGCGCCGGGGCCGACTCCTGCGAGGACTCGGAGGACGAGGAGGACTCCTGCGACTCGGAGGAGTCGGAGCTGCTGGAGCGCTCCTCGGAGCGGGAGGAGGAGTCGTCCTGACGGGTCTCGGTGGACTGCGAGGAGGACGCGGCCTCCTGCTCGGCGGCCTCCTGCGCGGCGGCCTCCTCGGCGGCCTGGCGCTCGGCCTCGGCAGCGGCCTCGGCGGCGGCGATCTCCTCCTCCGTGGGGCCCACCTCGATGCTGATGGTGCCGACCTCGGGGGCGGGGGCGAGCGAGGGCTCGACGTCCTCGTCCTCGGCCACCTCGGCGGCCGGGATGCCCACCGGGGTGACGGCGGTGCCCGCGACGGCCGAGGAGGAATCGGCCTGGGTGACGTCTGCCTGCGGAGCGTCGGCCTGGGGCTCCGCGGTGGCGGCGGAGGCGCCGCCGAACAGCATCGCGGCGGCCATCGCAGCACCGGCCCCGGCGCGACCGGCCCGCGACATCGGGGTCACGGTGCGCATGGCGCGGCGGTGGGTGTGGTTCGCAGTCATCGACACGTATAGCTCCCAGCCCCGGGGCACTGCCCTCGCGCGATGGACGTCTCGCCTCCCGTCCCGGTGCGCGATGGGGCTCTCCGGGGGGAATGTCGAGGCTCTTCTCGCCTCGGCACGCCCTCGACCCTAGGCGCCGTGCGCCGGAATGGTCAGCCTGACGGGAAGGTTCTGGGGAGAGCTTGACGGAGACTTTACCCGGCCGCGACGGAGGTCACATGGAGCTGATCCGCCACGACGTCGTCGACCGCCACCTCGCCCCCCTCGGGACCGCGCAGCACGATGCTGGCGCCCACGCGCTCCGCACCGATCTCGGCTCCGGGAAGAATGCCGTGACGTGCGAGTTCGCCGAGCAGGGGGACGTCGCTCTGCACCCGCTCCCCGATCCGGGCCAGGCGCACCTGCAGGCTCTGCCCGTCGGCGACGGCCTCGCTCAGCTCGCGCACCGGGCCGGACGGCTCTTTACCCGCCCGGGTGGCCTCGGTCTCCTCGATGCCGAGGGCCGCGAGGCCGGGGATCGGGTTGCCGTAGGGGTCCACGTAGGGGGGCGTCATCTGCTGGGCGAGCCGCTTTTCGACCTCGAGGCTCATGACGTGCTCCCAGCGGCACGCCTCCTCGTGCACATGGGCGTAGTCGAGTCCGATCACGTCCAGCAGGTGCCGTTCGGCGAGGCGGTGCTTGCGCATCACGTCGGTGGCGACCTCGGTGCCCTGCGCGGTGAGCCGGATGCGGCGCTGGTCGTCGAGGTGCAGCAGCCCGTCGCGCTCCATCCGGGCGACGGTCTGGGAGACGGTGGGGCCCGAGTGCCCGAGCCGCTCGGCGATGCGGGCGCGCATCGGGGCGATCCCGGCCTCGTGGAGCTCGAACACCGTCTTCAGGTACATCTCGGTGGTGTCGATGAGATCTCCGGACACAGGCCCTCCTCGGTCGGCGCGACTGGCGACGACCAGCTTATCCGGCGTGCCGACGTCGGACGCCCCGTTCGCCCCGGGCCGAGCGGGGACGGCGTCGGATCGGACCGACGGATCCCCTGGTCGCGGCTCCCCACCCTGCCCTCACCCCAGCAGCCCCAGGAGGTGGAGCAGCACCCCGAGGCCGTTGAGCAGGACGTGCGCGAGGACGCACACCCACAGCCGTCGCCAGCGCCGCCACATCAGGCCCAGCGCGATCCCGGTGGTGCCCTGCAGCGCGATCACCTGCGCGGCGCTCTCCCACCAGGCCCCTCCCCCGTGGCTGAGGACGTGCATGAGGCCGAACAGCAGCGAGGCGAGCAGCAGTCCGGTCCACGGGCCGAGCAGCGCCTCGAGGCGGGTCTGCAGGAAGCGGCGGTAGATGAGCTCCTCGCCGAGACCGGCGGTGATCGCGGTCGCCGTCGCCGCGATCAGCAGGACCTCGAGGGGCGGCCAGCTCGCGGGGCCCCCGAGGAGAAGGGGCCGACGGTAGAGAGCACGCCCAGCACGAGGGCGGGCAGTGCGATCACCGCTGAGCCGACCTCGGGTCGTCGGATCATGAGCGAGGCGCCTCTGCGCCGGGCGGACAGCGCGAGCACGACCGACGGGACCAGCAGGAACAGCGCGGCCTTCACCAGCACGTAGTCCTCGCCCGTGGGCAGCAGCGGCACGAGCAGCGGGAAGGCGAGGACCAGGCCCAGCAGCACCGCCGTCTCGGCGCGCAGGGCGGAACCTCGCCGCACGCCCAGCTCCGCCGCGCCGCGCCCCCGCGGAAGCAGCGCGGTGAGCGCCATCGCGGCCAGTGCCGGGACGAGCAGGAGGAGGACCGGCATCGGGGCGTAGCCGGGATCACGGGAGACCACCACCCCGTCGGGATGGCGCCAGGCCGTCACCGCGATCGCGAGGACGAACAGCGCCAGCAGGATGCCGACGACGACGGGGCGGTCCGCGGGGGCGGGCCGGCCGCTGGGCGCGGGTTCATCGGCAGGTGCCGGGCGGCCTGCGCCAGGTTCTCGGTCGACGGGGGCGGAGCGGCTGGCGGGAGCTGCAGTCATGCTCCGATCCTGTACCGCCGCCGCGTGGGGCGCCTCCTCCGCCCGGAGGAGATCCGCGTCCCGCTCCTGCGGTCCGGAACGACTCAGCGCCTGGGTCCTTCCCATCGGGCCACGGCACCGCCCCGCGGACGACGACGTGCCCCGGACCCGTACGGGTCCGGGGCACGTCGGCCTCGCGCGCAGGAGCGCTGGGCGGGAGGGATCAGGCGAGCTGTCTGCCTGATCTCCTGCCGCTCGTACCTCGCAGCACGTCGATCAGGAGAGACCCTTGATGATCTCGCGCATGAGATCGGCGGTCTCGGTGGGGGTCTTGCCCACCTTCACGCCCGCGGCCTCGAGGGCCTCCTTCTTCGCCTGGGCGGTGCCGGCGGAGCCGGAGACGATGGCGCCGGCGTGGCCCATCGTCTTGCCCTCGGGGGCGGTGAAGCCCGCGACGTAGCCGACGACCGGCTTGGTGACGTGGGCCTTGATGTACTCGGCCGCGCGCTCCTCGGCGTCGCCGCCGATCTCGCCGATCATCACGATGCCGGCGGTGTCGGGGTCGTTCTCGAACGCCTCGAGCGCATCGATGTGCGTGGTGCCGATGACCGGGTCGCCGCCGATGCCGATGGCGGTGGTGAAGCCGATGTCGGAGAGCTCGAACATCATCTGGTAGGTGAGGGTGCCGGACTTGGAGACCAGGCCCAGCTTCCCCGCACCGGTGATGTTCGAGGGGGTGATGCCCGCATTGGACTTCCCGGGGCTGATCAGGCCCGGGCAGTTCGGCCCGATGATGCGGGTGGTGCCCTTGGACTGCGAGTAGTTGAAGAACTCGGCGGAGTCCTTGACCGGGATGCCCTCGGTGATGATCACCAGGAGCTCGATCGCGGCGTCGATCGCCTCGATCGCGGCGGCCTTGGCGAACTTCGGCGGCACGAAGACCACCGAGACGTTCGCGCCGGTGGCCTCCATCGCCTCGGCGACAGAGCCGAAGACGGGCACCTCGGTGCCGCCCTCGAAGGAGACCGACTGGCCGGCCTTGCGCGGGTTCACGCCGCCGACGATGTTCGTGCCGGAGTCGAGCATGCGCTGGGAGTGCTTCATGCCCTCCGAGCCCGTCATGCCCTGGACGATGACCTTGCTGTTCTCATCAAGGAAGATAGACATGTCGGGTGCTGCTCACTTTCCTGCGGCGGCGGCCTCGGCGACCTTCGCGGCGCCGCCGTCCATCGTGTCGGCCTGGGTGACGAGCGGGTGGGCGAAGTCCGCGAGGATCTTCCGGCCCTCCTCGACGTTGTTGCCGTCGAGGCGGACCACGAGCGGCTTGGTGGCCGCGTCGCCGAGCTTCTTCAGCGCGCCGACGATCCCGTTGGCGACCGCGTCGCACGCGGTGATGCCGCCGAAGACGTTGACGAACACGCCGGAGACCTGCTCGTCGCCGAGGATCACGTCGAGCCCGTTGGCCATCACCTCGGCGCTCGCGCCGCCGCCGATGTCGAGGAAGTTCGCCGGCTTCACGCCGTGCTCCTCGCCGGCGTAGGCGACCACGTCCAGGGTGGACATGACCAGGCCCGCACCGTTGCCGATGATGCCCACCTCGCCGTCGAGCTTGACGTAGTTGAGGTCCAGGGCCTTGGCCTTGGTCTCCAGCGGGTCCTCGGAGGTGACGTCCACGAGCTCGGCGTGGTCCTCGTGGCGGAACTCGGCGTTGTCGTCGAGGGTGATCTTGCCGTCCAGGGCCACGATGTCGCCGGCGCCGGTCTTCACCAGCGGGTTCACCTCGACCAGGGTGGCGTCCTCGTTCTTGTAGACGTCCCACAGCTTCTGCAGCACGGGGGCGACCTTCGCACCGGTCTCGGCGTCGAACTTCGCGGCGGCGACGATCTCCTGGGCCTTGGCCTCGTCGATGCCCACGTTCGGGTCCACCGCCACGCGGGCAAGGGCGTCCGGGCGCTCCACGGCGAGCTGCTCGATCTCCATGCCGCCCTCGACGGAGCACATCGCCAGGTAGTTGCGGTTCGCGCGGTCCAGCAGCAGCGAGAAGTAGAACTCCTCGGCGATGTCCGCACCGGCGGCGATCATCACGCGGTGCACGGTGTGGCCCTTGATGTCCATGCCGAGGATCTCGGAGGCCTGCGCCTCCGCCTCCTCGGGCGACTTGGCGATCTTCACGCCGCCGGCCTTGCCGCGGCCACCGGTCTTCACCTGGGCCTTGACGACGACGACCGGGGTGCCGAGCTGCTCGGCTCCGGCCTTGGCGGCTGCGGGATCCTCCGCGACGACTCCTCCGAGCACGGGGACGCCGTGCTTCTCGAAGAGATCGCGGGCCTGGTACTCATACAGGTCCACGGGGTGCTTTCCTCTCGATCTCGGCAGTGGGCGGCAGGCCGCACTGGCCTCGATGCCACCCCTGGGAACACGCTCAGCGTAACGCGTCCGTCTCACGGAGCGAGCCAGGAGAGCAGGTGTGCGGGGAGTCTCACTCACGCTCTCCCCGGGCCGGGGCCGTGCCCGGATCCGCACCGTCGCGCGTCCAGAGACGGCGTCTACGATGAGGGGATGAGTCCACGCTCCCGCAGCCTCGTCCAGCGCGTGCGCGATCACCTCGGCTTCAGCGTCGTCGCGATCGGCGTCCTGTTCGTGCTGCTGCGCCTGGTGGGCGTGCGCTCCACCTTCGCCGGCTTCCTGCTGTCGGTGGGGATCACGCTGGCGCTGAACGTGGGGCTGTCCTACTGGCAGGAGCATCGCGCACGGCACCCGCGGCCCCGGCGCGAGTCGCGCGGCGGCGGGGACATCCGCTTCCGCGAGGACGATCGGGAGTTCGACCCGCGCTCTGCGCAGGACGGCCCGCGCCGCCGCACCCGCGACCTGGACCGCTGAGGCGAGGAGACGTCATGGCCGACTGGAGGACCTACGCGAAGGCCGCTCGCAACACCGCCCGCCGCCAGGCGCCCGAGGCGCGGGACGCGGCGCGTCGGGCCTCGGACCGGGCGGGAGGGTACGTGCGCGCCGCCGGGCGCGCCCTCGACGAGGGGCGACGGGACGACGACCGCCCGCGCCGCCGGTCCGAGGAGGACGAGGAGCGGCCCCGCCGTCGTCCGGAGGACGAGGACCGCCGCGACCGGGAGCCCGCGGCCGACGAGGCGCGCGGCGAGCGCGCGCCGTCGCCGAGCACGCAGACCCGCCGCACCCCGCAGCGGGAGACCGGGCGGCCCCCCACGCGCACCGCCACCGCCGACCGCCCTGCGGTGGACACGGACCGCCTGGTGAAGGACGCCGCCGCCTACTACACGGTGGCGCAGCGCCGGGTCTCGGGGGCGCGCATCGTGCCGCGGGTCCTGCGCGCCCTGCGCGACGCCCTGCTGATCGGCATCTCCCTGGTGGCGATCTGGGCCGTGCTCGCCGCCGCCGGGATCCCGATCCCGTTCACCACGGTGCTGATCGTGGTGGGCGTGATCGTCGCGGCGAGCTTCGGCGCGGGACTGTACGCGCAGTGGAAGCGGAGCCGGGACGCCGTCGAGGCGACCCCGGACCCGGGCGAGCGCTGAGCCCGCACACGGGCTGATCCCTCGGGCGCGCCGGTCCCGCAGGTGGGATGCTCCGGCAGGAGAGCCGGTCCCGCAGGAGGGCTGTCCCGGCGGGAGAGCCGGTCCCGCAGGAGGGCTGCTCCGGCGGGGCGGCTCGCCCCCTCCCCCGGCGCATCGCACGGCCGCACTGCCGCGGCAGGGACCAACGCCACCGCCACGCCACGGGCACCGGACCTACCCTGGAGAGGTCTCTGCTCCCTCCCGACCGGTCGCCCGCCGCCCTGGCCGGGGCGTCGTCCCGAGGTGATCATGCCCTCCGTGTCCCCTTCGTCCGCCCGCCCCGCCGATGCCGGGCCGGCGGCGCTGGACCGCGGGGCCTGGCACCGCCGGGCCTCCCGCCCGATCCTGATGTGGATGGCGGTGCTGATCGTGGTGGTGTTCGTGCACCGCTGGCTGCCGCAGTCGCGCTGGCTGATGGTGCACATGGTGACGCTGGGGATCATCACGACCTCGATCCTGGTGTGGGGGCAGCACGTCACCGAGGCGCTGCTGAAGGTCCGTCTCGGGGAGGAGGCGCGGACACGCCAGCTGCAGCGGATCCGCCTGCTCACCGCGGGCATCGTCGTCACGATCGCGGGGATGCTCCCCTCCTGGCCGTGGCTGGTGGTGCTCGGCGCGCTGATGGTCTCGTCGGCGCTGGTCTGGTACGCGGCGGCGCTCGGCGCGCAGCTGCGGGCCGCGATCGCCGCCCGTTTCCGGTTCACGGTCACCGCCTACATCGCGGCGGCGTCCCTGCTCCCCGTCGGCGCGACGCTCGGTGCGCTCATGGCGTTCGGGCCGGGCGAGCCGTGGCAGGGGCGGCTGCTGCTCGCCCACCAGGTGGTGAACCTGCTCGGCTTCGTGGGGATCACGGTGAGCGGCACTCTGCTGACGCTCTGGCCCACCGTGCTGCGCACGAAGATCGAGCTGGTCGCCGCGCAGCGGGCCGCGAAGGGCCTGCAGGGCATGTTCCTGGCGGTGCTGGGCGCGACGGTCGCCGCGCTGATCGGCTCCGCCCTGCTCGGTGCGGTGCTCGTGCTGATCTACCTCGGCTGCTTCGCCTGGCTCGCCGTGACGCTGGTGCGGCTCGCGCTGCGCTCCGCCCGGCAGGAGCGCAGCACACCGCTGTCGCTGTTCCCGGTCCTCTCGATCGCCGCGGGCGCGGGCTGGTTCGTGCTCGCCGTGATCGCGCTGCTGGTCCTGTGGTGGGGCTCGGCCGATGCACAGCTCGCCTCCTCGCTGGCCGCCGCCGAGGCGCAGCGGCTCACCGTGCCGTTCGTCGCCGGGTTCCTGCTGCAGGTGCTGTTCGGGGCGATGAGCCATCTGCTGCCGGTGAGCCTCCGCGGCGGGCCCCGCTCCACGAAGGCGGCGCTGGAGATGATGAGCCGCGGAGCGGTGGTGCGCGTGGTCGGCTACAACCTCGCCCTAGCGCTGTTCGTGCTGGCCGGGGTCGGGACGACCTGGGCCGACGCGGTGTTCTCCGCGCTCACGCTCGGCACCGCGGAGGTGGCCGGCTTCGGCTCCCTCTCCCGCGTGCTCGTCTCCCTGCTCGCCGTCGCGGTGCTGGTGAGCTTCGTGGTGCTGATGGTCCTGGGGGTGCGGGCCGGGATCCGTCACCGCGGCGTCGCCCTGCCCGCCCCGTCCGGGACGCCCGGCCCCGGCACTCCGGCCGACGGACTCCCCGGCGCCCCGGCTGATGGGCTTCCCGGTGCCCCGTCGGGCGCTGCCGCGGGGTCCCCGGCCGGCGGGTCGGCCGGTGCCCCGCCGGGCGCCCGCTCCCCCGCCGCGGAGAGCTCCCCCGCCCGGGTGCGGGCGCGGGTCGCCGCGGAGGAGCGGCGCATGGACCGGCGCTCCCTCACGGGGGTGCTGCTCGGCGCCGGGTCCGTGCTCGGCGTCACGGCGCTGGGCGGCGCCCTCGATCGTGCAGGCGGCGCCGTCGCCGCCGCGCGCACCGCCGACGGCGGCACCGCGGGCACGGGGAGCGCGGGCACGGTCGCATCCACCGGGGAGACCACCACCCTCGCGGTGAGCATGGCGGACATGCGCTTCACCCCGGACCGGCTCGAGGTCCCCGCCGGGAACGCGCTGGTGGTGGAGCTGCGCAACGACGATCCCCACGAGGTGCACGACCTCGTCCTCGCCACGGGCGCCACCTCCGGCCGCCTGCAGCCGGGGGACGCGATGACGGTCGAGGCCGGCGTGATCACCGAGGACGTCGAGGGCTGGTGCTCGATCGTCGGCCATCGCGCGATGGGCATGGTGCTCACCGTCGTCGCCGTCGGCGCGGCCGCCGCGCCCGCGGGCAGCGGGGACGCCGCACCGGCCGCCGACGAGCTCGCCCCCGTGCGCGCCGACCTCCAGGCGGCCCCCGGCGACACGCACACGGTGAGGGACGCGCGCCTGCCGGAGCCAGCGGGCGCCGAGCAGCGCCTCACCCTCGAGGTGCAGGACCTGCCCGTGGAGATCGCGCCCGGTGTGACGATGGAGGCGATGACCTACGGGGGCACCGTCGTGGGACCGGTGCTTCGCTCGGAGATCGGGGCGCGGCTCACCGTCGACCTCGTCAACCACGGCATGATGGGCCACTCCCTGGACCTGCACGCGGGCCGGGCCGCCCCCGACGAGGTGATGCGCACGATCCCGCCCGGGGAGAGCCTCACCTACGCGATCACCACCGAGCACGCAGGGATCTGGCTCTACCACTGCTCGACGATGCCGATGACGGTGCACCTCTCCGCAGGGATGATCGGCGCGCTGGTGGTGACGCCGGCCGGGCTCGCCCCGGCGGACAGGGAGTACGTGCTGGTCCAGTCCGAGCACTATCTGATCCCCGAGGGCGCGCCCGGGCACGAGGACGCCGTGCACGAGGGCGCCCACCCGGTGAGCACGGCGAAGATCGCGACCGAGCGCCCCGACGTCACGGTCTTCAACGGGCACGCCACCCAGTACGTCCACGCCCCGCTCGAGGCGAGGGTGGGCGAGCGGGTGCGCCTGTGGGTGCTCGCCGCGGGACCCTCCCGCGGGATCTCCTTCCACGTGGTGGGCGGGGTGTTCGACACGGTCTTCAAGGAGGGCGAGTATCTGCTGCGGCCCGAGAACGACACCGCCGGCGGTGCCCAGTCGCTCGACCTCGCCGCCGCGCAGGGCGGGTTCGTGGAGCTCGAGTTCGACGAGCCGGGCACCTACACGGCCGTGAACCACTCCTTCGTGGAGATGGAGCGGGGCGCTCGGGCGCTGATCCGGGTGACCGCCTGAGCGGACCCGCCGCCGGGGCCGCGTCTCCGCGCGCCCCGCGGCCCCGTCCTCGCGGTACCGTCGCCGCATGAGCTCCCCCGCGCCCTCCTCCGGCCTGCACCACCTCGAGCTGTGGACGGCGGACCTCGCCGTCTCCGAGCCGGCCTGGCACTGGCTGATGACCGCTCTGGGGTGGACGGCGGAACGGGTCGACGGCTGGGACCTGGGGCGGATCTGGCGCCACCGCGACGACTCCTACCTGGTGCTCGAGCAGTCCGCGGACGTGCGCGGCACACGGGCGCAGCGGTGCGGCCCCGGCATGAACCACCTGGCCCTGCGCGTCCGCGACCGCGCGCTGCTCGACGAGATCCGCGCGCACGGCCCGGCCCACGGCTGGCGAGAGCTGTTCGCCGAGCGCTACCCGCACGCCGGCGGCGAGGACCACACCGCCTGGTACGGCGAGGACCCCGAGGGCATCGAGGTAGAGCTGGTGGTCACGGGCTGACCGGCGCGCAGAACGTCCTGGCCGGGGCGCTCAGAGCTTCGTGATCGCGGCGTAGCGCAGCACCAGTCGCTTGGTGCCGTGCGGCGCCTTGAACTGCACCTCGATCTGTGTCTTCTCCCCCTGCCCGGCCACCTCGGTGACGGTGCCCATGCCGAAGGAGTCGTGGGTGATCCGGTCCCCCACCGCCAGCTGCGGCAGCTTCTCCACCGGTGTGGCACGTCGGCCGGAGCCCATGCTGGGGCGCTTGACGTCGCTGCGCCCACCGCCGATGCCCCCGCTGAAGGAGGGGCCCCGGCCGCCGCCGGATCCCCCGCCGTAGCCGCCGCCCCCGGCACCGCCCCCGGTCCCGCCGAATCCCGCGCCGCTGAGCGTGGAGCCGGCGCGCGCCACGTCGAGCACGGGCTCGGGCACCTCGTCGAGGAAGCGGCTGGCGGGCATGTACTGGGTCTGACCCCACATCGCCCGCATCTGCGCCCGGGTGAGGTACAGCTTCTCGCGCGCGCGGGTGATGCCCACGTAGGCCAGGCGCCGCTCCTCCTCGAGCTCCTCGGGGTCGCTGAGGGTGCGGTTGTGGGGGAAGGTGCCGTCCTCCATGCCGGTGAGGAACACCACCGGGAACTCGAGCCCCTTGGCGGTGTGCAGCGTCATGAGAGTGACGAACTGGTCCTCCTCCCCCGGGATCTGGTCCGCGTCGGCCACCAGCGAGACCTTCTCCAGGAAGCGGTCCACCAGGGAGGCCTCCGGATCGTCCGGTGCGGTGAGCGCGGCGTCCGGGGCGATGTCCTCGCCGGGCTCGGCGGCGCTGTCGGGCGTCCCCTCGGCCTCCGCGGGTTCCACCTCGGCCCCGGCGGGCTCGTCCTCCTCGGCCTCGCTCGCCACGGCGTCCGCCTCCTCCACCTGGGCCTCGAACTCGGCGGCCACGCTGATCAGCTCGGCGAGGTTCTCCAGGCGGGACTCGTCCTGCGGGTCGTCGCTGCCCTGCAGCTCGGCGTAGTAGCCGGAGCGCTGCAGGATCGCCTCCAAAAGGTCCGCCGGGCCGGTGCCCTGGGCGGCGAGCTCCTGCAGGTCCTCGAGCATCGCCACGAAGGTGCGCACCGCGTTCAGCGAGCGGGTGGCGATGCCGGGCGCCTCCTCCGCACGGCGCAGCGCCTCGCCGAAGCCGATCCGCTCACGCTCGGCGAGCATCGCGATCACGGCCTCGGCCCGGTCGCCGATGCCGCGCTTGGGGACGTTGAGGATGCGGCGGAGGTTGATCTCGTCCGCAGGGTTGGTGAGCACCTGCAGGTACGCGATCGCGTCCTTGATCTCCCGCCGCTCGTAGAAGCGCGTGCCGCCCACCACCCGGTAGGGCAGGCCCACCCGGATCAGCTGGTCCTCCAGCGCGCGGGACTGGGCGTTGGCGCGGTAGAAGATCGCGATGTCGCCGGCGCGGCGGCCGTCGTCGACCAGCGCGTCGATCTGCCGGCCGATGTAGCGGGCCTCCTCCCGCTCGTCGTCCGCCACGTACAGGGTGATCCGCTCGCCGGCGCCCTGGTCGGTCCACAGATTCTTCTTGCGCCGCCCCTCGTTCTCCTCGATCACGGCGTTCGCGGCGGTGAGGATGTTCTGGGTGGAGCGGTAGTTCTGCTCCAGCACGATGGTGCGGGCGGAGGGGAAGTCCTGCTCGAACTCGATGATGTTGCGGATGGTGGCGCCGCGGAAGGCGTAGATCGACTGGTCGGAGTCGCCCACCACGGTGAGGGAGGCGTGGGGGTCGTCCCCCACCAGCTCGCGGACCAGCTGGTACTGGGCGGTGTTGGTGTCCTGGTACTCGTCCACCAGCAGGTGGCGGAAGCGGCGCCGATACCCCTCGCGCAGCGCCGGGTTCTCCCGCAGCAGCGTGACGGTGAGGCCGATGAGGTCGTCGAAGTCCACCGCGTTGGCCTGGCGGAGCCGCTCGGTGTAGTTCGTGTAGATCGTCGCGAGCGTGCGCTCGAAGGGGTTCTTCGCGCTCTCGGCCTGGTCGGCGAAGTCGACCGGGTCCACCAGGTCGTTCTTCAGGGTGGAGATCCGCGAGGCGAGGGCGCGGGGCGCGTGCTTCTTGGTGTCGAGCTGGAGGTCCTTGCAGATCGTGGTGAGCAGGCGCAGGGAGTCCTGGCTGTCGTAGATGGTGAAGGAGCTCTTGAGCCCGGCCGCGGCGGCGTCGCGGCGCAGGATCCGCACGCACGCGCTGTGGAAGGTGGAGACCCACATGCTCCGCGCCACGGGCCCCACCAGCTCGCCCACCCGCTCGCGCATCTCGGCGGCGGCCTTGTTGGTGAAGGTGATCGCGAGGATCTCGCCGGGCATCGCCTCCCCGCTGCGCAGCAGGTGCGCGATGCGACGGGTGAGAACGCGGGTCTTGCCGGACCCGGCGCCCGCGACGATCAGCAGCGGGCTGCCCCGATGCTCCACCGCCTCGCGCTGGGCGGGGTTGAGGCCGTCGGTGAGCTCGACGAGGCCGGGTGCGGCGGCGACGGGGTGCGCACCGGCCGGTGCCCAGGGCTCCGCCACGGGGGCCGGCGGGGGCGGCGCGATGGCGGCCTCCGCCTCGAGGAGGTCTCCCGCGGCCTCGGGGTCCGGCGCCTCGTCCTCGCCGGGCGGCACGTCCTCGTCCCGGGGCGGGGCCTCGTCCTCGCGGGGCGGTACGTCCTCGTCCCGGAGGGACGCGCCCTGGGGCGGTGCAGGGGTCACCGACACCCCGTCAAGGCGGCGGAAGGCGTCGGGCAGCGAGAGGTCGTCGAAGAGTGAGCTCATGAGGGTTCCAGGATAGGCAGGGACCCGACAGCCCGCAGGCTGTCGGGTCCGGGTGGGGACGGCGCCGCGGAGAACAGGCGCGGGAGAGGTGGGGGACGCCTCAGACGAGCACGGCCACGAAGACGTTCACCACGATCGCGGCGGGCACGCCGAACCACACGGCCGAGGGGGTCTCGGGGCCCTTCTTCTGCGCGAGGTAGCCCAGCACCAGCGCCACCAGGCCCACCACGAGCTTGAGGCCCAGCTTCATGTGGTTCGCATCGCCCGCGATGGAGACCAGCGCCGCGAGGACGACGCCGAGCACGACCGCACCGGCGAGGGCGTGGGCCATGCCGGGGTTGGGCCGGCGCGTACGGGCGGCGGCCACCCAGGTCCCGAGGGCCACGGCCCAGCAGATCAGATGCAGCGCGACGAGGACGGAGATCAGGACGCTCATGCCTCCGATGCTACGTGGCCTCGCTGGGAGGATCCGCCCCCCTGCGTGACACAATCGCCGCATGTCAGCGGCACCCGACGACACCCCCGAGTCCCCGCACAGCCCCCCGTCCACGCACAGCGCCCCCTCCCCGCACAGCGCGTCCGCCCGCGAGGGCGATGCCGCCGCGCTGGCGGGGTCCGGGGCGCCCGGGCTCCCCGTCGGGGCGCTGGCCGAGCTGCAGGAGGAGCTGGAGGCCGAGCGCCCTCCCCGCCTCGGCGCCCGTCGCCTGGTGACCGGGCTGCTCTCCGCCGCGCTGGTGATCGTGCTGCTGGCCGTGGCCCTGCCCTGGGCGACCGGCGCGAGCTGGGCGGAGATCCTGGACGCTCTGCGCGCGCTGCCGGTGTGGGCGGTGCCGGCGATGGTGCTGCTGGGGGCCGGTGCGCTGGCGCTCGAGGCGTTGACGGTGCGCGCCGCCCTGCCGGGCGCCTCCTACGGCCGCGCCCTGATGAGCCATGCCGCGGCCTCCGGCACCGCTCTCGCCGTGCCCGGCGGCACCACCCTGGGCCTGGGGCTGATGGGGTGGATCCTGCGCCGCGGCGGCCTCGCTGTCCCGGTGATCCTCACCGGCATCATCGCGGCGTCCCTGGTCGAGATGGTGCTCACCTCGGTGCTGATCCCCCTGGTGGGTCTGGCCTCCTACGCGCTGAGCCCGGTGCTGTCCCCCGCCTCCCTCACGCTGCCGGGCACGCTGTGGGCGGCACTGGCCACCGTGCTCGGCGCCGTGCTCGCCCTCGCGCTCACCGCGGTGCTGCTGCGACGTCCGGTGCTGGCGGCCCTGCTGCGCCAGGCCGGGAGCTCGCTCCCCGAGCACGTCGCCGACACGATCCTCGCCCAACGGGACGCGCTGGTGGCGATGCTCCGCTCCCGCCACCTGGCGCTCATCGCCCCGACCGCGGCGGCGCGGCTCCTGCAGTGGGGCGCCCTGGTGCTCGCCGCGCAGGCGGTGGGCGCGCAGGTGCCGCTGCTGCTCACGGTCGCGGTCTTCGCCCTGGGCCGGCTGCTCTCCCTGGTGCCGCTGACGCCCGGCGGCGCCGGGATCGCCGAGACCGTCGGCGCCGCGGCATTGGTGGCGCTGGGCGTCGCCGCCGCGGAGGCCGCGGCCGCGATGCTGCTCCTGCTGGTGGCGATGCTGCTGGTCCCTCTGCTGGCGGGGGCGCTCGCGAGCGTCGCCGCGTTCACGCTCGCGCCGCGTCAGTCGGCCTCGTCGTAGGCGGGGGTGTCCACACCCAGGGTGTGCGAGGGATGGGCGAGGAGCCCCTCCGCAGCCGCCGGCCGCAGCGGATAGCCGCCGATGCTGGCGCCCTGCACCGTGCCCACGAAGGCGGCGACGTCCTCCACATGGCGGTGGGCCTCGTCGCCCCTGCCCAGGAACCCGGCTCCGGCGTAGCCGCCCAGGCGGCGACCCACGCTGCGCTCCGCGGCGACCGCGGCCGCGTCGATCTGCCGGGCCCCGGTGCGCAGCCCCTTCGCGATCCGTCCCAGCTCGGGGTACTCCGCACCGTTCCACCGGGCCCGGAGCGTCTCCCCCGCATGCCGGACGGCGGAGTCCTCCGCGCCCGAGAGGTCCACGAGTCCGCGGGCGAGGCGCAGACGGAGCAGGGTGAGGCGATCCGCGCCGCGGCGCATCCGTGCCGCCTGCTCGCGCATCGCCCGGGGGTCGGAGGTCATCGGCACGCCCCTTCCCTCCTGGTGCCGGTGGATGCCCGGGTCACGTCCCGCGGTGTCCCGGCTCCTCCATACTAGGCGGCGCCGGGAACGAGTCGTCCAGCCAGTCGTCGAGCGCTCGCAGCGCCCGGTCGCGGGCATCCGCATCGGAGAGGAAGACGTCGTGCCGGGCGCCGGGGACCGCCTCGATCCTCACCTGCGGCCCCAACCGCTCCGCGGCGGCGACCAGGGAGCGCACGTCCAGCACCGTGTCGGCACGACGCATCCGGTCGTCGAAGCGGGCGCCGATCCGGCTGCGGTCGGAGTGCAGCACCAGCACGGGCAGCGGGAGCGGGCCGGCGGCGGCCAGACGCCGCTGCCCGTCGAGGATCGCGCTCAGCGTCACCGCGGGGAACGGATGCCCGGTGGGCGGCTTCAGGGTGAGGTCGTAGTCGTAGTCGCCGCCGAAGTCGCGATGGGTGGAGCGGGCGTGGTGCGTGCTCCCGGACGGGAGGATCGGCCGTTCCCGCAGCTGCTGGGCGAGCAGCCGCACCGGCACCTCGGCGAGCATGCGGGCCACCGGCCCGAGGTGCATCTCGAGCCACGGCGAGTTCAGGGCCAGCCCGCGCACCGTCCCGGGCCGGCGCTGCGCCCACAGCGCGGCGGTGAGGCCGCCGGTGGAGTGCGCCAGCAGCACGGGCGGCCGGTCGCGGCCGATGCGGTGCAGCGCGGCGTCGATCTCCGCGTCGTAGCGGCTGAGGTGGTCGATCTCCGTGGCGGTCTGGCCCGGAAGCAGGCTGCGCCCGTACTTGCGCAGGTCCAGGCCCCACACGTCGTGTCCGCGGCCTCCCAGGTGCTCCATCAGCCCACGGTCCAGCACGTAGTCCGACCAGCCGTGCATCAGCAGGATCGGGGGCCGGTGGTCCATCGGGGCGGGCGCGGCGACCCGGTGCACGAGCGTGGCGACCAGCGGGCCCTCGGCGTCGGAGCCCAGGGCGATCTGGTGGGCCTCGTACCCCTCGCCGAGCAGCCGGTCCGCGCTCACCCGTCCTGGGTGCTGTCCCGGAGCAGGTCGACCACCTCGTCGCGCCGGTATCGCCGGTGTCCGCCCAGGGTGCGCATGTAGGAGAGCTTGCCCGCCTGCGCCCACCGCGTCACCGTCTTGGGGTCGACGTGGAACATCCGCGCGACCTCGGCGGGCGTCAGCAGCTCGGCGGCGTCATCGTCGCCCGCGGAGGAGCCCTCCGTGGATGCGTTCATGGGGTGGTGGACCTTTCACTGCTGGCATCGTCGGGCCCGCCTCTCCCAGGGGAGCATCGGGCACCGAGCTACACACTAGCGGGTAACTCACTCGGCCCGGCAATCGACGCACCCGATCGGTCGGAGGATCGTGCTGGTGGGGCGGGTGCCGACCGCGGGCGCACCGCGCCCGGACGGGATGTCCGGCACGTCTCACCCCTCGGAGTTCGCCGGACCGCGGGGCGCTCATGTACCCTGAGCACACGAAACTAATGCCATCTTCCGGGCCCACAAGAATGCCCGGCAGCCGACGCACAGGGGGTCAGATCCATGGGTCGCGGCCGACAGAAAGCCAAGCACACCAAGGTGGCTCGGGACCTCAAGTACTACAGCCCGCCGACCGACCTCACGGCACTGCAGCGCGAACTGCAGTCCCAGCGGAGCGAGACCTCCTCCGCCGACGGGGACGACTGGGCCGAGGACAGCGACGACTGGGCCGACG
Source organism: Brachybacterium saurashtrense (assembly GCF_003355475.1). Taxonomy (NCBI): domain Bacteria; kingdom Bacillati; phylum Actinomycetota; class Actinomycetes; order Micrococcales; family Dermabacteraceae; genus Brachybacterium; species Brachybacterium saurashtrense. The sequence goes on along the minus strand of NZ_CP031356.1, from coordinate 385,046 downwards.
AGGACGCTCCGTCCGCGCATCGCCGCTGAGGCCGTACCGGCACGCGCCGGCGACCACCGCACCACCGCACGAGGGCCGACCCGATGGGTCGGCCCTCGTGGTGTGTGCGGGGCATCCGCTCAGGCCCAGCCGGGGTGCTGACCGGCGAGCAGCACCGCGCCGCCGTCGACGCCCTTGGCTCCCGTGATCACCTGCTCGAGGGGCGCACCGGGCTCGGGCAGGGACTCCTCGGGGACCACCTCGCCGATCGCCCGTGCGCCGAGTCCGCGCTCGGCGAGCACGGCGAGCACGGCGTCCGCCTGCTCGGCGGCGACCACGGCCACCATCCCGATGCCCATGTTCAGCGTGCCCTCGAGGTCCAGCTGCGGCACCGAGCCCCAGCGGGCCACCTGCGAGAACACGGCGCCCGGCTCCCACCGGGAGCGGTCCAAGCGGGCGGCGAGGCCGCGCGGCATCACCCGGGCCAGGTTCGCGGCGAGCCCGCCGCCGGTGACATGGCTGAGGGCGTGCACCGCCCCGTCGGTGCGCCGGTCCTCCAGCACGGCGAGCAGATCCGCGGTGTAGATCCGGGTGGGCTCGAGGATCTCCTCGCCCAGGCTGCGGCCGAAGTCCTCGACATGCGTGTCGAGGGAGACGCTGGCCGCCGCGATCACAGCGCGCACCAGCGAGTACCCGTTGGAGTGCAGACCGGAGGAGTCCATCCCGATCACCACGTCCCCGGCGGCGACCCGCTCGGGCCCCAGCAGGCGGTCGGCCTCGACCACGCCCACGGCGGCGCCCGCCACGTCGTAGTCCTCCGGCGCCATCAGGCCGGGATGCTCGGCCGTCTCGCCGCCCACCAGGGCGCACTCCGCCATCCGGCAGCCCTCGGCGATGCCGCGCACGATGTCCGCGATGCGCTCGGGCACCACGGCGCCGCAGGCGATGTAGTCGGTCATCGCCAGCGGCCGGGCGCCGACGACGATGATGTCGTCGACCACCATGCCCACCAGGTCGCGCCCGATGGTGTCGTGGATGTCGAGCGCGCGGGCGATCGCGATCTTGGTGCCGACGCCGTCGGTCGAGGAGGCCAGCAGCGGGCGCCGGTACTCCTTCAGGGCGCTGACGTCGACGAGGCCGGCGAAGGCGCCGATCCCGCCGAGCACCTGCGGGCCGTGCGTGGCGGCGACCGCCTCCTTCATCAGCTCGACGGCGCGGTCTCCGGCGGCGGTGTCCACGCCGGACTCGGCGTAGGTGAGCGCGTCGGGGCGGGGGGAGGTGCTGTTCATGAGTCCTTCTCGGCGGTGGCGGGCTCGGGCTCGCGAGCCTGGACGATGCCCTGCTGGCGGGCGACGGGCTCGGGCAGGGTGACGGGGTACTTCCCGGAGAAGCAGGCGGTGCACAGCCGCTCCTCGGGCTGACCGCTCGCCGCGATCATGCCCTCCTCGGAGATGTAGCCCAGCGAGTCCGCGCCCACGGAGCGGGCGATCTCCTCGATGCCCAGACCGTTGGCGATCAGCTCGGCGCGGGAGGCGAAGTCGATGCCGTAGAAGCAGGGCCAGCGCACCGGCGGCGAGGAGATCCGCACGTGCACCTCCGCCGCGCCGGCCTCGCGCAGCATCCGCACCACGGCGCGCTGGGTGTTGCCGCGCACGATCGAGTCGTCGATCACCACCAGGCGCTTGCCGGCGATCACCTCGCGCAGCGGGTTGAGCTTGAGGCGGATGCCGAGCTGGCGGATGGTCTGGCTGGGCTGGATGAAGGTGCGGCCCACATAGGCGTTCTTCACCATCCCCTGGCCGTAGGGGATGCCGGACTCCTGGGCGTAGCCGATCGCCGCGGGCGTGCCGGACTCGGGGGTGGGGATCACCAGATCCGCGTCGACGGGGTGCTCGCGGGCCAGCTGGCGGCCCATCTCGGCGCGGGACTCGTTCACGCTGCGCCCGGCGATGCGGGTGTCGGGGCGGGCGAGGTACACGTACTCGAACACGCAGCCCTTGGGCTGCGGCGGGAGCACCTGCTCGCTGTGCAGGCCCTGCTCGTCGACGATGATCATCTCGCCGGGAGCGACCTCGCGCACGAAGCTGGCGCCGCAGATGTCCAGCGCGGCGGTCTCGGAGGCGACCACCCAGCCGCGCTCCAGCCGGCCCAGCACCAGCGGCCGGATCCCCTGCGGGTCCCGTGCCGCGTACAGCGTGGTCTCGTCCATCAGGGTGAAGCAGTAAGCGCCGCGCAGACGCGGCATCAGGTCGCGCAGACCGTCCTCGAGCGACCCCTCGGTGTTCAGCAGCGCCGTCACCAGGGCGGTGTCGGTGGTGTTGCCGCGGGCGAGCTCCCCGGAGCGGGGGGTGCCGTGGCGCTCGGCGATCAGCGCCTGGAGCTCCTCGGTATTGACCAGGTTGCCGTTGTGGGCCAGCGCCACGGTGCCCTCGGGGCGGGGCCCCAGGGTGGGCTGCGCGTTGGACCAGACGGATCCGCCGGTGGTCGCGTAGCGGGTGTGGCCGATGGCGATGTGGCCGTGGAGCGCGCCCAGGGAGGCCTCGTCGAACACCTGGGAGACCAGGCCCATGTCCTTGTAGACCATGATCTGGGAGCCGTCGCTCGCGGCGATGCCCGCGGACTCCTGCCCGCGGTGCTGCAGGGCGTAGAGCCCGTAATAGGTCAGCTTCGCGACATCCTCGCCGGGCGCGAAGACGCCGAAGACGCCGCAGGAGTCCTGCGGCCCCTTCTCCCCGGGGAGCAGGTCATGGGAGAGTTTTCCGTCGCCGCGTGCCACCGCACCATAGTGCCACAGCCCGCGGCGATCACGGCGCGCGGTCCGGGGGCGGACGGCGGGCGGCGCGGGCTCAGCGCCGGGGGCCGCGGTCGCGGTGCCGCAGCGCGTCCACCAGGGCGGCGAGCGCCGCCAGCGGCAGGCCCACCACCACGGCGGCGACGAGGGCGAAGCTCACCACGCCGCCGAGATCGGTGAAGTCGAACAGCGGCGCGACGAGCAGCGCCGCCACGGCGGGCACCGCGAGCGCGAGCACGACCCAGAGGCCCAACGTGGGGGTGCGTCCGCGGCGCACGTAGACGGTGGTGCCGGTGTCCTCCGGCGCCTCGGCGGAGGTGCCGTCAGCACCGTCGGGGCGCTCGGCGCCGTCGGGGCTGTCGGGGCTGTCGGGGCTCTCGGCGGTGTCGGGGTTCTCGGCGGTGTCGAGGTTCTCGGGGGTGTCGGGGTTCTCGGTGTCGTTCACGGTGCTCACAGTTCTCCAGCGGCGTCGACCGTCGCGGCGACGATCGCCGGATCGGTGCGGGTGGCGGGGGCGCCGTCCTCCACCGGGGCTCCGGGGCGGCGGCGGGCGGACAGGTGGACGGCGCCGACCCCGCCGCGGCGCGCCAGCTCGCCGACGTCGACGGGGCGCACCCCTCCCCCGGCGCAGATCTCGAGCAGGTCCTCGGCGGCCTCGACCATCGCGGCGAGGTCCTCGGCGCCGTCGAGCGAGCGGGCGGCGCCCCCGGAGCTGAGCACCCGGTGCATGCCGAGGCGGAGCGCGGTCTGCACCGCCTCCGCCCGACGGGCACGGTCCGGGAGGGCGTCCACGGCGCGGTGCAGGGTGAGGGTGACGCCGCGCATCACGGCGCTGCCGGCGGTGAGGGCGCCGTCGCGGATCGTCTCCAGCGCGGGCACGTCCAGCAGGCCGTCCTCGTCCAGCGCGCCGATCACCACCCCGGCGGCGCCGGCCGTCACGGACTCCTCCGCCTGGCGGGCCATCAGCGCGATCTCGTCGGCGCGGTAGGCGAACTCCGCGGGCCGGTCCAGGAAGTCGCCGTGCTCGGCGCGGCAGCGGATCAGCACGTGCACGTCGAAGTGTGGCCTCGCCTCCTGCGCGGCGACGAGGGCCGCGGCGCGGTCTGTGCAGGCCTCCACCAGGGCCGGGGGCGGGGTGAGTCCCCCGCGGTCGAGGTCGGTGCACAGCTCCACGCGGTCCGCGCCGGCGCGGGCGGCGACCTCGAGGCCGGCGAGGTCCTCCACGGCGATCTCCACGGCGATGCTCATCGCGTCTCCTGCTCCCGTGCGGTGCGGCACACGCGGCGCGGTCCCGGCAGCGGCAGCAGCGCGGCGAGGTCGCTGCGCTCCCCGCTGGCGTGCACCCGGCCCTCGGAGGCAGCGGCCTCCCAGGTCAGGTCGCCGGCGACCAGCGCGAGCCAGGTGGCGGCGTCGGTCTCGACCACCGCGGGCGGGGTGCCGCGGGTGTGCCGGGTGCCGGCGATCGCCTGGACGGCGGCGTACGGCGGGACGCGCAGCTCCACGGCGCCGCCGGGGTGCTCCTCGGCGAACATCTCCAGGGTGTGGCGGACGGCGGGGGCGAGCACGGCGCGCCGGGCCGCCTCGGGGGCGACGGCCCAGGCGGAGAGCGCTCGGCGGCCCGCCTCGGGATCGGTGCGGCGGGTCGTCACGTCAGGCGGACGCCTCGGGCAGCAGGTCGTGGACGGCGATGGTGTCCGCCCGATCGGGGCCCACGCCGATCGCGCTGATCCGGCACTCGGCGAGCTCCTCGAGGCGCTTCACGTAGGCGCGCGCGTTCTCGGGGAGCTCCTCGAAGGTCCGCGCCTGCGAGAGGTCCTCGCTCCAGCCGGGCAGGGTCTCATAGACCGGGGTGGCGTGGTGGAACTCCGTCTGGGTCATCGGCATCTCGCGGTGGAGCACGCCGTCCACGTCGTAGCCGGTGCAGATCGGCACCTCGTCGATGCCGGTGAGCACGTCGAGCTTGGTGAGCACGATGTCGGTGAAGCCGTTGATGCGCACCGCGTGGCGGATCATCAGCGCGTCGTACCAGCCGCAGCGGCGGGGGCGGCCGGTGTTCACGCCCACCTCGCCGCCGGTGGTCTGCAGGTACTCGCCCCACTTGTCCTCGAGCTCGGTGGGGAACGGCCCGGCGCCCACGCGGGTGGTGTAAGCCTTCACGATCCCGATCACGCGGTCGATCCGGGTGGGGCCGATGCCGGTGCCGGTGCAGGCGCCGCCCGCGGTGGGGTTGGAGCTGGTGACGAACGGGTAGGTGCCGTGGTCCACGTCCAGGAAGGTGGCCTGGCCGCCCTCCATCAGCACCACCTCGTCCCGGTCCAGGGCGGTGTTCAGCAGCAGGGTGGTGTCCACCACCATCGGGCGCAGCCGCTCCGCGTAGGAGAGCAGCTCCTCGACGATCTCCTCGACCTCGACGGCGCGACGGTTGTAGAGCTTGACCAGCAGCTCGTTCTTCTGCCGCAGCGCCCCCTCGATCTTCTGGCGCAGGATCGAGGCGTCGAAGAGGTCCTGCACCCGGATGCCCAGGCGCCCGATCTTGTCCATGTAGGCGGGGCCGATGCCGCGACCGGTGGTGCCGATCGCGCGCTTGCCGAGGAAGCGCTCGGTGACCTTGTCGAGGGTCTGGTGGTAGGGGGCCACCACGTGGGCGTTGGCGCTGATCCGCAGGCGCGAGGTGTCCACGCCGCGGGAGGAGAGCATCTCGATCTCCTCGAACAGCGCCTCCAGGTTGACCACCACGCCGTTGCCGATCACCGGGGTGACCTGCGGGGAGAGGATCCCGGCGGGAAGGAGCTTGAGCTCGAACTTCTCGCCGTCCACCACCACCGTGTGCCCGGCGTTGTTGCCGCCGTTGGGCTTGACGACGTAGTCGACCCGCTCGCCGAGCAGATCGGTGGCCTTGCCCTTCCCCTCGTCGCCCCACTGGGCTCCGACGATCACGACGGCGGGCATGGCGACTCCTGGGGGCGGGGCGGGACTTCCTGACACATGGCCGGGTGCGGTGCGACCGGCCGCGAGGATCCTACCAAGCGGGGCCGGGCGCCTTCTGCACGGCGACGGCGCCCGGGCGCCGCTCAGCCCAGCAGGGTCGGATCGGCCTCGCGCAGGAAGTCGGTGACCCGGTCGGCCTCGGCCTCGTCGCCCAGGCGGCGGGAGGTCTCACCCAGCATCGCCAGCGCCCGCAGGAAGCCGCGGTTGGGGGCGTGGGCGGCGGGGATCGGCCCCTGACCGCGCCAGCCCGCGCGCCGCAGCGCGTCCAGCCCGCGGTGGTAGCCGGTGCGGGCGAAGGCGTAGGCGGCGATCGCGTCGCCGTCGCTGAGCGCGTCCTGCGCCAGCGTGGCCCAGGCGAGCGGCGAGTCGAGGTGGCGGGAGGCGACCTCGCGCGGGTCCCCGTCCTCGAGCTCCTCGGCGACCTGCACGTCCACGAAGTCGTCCGGCAGGCGGGTCTCGGGAATGCCCAGGAGATTCCCGCTGGTGAGGTTATCGGTACGATCAGCCATGACAGCATCGTAGGCGGTGTCGCCCGATGACCCCATGACCAGATTGATTCCTTCATGTCACAGACCCAGGACGGCTCCGAGCTCCTCACCGGGCCCGGCGCGGGCGGACTGCTCCGCTCGGCCGTCGGCAACTCGGGCGGGGTGCTGCACAGCTGGCAGCTGGATCACGTCGACCACCGCCCGGGACGCAGCACGAAGGCGCTGTACCGCACCCAGGTCTCCTGGCCGGAGCTGGACGGCCCTCAGGCGCCCGCCCGCGAGGAGCTGTTCGGGGCCAGCGCCCACATCGGGGAGCGCGAGAAGAATCTCCACGTGGCCGAGCAGACCCTGGTGATGACCGACGGCGACATCAACGTGCGCGTGTGGCGCTACCCCCATGACCCGTGGCTGCCGATGCTGCCGCAGGTGTGCTACCCGGACATCGTGGGCCGCACCCTCCATGACCTGGGCGTGCACATCGGCGCCGACCCGACGCAGCCGATCTCGATCGACGTGGTCTCGTACCGGCCCGGCCGCCGCGCCGTGCTGCGCGCCGCGCAGGGCGAGGGGGCGGTGTACCTCAAGGTGATGCAGCCCCACCGCAGCGGCGAGATCGTGGACCGCCACGAGCGCCTGCTGGCCGCCGGGGTGCCGGTGCCGCAGGTGATCGCCCACCACGACGGCCTGGTGGTGCTCGCGGAGCTGCCGGGCCGTCCGCTGGCCCGCGCGGTGATCGACGAGGGCGTGGACTCCTGCCGGGCGGAGGATCTGGTGGCGCTGCTGGACCGCCTGCCCGCCTCGATGTACTCGCTGCCGCTGCGCCCGCCCTGGACGGACTCCGTGGAGTTCTACGCCGGGATCGTGGCCTCTTCCGTCCCCTCGCTGGGCCCCCGGCTGGACGCCCTGGTGGCCTCGATCCGCGACGGACTGACCGCCCTGGAGCAGCGCATGGACATGCGCCCGCACGACGTGGTGCACGGCGACTTCTACGAGGCGCAGGTGTTCGTGCAGGACGGCAAGGTGGTGGGCCTGCTCGACATCGACACCGTGGGCCCCGGCCGCCGGGCCGACGACCTCGCCTGCCTGCTGGCCCATCTCAGCGTGCTCGCCGACTACGGCAACGCCGGCCGCATCGACCGCGCGATGCAGGCGCGGGTGGAGGAGGCGATCCGCACCTGGCTCGTCACCTTCGAGCACCGCGTGGACCCCACCGAGCTCGCTCTGCGCGCCGCCGGGGTGGTGCTCTCCCTGGCCACCGGGCCGCATCGCCAGCAGGAGGCCGCCTGGGAGGCCGCCACCGAGGCGATCGTGCGGGTGGCGGAGGAATGGGCCACCGCGGCCCGGCACGCGGAGCGCCGCCGCCACGCGCAGGCGGGGTCCGGGCACGGCGGGCCGGCCCCCGCACCGCCCGCGGCCCCCGGCCCGTCGGCGCCGTCGGGCGGGCATCGGCCGTCCGGACCGTCGGCGCCCGCACCGCCCGCGGGCCGAGGATCCATCGCCCCCGCCCCGGGGTCGGCCGCGCCGGTGCAGCAGTCCGCGCCGCCGCAGCGCTCCGCCCCGTCGCAGGCGCCGCCGCAGCACACCGCGCCCCAGGAGCAGACCGCACCGCCGCAGCACACGGCACCCCCGCAGCACACCGCACCGCCGGAGCACACGGCACCGCCGGCGTCGGACGGGGGCCGCGGCGAGCATGGCGACGACTCCCCCACCCAGGAGCGGGCGATCCCCACGATCCGCCCCGAGTGAGAGGTCCCCGCGCGCAGGAGCGCCCACCGCCGGTGTGCCACCATCGGGGGCATGCGTGCAGTGCTCCAGCGGGTCGACGGTGCTCAGGTCGAGGTGGACGGCGAGGTGGTGGGCGCCGTCGAGGGCGAGGGCCTGCTGGCCCTGGTGGGCGTGACCCACGAGGACGGCCCGGAGCAGGTCGCCGTGATCGCCCGCAAGATCTGCGAGCTGCGGATCCTGGAGGGTGAGCGCTCGGTGCTGGAGACCGGGGCGCAGGTGCTGGTGGTCTCCCAGTTCACGCTCTACGGCGACGCCAGGAAGGGCCGCCGCCCCTCATGGAGCGCCGCCGCGCCGGGGCCCGTCGCCGAGCCCCTGGTGGAGCAGGTGGTGGAGGCGCTCCGGGAGCGCGGGGTCACCGTAGGCACCGGCCGCTTCGGTGCGCACATGCGGGTGGGGATGACCGGGGACGGCCCGGTGACGATCCTGCTCGAGGCCTGATCCCCGCGCTCCGCGCCGCCGGCCCCGCGAGGCGCCGCGTGGGGCGCCGCGCAGCGCCGGGCGCTCCTCGCCCGTCCACGCCCTCCCGCGACGGCGGCTCAGCGGCGCAGCAGGCGGTCCAGCTGCGGGACGGTCGCCACGAACGGCAGCCCGGCCCGCCGCTCGGCCTCCCCGCCGTAGCCCCAGCCCACCAGCACCGCCTCGAGGCCGTGGGCCGCCGCCCCGTCGGCGTCGTGCAGGCGGTCCCCCACCATCACCGCGCCGCCTGCCGCGGTGACGCCCAGGCGCTCCAGCACGGAGCCGATCACCTGGGCCTTGTGGGTGCGGCCGGTGCTCGCGTCGGTGCCGCCCACCAGATCGAGGGAGGCGATCAGGCCCTGGTGCTCGAGCACGCTCACCGCCGTGGTCTCGGGCTTGTTCGTGGCGACCGCTACGGTGCGGCCCTCGGCGCGCAGAGCGGCGATGAGCGCGGTCATCCCCTCGTAGGGGACGCTGAGCCGGTAGCCGTGGGCGAGGTAGTGCTCGGTGTAAGCCAGGCGCATCGCCTCCGCGCGCTCCTCGCTCATCCCCAGCTCGGTGCGGAAGGAGTCCACCAGCGGCGGACCGATGAAGGACTGCAGGCGCTCGCGCCCGGGATGCTCCTCCCCGGTGGCGGCGAAGGCGTGGTCGAGGGCGGCGAGGATCCCGGGCGCGGACTCCACCACGGTGCCGTCGAGGTCGAGCAGGATCACGGGGGCGTGCGCGAGAGCGCCGTCGGCGAGGGAGGTCATCCCCCGGAGCGTAGCGGCGGCGGGCTCCGCGCCGCCGGGCCGCCCGCGCGGCGGTGAGCAGGACATGCACGCCGGGAGCGGCCCGCGTACGCTGGCCCCATGACCTACACACTCGTGCTGCTCCGCCACGGCGAGAGCGACTGGAACGCGAAGAACCTGTTCACCGGCTGGGTGGACGTGCACCTCACCGAGAAGGGCCGCCAGGAGGCCGTCGAGGGCGGCGACCTGCTCAAGGAGGCGGGGATCCTGCCCGACGTGGTCCACACCTCGCTGCAGCGCCGCGCCATCATGACCGCGAACCTCGCCCTGGACGCCGCCGACCGCCACTGGATCCCGGTGAAGCGCGACTGGCGCCTCAACGAGCGCCACTACGGCGCCCTGCAGGGCATGGACAAGGCGGAGATCCGCTCGACGTACGGCGAGGAGCAGTTCATGGCCTGGCGCCGCTCCTACGACACCCCGCCGCCGGAGATCGAGTTCGGCTCCGAGTTCTCGCAGGACCAGGATCCGCAGTACGCGGACCTCGGCGACCAGCTGCCGAAGTCCGAGTGCCTCAAGGACGTGGTGGAGCGCTTCCTGCCGTACTGGGAGGAGGGCATCAAGCCCGACCTCGCCGCCGGGAAGACCGTGCTCATCGCCGCCCACGGCAACTCGCTGCGGGCGCTGGTGAAGTACCTCGACGGCATCTCCGACGAGGAGATCTCCGGGCTGAACATCCCCACCGGCCAGCCGCTCGTGTATGAGCTGGACGAGGACTTCCAGCCCGTCGAGAAGGGCGGCCGCTACCTCGACCCGGTCGCCGCGAAGGCCGCCGCCGAGGCGGTCGCCAAGCAGGGCACGAAGTGAGCTGAGCGCCCCGCGCGCCGACGGCGTCCCCACCGCACGGTGGGGACGCCGTCGTCATGTGGGGCCTCGTCGCCCGGGGCGCGCGTCCCTCGGGCTCAGCGGCGCCGGCGGGTGCCGAACAGCGAGCGGGTGATCTCGCGGCCGAGCACCGTGCCGGCCGAGCGCAGGAAGCTCTTCACGGCCGGATTGTCGAAGAAGCCCTCCTCGTCCTTCGCGGAGCGGGAGGAATGCGAGGTGCTCCCGGCGCCGCCGGAGGTCGCCGCGGCCCTGCGCTTCTCCGCCTTCTCCGCCTCCTCCACGGCCTGCGCGTCCTTCTCGGCGCGCGCGGCGAGGATCTCGTAGGCGGACTCGTTGTCCACCGCGGTGCCGTACTCGGCCATCAGCGGCGACGCGGCCGCGGCGTCCTTGATCACCTGCTCCCCGGCGGGCTCCATCGAGCTCTCCGGGGCGCGCACCGCGGTGACCGCCACCGGGGTGGGGGCGCCGTCCTCGCTCATCACGGTGACGATCGCCTCGCCCGTGCCCAGCGCCGGGATCACCTCCACCAGGTCGTGCTCGGAGGTGGGGAAGGTGGAGGCGGTGGCCCGCAGGGCCTTGGCGTCGTCCGGGGTGAAGGCGCGCAGGGCGTGCTGGACCCGGTTGCCCAGCTGGGCGAGGACGTCCCCAGGGATGTCCTTCGGGGTCTGGGTGATGAAGAAGACCCCCACGCCCTTGGAGCGGATCAGGCGCACCGTCTGCACCACCTGGTCCAGGAACGCGTCCGAGGCGTCCTTGAACAGCAGGTGCGCCTCGTCGAGGAAGAACACCAGCTTCGGCACCTCGGCGTCGCCCACCTCGGGAAGGTCCTGGTAGAGCTCCGCCAGCATCCACATCATGAAGGTGGAGAACAGTGCGGGCCGGGTGGCGACCCCCGGCAGCTCGAGGCAGGAGATGATGCCGGTGCCGTCCTCCGCCCGGCGCAGCAGCTGCGCGGGGTCGAAGGCGGGCTCGCCGAAGAAGACGTCCGCCCCGGAGGCCTCGAAGGCGGTGAGGCTGCGCAGGATCACGCCCGCGGTGGCGGTGGAGATGCCGCCGATGCCCTTCAGCTCGCTCCTGCCCTCCTCGGAGGTGAGGAACTGGATCAGGGCGCGGAGGTCCTTGAGGTCCAGCAGCGCCAGGCCGTGGGAGTCCGCGTAGTGGAAGATCAGGCCCAGGGACGACTCCTGGGTCTCGTTGAGCTCGAGCACCTTGGACAGCAGCACCGGGCCGAAGTCGCTCACGGTGGTGCGGATCGGCACGCCCTCGCCCTGCCCGCCCAGGGTGAAGAACTCCGTGGGGGCGGCGCGGGAGACCCACTCCTGGCCGCGGGTGGCGGCACGGGCGGTGAGCGTCGACGAGGCCGGGCCGGGCACGGCGATGCCGGAGAGATCGCCCTTCATGTCCGCGACGAACACGGCGGCGCCGGCGTGCGCGGCCTGCTCGGCGATCACCTGCAGGGTGCGGGTCTTACCGGTGCCGGTGGCGCCCGCGATGAGACCGTGACGGTTCAGCATGCCCACCGCGAGGTTCACCGCCACCGCGGGGTTCGGCTCCTCCCCCTCGAGCAGGGCGCCCAGGTGGATGCGTGCGCCTTCGAACGCGTAGGCCTCCGAGATCGCGGCGACCTCCGCGCTGATCTCCCCGCCGCCGGTGCCGGCGGCGCTCTGGTCCGTGGTGCTCATGCTCTGACTCCTCCTGCGTCGGCGCAGGCCTACAGGTGCGGGATCTCGACCCTGGAATCGTAGCGGCCCCGCCGCGCGGGCCGAGGCCGTGCCGAGCGGCGCGGGAGCCGTCCGGCGGGGTGGGCCGGTGCCGCGCGGGCGAGGCAGTAGCGTGCAGCCATGACCGATCGTCGCCGCCCGCCGCACGAGACCCTCGGCGCCCCGCCCCGGGCCGTGCGCGCCACCGCCCCGCTCACCGCCGACCAGGTGCGGGTGATGCTCACCGCCCCGTCGTTCCCCGGGCTGCTGGAGCGGCTCGGGATCACCGGGGAGGACGCCGACGAGCTCGCGCCGCTCGCCAGCGCGGTCGCCGCCGACGACGCCCTGCGGGGCGAGGTCACCGCGATCGCGGATGCCCTGCGGCGCGAGGCGGGACTCGAGACGGAGGCTCTCGACCTCGCCGCGCGCGCGGAGCACCTGAACGCCCTGCAGCAGCGGCTCGCTCCCGGGGAGGGGCTGCTGGCGATCCTCGCCTTCACGGTCTCCACCTCGACGGTGCGCGCCTGGCACGCCGCGCGCGGACTCGACGAGGAGCTCTCCTGGCACGTGCTCGCCGATCTGGGCCAGCAGATGCGGGTGCACCGCCGCGCCACGGGGCGACTGGGCCTGCACCAGCTGAACTGGGTGAGCGGCAACTGGGCCGGCCGCCTGGTGCACCTGGGGAGGCTGCAGTTCGACCTCGGTCGGCGCCCCGTGCCCCTGCTGGAGCGGGGCGAGCACCCCGCCCCGGAGGCCGCGCCGCAGCGCTGGGTGATCGGCACCCACATCCCCGCCAGCGGACCGCTCGACCCGACCGCCGTGGAGCAGTCCCTCGAGGCGGCGACCGCCTACTTCACCGCGCACTACGCCGACCTCGGGGAGGGGCGCGACGCACGCGACCCCGCCTTCGGGCACGAGTTCACCTGCGATTCCTGGCTGCTGAACGACGCCTTCGCCGAGATCACGGGCCCGGAGTCGAACCTGGCCCGCTTCGCGGCGCGCTGGGAGCTGCTGGCGAGCGATCAGGACGGCGCCGACGGGGCGCTGTTCTTCGTGTTCGGCCTGCGCCCGCCCGTGGACCCCGCGACGCTGCCGCGGCGCACCCGCCTGGAGACGGCCCTCGCCGAGCGGCTGGCCGACGGGCGCGGCTGGAGCACCGGCACCGGGCGCCTGGTGCGCTGACCTCCCCGCGGGGACTGCTCAGAAGGGCAGATCGCCCTCGTCGTACCGGTCGAGCACCTCATCGTAGGCGGCGGGCAGGTCGAGACCGCGAGCCATCGAGACCGCGAACGCGGTGCGGGTCACGGCGAAGCCGAGCTGCACCGCGAGCATGGCCCGCTCCTTCGCTTCCTCCCCGTCGAGCAGCTCCGTCAGCACCTCCACCATCTCGGTCTGCACCGTGAGCAGGGTGCCGGTGGAGAGCGAGTGGAGCCGCGGCTCCTTGGCCATGATCTCCTTCTTCAGCTCCCGCAGGCCCACGTCCGCGGGGGCGAGGGCGATCGCCTCGCGCAGCACGCTGCGCAGCGCCTGCCGCGGCCCCTCCTCCTCGGCGCGGCGCCGCAGCGACTCGGCGATCTCGCCGTCGCGCGTGCTGTGCACCCCGATGATCGCGGACTCCTTGGTGGTCCAGTGGTTGAAGAAGGTGCGGGTGGAGACCCCGGCGCGCTGCGCGATGGCCTCGACGGTGACGCCGCTCAGCCCGTGCTCGTTGACGAGCTCGAGGGCGGCGCGGTGCATCGCGAGGCGGGACTGGCGCTTCTTGCGTTCGCGCAGCCCCAGGGTCTGATCGGACTCGGCGGTCTCTTCGGTCACGCCCCCCATGGTAGGTCCGACAGATCACAGAACATGCATCCACTGCAATAGTGCAGTGAATGCAACAGTTCGCTAGCATGTCCGGGTCGAAGCCCGCCGTCGTGCTGCGGCCGGGGAGCACCACGGCGCTCCCGCCTCGTCCCGTTCCGTCCGCAGATCTCTCCCCTGAGGAGTCCCGTGAGCTCAGCACCGCCCTCCGTCCCCACCACCGCCGCACCCACCTCCGCTCCCGCCGCGTTCACGGGCCTCGACCGCCAGGGCAGGCTGGTCTTCGTGGGACTCATGCTCGGCATGTTCGTCGCCTCGCTGTCGCAGACCATCGTGGGCCCCGCCCTGCCCCGCATCGTCGCCGAGCTCGGCGGCGTCGAGTACTACAGCTGGGTCGCGACCGCCGCGATGCTGGTCTCCGCCGTGGCGGTGCCGATCGTCGGCAAGCTCTCCGACCTCTACGGCCGCCGCTGGTTCTACCTCGCGGGCCTGGCCGTGTTCATGCTCGGCTCGATCCTCGCCGGCATGGCCACGAACTTCTGGTTCCTGGTCGCCGCACGCGCCGTGCAGGGCCTGGGCATGGGCACCCTGATGCCGCTCAGCCAGACCATCATCGGCGACATCATTCCGCCGCGGCAGCGCGGCAGGTACCAGGGCATCATGGGCGCCGTCTTCGGCGTCACCTCCGTGGTGGGCCCCCTGGTGGGCGGCACCGTCACGGACCACCTGGGCTGGCGCTGGCTGTTCTACCTCACCCTGCCGATCGGCGTGGCCGCCTTCGCCTTCATCCTGCGGTACCTGCACCTGCCCCGCGCCGCCCAGCACGGCCGCGTGGACCTGGCCGGCATCCTCACCCTCACCCCGGGCCTGGTGATCGGCCTGCTGGCCACCACCTGGGGCGGCAACGACTACGCCTGGGACTCCCCGGTGATCATCGGCATGTACGCCGTCGCCGCAGTGCTGCTGGCGGCCTTCGTGGTGGTCGAGACCCGGGTCGAGGAGCCGCTGCTGCCGATGCACCTGCTCACCCGCCCCGTGATCGCCCTGTCCATCGCCGCGTCCTTCGCGATCGCGGTGGCGATGTTCGGCGCGATCATCTACATCCCCGTCTACGCGCAGGGCGTCATGGGCGTCTCCGCCACCAACTCGGGGGCGATCCTGATCCCGCTCTCGGTGGCGATGATCCTCACCTCGATCGTGGTGGGCCTGCTGATCACCCGCTTCGGCAACTACAAGGTGTTCCTGCTGTTGGGCGGCGCCGTGCTGACGGCCGGCTACCTGATGCTCGCCGGCATCGAGTACGGCGACTCCGCCTGGCATCTGACGGCCGCGATGGTGGTGATCGGCCTGGGCCTGGGACTGTGCATGCAGGTGTACACGCTGGTGGTGCAGAACGTGGTGCCCCGCAGCGAGCTGGGCGTGGCCACCGCCGCCGTGCAGTTCTTCCGCAACATCGGCTCCACCATCGGCACCGCCGTGCTGGGGACCGTCATGAGCGCGCAGATGAGCTCCGCGATCAGCGAGCGGATCGCCGCCCTGCCGCCGGAGCAGCTGGCCGCCCTGCAGTCCGGCGGCGGCGAGGCCGCGGACCTCGAGGCCTCGGTGCTGGACCCCGAGGCGCTCGCGCAGCTGCCGGAGTTCCTCATCGACCCGATCCGCGCCGGGATGGGTGAGGCGATGCACGTCGTCTTCCTCACCGCGGTGCCGTTCGTGCTGGCCGCCCTGGTGCTCTCCGCCTTCGTCGAGCAGATCCCGCTGCGGGACACGCTCGAGGCGGCGGAGCCCGGCGCACAGCCCGGGGCGGACGCCGCCGCGGAGCTCGCCGGGACCGGGACCGAGCCGGAGGAGCTGCACCCGCGCACCGGGCCGATCCCGGCGCTCCCGCCGGAGTCCGAGCCCCGGCGCTGAGCCGCCCCGCCGCCGGGTCACGGCCCCCGCACCTCCCCCGCGGAGGGGCGGGGGCCGCCTCCGTCCCCGGAGCGGCGCAGGGCGCTCGTGGAAAGATGGGGCCATGCTGCTCACCGATCATGTGCCGCCGCGGATGCCCGACGCCCTGGAAGGGCGCTTGACCACCCGGGTGCCGATCGAGGGGGACGTCCCCGCGATCGCCGCCCTGCTCGGCGCCGAGGCGCGGCAGCACACGCCCGATGCGGTGACCGACGAGGAGACGCTGCGCTCCCGCATGGTGGGGCTGAAGTCCTGGGCGCGGCGCCAGGTGGTGGTGGTGCCCGCCGAGGCCGACGGCAGCGCCGGCCGGGACCGGGCGCCGGTGGGCTGGATCGCTCTCGAGGACCGCGCCACCGGCCGCACCAACGTGCAGTTCGTGCTCGCCCCCGACCTCCCCGAGCGCGACGCCCTCGCCGCGGCGCTGCTGGACTGGGCCGTGGAGGTGGGCGGCTCCTTCGCCCGCGCACGCGGGGTGGAGGTCACACAGCTGGACATCGACATCGAGGACCGCGACACCGACCGCGCGCGCCTGCTGGCGGCCTCCGGCTACGAGAAGGTGCGCACCTGGCTGCACATGCGCCGCCCGGTCGCGCCCGAGGAGGCCCGCTCCCTGCCCGCCCCGCGCGAGGGGACCCGGGTGCGCCCGGTGCACCGGCACGAGTCCGGGCTCCCCGTGTCCCAGGACGTGCGCACCGTGCACCGGATGCTCGAGGAGTCCTTCGCGGATCACTGGGGCTCCTACCGCGAATCCTTCGCCGAGTTCGCCCAGCGCCTCATCGAGCGCCCCGAGGAGGCGGGCTGGGACCAGTGGTGGGTCGCGGAGATCCTGCGCGGCGACCGCTGGCTCCCCGCTGGCGGCCTGGTGGCCGTGCCCACCGTCGCCACGGCCTCCCTGGGCGAGGGCACGTACCTGGAGTACTTGGGCGTGCACCGCAGCGCCCGCGGGCACGGGATCGCGAAGGCCCTGCTGCGCACCGCGATCGCCGACGCCGCCGAGCGCGGCCGCGCCCACGTGGACCTCGAGGTCGACGCCGACTCCCCCACCGGCGCCGACGGACTCTACGCGGCGATGGGCTGGGAGACGTTCGAGCGCACCGAGACCTGGTGCTCCTCGGCGGCGATGCACCCCTCGCGGCTGCTCGAGCCGCCGCCGGAGGGCTGAGCCTCCGGCACCGGGTGCGGCCCCGCCCGCCCTGCTGGGGCCGCCCGCGGCCGCACTCCCGGCCACCGGATTGTCCGACACCCCGATGACCGGAGAACTGCCAGGTGAGAGGGTGATTCGTCACCTTGCGCAAGACCTCGTCCGCATCCCAGAATGGCCGCATCAGATCAGGTCAGCGGTGGCCCCGGCAGCGGAGTCGGGGCCGGGCCGTTCTGCCGTCGCCCGGGAGCGGACCCGGGCCGGAGGAGAGGTGCAGCAGCATGTTCAGGAGCATCGGGCGCGGCGTCATGGAGCTCGCGAGGGCGATCGACACGGGCAACGCCATTCGGCACGGGGTGCAGCCCCGGGCGCCGCGTGAGCACGCGTCGGCGACCAGCAGTGCGTCCTCGCCCCACCAGCCGGCGCAGCCCGCCGCTCGTCCGTGAGGTCGTGCCCGCCGCGGGCGGGCACGAACGCGGCGCGGCGGACGGGGAGGACCGGTGAGGTCGTCCGCCGTCCGCCGCGCCGTCTGCGCGAGAGGGACCGCTCAGCGGGCGGTCACTCCCACTCGATCGTCCCCGGGGGCTTGGAGGTGATGTCGAGCGTGACGCGGTTGATCTCGCTGACCTCGTTGGTGATCCGGGTGGAGATGCGTGAGAGCACGTCGTAGGGCACCTTGGCCCAGTCCGCGGTCATCGCGTCGTCGCTGGTCACGGGGCGCAGCACCACAGGGTGGCCGTAGGTGCGGCCGTCGCCCTGCACGCCCACGGAGCGCACGTCCGCCAGCAGCACCACGGGGCACTGCCAGATGGTGCGGTCCAGGCCCGCGGCGGTGAGCTCCTCGCGCGCGATCGCGTCCGCGGCGCGGAGGAGGTCCAGGCGCTCCTTGGTGACCTCGCCGATGATGCGGATGCCCAGGCCGGGGCCCGGGAAGGGCTGGCGCCACACGATCTCGTCGGGCAGGCCCAGCTGGGAGCCGACGGCGCGGACCTCGTCCTTGAACAGGGCCCGCAGCGGCTCGACCAGCTCGAAGGAGAGATCCTCCGGCAGTCCGCCCACGTTGTGGTGGCTCTTGATGTTCGCCGCGCCCTCGCCGCCGCCGGACTCGACGACGTCCGGGTACAGGGTGCCCTGCACCAGGAACGCTGTCGCCTCGGCGTGGTCGCCCTCCACGACGCCCTGCTCGCGCAGGATGTCGGCCTGCGCCTGCTCGAAGGTGCGGATGAACTCGTGGCCGATGATCTTGCGCTTCTGCTCGGGATCGGTGACCCCGGCGAGCGCGGTGAGGAACTGCTGCTCGGCATCGACCATCACCAGCTTCGCGCCGCCGGTGGACTCCCCGAAGGCCTTCTCGATCTGCGCGGACTCGTCCTGGCGCATGAGGCCGTGATTGACGTACACGCAGGTGAGCCGATCTCCGATGGCGCGCTGCACAAGGGCGGCGGCCACGGCGGAGTCCACGCCGCCGGAGAGGCCGCAGATCGCGGTGCCCTCGCCCACCTGGGCGCGGATCCGCTCCACCTGCTCCTCGATGACGTTGCCGGTGGTCCAGGTGGGCTCGATGCCCGCACCGCGGTACAGGAAGTTCTCCAGCACCTCCTGGCCGCGATCCGAGTGGCCCACCTCCGGGTGCCACTGCACGCCGAACAGGCACTTCTCGGTGTTCTCGAAAGCGGCGACGGGGCTGCCGGCGGAGGTCGCCACCACGGAGAAGCCGCTCGGGGCGGCGGTGACGGAGTCCCCGTGGCTCATCCACACGTTCTGCGCCAGATCCTGCGCGGCGAGCAGGGCCGAGGAGTCGTCGAGGCTCTCTAGGCGGGTGGCGCCGTACTCCCGCACGCCGGTGGGGGCGACGGTGCCGTCCAGCGCCGCGGCCATGGACTGGAAGCCGTAGCAGAGGCCGAGCACGGGCACGCCCGCCTCGAGCAGGGCGGGGTCCAGGCGCGGGGCGCCCTCGGCGTAGACGGAGCTGGGCCCGCCGGAGAGGATGAGCGCTCGAGGCCGCCTGGCGAGGATCTCCGCGGCCGGCATGGAGTGCGGGACCACCTCGGAGTAGACCCGGGCCTCCCGCACGCGGCGGGCGATGAGCTGTGCGTACTGGGCGCCGAAGTCGACGACGAGGACGGGGCGCTGGTCGGTGTCGTTCACACCGGGGAGTCTACGTGGGTGCCTCGGGGTGCGGCGCCGCGATCCGCGCGGGGCGCGCACGATCCTCGTCACCCTTGCCGCGCGCCGGCATCCGCCACCCTCCGGGGCGGGCGCCCGCCGTGCGGCGCGACGGGGTCAGGCCCCGCGGGCCTCGTCCTCGAGGGTGGGGCGCAGCGCGAGGTCGGACTCGACCTTCTGGTGGGTCCAGCGCTCGCCGAAGAAGGACAGCACCGGCACCACGCCGAAGAACATCAGCAGCAGCATCCGCGGCAGGCCCCAGCGCATCTTCATCCACAGGTCGAAGCCGAGGACCACGTACACCATGTAGATCAGCCCGTGGATCGGGGACCACACCGAGGAGACCTGCTCCCAGAAGTGGGAGGTGGAGGTGAACCAGGCGTCGCCGCCGAACACGAGGTAGCGCATCGTCATGATCCCCACCAGCACCAGCAGCGCGATGCCCTCCACGATGGAGGCCACGCGGAAGCGGGCGAAGGAGGTCCTGCAGGCGACGTCGTCGAGGGGGCGGGGTGCGGGCACGGGTCACACGTCCTTGTCGGGGAGGGGGTCGGAGTCGGTGGGGGCCGCCGCGGCGGCGGACGGGGCGGGCCGGGCGGCGACACCGGCCGGGGCCGGTGCGTCGGGCGCGGACGAGGACGAGGACGAGGACGAGGACGAAGGAGCCTCGGCGAGCGCCTCCTCCATCGCCTCGCGGCGCGCGGCGACCTCGTCGAGATGGGTGGCGCGCACGGAGCGCCACCACAGGTAGAGGAAGAAGCCGCCGAACAGCACCCACTGCAGGGAGTAACCGATGTTCTGCCAGTCGAGGTTGCGCGAGAACTCGGACTCCGCCGCGGGAAGGGGCTGCAGGCCGCCGCCGGGGTCGTCGAGGGAGACGTAGCCGGCGAACATGGGCGAACCCCACTCGTTGACCAGCAGCGGCGTGGCGATCATGCTCACGAGGTGATCGTGGACGCCCTCGGCGGCGGCCTCGCTGGCCTCGAGCCGGCCGGTGATCTCCACCTCCCCGTCCGGCGGGGCGGGGGCGAGGGACGGATCGAGCGCGCCGTCGGCGCCGGTCACCTCCGCCTCGGGGAGCCAGCCGCGGGCCACGGGCAGCCGGGCCCGGGTGCCGTCCTCGAGCTCGACCAGGAGGGCGGAGACCACCAGCACGGCCGGGGTGCCGTCGATGTTCCTGTCGGTGACCAGCACCTGCTCGCCGGGCACGTAGCTTCCGGTCGCGGAGACGGTCTCCCCCACGATCTCGTTGGTCACCGCATCGCCCACGCCCACCACGTCGCGGATGTCCCCGAGGTGGACGGGCTCCGCGGCCCGGTCGGTCATCGCACGGTGCGCGCGATCCCACTGCCAGCTCGCCAGCAGTCCGCACACCAGGGTGGCCGCCACCATCAGGGCGAGCAGGCCCAGGAAGCGGGGGCGGAGGGCGACGCGGAGCATGCCGCCATGCTACGAGCCGCACCTGGGACAGCACCGCGAAGCGGCCGCGGCGGTGACGGACGTCCCCCTCACCCCGTCCCGGCGCACCTATGCTGGGCGATGTGACCCAGAGTGTGTACATCGCCAGCCCGGAGGGCATGACCGGAAAGTCGATGGTGGCGTTCGGTCTCCTCGAAGCCCTCGCCTCCCGGTCGGAGCGCGTCGGGGTGTATCGCCCCGTCGTGAAGTCCGCCCGCACCCGCGACTACGCCGTCAACCTCCTCACCAGCCATCCCGCCGTGGATCAGGAGTACGAGGACGCGATCGGCGTGGACCACCAGCTGGTGCTCTCCGACCCCGAGGCCGCGCACGAACGGATCCTCGCCCGCCACCGCGACCTCGCCGAGCGCTACTCGGTGCTGGTGGTGCTCGGCTCGGACTACGACGACCTCGCCAACCCCACCGAGCTGGCCTTCAACGCCGAGGTGGCCGCGAACATCGGCGCGCCGGTGGTGGTGGTGCTCTCCGGCCTGGACCGCAGCCCGGACCAGATCGCCGCGCTGGCGGCCGTCTCCGTCGGCGAGTTCGGCGGCCACCACGCCCTGCCGATCGCACTGGTGGTCAACCGTGCCGACGCCGACAGCCTCGACGCGGTCCGCGCCGCCGTCTCCCAGAAGGTGCGCGGCCCCCTGGTGGCCGCGATCCCCGAGAACCCCGTGATCCTCGCGCCCACCGTGCAGGGCCTGAAGGACGCGGTGGGCGGCACGCTGCTGCACGGCAACCCCGAGTGGCTGGACCGCGTGGCCGTGGGCACCGTCATCGCGGCGATGAGCCTGCCCAACGTGCTCAGTCGGCTCACCGAGAACTGCACGGTGATCGCGCCCGGCGACCGCTACGACCTGCTGCCCGGCCTGGTCATGGCGCAGCAGTCCGGCACCTTCCCCGCGCTGTCCTCGATCCTGCTCACCGGCGGCTACGACGTGCCGGCGGAGGTGGGGCGCCTGATCTCCGGCGTGCGGCAGGACCTGCCGATCCTCACCACGGAGCTGTCCACCTTCGACACGGCGCTGCGGGTGGCGAAGTCGCGGGGACGCCTGGAGGTGGCCAGCCCCCAGAAGATGGACGCGGCCCGGCGCGCCGTGGCCGAGCACCTCCCGATCCCGGAGCTGCTGGCGGCGCTGGAGATGACCCGTGCCGAGGTGGTCACCCCCATGATGTTCGAGTTCGAGCTGCTGGCCCGGGCCCGCGGGGAGAAGAAGACCATCGTGCTGCCCGAGGGCGAGGAGCCGCGCATCCTCGCCGCCGCGGAGGCGATCCTCGCCCGCGGCGTCGCCGATCTGGTCCTGCTGGGCGAGGAGAGCACGGTGCGTGCCCGCGCCGCCCAGCTCGGCCACGACATCTCCGAGGCGCGCGTGGTCTCCCCGCACGACGAGGAGCGGGTGGAGCGCTTCGCCGCCGAGTACGCCCGGCTGCGGGCGAAGAAGGGCGTCACCCTCGAGCAGGCGCGGGAGACCGTGCAGGACGTCTCCTACTTCGGCACCATGATGGTGCAGATGGGCGAGGCCGACGGGATGGTCTCCGGGGCGGTCCACTCCACCGCCCACACCATCCGCCCCTCCTTCGAGATCATCAAGACGCGCCCCGGCGCGAAGATCGTCTCCTCGGTGTTCCTCATGGCGCTCGAGGACCGGGTGCTGGTGTACGGCGACTGCGCCGTGAACCCCGATCCCACGGCCGAGCAGCTCGCGGACATCGCCGCGCAGTCCGCCGCGACCGCGCAGCAGTTCGGGATCGCACCGCGGATCGCGATGCTCTCCTACTCCACCGGCACCTCCGGCAGCGGCGCGGACGTCGACAAGGTGCGCGAGGCCACCGAGCTGGTGCGCGCCGGCGCCCCGGAGCTCGACGTGGAAGGGCCGATCCAGTACGACGCGGCCGTGGATGCCTCGGTCGCGAAGACGAAGCTGCCGGACTCCTCGGTGGCGGGCCGGGCGACGGTGTTCGTCTTCCCGGATCTCAACACCGGCAACAACACCTACAAGGCCGTGCAGCGCTCCGCCGGGGCGATCGCGATCGGCCCCGTCCTGCAGGGCCTGAACAAGCCGGTCAACGACCTCTCGCGCGGCGCCCTGGTGGACGACATCATCAACACCGTGGTCATCACCGCGATCCAGGCGCAGGCGCAGTCGCCCTCCGTCGCCGTCTGACCCCTCCCCCGTTCTCAGGAGCTCCCCCATGGCCGATCCCACCGATCCGCGCGTCCTCGTCATCAACTCCGGCTCGTCCTCGCTGAAGTTCCAGCTGCTCGCCCCCGCCGAAGGCACCGTCGACGCGGTCGGGATCGTGGAGCGCGTGGGGCAGGACAGCGGCACCGCGACGATCACCGCGGGCGAGCGCTCGGCGACCTTCGAGGGACCGGTCCCGGACCACCAGGAGGCGATGGCGGTCGTCGAGCAGCTCTTCGAGGACGTGGGCCTGTCGCTGACCGACGAGCGGATCCGCGCCGTGGGCCACCGCGTGGTGCAGGGCGGCGCACGCTACTCCGCCCCCGTGCTGGTGGACGAGCAGGTGCGCTGGGACATCAACGACCTGGGCAAGCTGGCCCCGCTGCACAACTACGCGGCGGTGCACGGCATCGACGGGGCCCAGGCGCTGCTGCCCCACGTGCCGCACGTGGCCGTGTTCGACACCGCCTTCTTCACCGATCTGCCGGAGGCCGCGGCGACCTATGCCCTGGACCGGGACTTCGCCGAGCGCTACCGGGTGCGCCGCTACGGGGCGCACGGCACCAGCCACCGCTTCGTCTCCGAGGCCGTGTCCTCGCACCTGGCCGCGCAGGGCCGCGACGTCTCGGATCTGCGGCAGGTGGTGCTGCACCTGGGCAACGGCGCCTCCGCCTCCGCGGTGCGCGGCGGGCGCGCGGTGGAGACGTCGATGGGGCTCACCCCGCTCGAGGGCCTGGTGATGGGCACCCGCACCGGGGACATCGACCCCTCGATCTACATCCACCTGCACCGGCAGGCCGGGCTCAGCCCCGAGGAGATCGACTCGATCCTCAACCGCCGCTCGGGCATGATCGGCCTGTGCGGGAAGAGCGACTTCCGCGACATCACCGCGGCGGTCGAGGCGGGCGATGCCTCCGCCACGCTCGCGATGGACGTCTACGTGCACCGGCTGCGCAAGTACCTCGGCTCCTACGCCTTCACCCTGGGCGGTCTGGACGTGGTCGCCTTCACCGCCGGCATCGGGGAGAACGTGCCGATGGTGCGCGAGCGGCTGCTCACGGGCCTGGAGGGGTTCGGCCTGGAGCTGGACCGCGAGGCGAACGCGCGCCGCGAGAAGGGGATCCGGGTGATCTCCACCCCGGGCTCCGCCGTGACCGTGCTCATCGTCCCCACCGACGAGGAGCTCTCGATCGCGCAGCAGGCCGCAGCGGTGGCCCGCGACCTGGGCTGAGCTCCCAGGCCCTATCCTGAGCGTGACAGTCACCGCACTCAGGGGGAACAGATGACATACCCGGCGCCCTACGGCACGTACGCCCAGCAGCCGCCGCCGCGGAAGAAGCGCGGCATGAAGAGGATCATCTTCGGCGTCCTGGGCATCGTCGCCAACGGGATCGGCCTGATCGTGATGCCGTTCGTCGCCGCGTTCGCCGTCGCCATCTTCGCGGTGCTGACGGCCACTCCGGTGTCGCTGGGCGGCTCCTCGGGCACGGTCGACGCCACGGAGACGTCCCTGTACTACGTGTATGTGCCGACGGCGGACGCCGGCTCGGCCACCTGCACCGTGGACGGCGGCACCGTGACCTGGGACACCGCGGACGCGGGACAGCTGCCGACCGCCGTCGACGGCACGGAGTACTCCGACGTCGGCACCTTCCAGGTCTCCACCGCGCAGGAGGTGACGGTGACCTGCGAGGGCGCCGAGGACGTGGCCGTCTCCGACGTCGGCTTCCTCGGGACCCTGGTGGGAGGCGCGATCGGCATCGCGATCCCCGTCCTGCTGGGCCTGGTCGCGATCGCCCTGCTGATCTGGGGGATCATCGCGCGCGTGCGCTCCTGACCCCGGGCACGAGACCCACGAGCACGACCCCGCCGCGCCTCGCGCGGCGGGGTCGTGCCGTTCCGGCGGCGGCGTCGGGGGCCGCAGGGACAGCATCGTCCGCCTCAGCGACAGGGTCGTCCCGCCTCAGCGACGGCGGGCGGCGGCACGCTCCCGGGCGGCGTCGCGGCAGGCGCGCGCCCATGCGCCGTCGTCCAGCACCAGTGAGTCGTCCCAGGGGATGCCCAGCGCCTCGGCCATCTCGACCCGGTGCACGGGCCCCATCTCCTCCAGCGACACGGCCGGGATCGACACCTGGTCCTGGGCGCCCTCGACACCGTCCTCCGCGGCAGAGGTACCGCGGCGGGTGGGCGATGACAGGGCGGAGCGGGCCTCGCGCAGCGAGCGGCGGGCGATCCCGCGCGCGGCCATCGCCCGCAGCAGGTACGGGACGGCGACCAGGGCCCAGAGCACGAGGGTCAGGGAGAGGAAACCGGTGCGGGGATCGAGCAGCCACGGCACCAGGTACGGGATCATCCGCGGCTCGTACACCCAGTGCGAGAAGGGTCGCATCACGAGCAGCGCGAGCACCACCGCGACGAGCGCGATGACCAGCAGGAACCGCGCGGAGATCCTCCGCGTCCGGGCGGTGTCGGCGCGGCTCATCGCCCCTCCTCGCCGTCCTGGGCCCCGCGCCCGACGTCGCCGATCCCGCCGTCGCCCCTCGGGTCCTCGCCGTCCCGCTCCTCGCCGTCCCGCTCGTCGCCGTGGCGGGCATCGGCGGGGTCCTCCCCGGTGAGCCGCGAGGAGGTGTACACCGAGGTCGAGGTGTACACGGACCCGCTGGAGCCCGGACTCCACGAGGCCCGCGAGAACGAGCGGGCGTCGCCCGCCTCACCGATGTCCTCGGCCGTGCGGCGGTGCGGGGGCGCGGCCGTCGTGAGGTCGGACCGTCCGCTCGCGGCCACCGTCTGAGAGGACTCCGCCGGCGAGGACTTCGCCGGGAAGGACTCCGAGGGGATGGGGTCGGAGGGGACGGGGCACGGCTCCGGGGAGGACTCCGCCAGGGAGGGTCCCGGCGCCGGGGATCCGTGCTGTGCGGCTGCCGGCTCACCGGCCGGCGCCGACTCCGGCGAGGCGGCCGACGCCTGCGCGCCGCCCGACACGGGGCGCCGACCCTCTGCGGGCTGCGTCTCGATCGCGTGGAGGATCTCCAGCACTCCGCGCGCCCCGCCCTCGGTCTCGAAGCCCGGGCTCCAGGGGATGCCCTCCTCCTCGGCGCGGGCGCGCAGGTGGGCGAGGGAGCGCACGAGCACCGGGTCGGCACTGTCCGACGGCGTGCCGCGGCGGGGCCGATGATCCTCCCGCAGGTTCGTGGCCAGGCCCACCGGCAGCAGCACCAGGACCAGGAGCAGCACCACGGCGACCGTGAGCGGAAACCTTCCCAGCAGCAGCGCGAACAGCGCGTACGGCAGATGGTCCGCGAGCAGACCGTACAGCGCGTGCTCCAGCACCTGGCCCGGCGCATACGTCGGGTACCACGGCGCGTACAGCAGCAGCATGCACGCGGCGGCGGCCGCGATCCCGCACAGCAGCACCCCGACCGGGGACAGCCCCGCGGCGCGTCGAGCCGTGCCGTGTGCGCTCATCCCTGCGACCGTCCCCGCGACGCGACCGCTCAGGCGGTGGTCACGACCTCGATCCGCTGGAACTCCTTGAGGTCCAGGTAGCCGGTGGTGGCCATGGCGTGCCGCAGCGCGCCCACGAGGTTGGTGGTGCCGTCGGCCGCCCGGGAGGGGCCGAAGAGGATCTGCTCGAGCGGCGCGGCGGTGCCCACGCTCACCCGGTGACCGCGGGTGAGGGTGGGGTGGTGCGCCTCGCTGCCCCAGTGGTGGCCACGGCCCGGCGCCTCCTCGGCGCGGGCGAGCGCGGCGCCGACCATGAGTCCGTCGGCGCCGCAGGCGATCGCCTTGACCAGGTCCCCGGAGCGGCCCAGGCCGCCGTCGGCGATGACGTGCACGTAGCGGCCACCGGATTCGTCCATGTAGTCGCGGCGCGCGGCGGCGACGTCGGCCACCGCGCTGGCCAGCGGCACCGAGATGCCCAGCGTCTCCTCGGTGGTCTGGGAGGCGCCGCCGCCGAAGCCCACCAGCACGCCCGCGGCGCCGGTGCGCATCAGGTGCAGGGCGGCGGTGTAGGTGGCGCAGCCGCCCACGATCACCGGCACGTCCAGCTCGTAGATGAACCTCTTGAGGTTCAGCGGCTCGCGGCCGCTGGAGACGTGCTCGGCGGAGACGGTGGTGCCGCGGATGAAGAAGAGGTCCACGCCCGCATCCACCACGGTGCGCCAGTGCTCCTGGGTGCGCTGCGGGGAGAGGGCGCCGGCCGCGGTCACGCCGGCGTCGCGCAGCTGCTGGATCCGGTCACGGATCAGCTCGGCCTTGACCGGCTCGTCGTAGATCTCGCGCATCACGGCGACCACCTCGTCGTCCGAGGCGTCGGCGATGCGGGCGAACTGTGCGGACGGGTCCTCGTAGCGGGTCCACAGCCCCTCGAGGTCCAGCACGCCGAGGCCGCCGAGCCGGCCCAGCTCGATCGCCGTCTCCGGCGACATCAGGGAGTCCATCGGGGCGGCGAAGATCGGGATGTCGAAGTGGTAGGCGTCCACCTGCCAGGCGGTGGAGACGTCCTCCGGGTCCCGGGTGCGGCGGGAGGGGACCACCGCCACGTCGTCCAGGCTGTAGCTGCGCCGTCCCCGCTTGTTGCGGCCGATCTCGATCTCGCTCATCACGCCCGCGAGTCTACCGTCGGGTCCCGCCCTGCCGGTCCGTGCCCACCCCGTGGCGCGGCGGGACCGCCCGGGCGCAGGTCACAGCGGCCAGGCGGTGTTCACGTCCGGGGTCTTGCCCTTCTTCGTCAGCCACTCGTTCATGCCCTCGGCCCAGCGTCGGTGCCAGCCCACCTGCTCGCGGTGGAGCTCCTCGAGGCTGGAGGAGGCGACCTGGGGGTACTTCGCGGCGATCGCGCGGACCACGTCGAGGGTCGCGGAGACGTCGACGTCGGCGGTGTGGAGCCGGCCGTCCTGCTCGAGGCCGTAGTGGGCGAGCACGTCGGTGAGGGTGCGCTTGCCCTTGCGGTAGCGGTCCACGCCGCGATCGATTACGAGGCCGTCGATCACGGGGGCGATGTCGTGGCCGAGCCGCTGGACGAGGGTGGGCAGGCCCAGACGGGTCAGCTCGTTCTCGAGGATCGCGAGGTCGAAGCCGATGTTGAAGGCGACCAGGGGCACGTCCTTCCCGAGCGCCTCGACGATCATCGTCGCGACCTCCTCGAGCGCGGCCGCGGGCTGCATGCCGTGCTCGCGGGCGTGCTCGGTGGAGATGCCGTGCACGCGCTGGGCGGGCTCGGGGATCTCCACCCCCGGATCGATCAGCCAGGTCGCGACCGTCTCGTGCTCCCTGCCCGGGCCGACGGAGTGGACGAGCGCGACCGTGACGATCCGATCCTTCTCCACGTTCGTGCCGGTGGTCTCGGTGTCGAAGCCGAGCAGCGGGGCGTCGGTCCAGGTGGGAATGCTCATGCCCCCAGACTAGGGCCCCTCCCCCACCTCCCGCCCCGCGGGACGGACGCTGTGGACGCGAGCGCTGTGGGGAGGAATGATCACGGGGCACGCGTTCCGTCCCGCGCCCGAGGAGACCTGATGCCCGCACCCGCCCTGTACCTGCACCTGCCCGGCACCGCCGCCGAGGCGCTCGAGTTCTATCAGGGGGTGTTCGGCGGGGAGACCTCGCGGGCCACGTTCGCGGAGTTCGAACGCACCGACGGCCCCGCCTCCGCGATCGCCCACGGCATGGTGCGCGGTGCGGTGGACCTGTTCGTGGCCGACGCCGGCGAGCACGACGAGCCGTTCTCGGCCCGCGGCCTGATGGTGGCGCTGCTGGGCACCGCCGAGCCCACCACCCTGCGCACCTGGTTCGCGGCCCTCGCCGAGGGCGGCGAAGTGGTGGACGAGCTCCAGCGGCGCCCCTGGGGCGCCTCCGACGGCCAGCTGCGCGACCGCTACGGGGTGCTGTGGCTGATCGGCTACGAGCACGGCACCGAGCCCGCCGAGCAGGCAGTGACCGTCGAGCCCTGACCGCACACCGCGACGGGACCCCGCCGCCGGGCACCGGCCCGGACGGCGAGGTCCCGCCCCGAAGGCTCAGTGCGAGGAGTAGTTCGGCGCCTCCATGATCGCGGCCATGTCATGCGGGTGGGACTCCTTGAGACCGGCCGCGGTGATGCGCACGAACTGCCCCTTCTCCTTCAGCTCGGAGACGTCGTTGGCGCCGACGTAGAACATCGACTGGTGCAGACCACCGGTGAGCTGGTGCACCACGGAGCCGAGCTGGCCCTTGTAGGAGACGCGGCCCTCGATGCCCTCGGGCACGATCTTGTCGTCGCTGGGCACGTCCGCCTGGAAGTAGCGGTCCTTGGAGAACGACTTCTTGCCGCGCGAGGACATCGCCCCGAGCGAGCCCATGCCGCGGTAGGCCTTGTACTGCTTGCCGCCCACCAGCACCACCTCGCCCGGCGACTCCTCGGTGCCGGCCAGGAGCGAGCCCACCATCACGGTGTCCGCGCCGGCGACCAGCGCCTTGGCGATGTCGCCGGAGTACTGCAGGCCGCCGTCGCCGATCAGCGGCACCCCGGCGGGGCCGCAGGCCTTCGAGGCCTCGTGGATCGCGGTGACCTGCGGGACCCCCACGCCCGCGACCACACGGGTGGTGCAGATGGAGCCCGGGCCCACGCCCACCTTGACCGCGTCGGCGCCTGCGTCGACCAGCGCCTGGGCACCCGCCCGGGTGGCGACGTTGCCGCCGATCACCTGGACGTCGCGGAAGGCGGGATCGGTCTTGATGGTGCGGATCATCTCGAGGGCGAGGCGGGCGTGACCGTTCGCGGTGTCCACCACCAGCACGTCCACGCCGGCGTCGCGCAGCGCGCCGGCGCGCTCCAGGGAGTCGCCGAAGAAGCCCACCCCGGCGCCCACCAGCAGGCGGCCCTGGCCGTCCTTGGAGGCGTCCGGGAACTGCTCGGACTTCACGAAGTCCTTGACGGTGATGAGGCCGGTGAGCCGGCCCTCGGCGTCGATCAGCGGGAGCCGCTCGCGCTTGTTCCTGCGCAGCAGGGCGGTGGCCTCCTCGGGGGTGACGTCCTCCGGGGCCGTGAACAGCTCGGTGGTCATCACCTCGGCGACCTTGGTGCCGCTCCACTCCGCCACCGGGATGAAGCGCAGGTCGCGGTTGGTGCAGATGCCGATCAGGCGCTGCTGCGCATCGACCACCGGCAGGCCGGAGACGCGGAACTGCCCGCACAGGGCGTCGAAGTCCTCGAGGGTCGCCTCGGGGCCGATGGTGACCGGGTTGGTGATGCGGCCGGTCTGGGTGCGCTTGACCAGGTCCACCTGGTGGGCCTGGTCCTCGATGGAGAGGTTGCGGTGAAGGATGCCGATGCCGCCGTGGCGGGCCATCGCGATCGCCATCCGCGACTCCGTCACGGTGTCCATCGCGGCGCTCGCCAGGGGGATCTTCAGGGAGATCTCCCGGGTGAGGCGGCTGGTGGTGTCCGCGTCGGAGGGGATCACGTCCGTCTCCCCCGGCAGCAGCAGCACGTCGTCGTAGGTCAGTCCGATGAAACCGAAGGGATCCGCGCTCGTCATGGCCCGATGGTACCGGGGAGGGCCTCGCCATGCTGTCGGGGCCGCCACAGCGGACACCCTCCCCTCCCCCTCCTGACCAGCGCAGATGCACAGCGTGGGCGGGATCACGCGGAGCGACCGCGGCAGGAGGGCGACGAGGTCGGGGCGGTGGGCCGTGCCGCGGCGCCCCGCGCCGCTCCGATGTGATGCCGTGCGATGTTCGCCCGACGTTCACCGATCGGACCCTTGACGGCCTAGAGTGGCGGCGGCCCTGTCGGGGAGCCGGCGGTCGTCGCGCCGCCACGGTCCCCACCCTCCTCACCACCCGGGAACACGACGATGCCTGGTTCGCGCACCCAGACCACCCCCGCCGCCCCGATCCGCGCTGGCCTGCACGGCCCCGACCGCTCCTGGCACCTCGGCGCCGGACTGATGACGGTCGTGATGGCCGTCACGTTCACGATCTGGGCCTTCTCCCACACCGGCACCGACACCAGCATCGCGCTGATGCTGCTGGCGATCGCCTTCGGCCTGTTCATGGCCTTCAACATCGGCGGCAACGATGTCGCGAACTCGTTCGGCACCAGCGTGGGCGCGGGGACGCTCACCATGAAGCAGGCGCTGGTGGTGGCCGCGGTGTTCGAGGTCTCCGGCGCGGTCCTCGCCGGCGGCTCCGTCACCGAGACGGTGCGCAAGGGGATCGTGGACCTCGACGGGGTGGCGGTGGACGCGATGTCCTTCGCCTACATCATGATGGCGGCGCTGCTGGGCGCGGCGGTGTGGCTGCTGCTGGCCACCCGGATGGGCTGGCCGGTCTCCACCACGCACGCGATCATCGGCGGCATCGTGGGCGCCGCGGTGACGACCGGCTTCGCCACCGGGTCCGGCGGGTTCGAGATGGTCCACTGGGGCGAGATCGGGAAGATCGCGATCTCCTGGATCCTCTCCCCGCTGCTGGGCGGGATCACCGCGTACCTCGTGTTCCGGCTGATCAAGCAGCACATCCTGGCACCGGCCGCACGCGCGATCGCGCTGGGCTCCCGCGGCTTCGACGACGCCGAGGACGACGAGGACGACGAGGACGACGACGACGCCGAGGACGCGGAGGATCCCGACGAGCAGAACCGCCACGTGGCCGGCTACGAGCGCGTCACCGAGCTGCAGCAGTCCGCCTTCGCGGAGTCCGCCGCCCTGGACCTCACCCCCGGCACCCCGGGCGCGGAGCTCGCCGAGCAGGCCGCGCACCTGAGCAAGAAGGAGCGCAAGGCCGCCCGCAAGGTGGAGCGCAAGGCGGCGTACCACGCGCTGGAGAAGCGGGTCCCGCCGCTGGCGGCGCTGGCCTCGGTGCTGCTGGCCGCGATGCTGGTGTTCAAGGGCCTGGGAAACACCGGGATCACCTTCTCCCTCGGCGGCGGGGTGCTGCTGCTGACGATGCTGGCCCTCGCCGTGTGGATGGCCACCACGGTGTTCGCACGGGCCCTGAAGAAGCAGTCGATCTCCCGCGCCACCTTCCTCATGTTCAGCTGGATGCAGGTGTTCACCGCCTGCGCCTTCGCCTTCAGCCACGGCGCCAACGACATCGCCAACGCGGTGGGTCCCTTCGCCGCGGTGCTGGACGTGCTGCGCACCGGCGTGGTCTCCGAGGAGGCCGCCGTCCCCACCGCCGTGCTGGTCGCCTTCGGCATCGCCCTGGTCTCCGGCCTGTGGTTCGTGGGCCGGAAGGTGATCCACACCGTCGGCACCGGGCTCACCTCGATGCACCCCTCCTCCGGCTTCGCCGCCGAGCTCGCGGCCGCCGCGATCGTGCTGCTCGCCTCGGTGCTGGGGCTGCCCGTCTCCTCCACGCACATCCTCATCGGGGCCGTGCTCGGCGTGGGCATCGTCAACCGGGCGGCGAACTGGCGGCTGATGCGGCCGATCTTCCTGGCCTGGATCATCACCCTGCCCGCCGCCGCGGGGATCGGCGCCGTGGTGGTGCTGGTGCTGCGCGCGCTCTTCTGAGCTGCCCGCGCAGGTCTGCTCTGAGCCACCCGCACCGGCTCGCACGGCCTGCCCGCACCGCCGCCCGGCATCGCGACCCCACGCGGGTCGCTCAGGGCTCGGGTCAGGGCGCGGGGTCGCCGTCCCGCCGCGGCGCGCGCCCGCCGAGCACCCGGCGCACGCGGTCGAACTCCGCCTGGAACGCGGCCTCGTCGTGCGCGTACTCCGCCCGCCACGGCATGCCCAGCCGCGCGGCCAGCTCCCGGTTCCCGCGTTCGCGTCGGGCCCGGCGCGCCTCGGCCACCAGCGCGGAACGCGGCGGGGCGGGGCGCAGCCCGGCCGCCGCCTGGAGCACACGCAGCCCGTCGAAGCCTGCGTCGTCCCAGCCCGTCTCGGGCACCACCCACTGCCGCTCCGCGCTCTCCGCGGCCCCGGGCTCGGAGGTGAGACCGATCAGTCCCAGGCCCCCGCGCTCCGCATCGCCGGTGGCGTAGCGCACCTGGGCGAGGTCGGCGCGGTCCGCTGCGCGCAGGCCGCGGCGCAGGGTCAGGGTGCCCGTGCGCTCGTCGAAGAGCACCGCGCGGTGCGTGAGCACCAGCGGCACCACCGCCCACAGTCCGCACAGGATCCACAGCCCGACGGCACCCAGCAGCAGCTGCACCCCGGTGGCGGCGAGGAGCTGCTCGACCAGGCCGTCGTGGCCGGCGTGCAGGCGGGCGGAGCGCCAGGTCTGGATCGCGATGCCGCCGAAGGGGCTCAGCAGCACGGAGAGCAGCGGCAGGCCGTACAGCAGTCCGGGGCGGTAGCGGGCCCAGATCGTGGGGCCCACCACCACGGCGCCCTCCCGGGTACGGCGGGGTGCGGGCGCTCGGTGGGCGCTGTCGTCGGCGCGGGGGGCGGTCACGGGTCCAGCGTACGAGGGCCGGCCGCGAGCTCCTGCGCGCTGAGGAACGCCCGCGCCTCCCCCGTGACCGGGTCCTCGAAGGCGAGGCGGCGCGCCAGCAGCTGCAGCGGCAGCGGGGGCTCGGGGCCGGGCTGCGGGTAGAGGTCCTCCCCCAGGATCGGGGCGTCCCGGGCGGAGAGCTGGGCCCGCAGCTGATGGGTGCGGCCGGTGCGGGGGTGGAGCCGGAGGCGGAGGGTGCCGTCCACCTCGGCGGCGACCACCTCGAGCAGGGTCTGGGCGTTCGGCGGCCCGGCCACGGCGCGCACCGTGAGCGCGCCGCGGGGGCGCTCCAGCCGGTCCTGCAGCAGCAGGCGCTCCCCCGGCGTGCGCGGCAGCGGCGAGGACGGGCCGGGGCGCACACGGGCCTCGTACTGCTTGTGCACCTCGCGGCGGGCGAACAGCTGCTGATAGGCGGCGCGCTCCGCGGGGCGGATCCCGAAGGCGAGCACCCCGGCGGTGCGGCGGTCCAGGCGGTGCAGGGGCACCAGGTCGGTGATCCCGGTGGCGCGCCGCAGCCGCACCAGGGCGCTGGCGAGCACGTGCGCGCCGCGGGGCATCGTCGCCATGTCGTGGGGCTTGTCGAGCACCAGCAGGTGGGCATCGCGGTGCAGGATCGTGAGCGGCACCGGCGGCACCGTCTCCTCCCGCAGCTCCCGGTGGAACCACAGCTCGTCGCCGGCGCCCACCGCGTCCTCGGCGCGCCAGGGCCTGCCCAGGGGGTCCACGATCTCCCCGTCGGCGAAGCGCCGCGGGAGCGGGGTGGCGGCGGGATCGACCAGCGCCGGGAACCGCGCGCGCAGGGCCTCGAGGGCGGGGCGCGGCGCCTCGTGCTCGCGCGGCACCAGCCAGCGCACGGGATCCAGCCCCTCCCGCTGCGGCAGCGGCGGCGGCCGCCGACGAGCGCGGCGGCGCGCGGCCCGACCGGGTCGGGGCGCGGCGGGGCCCTCGTCGCGAGCGCTCGGCGGCGTGTGCGCGCCGTCCGCCCCGGGGCCGTCGGGCCCCGGGCTCACAGCCCCCACACGATGAAGGTGAGCACGTTGTGCCCCACGTAGAACAGCAGCAGCGCCACGATCAGGGGGTTCGGGTGACGGTCCACGAAGCTCATCGCCTGCGGCGCCTGGCGGCGCAGCTCGGCCGGGGTGATCGCGTCGATGTGCTCGATCCGCACGCCCGCCTCCCGCGCCCGGCGCAGCATCATCTGCTGGGCGCGCGGGCCGAAGAAGCGGCTGGAGACGGCCAGCAGCCGACGGCCCTCCGTGTCCATCACGTACACCCCGTCATAGGCCGTCTCCGGAGCGTCCAGCGCCTCGGCGGGGGTGGCGCCGCGTGCGATGTCCCGCACGGCGATGACCGTGCCCACCTCGTCCCAGCGCGCGCCGCGGGGGCGGCGGAAGAGGCTGCGCAGCACGAAGCGCTCGCCGTCGATGTGCAGCCAGGAGGTGAGCACGCGCAGGCAGGTCACCGTGACGGCGACGGCGATCAGCACCCAGATCAGCAGCGGCAGCGTGAACAGCGGGTCGTGCAGCAGCGCCGGATCGCGCCACAGCCTCTGGCCCACGAAGCTGATGATCACGAGGAACTCGAGGATCACCACGAACACGACACCCACCACCAGGGTGCCGATCACCACGGGCGCGGGAGGGCCGAAGGTGCGGGTGGGGAGGGAGTCGTCCTGACCGGAGGACGCGGTGTCCGGGATGCTGATCACCACTGCTCCTCCGCCCGTCGACCTGATGTGACCGAGCCCATCTTAGGACTCCCGGCGACCTCTCCGGGACGACTCGCCGCAGACCGGACCGCTCGGGAGGGCGGCCCGACCAGCGGCGACACCCTGCCTCCTCAGTGGCACGGCGACAGCGACGACGAGGGCGGGCGGCCCGGGTCTCCCCGGTCCGCCCGCCCTCGTGGCGCGAGCCGACCCGACGTCACGTCGGATCGCCGCTCATGACCTCACTCGTCCTCGGAATCCTTCTTCTCGATGACGAGGGTCTCGGTGGTGAGCACCATGCCCGCGATCGAGGCCGCGTTCCGCAGCGCGGAACGGGTGACCTTGACCGGGTCGATGATGCCGGCGCCGACGAGGTCGATGTACTCGCCGGTCGCGGCGTTCAGGCCGGTGCCCGTGGGGGCCTCCTTGACCTTCTCGACCACGACGTAGCCCTCGAGACCGGCGTTCTCGGCGATCCAGCGCAGCGGCTCGACGACGGCGCGGGCCACGGCGCGCACGCCCACGGCCTCGTCCTCGGAGAGCGAGAGCCCGCCCTCGAGCACGGAGGACGCCTGGACGATGGCGCTGCCGCCACCGGCCACGATGCCCTCCTCGATGGCAGCGCGGGTCGCGGAGACCGCGTCCTCGATGCGCATCTTCTTCTCCTTGAGCTCCACCTCGGTGTGAGCCCCGACCTTGATCACGGAGACGCCGCCGGCCAGCTTCGCGAGGCGCTCCTGGAGCTTCTCGCGATCCCAGTCGGAGTCGGTGTTCTCGATCTCGGCGCGGATCTGCGCGACGCGGTCGGCGACGGCCTGGTCGTCGCCGGCGCCGCCCACGATGGTGGTGGAGTCCTTGGTGACCACCACGCGACCGGCGTGGCCGAGCACCTCGGGGCCGACGGTCTTGAGGTCGAGGCCGAGATCCGAGGTGACCACCTGGGCGCCGGTGAGCACCGCGATGTCCTGGAGCATGGCCTTGCGGCGGTCGCCGAAGGCGGGTGCCTTGACGGCCGCGCCCTTGAAGGTGCCGCGGAGCTTGTTGACGACCAGCGTGGACAGGGCCTCGCCGTCGACGTCCTCGGCGATGATGAACAGCGGCTTGCCGCCCTCCACCACCTTCTCCAGCAGCGGCAGGATGTCGGCCACGGCCGAGATCTTGCCCTGGTGCAGCAGCACCTGCGCGTCCTCGAGGACGGTCTCCTGGCGGTCCGCGTCGGTGACGAAGTGCGGGGAGATGTAGCCCTTGTCGAACTGCATGCCCTCGGTGAAGTCCAGCTCCATCGCGGTGGTGGACGACTCCTCCACCGTGATGACGCCGTCCTTGCCGACCTTGTCGAACGCCTCGGCGAGCAGCTCGCCGATCTCGCGGTCCTGGCTCGAGACGGAGGCGACGGAGGCGATCTGCTCCTTGCCGTCCACCGGGATCGCGATCTCGCCGAGCTTCTCGGAGAGCGCGTCCACGGCCTTCTCGATGCCGCGCTTGAGCGCGGCCGGCGCCGCGCCGGAGGCGACGTTGCGCAGGCCCTCGTGGACGATGGCCTGGGCGAGGACGGTGGCGGTGGTGGTGCCGTCGCCGGCCACGTCGTTGGTCTTGGTCGCGACCTCCTTGGTGAGCTGCGCGCCGAGGTTCTCGTACGGATCCTCGAGCTCGATCTCACGGGCGATGGTCACGCCGTCGTTGGTGATCGTGGGGGCGCCCCACTTCTTGTCGAGCACCACGTTGCGGCCCTTGGGGCCCAGCGTGACCTTGACGGTATTGGCGAGTCGGTCGACTCCGCGCTCGAGAGCGCGGCGCGCGTCCTCGTTGTACAGGATCTCCTTGGCCATGGATCAGGCCTCGATGATCGCGAGGATGTCGCGGGAACCGAGCACGAGGAACTCGTCCGCGCCGTACTTCAGCTCGGTGCCGCCGTACTTGGAGAAGACGACCTTGTCGCCGACCTTGACGTCCATGGGGATGCGCTCGCCCTTGTCGTCGAAGCGACCGGCGCCCACGGCGACGACCTCGCCCTCCTGGGGCTTCTCCTTCGCGGTGTCCGGGATGACCAGGCCGGAGGCGGTGGTCTGCTCGGCCTCGAGCGGCTTGACGACGACGCGATCCTCGAGGGGCTTGATGGAGACCGACATGCGGCTCACTCCTTCATGAAGAGATTGACTCTGTGTGAGTTCGTGGACGGGATCCGGTGCCGATCGTCGTCGCGGTGCCGACCGGCGGTGATCCCTCGCGGCAGCCTCTGGCACTCTCGGCCGTCGACTGCCAACGCGGCAACTCTAGGACGTCGGCTGGCACTCATGCAAGGCGAGTGCCAATCCGGCGCCCGGAGGCCTCGCCGCCCCGTCGCGCAGGGCGGCATACGAGCCGCGCGGGAGACCCCCGACAGTGCCGCCGATCACCCTCCGGAGCACCAGGTCACGTGCTTTTTGTGAACCCGATAACTTGCGCTCGGAAAGGTCGTGACACCTCCTCGTGGAGCGCGATATCACTGAGGTATCACGCCGACCGGAGCACCTGCGATCCAGGGCCCGGGAGGCACCACCGCTCCGAACCGAAGGGGACCCAGACCATGACCTTCCTCCGCTCCCTCAGCTCCGCCCTGGGCCGCATGTCCGAGCGCATGCAGGGCCAGGACGTCGAGCGCGGCGACCTGGTGTCGGACCACCGCCTCGGCGCGAACTACGCCGCCGTCGTCAAGGCCCGCTCCAGCCAGGGCATCAGCTCCATCGGCCTGGGGCGCTGACCCGCCCCCACGAGCATGCGCCGAGCCCCCGCGGACCACGTCCGCGGGGGCTCGGTGCGTTCCGGGGCGCGCGCGGCCGTGGCGCTCAGCGGCCCGCCGCGGCGATGATCCTCCCCACCTGCTCCGGGTCGAAGCGGTAGACGGGCTGCTCCGCGTCCCCGAGCACGTCACCGCTGCTGGGGTGGACCGCGGTGATCACGCGCGGGGCGCCCTCGCCGAGCTCGATGAGGCTCGCCCCGGACAGCGCCAGCGCCTGCTCGTGCCGGCCCGGTGCGAGCGGATCGACCACGTTGGTGACCCCCGGCGCCACGTGCACGGGGATCCCGGCGATCGCCCCGTCCATCGCGTGGTGGTAGTGCCCGGCGAGCACGATCCGCACGTCGGTGCCGGCCAGCACCTCGGCGAGCGCGTCGAGGCCGTCGAGGTCCAGGGCGCGCAGCAGCGCGGTGGCCCCCTCCAGGGGAGGGTGGTGGAGGGCCAGCACGGTGCTCTGCGCGGCCGGCTCCGCGAGCACGTCCCGCAGCCAGTCCAGCTGCGCCGTCTCGAGGTGGCCGTACCCGGCGCCGGGCACGCTGGTGTCCAGCAGCACGATCCTGCCGCCGCCGGCGAGCGGCACCACCCTGTCCTGCCGCTCCTGCAGGCGCTGCCCGGCGGCGATGGTCTCCCCGTACACGGCGGAGACGTCGTGGTTGCCCATCACCACCGCCAGCGGTGCCTCGAGCGCGGCGGCGACGGGGTCGAGGATCTCGTGGAGCAGGCGGTAGCTCCCGGGTGTGCCGTCCTCCGAGGCGTCCCCCGTGTGGACCACGGCGTCGATGTCCGCCAGCCCGTCCAGGCGGGCCAGCAGGCCGCGCAGGGCGGCGGCGGGGTCGATGCGGTCGTAGTGGCGGGCGTCGGGGTCGCCGTACAGGTGGGTGTCCGTGAGGTGCAGGATGCGCATGGCCTCACCGTAGCCAGCGCAGGTGGCCGGGAGGTGACGAGCACAGGGGCCTGCCCCGGCGCGCTCAGCCCAGCGCGCCCACCCACTCGGAGGTGCCGTCGGCGAACACCTGGTGCTTCCAGATCGGCACCCGCTGCTTCACGGTGTCCACGAGGTCGTCGCAGGCGGCGAAGGCCTGCTTGCGATGGGGGGCGGCCACGGCGCACACCAGGGCGGAGTCCCCGATCGCGAGCGGGCCGTGGCGGTGCGCCACGGCCACCCGGCAGTCCGGGTACCGCTCGGCGATCTCCCGTGCCACGGCGGCGAGCTCCTCCCCCGCGGTGGGGTGCGCGGTGTACTCCAGGCGGTGCACCCCGCGACCCCCGTCGTGATCGCGCACCACGCCGTCGAAGGTGACCACCGCACCGCAGCGGGCATCGGCGACGGCCGCGGCCATCGCCGTCACGGTGACCTCCTGCGCGGCGATCTCCGCGCCGCGCACCCGCGCGGCCGCGGGATCCGGGGCGGGGTCCCCGGCGAGACGGAGGGCCGACGGGTCCGCGCCGAAGGGGGTGCGGCCGCGGGCGGGATCGGGGTGGTGCTCCGTGCTCATCGGTGGTCGCCTCCGTCGCGCTGGTCCAGCAGGTGGTCGAGCAGCGGGTCCAGCACCTCGATGCCGTCCCGCACCCCGCCGCGGGAGCCGGGCAGGTTCACCACCAGGCTGCGGCGGGCGATGCCGGCCAGCCCCCGGCTGAGAAGCGCCGTGGGCACGGTGCGCGCGCCCAGGCGGCGCACCTCCTCGGGGATCCCGGGCAGCTCGCGATCCAGCAGCGGGGCGGTCTGCTCCGGGGTGGCGTCGGTGGGGCTGATCCCGGTGCCGCCGGAGGTGATCACCACGTCGATCCCCTCGTCGATCGCGGCGGCGAGGGCGCGGCCCACCTCGGGGCCGTCGGCCACCACCTGCCGATCCACAGGGTGGAGGCCGCGGCCGGCGAGCCACTGCACCAGCAGCGGGCCGGTGCGGTCCTCGTAGGTGCCGTCGGCCGCGCGGGTGGAGGCGATGAGCACGCGGGCCGAGCCGCGCAGGGCCGGCGGGTCCTGCCCCTCCTCGCGAAGGCGGCAGTCGGCGGCGGTGCGCCGGGCGGGCACGTGCCTCATGGCGTCCCCTCCCCCGGCCGCGACCCCGCATCCCGCTCCCAGTCGCCGCTCTTGCCGCCGGACTTCGCGAGCACCTCGATCCCCTCGATCCGGGCCAGGTGGTCCACGGCCTTGATCATGTCGTACAGGGTCAGGGCGGCCACGGAGGCGGCGGTGAGCGCCTCCATCTCCACCCCGGTGACACCGCGGGTGCGCACCTCGGCGAGGATCTCCACCCGGTCCCCGTGCGGGGTGAGGTCGAGCTCCACGCCGGACAGCGGCAGCGGGTGGCACAGCGGGATCAAGTCCGGGGTGCGCTTGGCGCCCATGATCCCGGCGATCCGGGCGGTGGCGAGCGCCTCGCCCTTGGGCAGGTCCCCGCTCGCGATCCGGTCCACCACGTCCTCGCGGGTGCGCAGCACGGCGCGGGCACGGGCGCGGCGCGAGGTCACCGCCTTGTCGGTCACGTCGACCATGTGGGCGGAGCCGTCGTCCCGCACGTGGGACAGGGCGTTCTGGGCGGCGTTCTCCGCGGCGTTCTGGGCGGGCAGGGCGTTCATGCGTCACCTCCGGGCAGAAGCAGGGTCTCGAGCAGGTCGCCGTCGCGGAGCACCGCGGTGCCCCGCGGGACCAGCACGAGCGCGTCGGCGGCCGCGTAGCCGCCGATCAGGTGGGAGGACGCGCCTCCGGCCAGGCGCACCGCCCCCGAGGGGAGCACGTGCGCGCGCCGGTACTGGTCCAGGTGCTCGGGCGAGCTCTCCTCGCCCTCGAGCCGCAGCGGGAGGCGCAGGCGCCGGCGGGGCGGGGCGCCGAGCGCCGGGCGGGCGAGGAGCTCGCAGCTCAGCAGGGCGGAGACGGGGTTGCCGGGGAACGCGAGCCAGGGCACGCGGCGGCCGTCGACGGTGAGGGTGCCGATGCCCTGCGGGCCTCCCGGCTGCAGGGCGAGGGAGGGGAAGGACAGCTCGACGCCCGGGAGCTCGGCGGCCTGGCGCACCACCTCGAAGGCGCCCCGGCTCACGCCGCCGCTGGTGACCACGAGCTCCGCGTCCTCGGCGCGGACCATCTGCTGCAGGTGCGCGTGGAGGGCCGCGGCGTCGTCGGGCACCGCGGCGGTGTGCACCACCTCGGCGCCGGCCTCGGCGAGGGCGGCGGCGAGGCCGGGCCCGTTGGCGTCGAACAGGGTGCCGGGGGCGGGCTCCGCGGTCGCGCCGGTCGCGGCCGGCAGCACCTCGGAGCCGGTGGAGAGCACCAGGGTGCGCGGGCGGGCGAGCACCTCCGCCTCCCGCAGCCCGCAGGCGGCCAGGTGCGCGATCCGGGGCGGGGTGAGCACCCGCCCCTCGCGCAGGATGCTGTCCCCGCGCCGGGTGTCGGAGCCGCGCCGTCGCACGAAGCGGCCGGGGGTCACGGCGCCGGGCGCCAGGCGCACGGCCGCGGCGCCCGGGCCGGGGAAGCGGCCGTCGGCGCTCTCCTCGACCGGGATCACCAGGTCCGCCCCGTCGGGCAGCGGGGCGCCGGTCATGATCGGCCGGGCGGTGCCGCCGGCGAGGGCGGAGGGGGCGTCCCCCGCGGCGATCGTCGGCCCCAGCGGGAGGTCGAGGACGCTCTCGGCGCCGAGGTCCGCGAGATCGGTGCTCGCCACGGCGAAGCCGTCCATCTGGGAGTTGTCCACGCCGGGGACGTCCACGAGGGCGCGCAGCGGTGAGGCCGCCACCCGGCCGACGGCGCGGCCGGCCAGCGCAATCACCTCGGTGCCGCGGACGGCGCCCAGCAGGGCGACGGCGTCCGCCACGTGGTCCTCGAGCGGGACCCTGCGCGTCTGCGAGGTCACGTGCACTCTCCTCGTCCTCGTCGAAGCCGGTCGCGGCCGGGCCGGCGGATCGGCCCCCGCCCAGTATGGCGCGCACGACGGGTGCGTCGCGGGCATCGGGTCCCCGGTCCCGACCACCGGCGCATGCGGGCACCTATCCTGGAGGTTCCCCGTCCGCCCCGATCCCGGCCCTGGAGGTGAGCAGATGGCCTCGCGACGCATCGCCCTGGGGATGCCCGTGCCGCGCCGCACCGACGAGACGGCCGCCGCGCTTCCGGACACGACCGATCGTCCCGCCACCTCGGCCCTCGCCGACCGCTTCGGCCGGGAGGCCACGGATCTGCGGATCTCCCTCACGGACTTCTGCAACCTGCGCTGCACGTACTGCATGCCCGAATCCGGGATGGTGTTCCTGAAGAAGGACCAGCTGCTGGGCGTCGAGGAGATCGTCCGCCTGGTGCGGATCGGCGTGGAGCGCCTGGGGATCGCGCAGGTGCGCTTCACCGGCGGCGAGCCGCTGACCCGCCCGGACCTCGAGGAGATCATCGCCGGGGTGGCGGCGCTGGATCCCCGGCCGGACATCTCGCTGACCACGAACGCGATCGGGCTCGACCATCGGGCGGGCGCGCTGCGCGCGGCCGGGCTGGACCGGATCAACGTCTCGCTGGACTCGGTGGTCACGGAGACCTTCGAGCGTCTCACCCGCCGCCCGCTGCTGCACCGGGTGCTGGCCGGCATCGACGGGGCCCGGGCGGCCGGGCTCGACCCGATCAAGGTCAACGCCGTGCTGCTGCCGGGTGTCAACGACCACGAGCTGCCGGACCTGCTGGACTGGTGCCTGACGCGCGGCCTGCAGCTGCGGGTGATCGAGCAGATGCCGCTGGATGCGGACCACCTCTGGGACCGCGGGGCGATGGTCACCGCCGGGGACGTGCACACGATGCTCGCGCCCCGCTTTGCGCTCAGCCCCGTGGCCGAGGCGCGCGACGGCGCGCCCGCGGAGCTGTTCGAGGTGGCCGATCGCGCCACCGGGCACCACCGCGGCCGGGTGGGAATCATCGCCTCGGTGACCCGTCCGTTCTGCGCGGACTGCCGCCGCACCCGGCTCACCGCCGAGGGCCGCGTGCGCACCTGCCTGTTCTCCCGCGAGGAGACGGATCTGCGCGATGCGCTGCGCTCCGGCGCCGACGACGAGGCGATCGCGCAGATCTGGCGCGCCGCGCAGTGGGGGAAGAAGGCCGGTCACGGCATGGACCGGGAGGATTTCGTGCCGCCGGAGCGCCCGATGAGCGCGATCGGCGGCTGAGGGAGGATGCGATGACCACCGCCGAGACCGACACCCCGGCGCAGGGCGGGCCCGCCGCGGCGCCGCTGATCGAGGTGCGCCTGTTCGCGGGCGCCGCCGCGGCCTTCGGGGCCGACGACGCCCGCGTGCGGGCGCGCACGCTCGCCGAGGCCGTCGCCGCACTGCAGGACGGCGCCGCCGCGGAGGCGGTGCAGGTGATCGACCGCTCCAGCCTCCTGGTCAACGCCGTGGCCTGCACCGACCGGGACCGGGTGCTCGCCGACGGGGACCGGGTGGACGTGCTGCCGCCCTTCGCGGGCGGCTGAGCGGCCGGGGCCCTGCGGCCCGCAGCGGGACCGCCCGGCGGGCCGACGGGACGACCCGGCCGGCGGGACGACGGGGTCCCTCAGGCCGGCGGGACGAGATCCGCCCCGGCCGCGGCGGCGTCGTCGAAGCCGCCGCGCAGGGACCGCACCGCGATCCCGTGTGCCGCCAGCGCCTGCAGCGCGTTCGCCGAGCGGGAGCCCGCGGCGCAGTAGAGCACGGCGTCGGAGAGCTCGCGCCGCGCGCCGGCCGGGTCCGCCTCGGCCCGGGCCAGCAGCTCGCCCATCGGCAGGTGCTCCGCGCCCCGCAGCATCCCGGCGGCGAGCTCCTCCGCCTCGCGGATGTCGAGCAGCCGTGCCCCGGCCTCGCGCAGCGCCGGCAGCTGCGCGAGGGTCACCTCGCCCTCCACCGGCCCTCCGGGGCCGGGCAGTCCGCAGGTGAGCGCGACGTCCTCGAGGTGCGTCACCGGCGGGCGGCCGGGGTCCCGCGCCAGCGGCACCTCGTCCCAGCGGGCACGGAGGGCGTCGTAGAGCGCGAGCCGCCCGTACAGCGCGTCCCCGCTGCCGGTGAGCACCTTCACCGCCTCCATCGCCATGGTGGAGCCGATCACGCCGCACAGCATGCCCAGCACCCCGGCCTCGGCGCAGCTGGGCACCTCGCCGGGACGGGGCGGGACGGCGTGCACGTCGCGGTAGGTGACGCCGCGGCCCTGCGCCCCCCAGAACACGCTCACCTGCCCGGCGAAGGCCAGGATCGACCCCCACACCAGGGGCAGGTCGAGCAGCTCGCAGGCGTCGGAGGCGAGGTATCGGGTGGGGAAGTTGTCGGTGCCGTCCAGCACCAGGTGGTGGCCCGCGAGCTCCTCGAGCGCGTTCTCGGGGGTGAGCGCGCCGACCACGGCCCGCACCGAGATCTCCGGGTTCTGGGCGCGCAGGTGCTCCGCCGCCGCGACCGCCTTGGCGCGACCGGTGTCCGCCTCGGTGAACAGCACCTGCCGGTGGAGGTTCGAGGGTTCGACGACGTCCGGGTCCAGCACC
Organism: Brachybacterium saurashtrense; assembly: GCF_003355475.1. Lineage (NCBI taxonomy): Bacteria > Bacillati > Actinomycetota > Actinomycetes > Micrococcales > Dermabacteraceae > Brachybacterium > Brachybacterium saurashtrense. The sequence goes on along the minus strand of NZ_CP031356.1, from coordinate 341,169 downwards.
GTGATCTCGCCGATGCCGGCGGCGGCCAGATAGGCGAGGACCGGGGCGCCCAGCCCGCCCGCGCCGATCACCGCCACCCGGGCGGCGGCCAGACGGCGCTGCCCGGTCTCTCCCAGCTGGGGCAGGCGCATCTGGCGGCGGTACCGCGCCGAGGGGACGGGGGCGGGCACGGCGGGCAGCGGCACGGCCCGCTCCCGGAGATCCGGTGCGGTACGGGGCCTCGGGGCGCCCTGGAGGTCCCCGACCTGCGGGTCGTGACCCTCCCGAGACAACTGATCGGTAACCGCAGCACGCACATTCGGCCCGAAAACTCCATCTGCTTCCACCATGTGAGGTAGTGTCCCCCACGGCCAGGCGGTCCGCCATCGCGGCGGCCCTGCATAACGATTCGGTCATGGAGATTCCGAGGGCGCGAGGACGCGTCCCCACATGACCTACAGTGCTGGAAATCGCTCACACCCCCGCACCGCCGCGGGGCGAGCACCGAACCACGTGAGGAACAGTCGATGCGATCTCGCTCGCCCGTCCGGAGTCACCTGCGGATTCTTCGCAGTGACAGCCTGTTGCCGGTACACCGTGCGAAGGTCCCCACCTCCCTCCCGGGGGCTCGTGAATGATCAAGTACATCCTTCGGCGGTTCGTCAACTACCTGATCCTCACGGGTGTGGCGACGGTCTTCTCCTACATCGCGGCGAGCCTGTTCTTCTTCCCGCGCCGCCGCTACCTCGGCATCAACCCTCCGATCCCGGAGGAGTCGATCGACGGCATCCTCAGCGCCTACGGCGTCAACGACAAGGACCCGGTGCTGCTGCGCACCTGGTGGTGGATCGAGCGGATCCTCTTCGAGCCCCTCTCCCAGAAGCTGGGCCAGGACCTCCAGGGCAACTGGGTGATCCCCGAGATCATGAGCCGCGCGGGCATCAGCCTCCGACTGCTGCTGCTGGGCGCGCTGCTGGGCGCGGTCCTCGGTGTGACCCTGGGCGTGTGGGGCGCGGTGCGGCAGTACAAGGCCTCCGATCAGGTGGTCACCTACGCCTCCTTCGTGCTGATCTCCACGCCCACCTTCGTGGGCGGCGTGATCCTGATGATCGTCGCGACGAACTTCAACGAGCTGCTGGGCTTCCAGGCGATCCGCTTCACCGGCGCCTACACCGCGGGCATCACGGGCTTCTTCCCCCAGCTGTGGGACGCCCTGGTGCACCTGTTGCTGCCCACGATCGCGCTGGCGCTGTTCGGCGCCGCCGGGTACTCGCGCTACCAGCGCTCGCTGATGCTGGACGTGCTGGGCAGCGACTTCATCCGCACCGCGCGGGCGAAGGGCGCCACCCGCAACCACGCGCTGGTCAAGCACGGCGTGCGCGTCGCGCTGATCCCGATGTCCACGTACTTCGCCTACAACTTCGGCACGCTGGTGGCCGGCTCCGCCTTCCTCGAGATCGTCTTCTCCTGGTCGGGCATGGGGCAGTACGGCATCGTCGCCGTGCAGACCTCCGACGTCAACGCGCTGGCCGGCAACGTGTGCTTCACCGCCATCCTGCTGCTGTTCAGCTCCACCCTGTCCGAAGTGCTGTATGCGGCACTCGACCCGAGAGTGAGGGTCTGACATGTCGATGAACGCACAGCCTCCCGCCGATCACGGCACCGACCTGGCCGAGGACATCGAGCCCACCGCCTCCCTCATCGCGGAGCGCCGGGACCGCACCGAGTCCGAGAAGGAGAAGGCGCACCGCCCCATCTCCCGCAGCCGCCTGGTGTGGCGCCGCCTGAAGCGCAAGCCGAACTTCTACATCGGCGGCACGATCGTGGCGCTCATCGTGGCCTTCGCGCTGTTCGGCGATCTGTTCAACATCTACGAGCAGGGCCAGCAGGACACCTTCAACTTCAACTCCCCGCCCAGCGCCCAGCACTACTTCGGCACCGATGCCATCGGCGTGGACCTCTACGCCTCGATGACCTCGGCGCTGCGCAAGTCGCTGCTGATCGGCTTCCTCGCCGCACCCACCGCCACGCTCATCGCGGCGATCATGGGATCGCTGGCCGGGTATCTCGGCGGCGTGTTCGAGATGTTCACCAACTGGCTGATCAACCTGCTGCTGGTGCTGCCGGTGTTCTACGTGCTGATGATCGTCTCCCCCGCCATCGCGGATCCGGGGAACCTCCCCGCGGCGCTGCAGTGGCTGGGCTTCCTTCCCTCCTGGGGCCTGCTGGTGATCGCGATCGGCCTGTTCAGCTGGATGATCATGGCCCAGATCGTGAAGAACCAGACCAAGTCCCTCAAGGAGCGCGAGTACGTCAAGGCCGCCCGCTTCATGGGCGTGAGCACGCCCACCATCCTGAGCCGGCACATCGTCCCCAACGTGGCCTCGCTGCTGATCATCGACGGCGCCCTGGGCGTGGCGATGGCGATCCTGGCCGAGACCTCGCTGTCCTTCTTCGGCCTGGGGATCCAGGCCCCGGACGTCTCCCTGGGCACCCTGCTCCAGGACGGCACCGGTGCGGCGGTCTCCCGCCCCTGGCTGTTCGTGATCCCCGCCGGCTTCCTCGTCGCGCTGCTCACCGGTGTCGCCCTCGTCGGCGACGCCCTGCGCGACGCCATCGACCCCACCAGTGAGGTGAACCGTGCCTGAACCTCTGCTGAAGGTCAGCGACCTGACCGTCACATTCCCCAACGCCGACGGCGGCGTGCGCGCCGTGCGCGGCGTGGACTACACCGTCGACGAGGGCGAATTCCTCGGGATCGTCGGCGAGTCCGGCTCGGGCAAGTCCGTCTCGTCCCTCGCGGTGATGGGCCTGCTGCCCTCCTCCGCGCAGATCACCGGCGACATCACCTTCCGCGGCGAGTCGCTGCTGGGGATGCGCGACCGCGAGCTCTCCCGGCTGCGCGGCCGCGACATGGCGATGATCTTCCAGGATCCGCTCTCCGCGCTCACCCCCGTGTACACGGTGGGCCAGCAGATCGAGGAGGCGCTCACTCTCCACGACAAGTCGCTCTCGGCGCGCAGCGCCGAGAAGCGCGCGGTCGAGCTGCTGAAGATCGTGGGGATCCCGGCGCCGGAGCGGCGCGTGAAGGCGTTCCCGCACGAGTTCTCCGGCGGCATGCGCCAGCGCGCCATGATCGCGATCGCGATGGCGAACGATCCGACGCTGATCATCGCCGACGAGCCCACCACCGCGCTGGACGTCACCATCCAGGCCCAGATCCTCGAGGTGCTGCAGAAGGCCAAGGAGGTCACGGGGGCCGCGGTGGTGCTGATCACGCACGATCTCGGCGTCGTGGCCGGCAACGTGGACCGTGTAGCCGTGATGTACGCGGGCAAGCTGGTGGAGAAGGGGCCGGTGGACCAGGTGTTCGCCGCCCCCCGCATGCCGTACACCATGGGCCTGCTGCGCTCGGTGCCGAACATGCTCACCGCCGGTACGGAGCGCCTGGTGCCCCTCGAGGGGCGCCCGCCGAACCTCGCGAAGCTGCCCGCCGGGTGCCCCTTCGCGGATCGCTGCCCGGCCGCGCAGGATCGCTGCCGCACCACCGAGCCGGAGCTGGTGGCCGAGTTCGGCGACGGCCGCGAGGTGGCCTGCCACCGGGCCGACGAGATCGCCGCCGGCACCCTGCAGCCCTCGGACATCTTCCCGCGCCCCGCGCACGAGGAGCGCGAGCTGTCGCAGTCCGAGTCCCAGGCCCCCGTGGTCCGGGCGCAGGACCTGGTGCGCCACTTCCCGCTGTACAAGGGCTCGGTGTTCCGCCGCGCCGTCGGCACGGTCAAGGCGGTGGACGGCGTGGACTTCGAGGTCAGGCCCGGGGAGACCCTCGGTCTGGTGGGCGAGTCCGGCTCGGGCAAGTCCACCACGGCGCTGGAGATCATGGAGCTCACCGCTCCCCAGCGCGGCAGCCTCGAGGTCACCGGCAAGGACGTCTCCTCGCTCTCGAAGGCGGATCGCCTGAGGATGCGCCAGGACGTGCAGATCGTGTTCCAGGACCCGATGGCGGCGGTGGATCCGCGCATGCCGGTGGGCGACATCATCGCCGAGCCGCTCACGGTGCACCGCGTGCCCCGCGCCGAGCGGAACCGTCGGGTGCTGGAGATGCTGGACCTGGTGGGGCTCGCCCCGGAGATGACCGACCGCTACCCGCACGAGTTCTCCGGCGGCCAGCGCCAGCGCATCGGCATCGCCCGCGCCCTGATCACCAATCCCAAGGTGCTGGTGCTGGACGAGCCGGTCTCCGCGCTGGACGTCTCCGTGCAGGCGGGCGTGATCAATCTGCTCGAGGATCTGCGCGACCAGCTGGGCCTGTCCTACCTGTTCGTCGCCCACGACCTCGCGATCGTCCGCGAGATCGCGGACACGATCGCGGTGATGTACCTGGGCAGGATCGTCGAGTACGGGCCGGTGCAGGAGGTCTTCGAGTCCCCCCGCCACCCCTACACCCGCGCGCTGATGAGCGCGGTGCCGGTGCCGGATCCGGCGATCGAGCGGGAGCGGCGACGCATCCTGCTCACCGGCGACATGCCGAGCCCCACCGAGGACATCCCGGGATGCAACTTCGCCTCCCGCTGCCCCCTGTTCCGGATGCTCGACGAGGACCGCCAGGCCCAGTGCCTGGGAACCGACCCGGCGCAGACCGCACACGGCGCCTCGCGTGTGGCCTGCCATCACGTCGAGGAGATCGGTCGTCTCGACGACGCCGACATCTCCGCCCTGTCCCCCGTTCCCGGCGACTGAGCCCTGCTCGGCCGCCCTCGACCGCAGTACCCCGCATCACCCCAAGACCCCCGTGCAGGACTGCACACCTCACTCAGGAAGAGAGAACCCCATGAAGATCACGAGCACTCGTCGTCTTTTCCTCGCCGGCACCGGCGTCGTCGGGTCGGCGGCCGCGCTGGCCGCCTGCGGCGGCCAGCAGTCCGAGGAGGAGCAGCAGTCCCAGGCCGCCCAGGAGAACGAGGAGGCGGCGGAGGCGACCTCCGAGCTGCCCTCGACCGACTGGGAGCGCATGGACTATGACGACGTCCCGGACGGCGGCACCCTGCGCAAGGCGATCCTCACCTTCCCCGCGAACTGGAACCGCTCGCAGGTGGACGGCAACAACGCCGACACCACCGAGATCGCCGAGCCCTGCGGCGCCGGCGCGGAGATCATCGTCTCCGAGACCGGTGAGAAGGAGCTCAACCCCGACTACATCGAGTCCGCGGAGATGACCTCCGAGGATCCGCAGACGGTCGTCGTGAAGTACAACCCGGACGCCGTGTGGGACGACGGCTCCCCGATCGTGGTGGCGGACCTCATCGCCCAGTGGGAGGCGCTCAACGGCTCCGACGAGGACTTCCTCGTCGTCTCGACCGTGGGCTGGGACCAGATCGAGTCGATCACGCAGACCGATGACGAGTACTCCGCCGAGATCGTCTTCTCCAGCCCGTACATCGACTGGATCACCGTGCTCCACCCGGAGGCGCCCGCCTCCGTGTTCGAGGATGCGGAGAACTTCAACAGCGGCTACGCCGACGGTCCCACCCCGGGCAAGGGCCCGTTCACCGTGGGCAACCTGGACCAGTCCGGCGGTGTGGTCACCCTCGAGCGCAACGAGCACTGGTGGGGCCGCGCCCCGAAGCTGGAGTCCATCATCTTCCAGGTGGTGGACCAGACCACGCAGCCGCAGTCCTTCGCCAACGGCGAGATCGACTGGCTGGACGTGGGCACCGGTGACGTGCTCTCGCAGGCGAAGACCCGCTCCGATGCGAACATCCAGACCACCAACGGTCTCACCTGGACGCACCTGACCATGAACGTCAACGGCGGCGACGGCGTGCTCGAGGACGTCGCGGTGCGCGAGGCGATCGCCCGCGCGATCGACCGCGATGCGATCGGCCGCGCCGTGGTGGGTCCGCTGGAGGCGCCCATCGTGCTGGTGAACAACTTCGTGTACATGCCCGGCCAGGACGGCTACCAGGACTCCTACGAGCCGATGGGCAGCCTCACCTTCGACCCGGAGGCGGCCGGTGCGCTGCTGGACGAGGCCGGCTGGGTGCTCGAGGGCGAGACGCGCTCCAAGGACGGCAAGTCCCTGGATCTCAGCGTCATCATCCCGGCGGACACCAAGTCGAACTCCGACCGCGCCCGCCAGGTGCAGACCAACCTCAACGCGGTGGGCTTCAACTGCGAGCTGCAGACGGTCCCCTCCGACGGCTACTTCCCCGACTACGTGATGCCGGGCTCCTTCGACATGGTCACCTTCTCGTGGGTGGGCACCCCGTACCCGGAGTCCTCCTCCGCGAACCTGGTGTACCCGCTCGAGTCCGGCCAGAACTTCACCGGCTACGCCGATGACCGCATCGGCCCGGTGAACGAGCAGCTCAAGGGCGCGTTCGACATCGACGAGCGCCACCAGCTCGCCAACGAGCTGTCGACCATCGTCGCGGAGACCTGGACCGTGATCCCCTTCTACGCGACGCCGAACATCGTCGCGATCAAGCAGGGCGTCGTGAACACCGGTGCCTCGCAGTTCGAGAGCACCGACTGGACCCAGGTGGGAATTTCCGCCTGACCCGCCTGATCGACGTGCTGTGAGGAGGGGCCGGACCGCTGCGGCGGTCCGGCCCCTCCTCCGTGCGTGCGGGGCGTGCTCAGAGCATCGTGCGGGCGAGCACCAGCAGCACGCAGACGGCGAGCACCGCGAGGGGCAGCAGGTTGGGGCGGGTGGAGACGCGGGCGTCGCCGCCGGGTGCGCCCTGCGCGCCGCGCTGCTGCGCCATCCACGCCACGAATCGTTCCTCGAGCACCGCCGAGCGGGAGCGCTGCTGGTCGTGGGCGAGCTTCTCGGAGCGGGTGAGGCCGCGTCCGCGCAGGTTCTGCTCGTGGATCACGGCCTCGCGGCGCAGCGGGTTCTCCCGGCCCAGCGCGGGGGCGTTCCACGCGGTGAGGGTGCGCACCCCGGACGGGCCGGCGACGTCGAGTCGCAGCATCGCGCCCAGCCGCACCTTCTCCAGGGCGGCGAAGGGCACGTGATGGGTGACGACGATGTTGCGCACCTCGACGCGGTCGCGGTGCACCACCACCCGCGGCAGCCAGAGCACCGCCCACACCAGCGCCATGATCAGCACCGGCACCGGCAGCACGGCCACGCCCTGCCAGCCGGCGCGCAGCACGGCATCGATCGCGAGACCGGCGCCGAGCACCCAGACGAGGAGGGAGATCACCGTCGCGCTGCGGGGGCGCAGCGCGATGGCATCGTCATGTTCCGGGGGGCTCGAGGGCTCATCGTGCGGCATGCGCCCACGGTAGCGAAGCCGGCCCCACCTCCCGAATCGGGCCGGGCCGCGGGCGACGGATGGTCAGCCGGTCGGGCGGTCAGGCGGTCAGAGGGAGCACCAGCACGGTGCCGTCGTCGTTCCCGGCGTGCGCCCCTCCGCCGGCGGCCTCGCACAGCACGATCGCGTCGGCCCGCCCGTAGGGGGCCAGACGGCTGCCGGGCAGCAGGGCGACGGTCTCGGCGCCGTCGGCGGCACGTCCCAGCCGGCCGGGCTGTGCGTGCACGCCGCCGGAGCGCCCTGCACGGGAGGGCTCCCGGGGGGCGGTGCCGCCCGGGACGTCGGCCCAGCGCACCCGTCGCGGTGCGGCGGCCCCGCCCAGGAGCAGCGGGCGCACGAAGAGGTGGTAGCCCACGAAGGCACCCACGGGGGTGCCCGGCAGATGCACCACGGGCACGCCGCCGGGCAGGGTGCCGTGCCCCTGGGGCCCGCCGGGGCGCAGGGCCAGGTGGGCGAAGCGGGAGGTGCCGCTCCCCCGCGACCCCAGCAGCGTCTTGACCACGTCGAAGGCCCCGTGGCCGATGCCTCCGGTGGTGAGCACGAGGTCCGCCTCGGCGGCGGCGTCGGCGAGCGTGCGGCGCAGCTCCTCGTGCCGGTCCCCGCAGCGCCGGGCGGGCAGCGGCGCCGCGCCGTCGACGGCGAGCGCCGTGGTGAGCATGGCGCCGTTGGACTCGCGCACCGCGCCCACGGCCGGAGCCGGCCCGGCCCCGGTGCCCGCGGCGGGGGCGAGCTCGTCCCCGGTGACCACGACGGCCACCCTCACGCGGCGCTGCACGTCCAGGTGGGCGATCCCGAGGGTGCGGGCCAGGCCCAGCAGGCCGGCGCCCACCCGGTCCCCGGACTCGGCGAGCACGGCACCGGCCGCGATCTCCTCCCCCGGTGCGCGCACGTGCCGGCCGGGGACGGGCAGGTCCGGGAGCGTGAGAGCCACCTCGGCGGGGACGGGGCCGAAGGGGTCGGCGTCGGTCGCCTCGACCTCGATCACGGCGTCGGCGCCGCGGGGCACGGGGGCGCCGGTCATGATCCGGGCGGCGGCGCCCGGGGGCAGGGGGCCGACGGCGCCGGGCCGGGCGGGCAGCTCGGCGAGGACAGGCAGCGTGGTGGTGCCGGGGGCGGTGAGCTCCGCTCGCCGCACCGCGAAGCCGTCCATCGCGGCCAGGGGGACGGGCGGGAGCGCCTCGGGGCTGCGCACCGGCGCGGCGAGCACCATCCCGCGCGCCTTCTCGAGCGGGAGCCGCTCCGCCGAGCGGTCGAGCGAGATCGCGGCGAGGAGCTCCTCGCGCCACTGCACGGGCGTGGGTCGGCGGGTGCTCATGGTCCTCCGGAGGGGGTGGGCGGCGCGCTCGAGCCGACGGGGCGGTCGTGTCGAGTCTCGTCCTGTCATCATCCCTCACGGAGCACGGCGGGGCCGGGCCGTCCGGGCCGTGCCGCGGGTGGGTCCGGGGGTGCATGATGGGGGTATGCGCGAGATCCGATTCGACCGCTTCGGCGGCCCCGAGGTCCTGACCCTCCACACCGATGCGCCCACACCGGAGCCCGCCCCGGGCGAGGTGCTGGTGCAGGTGGCCTTCGCGGGCCTGAACCCGCTGGACTTCAAGATCCGCGACGGCTCCTCCGGGCGGGCGAAGGATCTGGCGCTGCCCGCCGGCACCGGCCGGGAGATGGCCGGGACCGTGATCGGGGCGGGCTCGGAGCTGGACGAGGCCGAGCTCGGCTCGCGCGGGCTCACCGTGGGCACCCGCGTGTTCGGCATGCGCGGCCCGGAGGATCCGCGCGGCGTGGCCGCCGAGGTGATCGCGATCTCCGCGGACGATCTCGCCCCGATCCCCGGGGAGATCCCCGAGGAGGACCTCCCCCGCTGGGCGGGCCTGGCGCTGGTGGGTCTCACCGCGATCGCGACCGTGCAGGACACCGCCCGTGTGGCGAAGGGCGAGAGCGTGCTGGTGCACGGCGGCGCCGGCGGGGTGGGCCAGCTGCTGATCCCGATGGTGCAGGAGGCGGGCGCCTCCGCCGTGTACGCCACCGGGCGCGCGGCGAACGCCGAGCGGATCCGTGAGCTGGGCGCCGTGCCGCTGGCCTACGACGCCCTGGACTGGGAGGCCGAGCTGCAGCGCCTCACCGAGGGTCGCGGGGTGGACGTGGTGCTGGACACCCACTACCACTCCACCTTCCTGCCCAGCCTCGACCAGCTCGCCGACGGCGGCCGGATCGTCGCCCTGCCCACCTTGGCGGACCTCTCCCCCGCGCTCGAGCGCGGCCTCGAGGCGCGGATCCCGGCGATCGTGCCCGGGCGGGACCGGCTGGACCGTCTCGCCCAGGGCATCCGCGCGGGTCGCTACCCGCTGGAGGTCTCCGAGGTGCTGCCCGTCGCGGAGATCGCGGAGGCGCATCGCCGCCTCGAGGAGGGCCACACCCGCGGCAAGCTGGTTCTCGACCTGCGGGCCTGAGCCGCCGCGCCCGGCGGCGGGTGCGGTCCCGGACGCCTGTCCGGACGATAGGCTCGGGCAATGGTCCCTCCCGCCGACGACGCCGAGTCCGCCCTCCAGGCCCTGGAGCCCGTGCTGCGGCCCGAGGGCTGGGCGGTGCTGGACTCGCTGCCTCCCTACCGGGAGGAGGAGGCGCTGCGCCAGGCCGCGCGGCTGCGCGAGGCCGGCCATCCCCCGGAGCTGGTCTCCGCGGTGCTCACCCAGTCCCGCCTGCGCACCCGCGCCGCGGACAAGTTCGGCGAGTTCGCCGCCTCGATGCTGTTCACCCCGCACGGCCTCGAACAGGCCACGCGCCTCCCGGTCGCCGCCCTCCATGCCGACCGCTTCCACCGCGCGGGCGTGGCGAGCGTGGCGGACCTCGGCTGCGGCATCGGCGGGGACTCGATGGCGCTGGCCGGCCTGGGCCTGGACGTGCTCGCGGTGGACCGCGACCCGGCCACCGTCGCGGTCGCGACCGTGAACCTGCGGCCCTTCCCCCACGCCCGCGCGCAGCTGGGCCGGGTGGAGGATCACGACCCGCACGCCACGGAGGGGATCTGGCTGGACCCGGCCCGTCGGGCATCGGCCCGGGGCCGCACCCGCCGCCTGCACGACCCCGAGGAGTACGAGCCGCCGCTCTCCGCCGTCGCGGAGCTCGCCGCCCGGAGGGGCCGCGACGGCGCGGCGGGGCCGGTGGGCGCCAAGCTCGGGCCGGCCGTGGACCGCGAGGCGCTGGACGAGGACGTCGAGGTGCAGTGGCTCTCCTTCCACGGCCAGGTGCTGGAGGCGACGGCGTGGTTCGGCCCGCTGGCGCGCGAGGGGGTGCGCTCCTCCGCCCTGGTGCTGGACCGCAGCGGCACCCACCGGCTGGATCGCGGGGCCGACGCCCCCGCCGATCCGCTGCCCGGGCCGCCGGGCGCGCACCTGTACGAGCCCGACGGGGCGGTGATCCGGGCGGGGCTGATCGGCACGCTCGCGGACCGGCTCGGGGCCCGCACCCTCGACCCCACCATCGCCTACCTCACCGGCGACCGGCGGCTCTCCACTCCCTTCGCCCGCGGCTACGCGGTGCGGGACGTGATGCCCTTCTCCCTCAAGCGCCTCACCTCCTACCTGCGCGAGCACCGGCTCGGGGTGCTCGAGATCAAGAAGCGGGGCACCGCCGTGGAGCCGGAGGAGCTGCGCCGGAAGCTGCGACCGCGTCGCTTCGGCGACGGCTCCGCCACCCTGATCCTCACCCGCATCGACGGCGAGCAGTCCGTGATCGTGGCCTCCCCGCACGCGGCGCAGTCCCCCGACGGCGCCGCGCCGGGCGGGGACGGAGGCTCTCGATGAGCGCCCTCCCGCCCGCCCCGGGCAGCACCGCCTCCGGCCCCTCCGCCGCGGGCCACTCCGCCGCGGGCCCGTCCGCCGCGAGCACCACCGCCTCTCCCGCCGCGTCGGGCCCGGCCCGGGCCGGGCACCGGCGCCTGGTGGCGGCGATGCTGGTGGTGGTGTCGCTGGCGGCGATCGGCCTGGTCACCCTGGGCGCCGCCGCCGACCGCGGGCCCGGCGCCGTCTACCGCGGCGACACCGAGGGCGAGTACCGGTGGCTCCCGCAGAGGGAGCCGTACTCCGAGCCGGACTGGTCCACGGCGGACGTCACCACCCGGCCCCCGGACCCGGACGGCACCCACACCGGGGTGATCGTGGCCCTGATCGCCCTCGGCGTGGTGCTGCTGATCGCGGTGGTCTGGGTGGCGCTGCGGATGCGGCAGCTGGCCCGGCCCGCCCCGGCCCTCGCCGACCTCGCGGAGGAGGAGCTCACGGTGGTGCAGGCGCGAGCCGCGGTGCAGGAGGCGCGCGCACGCCTGGCCGCCCTCGGGGACCCGCACGACGCGGTGATCGCGGCCTGGCTCGCCCTGGAGCGGGCCGTCGCCGCCGCCGGCGTGCGCCGTGACCCGGCCCAGACCACCCTGGAGTACGTGGTGACGGTGCTCGGGGCGCAGCCGGTGGACCGCACCGCCCTGGAGCGCCTCTCCCACCTCTACCGCCGGGCCCTGTTCGATCCCGCCCCGCTGGACGAGGACGCCCGCGACGAGGCGCTGGGCCACCTCGAGCGCCTCTCCGACGAGCTCGCCGCCGCCCCTGCACAGGAGGGCCGGCGATGAGCCGCCCCTGGGTGCCGCTGCTGGTGCGGCTCGCGCTCGGCACCGCGCTCGCCCTGGTGGTGTGGGCGGTGGCCGCCCTGGTGGGCCTGTTCCTGCCCGTGCCGGTGCTGCTGTCCCTGGGCCTGGCCGGCGGGGCGATCGCGTGGATCGTGGACCAGGGCGCGGACCGCGCCGACCGGCTCCACGCCCCCGCCCTGGACCTCGACGTCGACTACGCCCTGCCGCATGCGCAGGACGGCCGGGTGCGGCGGCTGGAGGACCTCGCCTACAGCGCCCAGCCGCGGCGCCGCATGACCGCCCGCGGCCTCGCCCGCGTGCTCGGCGAGATCGCCGACGAGCGCGCCCACGACCCGGACGCCCCGCCGCTGAGCCCCGAGCTGACGGCGCTGCTCGAGACCGCCCGGCAGCCCGACGCCGAGGCGCATCCCGTGCCCGCCCTCGACCGTGCCCGCCTGCACCGCTTCCTGAGAGAGCTCGCCCCGCGCGAGGAGAGGACCCCATGACCGACCCGCACGCCCCCGCCCCCGACGCCTCTGCGCCGACGCCCGCCCCGCCCGCGGACCGGGCGCCGCTGACCGGCGCCGAGGCGTCGGCCGCCGCCGCGTCCGTGCTCGACGCGGTCGAGACCGCCGTGGTGGGCAAGCGCTCCTCCCTCGAGCTGGTGCTCGCCGGCATCCTCGCCGGCGGTCACGTGCTGCTCGAAGATCTGCCGGGCCTGGGCAAGACGCTCGCGGCACGCTCCTTCGCGCAGGCCCTGGGCCTGGAGTTCACCCGGGCCCAGTTCACCCCGGACCTCCTGCCCGCCGATCTCACCGGCGCCGAGGTGTTCGACCAGCGCACCGGAGAGTTCGTGTTCCGGCCGGGGCCCGTGTTCACCGGGCTGCTGCTGGCCGACGAGATCAACCGCACCCCGCCCAAGACCCAGTCCGCGCTGCTGGAGGCGATGCAGGAGCGGCAGGTCTCGGTGGAGGGCACCACCCGCCCGCTGCCGCGGCCGTTCCACGTGCTGGCCACCGCGAACCCCGTGGAGCACGAGGGCACCTACCCGCTGCCGGAGGCGCAGCTGGACCGCTTCCTGCTGCGACTCTCCTTCGGCTACCCCACCGCCGCGGAGGAGTGGGAGGTGGTCTCGCGCCGCCTCGACCGCCGTCGCGAGGAGCAGAGCGTCGCGACGGTGCTGGACGCCGACGGGCTGCTCGCGGTGCAGCAGGCCGTGGAGGACGTGCACGTCGAGGACGCCGTGGGCCGCTACGCGGTGGAGCTGGTCGCCGCGACCCGCGACCATCAGCACGCCCTGGTGGGCGCCTCCCCCCGCGGCACCCTCGCCCTGATCGTCTGCGCACGGGCGCTCGCCCTGATCCGGGGCCGCTCCTACGTGATCCCGGAGGACGTCAAGGAGCTCGCGCACGCGGCGCTGGACCACCGCGTCACCGTCAAGCCCGAGCTGTGGCTCCAGAACGCGACCGGCGCCGGGGTGGTCGAGGCCGTGCTCCAGCAGGTGCCGGTGCCCGCCGCGAGCGAGGCGCCCGTCGGGGCCTCGGCGTGACCTCGCCCTCCGCGCAGCTCGACGAGCTGCGCACCCGGCCCACGGCGGCGCTGGTCCGGGCCGCCGTGGCGGGCGGCGCCGCGAGCGCGCTCGCCCTGGTGCTGGGCCGCCCCGAGCTGGTGCTGGTGGGCCTGCCGCTGCTGCTCTGGGCGCTCATGGCGCTGGCGCGACGGATCGCCCGCGGGGAGGAGCGCACAGTCGTGGACCCGGTGCGGCGCGTGAACCGTCGCAGCATCGAGGAGGGCGGCAGCGTGGCCCTGTCGGTGCGGAGCGCGCCCGGCACCCTCGTCGCCGCCACCCTCCCCCGGATCCCGCGCGCCGCTCTCGCACCCCGGCACGGTGCTCTCGGCGGGGACGGTGCGGTGCGTCTGCACGTCACCTCCCACCGCTGGGGGCGGCTCCGCGTGGGCCCGGTGCACGTGCTGGTGGCCGACGCGCTGGGGGCGTACCGCGCCCAGCGCACTCTCCCGCCCGCGGACGTGCAGGTGGTGCCGGCCTCCACGGTGCTGGACGCGCCGGTGTCGGTGCCCACGCCGATCGGGGTGAGCGGGGTGCACCTGTCCCGGCGCCGCGGCGACGGCACGGCGCTGTCCGAGGTGCGCGCCTTCCGCCCCGGGGACCGCCTGCACCGCATCAACTGGCGCGTGACCAGCCGCACCGGCGAGCTGCACACCAACGCCACGTTCACCGAGCAGGACACGGACGTGCTGGTGGTCACCGACACCCTCGCGGACGTGGGCCCCGCCCCCTGGGCCGCCCCGGACGCCCCCAGCAGCCTCGACATGACCGTGCGCGCCACCTCGGCGATCGCCCGGCACTACCTCGCCGCCGGGGACAGGGTCTCCCTGTTCGACATCGGTCACCTGATCGGCCCGGTCGCGCCGGGCTCCGGCCCCCGGCAGCTGCGGGTGCTCACCACGGCGCTGTCCCGCGCGGGCCGGGACGACGGCGCCGGCCGGCCGGCCCGTCGCCTGCACACGGTGCGCCCGGGGACGCTCACGGCGGTGTGCTCCCCGCTGCTCAGCCGGGACGCGATCGCACAGATCGGGGTGCTGGTGGCCCACGGCGCGGACGTGATCGTGGTAGACACCCTTCCGCCCAGCGTGGGGGACGCCTCCGTGCTCGCCGGCCGGCCGCTGCGCGTGGACGGGCAGGTCTCGGACAGGTTCTGGCCGGAGGCCTGGGCGATGCGCCGGATGCAGCGCGAGCGGACGGTGCGGGAGCTGCGCGAGGCCGGGGTGCCGGTGACCGCCTGGGAGGGCCCGAGCTCGCTCGCCCCGGTGCTGCTGTCCCTCTCCGTGGCCCGCACCGCGCCCCGGCGGAGGAGGTCCTGATGCGCACCCCCGACCTGCTGGACCCGATCGCGCGGCGCCTGCTCGCCCTGCGCACGGTGGGCCGCAGCCAATGGCTGCTGCGCGGCCTGGGCACCGGAGCGACCCTGCTCGCCCTGGTGCTCACCGTGGGCCCGACGGCGCTGCTCGCGCACTCCGGCGCCGTGCTGCTGGCGCTGGTGGTGGGCGTCGGCCTGCTGGCGCAGTGCCTGCGACCGGACACCGACCTGGGCCTCGTGCCCCCCGTGGCCCTGCTGATCGCGCTGGTGGCGCAGGGGGACACCCCGATGCTGCGGGCCGGGGGGATCGGCCTGGCGCTGCTGCTGGGCCATGCCGCCTTCGCCCTCGCCGCGACGATCCCGGTGCACGGGGAGCTCGCCCCCTCCGCGTGGCGGCTGGCCGCGAGGGGCCTGGTGCCCGTGCTGGCGCTGAGCGCCGTCGCCGCCGGGCTGGTGGTGCTGCTCTCCGGAGTGCACCTGGGCGCCTGGATGATGGTGATCGGGGTGCTCGCCGCGATCGTCCTGTTCCTCACGGTGCTGCCCCGGCAGCGGTGACCCCCGGGGGCGCGGAGGTCTACGGTGGACCCCATGTGGCAGATGATGGATCTCCTGTACGGGCACAAGAAGGAGCGGGTCTCGCGGGAGGAGGCCCTGCCCGGTCGTGACCGGTACCCCTACCCGCTCGCGCGCGAGCACGCGGTGCTGGGCACGGACATGCTGGGCCCCGACGCCCCCACGGACCCGCGCCCCTGGCCCGCGGGCACCGAGGAGATCCTCCTGGCGGGAGGCTGCTTCTGGGGCATCGAGCGGATCGCCTGGCAGGTGCCGGGCGTGCACACCACCTCCTGCGGCTACGCGGGCGGCTTCACGCCGCACCCCACCTACGAGGAGGTGTTCTCCGCCCGCACCGGCCACACCGAGGCGGTGCGGGTGATCTACTCCGGCGGCGAGGAGACGCTGCGGGCGCTGCTCACCCAGTTCTGGCAGCAGCACGATCCCACCACCGCGAACCGGCAGGGCAACGACGTGGGCACCGAGTACCGCAGCGCCGTGTACTGGACCACGCCCGCGCAGGGCGAGGTGGTGCGGGACTCCGCCGTGCGCTACCAGGAGGCGCTGGACGCGGCCGGGCGCGGCGCCATCACCACCGAGCTGTCCCCGCTGGCCGAGGCCGGCGACGGCGTGTACTACACCGCCGAGCCCGTGCACCAGCAGTACCTGGCGGCGAACCCCGGCGGCTACTGCAACCACGGGTTCAACGGGGTGGCCTGCGCGCTCTGACCCGACGGATCGGCACGGGACCGGCCGCTCGGCACGGGACGGGCCCGCACGGAACCGGCCGGCGGGGCGCTCGTCGGCGCCGTCCCGTTCTGGGCCGGCGCGTCAGCGCTCAGGAAGCCCGTCCCCGACGTCGCCGCCCATGAGGTTGCGTCGGCCGCCGATGTCCGGCCCGCCCTCGGGGCGCGGACGCGCGGGGGCGACGCCCAGCAGCTGCGCGGCGAAGCCGCCGGCCTCGCGCGGCATCGGGGCGGCCCCGCCCGGTGCCCCGCCCGGCCCGCAGGCGGCCGCCGCGGCGGAGGGCCGCTCGCGGGGCGCGCCGCCGGAGCGCGTGAACCGCTCCATCTGCGCGGCCGTGGGATAGACCGAGCTCACCACGATGTCCGCGCCCAGCAGAGTCACCGGCAGCACCGCGTCCCCGGCGGAGGCCAGCAGCTCCGCCACCGGCTCGCACTGCGCGAAGGCCCAGGCGTCCTCGTCCTGCAGGTACACGGTGATCGGGTGGCCGGCTTCCGCGAGCACGGCGGCCTCGTCGAGGAAGGCCTCCTGCGCGTCCCGGTCCGCCGGGGGCGAAGGGAGGAAGATGTCCAGCGCGGCCAGCGGCGCGCTCTCGTGCGGATCGCTCATGGAGCCACGGTAGTCCCCCGGCTCAGCGGACGCCCGCCTCCACCGCGTCGGCGCCCGCCTCCCCGCGGTCCGCGGCGGTCGCCGCGGCGTCCAGCACCCGCCCCAGCGGCCGGTAGTGGGCGATCACGGCCTCCCGGTAGGCGGCGGCGTCGCCGGCCTCGAGCGCGCTGAGCATCGCCCGGTGCGCCTCGACGGTGTCGAGGATGTCCTCGGCGGGCGGCACCTGCAGCAGCGGCA
The DNA here is from genome assembly GCF_003355475.1 of Brachybacterium saurashtrense. Lineage (NCBI taxonomy): Bacteria > Bacillati > Actinomycetota > Actinomycetes > Micrococcales > Dermabacteraceae > Brachybacterium > Brachybacterium saurashtrense. The sequence continues at coordinate 324,235 of NZ_CP031356.1, read as the reverse complement.
CCGCCACGGTGTGGATCTCCCAGAAGGCCTGCGCCAACTGCCGCAGCAGCCCGTTGTCCAGCCGCTCGAACAGGGCGGAGTGGAAGGCGGCGTCGGCCTCCGGGAACGGGCGGCCGTCCCCGGCCAGCTCCCGCATCTGCTCCACCAGGCCCTCCAGCTCGGGATTGTGGGAGTCGCGGTAGATCTCCACCAGCTGCTCGGCCACGGAGAGGTCGATCGCGATCCGCAGCTCCACCACCTCGCGCAGGGCGCGCAGGTCGTTGCCGTCGTTCATGCGGGCCCGGAACAGCAGCCCGTCCACCAGCGGGGAGAGCGAGAGCTGGCCCACGAAGGTGCCGTGGCCGTGGCGCACCTCCACGATGTCCAGCGAGGCGAGGGTGCGCATCGCCTCCCGCACCGAGGAGCGCGAGATCTCCAGGCGCTCGCACAGCGCGCTCTCGGTGGGCATCGGGTCCCCCGGCACCAGCTTCTCGGCCAGGATCAGGTCCTGGATGCGCTCGACGGCCACGTTCCCGGTCCCCTTGCTGCGCATCATGCTCTCTCCCCTCCCGGACCGGCGCCGCGGTGTGCGGCACGGTCCATTCTGCCGTGACCACGACCGCCGGGCGGCCGTCGCGGACTCACGGCGCGGCGCTCTGCCGCGTTGGTCACCGATCGGTCACGACCGCCGCCCTCGGTGGTGGCGATCACCGGATCCGTGATGTACTGTCTCGAGTCATCAGACATCATACGTCTGATCTTCGCATGGTGGCGGGGCATCCGCCGGATGACGAGGACGGACGTCCCACCACCCCGGCGCGGCGCGCGCCGGGACCACCCAGAAGGGACGGATCAACGGTGATCGACAGCACCACAGGCCCCATCGGCAGGCGCGGATTCCTCCGCGGCAGCGCCCTCATCGCGAGCGCGGCCGGCATCGTCGCCGGCATCGGCGCCTGCGCCCCCCGCGACAGCGGCTCCGGCGGCGGCGGCTCCGAGGGCGGCGGCACGGCCGCCGGCGAGGCGGACCCGGACGGCCACCTCACCGCCGCGATCAGCTACGAGCTGGGCACCAACGGGTACGACCCCATGACCACCACGTCGGCGCTCACCGTCGCCGTCAACTGGCACACCCTCGAGGGCCTCACCGAGCTGCACCCCGTCACCCGCGAGGTGTACGCGGCCCTGGCCACCGAGACCCCCAGCGCCGAGGGCGACAGCGTGGACGTGACCCTGCGCGAGGGCGCCGTGTTCCACGACGGCTCGCCGGTGACCGCCGAGGACGTGGTGTTCTCCTTCGAGCGCGTGCTCGACCCGGCCAACACCTCGCTGTACGCGCAGTTCATCCCGTTCATCGAAGCGGTCGAGGCGAAGGACGACACCACCGTCACCTTCTCCCTGAAGCACCCCACCGGCGTGTTCGCCGAGCGGCTCTCCACGGTGAAGATCGTGCCCCGGGCCGCGGTCGAGGCCGATCCCGACGCCTTCGACGCGAACCCCGTGGGCACCGGCCCCTGGCAGATGACCGACAACTCCGCCGCCTCGAAGATCGTGGAGTTCGAGCGCTTCGACGACTACACCGGCCCGATGCCGGCGGCGGCGAGGACGATGTCCTGGCAGGTGATCCCTGATCCGTCCACTCGCACCAACGCGCTGCAGTCGAAGACGGTCCAGGCCATCGACTCCGTCCCCTACCTCTCGATCGATCAGCTCCAGGGCACCGGCGAGGTCGAGTCCGTGGGCGGCTTCGGTCTGCTGTTCGCGATGTTCAACAACGGCGAGGACAACCCGTTCAACGACGTGCGGAACCGTCAGGCGTTCCTCTACGCGATCGACATGGACAAGGTGATCGAGACGGGCCTGTCCGGCCAGGCCGAGGCCGCCAGCTGCTTCGTGCAGACGGAGCACCCGAACTACAAGGAGGCCTCCACCGTCTACTCGCTCGACCTCGAGAAGGCGAAGGAGCTGTTCGCCGAGACCGGGCTGACCAGCTTCCGCCTGCTGTGCACGGATCACGACTGGGTGGCGCAGTGCACCCCGATCATCCAGGAGTCCCTCACCGCGGCCGGGGTCGACGTGCAGTTCGAGCAGAAGCAGTCCTCGGACGTGTACACCACGATCGACGGCGGGGACGACGCCTTCGACGTGGTCATCGCCCCCGGTGACCCCTCGGTGTTCGGCAATGACCCGGACCTGCTGATGCGCTGGTGGTACGGCGGCGACATCTGGACCGACACCCGCATGCACTGGAAGGGCCAGGACTCCTACGAGAAGGTCCAGGAGCTGCTGGCCCAGGGCCTGGAGGCCGCGGATCCGGCGGAGCAGGAGTCCACCTGGGGGGAGCTGTTCGACCTGCTCTCCGACGAGGTGCCGCTGTACCCGCTCTTCCACCGCAAGGCGCCCACCGCCTGGGACCCGACCACCCTGGTCGACTTCGCGCCGATCTCGCTGACGGGCCTGAGCTTCGTCGGCGTCGGCACCACCCAGGCCTCCTGAGCCGCGGCGTCGGGACCGGCCGGCCCCCGCCGACCCGTCGGGCCCTGGTGCCCGGCCGGTCCTGACGCTCCCTTCGCTCCTGCCCATCCCCGTCACGTCACGGAGGACCTCGTGTCCCACTTCGTCCGACTGATCGGGCGGCGCCTGCTCGCGCTGCCGCTGATGATCCTCGGCGTCACCCTGCTGGTGTTCGTCATCATGTCGTTCTCGCCCGCCGATCCCGCGCGCCTCGCCCTCGGCGAATCCGCCTCCACCGAGGCGCTGGAGAACTACCGCGAGGCCAACGGCCTGAACGATCCCGTCTGGGAGCGGTACTTCCGGTTCCTCGGGGGCCTGCTCCACGGCGACCTCGGCACCAGCAGCGGGGACGTCCCCGTCACGGAGCTGGTCGCGAAGGCGTTCCCGATCACCCTGCAGCTCACCTTACTGGGCCTGGCCATCGCGATCGTGCTGGCCACGGTGCTGGGCGTGCTCGCGGCGCTGTTCCGCGACCGCTGGCTCGACCAGGCGATCCGCGTGCTCTCCATCGCCTCGCTGGCCACCCCCTCCTTCTGGCTCGCGATCCTGCTGATCCAGTGGCTCGGCGAGGTGCCGGGCGGCTGGGGTGCCTTCCCCGCCCTGGTCACGCGCTGGGTGGGACTCTTCGACGATCCCGCCACCTATCTGCGCAACATCGCCCTGCCCGCCCTCGCGCTGGGCATCCCCGTGGCGGGCTCCCTCATCCGTGTGGTGCGCACCGCGATGGTGGAAGAGCTGGACCGCGACTACGTGCGCACCGCCGTGGGCGCCGGCATCCCGTACCCGGTGGTGGTGAGCCGCAACGTGCTGCGCAACGCCCTGATCACCCCGATCACCGTGCTGGGCCTGCGGGTGGGCTACCTGATGGGCGGCGCCGTGATCATCGAGATCATCTTCAACATCCAGGCGATGGGCCAGCTCATCCTCGACGGCGTCACCCGGAACGACGTGTTCCTGGTGCAGGGCGTGACCCTGGTGGTCGCGATCGCCTTCATCGTCGTGAACATCGCCGTGGACCTCCTCTACGTCATCGTCAATCCTCGGATCAGGAGCATCTGACATGCGACCGAAGCTCGGATCCCGCCTCCAGGCCGTCAGCGGCAGCCCGCTGGCCCCCGTCACCTCCCTGCCCTGGGCGAGCCGCATCGCGGTGGTGTTCCTGCTGCTGCTGGGCGTGCTCGCCGTGTTCGCCCCGCTGATCAGCCCGCACGGGCCGCTCGCCACCGGCACCCCGGTGCAGCCGCCCGGCGGGGACCACTGGATGGGCACCGACGCGATCGGGCGCGACATCTTCGCCCGGGTCGCCCACGGCGCCCGCTCCTCCCTCGCGATCGGCCTCGCCGCGACCGCCGCGGCCCTGGTGGCCGCCGCCGTGATCGGCTCGATCGCGGCGACCGCCGGGAAGTGGGTCTCCGAGGTCGTCATGCGCGTGCTGGACGTGGTGATGTCCTTCCCCGGCATCGCCCTGGCCGCCGTGTTCGTGGCCGTGTTCGGCACCTCGCTGCCGGTGCTGATCTTCGCGATCGGCTTCCTCTACGTGCCGCAGCTGGCCCGTGTGGTGCGCGCCAACGTGCTCGCCCAGTTCGGCGAGGACTACGTGGCCGCCTCCCAGGTGATGGGCGCCTCCACCGCCTGGATCCTGGTCAAGCACGTGGCCCGCAACTGCATCGCCCCGATCATGGTGTTCGCCACCGTGCTGGTGGCCGATGCGATCGTGCTCGAGGCGTCGCTCTCCTTCATCAACGCCGGCGTGCAGCCGCCGAACCCGTCCTGGGGCAACATCCTCGCCGACGGCAAGCAGCTGCTGCTGGCGGGCTACTGGTGGCCCACCTTCTTCCCGGGCCTGGCGATCCTGCTCACCACGCTCGCGCTGAACATCCTCTCCGAGGGCCTCACCGATGCGATGGCCAGCCCGCGGGTGCGGGTGGACGTGGACGTCGAGGCCGACGAGCAGTCGATGACCGAGGCGGAGGTCGAGGCCGAAGCCGCCCGCGCCGAGGGCGCGACGGGCCCCGAGGCCTCGGACGCCGCGGCGCACGAGCACCACGTGCTCGGCGCCACCGACCACGAGACCGCCACCCGGCTGCTGCACCGCTCCCTGGCCGCCCTGCGCGCCGCGGAGACGGCCCGCCCCGAGCGCCTCGAGGCCGACGACACCGCCGCCCCGCTGCTCGAGGTGGAGGACCTGCGGGTCTCCTTCCCCGAGGCGCACGGCGCCGTGGACATCCTCGACGGGATCTCCTTCCAGGTGCGCCCCGGGGAGACGATGGGCCTGGTGGGCGAATCCGGCTCCGGCAAGTCCGTGGCGAGCCTGGCGATCATGGGCCTGCTGCCCCGCACCGCGCGGATCAGCGGCTCGGTGCGGCTGGGCGGCACGGAGCTGCTGGACCTGCCGGGCACGCGCCTGAACGCCCTGCGCGGCCACGAGATCGCGATGATCTACCAGGACGCGCTGAGCTCGCTGAACCCCTCGATGCTGATCCGCTCCCAGATGGCACAGCTCACCCGCCGCGGCGGCACCCGCAGCGCCGAGGAGCTGCTGGAGCTGGTGGGCCTGGAGCCGAAGCGCACCCTGGCCGCCTACCCGCACGAGCTCTCCGGCGGTCAGCGCCAGCGGGTACTCATCGCGATGGCCCTCACCCGCGACCCGAAGCTGGTGATCGCGGACGAGCCCACCACGGCGCTCGACGTCACCGTGCAGAAACAGGTGGTGGATCTGCTCAACCGGCTCCGGGAGGAGCTCGGCTTCGCGATGATCTTCGTCAGCCACGATCTGGCGCTGGTCTCCCAGCTCGCCGACCGCATCACCGTGATGTACGCCGGGCAGGTGATCGAGCAGGCCACCACCCACGAGCTGCTCATCGACCCGCGCCACGAGTACACCCGCGGCCTGCTGGGCTCGGTGCTCTCGATCGAGGCGGGCGCCGAGCGGCTGCACCAGGTGGCGGGCACCGTGCCCTCCCCGCGGGACTTCGCCCCCGGGGACCGCTTCGCCCCGCGCTCGCTCGACCCCGCGGCCGATCCCACCACCCGCCCGCGACTGCTCGAGGTGGGTGCCCCGGGCCACCGCGTCGCGAGCACCTCCACCGTCCCCGCACCGCTCGCAGGAGATCCGCGATGACCGCACACTCCGCACCGCAGTCCTCCTCCGCCCCGCGCCCGGCGGACGCCCCCGCGATCGAGCTGCAGGACGTCCACGTGGTGCACCGCCTGCGCAGCGGCGGGCTGTTCCGCCCGGACACCATCCGCGCCGTCGACGGGGTGAGCCTGTCGGTGCGTCGCGGGGAGGTGCTCGGCGTGGTGGGCGAATCCGGCTCCGGCAAGTCCACCCTGGCGCGCGTGATGACCGGCCTGCAGCCGGTCACCGCGGGGCGGGTCACCTTCGACGGACTGCCGCTGTCCCGCGACCGCGCCTCCCGCCGGGAGCTGGGCCGGAAGGTCTCGGTGGTGTTCCAGGACCCCTCCACCGCGCTGAACCCGCGCCTGCCGGTGCGGGAGACGCTGATGGATCCGCTGCGGGTGCACGGCATCGGCACCGAGCCCCAGCGCCTGGCCCGGGTGAAGGAGCTGCTGCACCTGGTGGGCCTGCCGCAGTCGGCCGTCGAGGTGCTGCCGCGGCAGATCTCCGGCGGCCAGCGCCAGCGCGTGGCGATCGCCCGCGCACTGGCCCTCGAGCCGCAGATCATCGTCGCCGACGAGCCCACCAGCGCGCTGGACGTCTCCGTCCGGGCGCAGGTGCTGAACCTCCTCACCGACCTCAAGCGGGAGCTGGGCCTGGGCCTGGTGTTCATCACGCACGACATGAGCACGGTCCGGTTCATCTCCGACTCCCTGATCGTCATGCACCGCGGGAAGGTGGTCGAGCACGGCACGACCGCGCAGATCTTCTCCGAGGCGAAGGACGACTACACCCGCTCGCTGCTGGCCGCGGCGCCGTCGCTGCTGTGACCGCACCGCCTCCCCCGCACCCCATCGCCGAACGAAGGAGCTCCACCGCCATGACCACTGCCCCCGCCCCGCTCTCCGGAGTGGTCCCCCCGCTGCTCACCCCGCTCACCGCCGAGGGCGAGCTGGACCTGCCCTCGCTGGAGCGCCTCGTCGCCCACCTGCTCGACGGCGGGGTGGACGGCATCTTCGCCCTCGGCTCGAGCGGCGAGGTGGCCTTCTGGGACGATGCCCGCCGCGAGGCGGTGCTCGAGGCCGTCACCGGGATCGTGGCCGGCCAGGTGCCGGTGATCGCGGGCGTGATCGACATGCAGACCGATCGCGTGCTCCAGCACGTCCGCGCCGCCGAGCGCTTCGACCTGGCCGGCTACGTGGCCACCGCCCCGTTCTACGCGATCACCGGCCCGGAGGAGATCGACGCGCACTTCCGCGCGATCGCTGCTGCGACCGACCGCCCGTTGTGGGCGTACGACCTCCCCGTGTGCGTGCACACCAAGCTCTCCGCCGCGCAGCTGCTGCGCCTGGGATCGGACGGCGTGATCGCCGGGGTGAAGGACTCCAGCGGGGATGACGTGGGCTTCCGCCGCCTGGCCGCCGGGAACCGGGCGGCCGGCTCCCCGCTCACGCTGCTCACCGGCCACGAGGTGGTGGTGGACGGCGCCTACCTCGCCGGCGCCGACGGCTCCGTGCCGGGGCTGGGGAACGTGGACCCGGCCGGGTACGCGCGGATGCACCGCGCCGCGCAGGCCGGCGATTGGGAGCAGGTGCGCACCGAGCAGGATCGTCTCGCGGCGCTGTTCGAGATCGTGTTCCAGCCCACCGGCAAGGTGGGCCCGGCCGCGGGCGTCGGCGCGTTCAAGACGGCGCTGCGGGAGCTGGGCGTCGTCTCCACCAACACGATGGCGACCCCGATGTCCCCGATCGAGGGCGAGGCCGTGCAGCGGATCCGCGGGATCCTGCAGAGCACGGGGCTGCTCGAGAGCGCCCGTGCCTGAGCCGGTCCTCGCCCTCGACCTGGGCGGCACGAAGATCCGTGCCGCCCTGGTGCACGACGCCGCCCCGGGCGCCGCGGGTGCGGGCCCGCGCCTCGAGGGCGTGGCGGAGGTGCCCACCCCTGCAGCCGCCGGCGCGACGGCGATCCTCGGGGCGGCGCTGGACCTCGCCGAGCGTGTGCGCGGCGGACTGGGCCTGCGGGCCGTGGGGCTCTCCAGCGCCGGCGTGATCGACGGCGCGGCCGGCACCGTCACCCATGCCACCTCCTCCCTCAACGGCTGGGCGGGCACCGATGTGCGCACCCCGTTCGCAGAGCGCTTCGCGGTGCCCGTGGCCGTGCTCAACGACGTCCACGCCCACGGTCTGGGCGAGGCCCGCTTCGGGACCGGACGAGGCCGCTCCTCGCTGCTGCTGGTCGCCGTGGGCACCGGCATCGGCGGCGCGCTGGTCGTGGACGGGCAGATCCTCGCCGGTGCCCGCGGCGCGGCGGGCCACGTGGGCCACCTGCCGGTGCCCGAGGCGGAGGGCGTGCCCTGCCCCTGCGGCCGCACCGGGCACCTGGAGGGGCTCGCCTCCGGGCCCGGGATCGTGCACCTGGCGCACCGGCTCGGCGCCGACGGCTCCCTCGCCGACGGCCGCGCGCTGGTGGCCGAGGCCGCCCGTGCCGACGGCCCCGCCCGTCGGGCCTGCCGGATCGCCGGGCGCGCCACCGGCCGGGCCGTGGGCGCGCTCGCGAACGTGCTGGACCCCGAGGCGGTCGCGCTCACCGGCGGGGTGGCCGAGGCCGGCCCGTTGTGGCACGAGGCCGTCGCCGAGGGGCTCGCCCTCGAGGCGATGGACGTGGTCGCGACACTGCCGGTGCTGCCGGCGAGTGCGGGCTCCCACGCCGCGCTGCTGGGCGCCGCCGCTCGCGCGCTCGACGAGCTCGCCCCCTGATCCCGCCGCTCCCCGACCTGCCCTGCCGCTGACCCGCCGTCCCGAAAGGACCGCCGTGCATCCTCTGGTCTCCGCCCTCGAAGGCACCCTGATCGTCTCCTGCCAGGCCTACCCCGGCGAGCCGATGCGCGACCCGCGCACCATGGCCCAGGTCGCCGCCGCCGTCGAGACCGGCGGCGCCTCCGCCGTCCGCGCCCAGGGCCTCGAGGACATCCGCGCCGTCAAGGCCGCGGTGGACATCCCCGTGATCGGGATCTGGAAGGACGGCACCGACGGCGTGTTCATCACCCCCACCCTCGACCACGCCCTCGCCGTCCTCGACGCCGGCGCCGACATCCTCGCCCTCGACGGCACCACCCGCCCCCGCCCCGACGGACGCACCCTCGCCCAGACCGTCGAGCAGATCCGCACCCGCTTCGACGGCCCCCTCATGGCCGACTGCGACAGCCTCGACGCCGCCCTGGCAGCCGCCGACCTCGGCATCGACATCATCGGCACCACCCTCGCCGGCTACACCCCCGCCCGCGAGAAGACCACCGGCCCCGACCTCGACCTCCTCCACCAGCTCGCAGGCCGCCTCCCCACCACCTCCGCGCTCGTGGCCGAAGGCCGCGTCCACACCCCCGACCAGGCCGCCGCCGCCCGCACCGCAGGCGCCCACGCCGTCGTCGTCGGCACCGCCATCACCCACCCCACCACCCTCACCACCTGGTTCCGCACCGCCGTCACCGACGCCTGACCCCGTCCCCCGGGTGCACTCGAGTGCGCCCGGACCTGTCACCGGCCCCGCCGCGCACCCCCACGCCTCGAGCCCTTCGACGGCGTGCCCCGAGCCCCCGCCCCGTGATCCTCATGGGACGAGACCCTGAAGGAAACCCCGATGAAGGAGAACACCCGATGGATATCCCGATGACCCGCCGCGGCCTGCTGGGCACCGCCGCCGCCCTCGCTGCGCTGGGAGGCGGCGCCGCTGCCGCCTCCGCGGAGCGGCCCGAGCACGCCGGTACCGCCGCCCTCCCACCGGTGAAGGAGCACGGCAGCCGTCGCGGCACCTACGTGGAGCAGGTGCTCGCCGCCCCGGGCGACTGGGGAGTGCAGAACTTCCGCATCCCCGCGCTGGCCGTCGCGCCGAACGGCGATCTGCTGGCCGCCTTCGACAAGCGCCCCGTGCACGGGGACTCCCCCTCCCCCAACTCCATCTGGCAGCGTCGGTCCACGGACGGCGGCCGCACCTGGGGCGAGCCCGAGGTGGTGCGCGCCGGCAACGAGTCGTCCGTGCCCGGGGAGAAGCTCGGCTACTCCGACCCCTCCTACGTGGTGGACGTCGAGACCGGCACGATCTTCCTGTTCTGCGTCTTCTCCAAGGACGTGGGCGTGTGGGATGGCGAGTACGGCAACGACGACGAGGATCGCCGCATCATGAGCGCGAACCTCTCCGTCAGCCACGACTCCGGGCTCACCTGGGAGCACCGCTCCCTCACCGAAGTGGTCAAGCCCGAGGACTGCCGCGCGATGTTCGCCTCCTCCGGGGCCGGCATCCAGCTGCGCTACGGCGCGCACAAGGGCCGCCTGATCCAGCAGTACGCAGGCTGGTTCCGCAACGGCTCCGGGGGCGAGGACGTCTCCGCGTACTCGGTCTACTCCGACGATCACGGCGAGACCTGGACCATGGGCACGCCCGTCGGCACCGAGATGGACGAGAACAAGGTCGCCGAGCTCTCCGACGGCACCCTCATGATGAACTCGCGCGAGCACGTCCGCACGGGCCGGCGCTGGGTGGCCTACAGCCACGACGGCGGCGAGACCTGGGAGGATCTCCACCGCGATCCCTCCCTCGTGGACCCCGGCAACAACGCGCAGCTCTCCCGCGCCTACCCGGACGCGCCGAAGGGCTCGGCGAAGGCGAAGGTGCTGCTGTTCTCGCACGCCGATCACGTGCCGCACACGCGGGAGAACGGCACCATCGAGATCTCCACCGACGACGGCGCCACCTGGGCGCGCAAGCGGGTGTTCGCCCCCGGTGCGTGCCAGTACTCGGTGATCATCCCGCTGGGCGGGGACGAGTTCGGCCTGCTCTACGAGGCCGCGCAGGAGACGATCACCTTCGCGCGCCTGGACATGGACTGGATCCTGTCGCGATGATCCACCTCGGCTCCTCCCCGGCCCCCGTCCCCGACGCCCCGGTGCCGCACACGGTGCTGGCCCGGGCCGGGGAGGGGCCGTGGCCCCGGTACCGCATCGTGGGCCTGATCTCCCTGGGCGGCGGGCACCTGCTGGCCGCCTTCGACGGCCGCGAGACCGGCCAGGACGTGCCGGACCCGACGGGTCTGGTGCAGTGCCGCTCCCTGGACGGGGGCCGCACCTGGGGCCCGCTGGAGACGCTGCGGGACGCGGATCGCAAGGGGAGGCAGTGGTACTGCGACCCGAGCTTCCTCCACGACCCCGCCGCCGGGCGGCTGTTCGTGTTCCACACCCACGCCAAGGACCGCGGGGTCTGGGATGCGCTGGCCGGCACCGACGATGCGGACCGCGACGTCATGGGCTCCGCCGTGGGCGTCTCCGAGGACGGCGGGCGCAGCTGGGCCTTCCGCTCCGTCACCGAGGTCGCCGCCCCGCCGGCGCTGCTGCGCACCGCGTTCCCCACCTCCGGCAGCGGCATCGTGCTGCAGCGCGGCCTCTACGCCGGGCGCCTGGTGCAGCCGTACTGCGGCTGGTTCCGTGCCGAGGGCGCCGCCGCCGGCGGCCGGGGCCCGCGCGAGGACGAGGTGGTGCGCTCCTACGTGCTGTTCTCCGACGACCACGGCGAGACCTGGCAGCGGGGCGAGCCCGTGGGCGAGGACATGGACGAGACCACGGTGGTGGAGCTCTCCGACGGGCGGGTGCTGCTGAACTCGCGCGATCACGTGCGCGGCGGTCACCGCCGGATCGCCGTCTCCGCGGACGGCGGCGCCACCTGGGAGGACCGCGGCGTGGACCCGCAGTTCGTGGACCCGGGCAACAACGCCCAGCTCGCCGCCCGGCATCCCGGGGCGCCCGCGGGCGATCCGCGCGCTCGGCAGCTGCTGTTCACCAATGCCTGGGACCGCTTCGCCCGGGTGCGGGGCACGCTGAGCGCCTCGGACGACGACGGCGCGACCTGGCGGGAGCTGCTGGTGTTCGAGCCCGGCCCGCTGGACTACTCCGCGGTGCAGGGCCTCGAGGACGGCGCGATCGTGGTGCTGTGGGAGGTGGAGGCCCGCGAGATCCGGGTGGCGCGGATCGCGCCGGGGACGCTCGGCGACGCCTGAGCGGCCCCGGGTCCGGGTCTTCCCCGGCGACCCGGACATGACGAAGGGCGGCGGCACCGTGATGGTGCCGCCGCCCTCCTGTCATGCCGCGGTGGGCCGGGGGCTCAGCGCGCCCCGGGCTTGCCCGGGCTGGGGTTGTCGATCGTGAACTGCGGGGAGGTGAAGGTCTCCCAGTGGTCCGGGTTCTCCGGATCGCCGAGGGGCTTGAGCACCCGCATCTCGAGCACGTAGTCCCCGTTCTTCACGGTCTTGGACTTCTGGTTCTTCAGCGAGTAGCTGCCGTCCCAGCCGTAGACCTCGGGCTCGCCGGAGCGTCCCACGTGGTCGGAGGCGTCGATCAGGCCGACGGAGGGGTTGACCACCTTCTGGCGACCCTTCGAGCGGATCTCGTAGGCGCTGAACTCCACGCGCTCGGCCGGGTAGTTCAGGTAGTACGCCAGGTACGGGACGTCGCCGTCCTGCATGGTGAACTCGTGGCCGTCCTCACCGATGCCGAGGATGGAGCCCTCGCCGTCGGAGGCCCCCAGGAACGGCAGGCCGATCCCCTGGTCGGAGAACATCGGCAGGGCCTGGTAGTCGCCGGAGAGGCCGGCGAAGGGGACCACGATGTCGTCCTCCGCGCCGGTGAGGGTGATCCAGCCGCCGTAGACGATCCCGTCCGCGCCGAAGTCCTCGCCGAGGGTGACGGTCAGCTCCGTGCTGGAGCCCGCGGGCACGGTGACGGTATCGGCGCCGAGCTCCGTGGTGGCCTGGGCGTCGTAGAACTCCGGGTTGTAGGTGGGGTGGCCGGTGGCGATGCCGTGGCGCACGCCCACCGTGTAGCTCTGCTCCACGTCGGAGTCGTTGTGGACGGTGAGCGTGACGGTGCGGGGTCCGTCCTCGCCCTCGCCGAGGGAGAGCGAGGGCTCGTCCACCCGGGTGGCGGTGTGCACCGCGGCGACCATGTCGAGCAGGCCCGCGCCCTGGCGGTGCACCGGCTCGAGGTAGCCCGCATCGGGGATCAGCGACCAGGTGAGCGGGTCCGCGGTGTTCATCATCGCGGTCTTCACGTCACCGGGCTCGAGCTCCGGGGCGGACTCCAGCAGCAGGGCCGCGGCGCCGGCGACGTGGGGCGCCGCCATCGAGGTGCCGGACTTCGCGCCGTGCCCGCCCTGCTCGAGCGGGATGGTGGACCAGATCGAGCCGCCGGGAGCGGCGACGTCGGGCGTGAGCTCCAGCTCGGCGGTGAGGCCGTAGGAGGAGAACTCGGAGACGAGGCCGGCGGTGTCGTTCTCGAGCACGATCGTACCCTCCTGCCAGGCCCAGGTCACCTCGCCGGCGGCGAGCGCCTCCTGGAGGGCGAGACCGTCCTCCTGGCTGGCCATCACCACGGGGATGGTGATCTCGGTGTCGCCCTCGACCGTGGGGTTCAGGGCGCCGGGCGCGTTGTTGTACATGATCACGGCGTCGTAGCCGGCCTCCTGGCCCGCGAGGGCCTTGAGGTGGAAGCTGCATTCGCCGCGCTCGATGAGCAGTGCCTGGCCCTCGCCGGTGGCCTGCGGCACCACGGAGGAGTCACAGGCCTGGGCGGCCTCGGTGCCCGGTGCGCCGGCGGAGATCAGCGTGAGCTCGCCGGAGGTGGGTGCCTCCGGGGCGCCGGTGGCGGAGGTGTAGCCGATCTCCCGGCCCGCCGCGGTGGCGTAGGTCGAGCGTATGTGCGTGCTGTCCACCGAGGCGACGGTGATCGCCGAGGAGGAGACGCCGGGGGCGCCGCTGGAGAAGGTGCCGGAGCGGCCGGAGTTGCCGGCGGAGATCACCATGGTGATGCCGTTGTCGCTCATCGTGTCGGACATCTGCGCGGTCGGGTAGTCCTGCCAGGTCATGAAGCTGGCGCCGAGGGACATGTTCACCACGTCCACCTCGTCCTCCATGGCCTGCTCCATCGCGGCGAGGATCACGTCGGTGCTGCTGGAGCCGTCGCAGCCGAAGACGCGGTAGGACATCAGGTCCACCTCGGGGGCCACGCCCAGCACCTCGCCGTCCGCGCCGATGATGCCGGCCACGTGCGAGCCGTGCCCGCCGCAGTCGTCCGGGTACTCGTCGGGCTTCGGGGAGGTGCCGCTGCCGGCGTCGTAGTCGTCGCCCACGAAGTCGTAGCCGCCCACCACGCGGTCGCCGGGGAAGTCGGCGGTTTCGTCCTCGGTGCCGGAGCCGCCGAAGTCGGGGTGGTTGTAGTCGATGCCGGAGTCGATCACGCCCACGGTGACGCCCTCGCCGGTGAGGCCGTCCACCTCCTGCACCTGGTCCACGCCGGTCATGGCGTTGCCGTAGACGTCCTCCGGGGAGGCATAGACGGGCTCGGGCAGATCGACCTCGAGCACCGGGTACACGGCGGTGACGCCGGAGACCCCGCGGAGCTTGGCGACGTCGGCGTCGTCCATCGAGACCGACATGCCGTTCCAGCCCGCGACGAAGCTCTCCTCGACGTCCAGGGAGATCTCCGCGGAGGCGGCACGCTGCTGCACGCGCTCCTGGGCGCGGGAGTTGGCGTTCGCGCTGCCGCCGCGCTGGACGGGAGCGCCCTCGACCTCGACCAGCCAGCGGCCCGGGATCGCGGCCTCGGCCGCGTCCAGGGCCTCGTCGGGCGTGGGGACGTCGACGCCGAGGTCCGAGGCGGAGCCGAGGGACTCGTAGTCCTGACCGTCGGCGAGCGCGGGCGAGCCGGCCAGCAGACCGGCCACGAGAGCGGCGCCCGCACCGGCCGCGAGCGCGCCGCGGGGTCTGGGGAGTTCTGAACGGTTGAAGTGCATGGGTGCATTCCTCCGAGGGTGGGATGGGTGGTGAGCTGCGCAGCGTCGCGCCCGGACTCAACCGGTGCACACCGCTGTGGAGTTCATCACGAGTCCACCCTGTCCGTGGGCGGAACGACGACTCGAGGACCGACCGTTGCGAGACCGTTACCCTCAGGTATGGACAGCTCGCAGGACCCCGCCGCGCCCGGGGGCGGCCCCTCGCGCGCGCGGACGGCGGTGCCCCTGCTGCTCGCCCTGGCCGCGACCCTCGCCTACGGGATGCTGGGCACACGGCAGTTCCGCACCCTCGTCACGAGCTCCTGGGACCTGGGGATCTTCACCCAGCTGGCCCGGGCGTACGGGGAGCTGCGGGCACCGATCGTGCCGATCAAGGGCGATGCGGTGAACCTGCTGGGGGATCACTTCCATCCGCTGCTGGTGCTGCTGGCGCCGGTGTGGTGGGTGTGGCCCTCCGGGGAGGCGCTGCTGTGGACCCAGGCGCTGCTGTTCGGCGTCTCCGCGATCCCGCTCACGCGCCTGGCGATCGACCGCCTGGGGCCGGGGCTCGGCACGCTCGCCGGCGCCGGGTACGTGTTCTCCTTCGGCCTGCAGGCCGCGGCGGCGGCGCAGTTCCACGAGATCGCGTTCGCGGTGCCGCTGCTGGCGCTCTCGCTCACGGCGCTGCTGCGCGGCCGGGTGACGGTCTCGGTGCTCTGGGCGGCGCCGCTGGTGCTGGTGAAGGAGGATCTGGGGGCCACGGTCGCGCTGCTGGGGGTGCTGATCGTGCTGCGCCACCACCGGCGGCGTGCGCACCGGCTGCTGGGCGGGGCGCTGGCGCTGTGGGGCGGCGTGTGGCTGGTGCTCTCCACGGCGGTCATCCTGCCGCTGCTGAACACGGCCTCGCAGTACGACTACACTGACAACCTCGGCTCGCCGCTGGAGGTGCTGTGGCCGCCGGTGAAGTGGCTGACGGTGCTGATGCTGCTGCTCGCCGCCGGGCTGATCGGCGCCCGCTCGCCGCTGATCGCGCTCATGCTGCCCACGCTGGCGTGGCGGTTCACGGGCACGGTGGAGTTCTACTGGGGCTGGCAGTGGCACTACGGGGCGGTGCTGATGCCGATCGCGACGGCCGCCCTGCTGGACGCGCTCGGGGACCGGCGCAGCGGCCGGGCCACGGCCTGGCTGCGTACGGACGCGCCGCGCCCCGGCCGCCGGGTGCGGGCCACGGCGTTGGCCCTCGCCGCCGCGGTGACGCTCGCGCTGGGGCCGACGATGCCGCTGGCCGCGCTGCTGCGCCCGCACACCTGGGAGCCCACCTGGCGGGCGGGACCGGCCGCCACGGCGCTCGCCGCGGTGCCCGACGGGGCGGTGCTCGCCACCGACATCACCCTCATGGCCCAGGCGGTCCCGGACCATGACGTGCAGTGGCTGCACGGCCCGAACCGGCGGGTGCCGGACTGCGTGCTGGTGGACCGCTACGCCTTCTCCTGGGGCGGGACCCCTCCGGAGGATCCGCGCCTCTGGGCCGAGGAGACCTGGGGGACGACGTTCCGCACGGTGAGCGAGGACGGCGGGTTCACGGTGGCCTGCCGGCCGTGACCGCGCCGTCCCGGAGGCGGCGCGGCGGAGCTCCGTGGCGCGCCGCTCCGGGCCCCTGTCAGGGGGCAGCGTTCTCGTGGACGATCTCGATCTCCTCCGGCGCGGGCAGCGAGAACTCCGGGCCGGCGAGGTGCTCGAGCGCCGCGTCCACCGCGTCCCCCTCCACCCCGTCCGCGGGGAGGATGCTGAACATGCTCAGCTGCCCGTCGTCGATCTGCAGCTCGGCCTGCAGGCGGTGGCCCCGCTGGGTGAAGACGCCGCGCACGGGCCAGGTCTGGTACCGGGGCACGGCACGCTCGTAGGTGTCGGGCACCGAGAACCACACCTCCCCCGTCTGCTCGGCAGGCCCGTGGTCGCGGGCCCGCGACAGCTGGGCGCGCAGCGCCGGGGCTCCGGGCAGGTCCGCGCCCTCCTCCGGAGCCGCCAGCAGCAGCGCCACGAGCTCCCGCACCGGAGCGGGCAGCTCGCGCTCCTCGTCGTCGTCCGCGGGCTCGACGCCCGGATCCTGCGGGGCGCGACGCGCCTCGAGGGCGTACATCGCGACGGTGCCGGCCGCTCCGAGCGCCGCGAGCACCAGGCGCGGCCGGGAGATCCCGCGGCGTCTCATCGCGTCGACGATCTGCGCATCGAGGTGCTCGGAGAGGTCCATCAGTCCCAGGGTCGCGGCGCCGAGCAGAGCACCGTCCAGACCGGGCGAGAGGATCGCGTCCTGATCCCGCGTGGAGTCGGCGAGGAGCAGTCCGCTCGCCCCGGCCACCCCGGTCCGGTAGGCGGCGCGCGACCAGGGACCCAGTGCTCGGGGTTCGATGAGGCTGAGCCCGCCGACCACGGCCGCGGCAGCGGCGGAACGGAACGGGAGCGCGATGGAGCTGGAGGTCATGGGCAGATCCTAGTGCTCCGCGCCCGCTCCACGAGACGCCTCGACGGCAGGACGCGCACCGGGCACGACCGGTCAGTGCGCGGCGCCGTCCTGGGTCGTGCCCGACGACGGAGAGGTGGTGGGCGTCGGGGACGACGGCGCCGTCGACGCGCCCGGGGACGACGTGGGCTCCGGCGAGGTGGTCTGCGACGGTGTGGTCTCCGGGTCGGATGGGGCGCCGCCCTCCGTGGGGGTGCCCGACCCGTCGGTCCCGTCACCGGGCCCCTGGGTCCCGTCGCCGGGCCCGCCGGACCCGTCGCCCGACTCCCCGGTCCCGTCACCGAGCTCGTCGGTGGTCTCCTCGCTCGGGGACTCGACCGGCGAGGAGGGGTCCTCGCCGTCCGGCGTCGACGTGGCCGACTCGCTCGGCGCGGTGGAGCCTCCCGAGGGCGGGGTCCAGCCGCCGCCGCTGGTGCTCCCGCCGCTGGTGCCGCCACCGCCGCTGCCGCCCGAGCCGCCGGTGCTGCCGCCGCGCGTGCTCGTGCTCCCGCCGTCGGCGCCGGTCGCGGGCTGCGCGTCCTGCGACGTCGTGTCCTCCGGGTCCGCACCCTCCGAGGTCGAGTCCTCCGGCGTCGGCGACTCCTCGGGCGCGGTCTCCTCCTCGGACTCCGCGCCCTCGTCCGCCTCGACGGTGGGCGCGGCGGGGGTGGCCATGGCGCCGCCGCCGTCGCTGGGCACCCCGGCGTCGGGGCGCTCGAGCGTCTCCGGGGAGGTGGAGCCGTCGGCATCCCCGGCGAGGGCGGCGAGCGGGCCCATGCCGGCGGCTCCCAGGCCCGTGACCGCGCCGACGCCCACGATGCTCGCCACGGCGAGCGCCCGCAGGGCGCGCTGACGGGTGGCCAGCGGCACGGCGGAGCGGATGCCGGTGGCGCGCCGCTTCCCCGCGCCCGATCGCCTGCTCGAGATCATGGCGTCCTCTCCCCCGTCTCCCCGTAGCGGGCCCCAGCGGAGCTCCCTGACCAGCGTAGCGGTGCGCGGCCCGCCCGGGACGACGCGTCCGGGGCCAGGCGGGATCAGACGGGATCGGCGCGGTCGATCCCGGGGCGGCGCGCACGCCGCGGGCGGGGATCGGTCCGGGCCCTCTCCCTCAGGGTCCGCTCCCGCTGCGCCCGCGCGGACTCCCACCGCAGGCGCCAGGGCGAGAGCCGCTCGGCGGCGAGCGCGAGCTGGAGACCGCGCGAGAGCGCGAGATCCGCGGCGGAGACCGGCAGAGCGGCCAGCTCCTCGGCCCGCTCGGGCAGGCGGTGCGCCGTGCCGCAGGCGCTCCAGCGCGCCGCGACCTGCAGGACCCGGCTGCGGGTGTCGAGCAGGGAGTGGCGGGCCCCGGGCACCTCGAGCAGACGCGCGGAGGGGATCGTCGCCGCGAGGTCGCGGGCGATCGTGGGCGGGGAGACGAGATCCTGGGTGCCGGCGAGCACCAGGGTGGGCGCGGTGATCCCCGCGGCACGCCGGCGGAGGTCGGCGGGCGCGGCGCGGAACGGCGGCACGGCCCGGGCCTGCTCGGCCGCGAGCAGGAGCGGGTCCATCGGGCCGCCGTCGGCGTGATGGCCGCCGCCCAGCTCGGTGTGCGCGATCCGGGCGGTGAGGTCGTGCTCCACCACGTACGGGGTGGACTGCAGCCACGCCTGCGCGAGCACCTGGCGCACGCTGGTCCAGGTGAGGCTGCCGCGGCCCACGGCCAGCAGCTCGGCCAGCTCCCGCACCGCATCGGGACCCCCGTGCTCGTGCACGGCCAGCACCACGGGCCCCGCCCGGCGAGCGTCCAGCCGGCCCTCCTCGGCCAGGCGGCGCAGCGTGCGGGCGGTGGCCACGGTCGCGGGCTCCGTGCCCTCCCAGTACCGGTCGCGCAGCGCCTGCTGCGCGACGGCCTCGTCCTCGGGGCCGGTCAGCGGGGAGTCGAGCACGAGCGAGTGCACCCGCTGCGGATGCTCGAGCGCGAGCAGCATCGCCAGGTGCGCACCGTAGCCGCTGCCCACCACGGCCGCCTGCTCCACCCGGGCATGATCCAGCACGGCCACGAGGTCGCCGACCACCTCGGGCAGGGACATCGCGGCGGCCGGCAGCTCCTCCCCCTCGGCGTCCAGCCGGGACAGGCCCACCCCGCGATGCTCCATCATCAGCACGTCCAGACCGCGGGAGGCCAGGCTGCGGCGCAGCACGTCGTAGGGCAGCACGGAGGCGCGGGCCGGACCGTCCGGGATCAGCAGCACCGGCACCCGCGGCTGCGCCGCGCCCGTCGGCGGCCGCACCCGGCCGGCGCGTCGGCCCCGTGTCCCGCTCCCCGCCGGGCGGGGCGGGCGCAGGCGACGGGGCACGGTGCGGGCGTAGCGCAGCGGGAACAGCCGCGGATCCTCGGCGGAGAACTCCCGGTACACCGTCATCACGTCGTTGCGCAGCTGCAGAAGATCGTCCTGGGCGGCGCGGTCGAACAGCTCCGAGGTGAGCGAGCGGGCGGTGGGCCGCGAGGCGCGTCGCACCCTCATCGTCCCCTCCGCCCGTGCCGTGCGGCGAGGCTGCTCACCGCGTCCTGCCGATGGTGTTCCACAGGAACGCGTACAGCAGCGCGTTCATCCGCGCCGCCTGCTCGTTGGTGGCCGCC
This sequence comes from Brachybacterium saurashtrense, assembly GCF_003355475.1. NCBI lineage: Bacteria > Bacillati > Actinomycetota > Actinomycetes > Micrococcales > Dermabacteraceae > Brachybacterium > Brachybacterium saurashtrense. The sequence goes on along the minus strand of NZ_CP031356.1, from coordinate 304,693 downwards.
CCGCCGTGACCGCCCTCGATGTTCTCCCAGGAGCGCACGTCCGCCCCGAGGGACTCCAGCGCCGCCGCGAACTTCCGGGCGTGCCCGGGATGGACCCGGTCGTCCCGGGTGGAGGTGAGCACGAAGGTGGGCGGATAGTCCACGCCCTCGGCCAGCAGGTGGTACGGGCTGAACGTGCGCAGGAACTCCCAGTCCTCGGTGTCCGGATCGCCGTACTCGGCCATCCAGGAGGCGCCGGCGAGCAGGTGGCTGTACCGCTTCATGTCCAGCAGCGGCACCTGGATCACCACGGCGCCGAACAGCTCCGGGTAGGTGGTGAGCATGTTCCCGGTGAGCAGCCCGCCGTTGGAGCCGCCGCGCACGGCGAGGTGCGCGGTGTCGGTGACGCCCCGCTCCAGCAGGTCCTTCGCCACCGAGGAGAAGTCCTCGTAGGCGCGGTGGCGGTTCTCGCGCAGCGCGGCCTGGTGCCAGGCGGGCCCGTACTCGCCGCCGCCGCGGATGTTCGCCAGCACGTAGGTGCCGCCCCGCTCCAGCCACGCCTTGCCGATGGCGCCCAGGTAGGAGGGGGTCAGGGAGATCTCGAAGCCGCCGTACCCGTACAGCAGGGTGGGCTGGACCTCCCCCGCCTCCACCCGGTCCGGGCGGGAGATCTCGAAGTAGGGGACGCGGGTGCCGTCGTCGCTGATCGCGAAGTGCTGGCTGACGTCCAGCCCCTCCGCGTCGAAGCGCGCCGGGGCGGACTTGATCAGCTCGAGCTCCCCGGGCTCGCCGCCGCCGGCCACCTCGGACAGGTCGCCCAGCAGCAGCTGCGCCGGCTCCACGAAGCCGGTGACGCTCACCCACACCTCGTCGCTGACGTCCGCATCCACGGCGGAGACGCCGAGCGCTCCGCGCAGCTCGGGGTAGAGGTCGCGGCGCACCCACTGCCCGTGCTCGTCCCGGGTGTGGACCTCCAGGCGGTGCACCACGTCCTCGAGTACGGAGAGCACCACCGCGGTGCGGGTGATGGTCATGTCCGCCAGCGAGGTGGAGGCGGTGGGCTCGAACAGCATGTGCAGCTCCGGCTCCCCGTCCTGGAAGCGGGCGAAGTCCCCCACCACCAGGGAGCCGGCCGGGTACACGCCCTCGCCCACCTCCCAGTCGCTGCGCGGGCTGAAGATGCCCAGATCCCGATGGGCGGTGGCCTCGAGGTCGGAGGGCACCTCCACCCGGGTGAGCACCGGCGGCTCCTGGGACCGGTCCACCACGTGGACGGTGGAGTCGTAGAAGGCGTGGGCCTCGATCACCCAGTCCCGCTCCCAGCCGGGCGTCGAGTCGTGGGCGGCGAACACGGCCATGTCCGTCGCGGCGACCTCGTGGACCGGCTGCGCCTCCTCCAGCGGGGTGCCGCGGCGCCAGATCCGGGCCTGGCGGGCGTAGCCGGAGTCGGTCATGGTGCCCTCGCCGAAGTCCGTCACAGCCCACACGGTGTCGCGGTCGATCCAGCTCAGCGACCCCTTGGCCTCCGGGCGCACGAAGCCTCCCTCCGACGCGGGCACGAAGGCGAGCGTGGAGAGGTCGAACTCCCGGGTGACGTCCGCGTCGGAGCCGCCGTGGGAGAGGTCGATCAGGGCGTGGCGGTAGGGCTCCCCCTCGGCCGGGCGTAGCAGGCGGGCACCGTGCCACACCCAGTCCTCGCCCTCGGCCTCGTTGAGCGCGTCCACGTCGAGCAGGATCTCCCACTCGGGCTCGTCGGTGCGGTAGGACTCCAGCGTGGTGCGACGCCACAGACCGCGCTCGTGCTCGGCGTCGGTCCACACGTTGTAGAGGAACTCGCCGCGCACGGTGACGGCGGGGATGCGGTCCTTCGCGTCGAGGATCTCGCGGATCTCGGCCTGCAGCGTCTCGGTGAGCGGGGCGCCGTCCGGGTGGGCCGGGTCCGCGACCGCGTCGAGCTCGTCCTCCGCCGCGGCGTTGCACTGCCGCACCCGGTCCAGCGCCTCGGTGCCGGTGACGTCCTCGAGCCACTGGTGCGGGTCGGTGCTGCCGTCGGCGGCGGGGAGCTGCGGGGCGGTGTCGGTCATCGGGTCTCCTGCTCGGTGGCGGTGTAGTCGGTCAGCGTGCGCTTCCAGGCGGCCTTCCAGACCTCCCGGGCCTGGGCGGTCTCGAGGCCCTTGTGCTCGACGGCGAGAGTGCTGCGGGTCGCGTCCTTGGCGGTGACGTTCACCGAGACGCGCGAGCCGTCCTCGACCTCGGCGCGCCAGTAGCACCAGGTGGCGGTCTCGCTCAGGCGGGGCCGGCCCAGGCCCAGCTCCTCGCGCCGGGCGGCGGTCATGAAGGCGTCCCAGCGATCCCTCACCGCGCCGGGCGCTCCGGGCACGGTGCGGGAGGCGGAAGCGGAGAAGTCCCCGTCGCAGCTCTGCCCCGCCACGCGGCGGCCGATGATCTGCTCGTAGGCGACGGTGACGCCCTGCGCCCACCACTCGGTGATCTCCCACCGCTCGGGAAGCAGGCGCGCGATCGCGGCGTGGTCGAGCTCGCGGCCGCCGGCCTCGTCGATCCGTGCGGTCCAGACCGCCAACGGCGTGCCGGTCGCGGCCTCGATGCGGGCGGCGTGCGGGTGCTCCGCGGGGTCGGTCGCAGTGTGCATGGGGCCACCATACGGCGGGGCGGGCGCGAGCAGGCGCGGTGACGGGAGGCGCTCAGGAGCCCAGCGTGATCAGGTGGTTCAGCGGCCCGTACCCGCCCGCGGTGCGCGAGAGGCGCCAGTCGTGGGCGTTCTCCGTGGCGCTGGCGACGAACTCGCGGGCGGAGGCGACGATCGTGACCATGTCGTCGTCGCTGCCGGCCTCGCCGATCTCTCCCAGCTCGCCGGCGCGGTCGAACTCCGCGATCCGGGCGAGCTGCGCGGCGATCGCGGCCGAGAGCGTGGCGCCGGCGCCCCGCACGCGGCGGCCGGGGACCCGCTCCGCCCGCAGCAGGTCCGTGCCGCCCTCGTGGACCAGCACGTCCACGACATCGTCCCCTTCGAGCAGTCGGCCGGTGATCAGCACCGTGCCCGGGCCCGTCGCCTGCAGCGCGAGCGCCTGTTCGCGGATCTCCTCGATCGTGGTGGCGAGCGGCCGCCCCAGCAGCTGCGCCGCCTCCGCCATCGTGGGGGTGAGCACGTCCACCAACGGCAGCAGGGAGTCGCGCAGCGCCCGCGCGCCCTCGGCGGTGATCAGCGGCGTGCCGTGGGCGCTGACCATCACGGGGTCCAGCACGATCCGGCCCAGCCGGCCGCGCTGCGCCCGCACCGACGCGGCGACCGCCTCGACCACGGCCGCGCTGCCCAGGGCGCCGATCTTCGTGGCGTCCAGGCGGAGGTCCTCGACGACGGCGTCGATCTGACCGCGCACCACCGCGGCGGGCAGCGGATGGGTGTCCAGGACCCGCTGGGCGGTGATCGTGGTGACCATGCTGACCGCGCCGGCGCCGTACACGCCGAGGGCGGTGAACGTCTTCAGATCCGCCTGGAGGCCCCCGGCCCCGTCGGACTCCGAGGCGGCGATGGTCAGGACGAGGGGCGGGCGCATGCGGTCTCCATCTCTCGAGGGTCCCGGCGCGGCACGGCGTCGGGGCGTGAGCGGAGGGTACCAATCGTGCCTGGCATCTCTATCCTGGTCCCCGATGCGCGCACCCGGCGTGCGAGAATCACCCCGGGCGCGAGCTCGCGGGCGCGCCGGGGGAACGGCGCCGCGGGCGTCAGGGAGGTGTCGATGAGCCAGCAGACGGGCGGGGAGCAGCCGCACCGATCCGAGCTGCCCGATTTCTCGGCGCAGTCCACCTCCGCGGGCCTGCCCGCGTTCGCGGAGTCCGCCGGTCCGGCCGTGCTCGGCGCGCCGAGCGAGCGGGCGGTGCGCCGCTCCCGGGCCACGATGCTCGCGGTGATCGGCGGCTCGGCGGTGGTGCTGCTGGTGCTCGCGCTGATCCTGTCGCAGACGGTGTTCCGCTCGGTGCTCGAGGACCCGGCCCCCTCCGCGTACGAGACCGGTCAGCGCACGGCCGAGGGGCAGTCCGAGTACGTGCCGGACCCGGAGGAGCCCGAGATCGCTCCTCCCCCGCCGATCTTCACCCAGCGCCCCACCACCGACTGCACCCTGCCGGAGTACCAGGAGCCGGCCCCCGCCACGGCCGAGGGAGCGGTGCGCGGCGGCGACCTCCAGTTCTCCTCGCCCGAGGGGTGGGGCGCGGGATGGTCGGTGCAGTCCACGCCGTACCTCACCGAGATCGGGGCCGACGCCCGCCGGGTCGAGGGCAACTGGTACAGCGTGGTGAACCTGGGCCGCGTGAGCTTCACCGAGGAGGAGGGCGGGTACCCGGGCCTCGAGAACGCGGCCGTGGCGATCTTCCAGTGCTACGCGACCACCTCCGGCGTGGTCTCCCACTTCGGCGAGCACCCCGAGGTGACCGACTACCGCTCCGAGGCGACCACCGTGGACGGCGAGGCCGCCTGGATCGTGCAGGCCACGTACCACTTCGAGGATCCCGAGATCCTGGAGACCTCCAGCGCTTCGGTGGTCACCTCGATCGTGGTCGAGACCCCGAACGGCCCCAGCGCGCTCGCCAGCGACGTCGCCGCCGACCAGCCGGACCACGTGGAGGGGCTCGAGGAGATCATCGCGAGCCTCGACGTGGTCGAGTGACCCGACCCCACGAAGGAGCCCCCGTGCACACCGGACCGCAGTACACCCCGACCCCGCAGCGGCCCGCGGGAGCGCGCGGGAGCGCCCTGCTGATCGGCGCGCTCTCCTTCGCCGTGGTGTTCCTGCTGATCGTGAGCGTCACGGTGGGGTACCTGGTGCTGCGGCCGAGCCGGGGCGGCGGGGGCGACGGCGGTGCCACCGCCTCGAGCACCTCCGCGACCTCCACGGAGCCCACCGCGGACGGCTCCGAGACCGCCACCGGGTCCGAGTCCGCCACGCCCACGGAGGTGGAGGCGGAGCGCTGCTGGTCGCCGTCGACCACCGAGCGCACCTCCCAGAACCCCTCGGGCAAGCTGCGCGGCGGCGGTCTGCAGTTCATCCCGCCGGCCGTGTACGACCAGCGCGCCGCCCCCAGCGGCGTCTCCTTCGCCAATGATCTGCAGGGCGCCCAGGCCCGGGTGGAGGACTCCTGGTACTCGACCATGTTCGTGGGGACGATCGAGTGGCAGCCCGGGGTGGAGTACCCCGGCGCGGAGGCCGCCTCCCAGGCGATCGTCTCCTGCTTCTACTCCGCGAACATCTGGGGCGACACCTCGGGCCGCTCCCTCGAGGACGAGGTCACCGAGCCGGTGACCATCGCCGGGCTCCCCGGCTATCGGACCACCGCCGTGATCACCTTCGCCGAGGACGATCTGGAGCGCACCGACGCCACCGAGCTGGTCGTGGTGGTGCTCGAGACGGACCAGGGCCCGAGCGTGTTCGGCACCGAGACCGCCGTGGGCGTCACGAAGCACGAGGAGGCCGCGGACGCCGCCTACGACTCGCTCACCGGGATCGTGTGACCACGTCCCGTCCCACCGGGCCTCACACCACCGCGGAGGCCAGCCGGCAGAGGTTGTCCACGGCCTGCTTCAGGCGGGGCCGGCGCTTCCACTCCTCGAGCTCCAGCCGCCGACTGCTGGCCCGATAGCTCGCCTCCACCTCGCGCATCTTCACCATGAAGTCGGTGCCGCCGACCATCAGCGAGCACTCCATCTGCAGCAGGAACGAGCGGATGTCCATGTTGGAGGAGCCGATCACCGTCACCGAATCGTCGATGGTCACGTGCTTGGCGTGGAGGATCGTGGGCGCCCGGTACAGCCAGATCGTCACCCCCGCCTCCAGCAGCACCGAGTAGTAGGAGCGCTGGGCGTGGAAGACGAGGAACTGGTCGCCGATCTCGGAGACGAACAGCTCGACCTCGACCCCACGCCGCGCCGCGGTGATGAGGGCCGCGAGCATCGACTCGTCCGGCACGAAGTAGGGAGAGACGGCCACGATCCGCCGGGTGGCCGAGTAGAACAGCTGGTTGAACAGCGCGAGGTTGTTCTCCGCCACGAAGCCCGGACCGCTGGGCACCACCTGGCACTCGTAGCTGCCGGAGGTGTCCGGCGAGGGGCGCACCACCGTCTCCTGCGGGAGCATCTGCGCGGACTCGTAGAACCAGTCGGTGGCGAACAGCAGGTTGAGCTCGGAGACGATCGGGCCGCGCAGGCGCACCATCGTCTCCTGCCAGTGCAGGCCGCGGCGGATGTTCGCCGGCTTGTCGTAGTGGGAGGCGATCATGTTCTGGCTGCCCATCCACCCGATCTCGCCGTCCACGATCACCATCTTGCGGTGGTTGCGCAGGTCGGGCCGCTGGAAGGCGCCGTCGCGGAAGGGCCGGATCGGCATCATGGGGTAGTGCTCGATGCCGTGCGCGTCCAGCCGGCGCCGCAGCGCCCGGTACTGGGCGCGGTGGCTGGCCCCGCCCCAGTGGTCGTACAGCACCCGCACCGTCACGCCCGCGTCGGCGCGCTCGGCGAGGGCGGCGACGAAGTCCTCCGTGGCCTCGTCGAGACCCATGATGTAGAAGAGCACGTGCACCGTGTGCTGCGCGGTGCGCACGTCGGCCGCCATCGCCGCGATCGAGGCCTCGTAGCCGATCTCCAGGTCAGCGGAGTTGTTGCCGGTGAGGGGGAAGGCTCCCAGCTGCCGGTTCAGCCGCACCGCGGACTGCAGCCAGCTGGGCACGTCCTCGTCGAGATCGCTGTCGGGGATGCTCTGCGAGCGCACCCGCATCAGCCGGTTCACCACCTGCTGCTTCTCCCGGCGCCGGCGCGGAAGCTGGGACTTCCCCAGCAGCAGATAGAGCGGGAAGCCCACCAGCGGGAACACCATGATCGCGAGCAGCCAGGCGATCGCGGAACCGGGGCGTCGGTTCCGCGGCACCACCACCAGGGCGATGAGTCGCAGCAGGATGTCCACCGCCCAGAAGGCGTAGGTGAGCAGCAGGACCCCGTGGTCCAGCACCCACTGCCACAGATCGCTCATCCTCAGCCCTCTCTGCCCGTATGCGGAACGGCGGGCCCCCGAGGGGACCCGCCGTCCAGGATACGCAGGAGGGCTCGCCTCCCGTCGTGCGTGCTCAGTCGCCGCGCAGGATCGCCAGGATCCGCAGGATCTCGACGTACAGCCACACCATGGTGACCGTGACGCCGAAGGCGAGGCGCCAGGCGTACTTGCGGGGCATTCCGGCCTCGGCCGCGTGCTGGACGTCCTCGAAGTCCATCACCAGCGAGTAGGAGGCGAGCACCACGGCGATGCCGCCGATCGCCAGGCCCAGCATCCCGTCACGCAGGTTCTCGCCCAGCAGCAGCATGGTGCCGATGTTCACCAGCCCGAACAGCATGTAGGCGATGATCGCGACCATGAAGATCTTGTTCAGGCGCGGGGAGGTGCGCAGGATGCCCATGCGGAACAGCACCAGCACGGTGCCCGCCACGGCGAGGGTGCCCACCACGGCCTGCAGCGCAATGCCGGGGTAGAAGTACTCCAGGGTGCCGCTGAGGCCGCCGAGGAACAGACCCTCGAAGCCGGCGTAGGCCATCACCAGCGCCGGGGAGGGCTGCTTCTTGAAGATGTTGATCAGCGCCGTGACGAGCCCGCCGATCACGCCGACCAGGGTGGCGATGCCGGTGAGACCGAGGGCCGCCGAGGCGGCCTGCTCGCCGGCCAGCAGCAGCGCCGCGTAGGGCAGCATCGCGACCGCGAAGCCGACCACCACGACGATGCCGAGGGTCGCGGTGATCGCGTTCAGCGCGTCCTTCATGGTCATGCGGCCGGTGTCGTGACCGGTCGCGGCGGGGCGGGCGTACATCGCCTCGAGCGGGTCCGCGCCCTGCTGACCGTACTGCTGGCCGTAGCCCTGCTGCTCGAAGCCCGAGGACCACTGGGTGCTCGAGCTGGGGGCCGGGGCGGACTGGCCGAAGCGGGGGGCGGTGGTGTTCGCGCCACCCTGGACGGCCTGGTCTCGGCCGAACACGATGTTGTGGCGTGCCATGGTGCTCCTCACGTGGGATCAGGGGGATCCTCCGGACGCCGTGGTGCACCCGTCGGACCTACCCGGCCATGATACCGAGCGAGTCCGGGAATCCGCTGGGCACGCGCTCCGCCCTCGGCGAAGCGCAGGGCGGCGGGCGTCAGCGGGGGGCGGGCGTCAGCGGGCGGCGGCCTCGAGCGCCTGGTCGAGATCTGCCAGCAGATCGCGGGCGTCCTCGATCCCCACGCTCAGCCGCAGCAGCTCCTCGGAGATGCCCGCGTGCGCGCGGGCCTCGGGCGTCATCGCCTCGTGGGTCATGGTGGCGGGACGGCAGATCAGCGACTCGACGCCGCCCAGGCTCACGGCGTAGGCCGGGTAGCGCAGCGCCTGCAGGAACCGTGTGCGGTCCAGCGCCGGCGCCAGCTCGAAGGAGAGCACGGCACCGCGGCCGGTGGCCTGCGAGGCGTGGATCCGCGCCTCCTCCGCGCTGTGGGAGCCGGGGTACCACACCTGGCGCACGTCCTCGCGCTCGCGCAGGTGGGCGACGATCTCCTCGGCGTTCGCCTGCTGCCGCTCGAGTCGCAGGGGGAGGGTCTTCAGCGACTGAATCAGGCGGAAGGAGTCCTGCGGGGCGAGCACCCCGCCCTGCGCCTTCTGGGCGAGGGCGAGCGCGGCCGCGAGCTCGTCGTCGTCCGTGGTGACCGCACCGGCCAGCAGGTCGGAGTGGCCGGCGAGGTACTTGGTGGCGGACTGCACCACCAGGTCGGCTCCCAGCTCGAGCGGTCGCTGCAGCACGGGGGTCATGAAGGTGTTGTCCACGATCACCAGGGCGCCGTGCCGGTGGGCGAGCTCCACGATCCGTCGCAGATCGGTGATGCGCAGGGTGGGGTTGGCCGGGGTCTCGACGAACACGGCCCGGGTGGCGGGGGTGAAGTCCTCGTCGGTGAGCGCGCCGAGGTCGTCCACGAAGCGGCCGGTCACGCCGCGGCCCGGCAGCACCAGGTCCACGAAGCGGTAGGTGCCGCCGTACACGCTGGCGGGCAGCAGCACCTCGTCGCCGACCTGCAGCGTGGACAGCGCCGCCGCGGTGGCGGCCATCCCCGAGGCGAAGGCGAAGCCGTGCGCGGCGCCCTCGAGAGCGGCCAGCACCGTCTCGAGCTGGGCCCGGGTGGGGTTAGCGCCCCGCTGGTAGGCGTACTCGCCCTCCTCGCTCGCGCGGTCCAGCTCGAAGGTCGAGGCCAGGTGCACCGGCGGCACCACGGCCCCGTGCTCGAAGTCCCTCAGGGTGTGCACGGCGGCGGTCTGGATGTGCACGGCGGCTCCTCGCTCCTCATGCGGACGGCGCCGACCCCGTGCGGGGCCGGCGCCGTCCACCGTAGAGCCGCGATCGCGCATCGCGGATGCTCCGTGACCGAGTGTGTCGGCTCAGGCACCGGTGGTCGCCCGCTCCGGCGCGGCCTCGGCGGGGACGTCCTCCGGGTCGATGACGGGCAGGGAGCCCGTGAAGGTGTCCTCGTGCTCGGTGAGCACGGCCAGGGTGCGGCGGGAGCGCACCTCCAGGGCGATCAGCGTCGCAGCGACCATCACCAGTCCCGTGCTCGCCAGCACGATCGCGACCACCATCGGCGCCCGGTACCCCAGGCCGCCGGCGATCACGGCGCCGCCGAGGGCCGCGCCGAGCGCGTTGGCGACGTTGAAGGCGGCGTGGTTCAGCGAGGCGCCGAGCACCTCGGAGCGGTGGGCCACGCGGATCAGCCAGGTCTGCAGCGCCGGCCCGAGGGCGGAGTTGACGACGTTGACGGCGAAGAAGCCGATCAGCAGCGCGACGGGCGAGCCGGGCGCCGCGAGGTACAGACCCACCAGCGCGGCGATGTACAGCGGGAAGCCCACCAGCAGGGTGCCGCGCAGGGAGCGGTCGGTGGTGATGCCGCCCAGCACGTTGCCCAGGGTCATGCCCAGGCCGGCCGCGGCCAGCACCCACGGCACGAAGCCCGCCGAGCCGCCGGCCACGCGGGTGGTGATGTCGGCGACGTAGCTGAACACCGCGAAGCCGCCCGCGAAGCCCACCGCGGCGATGCCCATCACGATCCACAGCTGGAGGCGACGCAGCGCGAGGATCTCGTCGACCGCGCGCCGGCCGGGCACGGCCTCCTGCGGCGGCACGGCCCAGCGCAGGGCGAGCACGGTCGCGACGAAGATCGCGGTGATCACGAGGTACACGGTGCGCCAGCCGGCTGCCTGCCCGAGCGCGGTCATGAGCGGCACCCCGACGAGGTTGGCGACGGTGAGGCCGGACAGCGCCACGGCCACGCCCTTGCCCTGGCTGCCGGGCCCCATCAGGGAGGCGGCCAGCAGCGAGGCGACGCCGAAGTAGGCGCCGTGCGGCAGCCCGGCGAGGAAGCGGGCGGCGACCGTGAGCTCGAAGGTGGGCATGAGCGCGGAGAGCACGGTGCCCACGGCGAGCGCCGCGGCGAGCGCGGTGATCATGCTGGTGCGGCTCCAGCGCACCGAGAGCAGGGCCAGCACCGGCGCGCCGACCACCACGCCGAGCGCGTAGGCGGTGATCAGGTGGCCGGCCTTCGCGATGCCGGCGTCCGGGTCGGTGGCCATCTGGTGGCCCAGCAGGCCCTCGGCGATGCCGGGCAGGAGGCCCATGGTGGCGAACTCGGAGGCGCCGATGCCCACCCCGCCGAGGGCGAGGGCGAGCAGGGCGAGGGTGCGGCGGCGGGCGGGCAGCTCGTGGGGCGCGGCGGGAGCGGCGCCGTCGGGCGGCACGGTCTGGTCGGGGGCGGTGTGCGTCATGGCGGATCCTCGGCGGTTCGGGGGGCGGGTGCGGAGGGCGTCGTCGACCGAGCGGCAAGAATAAGCCAACGCTGTTGCGATACGTCAAGGGGGTCGCGGACCGGAGCCTCGTCACACTCCGTGCGTGCGAGGATGAGCAGGCGAGGAGGACGAGCCGGTGAGGAGCACGACCAGGTGAGAGAGACCGGACCGCTGGACCGCGTGGCGGGCGCCCATGACGCCGCGGTCCTCGCCGTCGCCCGCCGCGGGGAGCCCGTGGCGCGCACCGGCCTGGCGGAGGAACTGCAGGTCACGCCCCAGGCGATCTCGAAGATCCTCGCGCGGCTGATGGAGCGCGGCCTGATGGCCGAGGCGGGGTCCTACTCCGCGGGTCCCGGCAAGCCCACCACCCTGTACCGGATCGTGCCGGGGTCCCGGCGGGCGCTCGGGCTGCACCTCACCCGGTCGCGCGTGCACGGGGTGGTCACCGACCTCACGGGAGAGGTGCTCGAGCGCCGCACCGACGAGATCGATCCCGGCCTGCCCGTGCCCGCGCTCGTCGACGCCCTCGCCGCCTCCGCCCGGGAGCTGGCCGGCCACGGCGAGGGCGAGCTGCTGGGCCTCGGCGTGGGCACGCCCGGCCCGGTGGACCCGGTCGAGGGCGTGCTGCACGGCTCCTCCCCCGCCGACGTCTGGAGCGGCGCCGGGATCCGGGACCTGCTGCTGGCCGCGCTGGACATGCCGGTGCTGGTGGACCACGACTCCCGGGCGGCGCTGGTGGGCGAGAGCTGGTCGCAGCCCGGGCTGCTCGACGACGCGGCGCTGGTGCTGGCGGAGGACGGCCTGGGCGCCGCCCTGCGCCTGGGCGCCGCGATCGTGCACGGAGCCCATGCGCGCGCCGGCGAGGTGGGCCACACCGTGGTGCGGATGGGCGGGCGCCCCTGCCCGTGCGGGCGACGCGGCTGCGCGGAGGCCGAGTTCCTGGGGGCGCTGGCGGAAGGCGACGACGCGGCCGCCGCGGAGGTGCTCGCCACCGTGGTGCTGAACCTGGTGCGCCTGGTGGATGTGGACCGGGTGGTGCTGGGCGGGCGCTCACTCTACACCCACCACGCGGTGATGATGGACACGATCCGCGCGGCGCTCGAGGAGGGTCTGCGCGCCGGGGCGCGGGTGCACGTCGAGGTGCTGCTGTCCACCCGCGGCGTGGATCTCATCGCCGCCGGTGCCGCCTGCGAGGTGCTCGAGCACGAGTACGGCCTGCCCACGGCGCTGGTGGGGCCCGGCGCAGGCTGAGCAGGCGCGAGGCTCGCGCGGAACTGGGACGGGCCGGGCTCAGGCGGGCCGGGCGCCGAAGATCGCCGAGCCCACCCGGACGATGGTCGCGCCCTCCTCGACCGCGATCTCGAGGTCGCCGCTCATCCCCATCGACAGCTCCACCAGCTCCTGGGCGCCGTGCTCGGTGCGCAGGGCGTCCCGCAGGGTGCGCAGGGAGCGCAGCGAGGCGCGCACGGCGTCGGCGTCGGCGGTGTTCGCTCCGATCGTCATGAGACCCACGGGATGCAGCACCGGGCTCCGGCGCAGCCGCTCCACGATCGGCCCCAGCGCCTCGAGCGTGGGGGCGAACCCGCCCTTGGACTCCTCGCCGGAGGTGTTGACCTGCACCAGCACCTGGCGCGTCACGCCGGCCATCTCCGCGCGGCGCTCGAGCGCGTCGGCGATCCCCTCCCGGTCCACGCTGTGGATCGTCTCGGCGAAGGCGACCACGTCGCGGGCCTTGTTCGTCTGCAGGCGGCCGATGAAGTGGCGCGGCACGCCGTCGTCCGCGAGCAGCGGGTGGGAGTGCTTGGCGATCTCCTGGGCACGGTTCTCGCCGACGGCCAGGCGCCGCTCCCGCGCCTGCAGCAGCTCCACCGCCGCGGCGATCTCCGCGGGGGTGCGGGTCTTGGTGGCCAGCAGCACCGTGATCTCCCGGCCGTCGCGGCCCGCCCGCTCCGCGGCGGTGTCGATGCGCGCCAGGACGTCGTCGAGGCGCGCGGCGAGCCGCGCACGGTGCTCAGCGGGCAGAGGGGTCTCGTCGGGAGCAGTCATGGCTCCATTGTGGCCGATCCGGGATGTGGCCGATCCGGGCGACAGCACTGCCGGTGCCCCCAGCGGGACTCGAACCCGCACTGTGCCGCTTTTAAGGCGGCCGCCTCTGCCGATTGGGCTATGGGGGCGCGGCCCGCGGTGCGCGGGACGGCCAGGTCACCCTATGCTGGATCGCATCATGACCGCTGTGATCCGGTCCCTCGCGGACTCCCTGCGACGGTTCGGCGACGACCGGCTCGAGGCCCTGCTCGTCGCCCGACCGGATCTCGCCTCGCCCCTCCCCCGCGGCATCGGCCCGCTCGCCGCGCGGGCGGCCGGCGCCACGTCCGCCCGTCGCGCTCTCGAGGCGCTGACCCTGCCCGAGCTGCACCTGGTGGAGGCGCTCGCCGTCCTCGAGGACGGCTGCTCCCCCGCCGAGCTCGCCGCGGCCGTCTCCTCGGACCCGGCCACCATCGCTCCGGCGCTCGAACGGCTGATCACGCTCGCGGTGGTGTGGGGCGAGGACGAGCTGGTGCTGATCCGTCCCCTCAAGGAGGGGCTGCGCACCCCCGCGGGGCTCGCCGCTCCGGCCGACGACGACCCACCCGCCGCGCAGGCCCGTCGGCGGGTGGAGCACGCCCGGGCCGCCCACGGCGAGGTGCTCGACGCCCTCGCCTGGGGACCCAGCACCGTCACCGGCAGCGGCCGGCTCGCCGCGGACCTCCGGGCCGCCGGGATCGTGGTGACCGACGGGGAGTCGCTGCACCTCCCCCGCCCGATCCAGCTCGCCCTGCGCGGCGGCCGGGTGCGCCGCACCCACGTGGCCCGGCGCCCCGCCCCCGAGGGCCCGGCGGTGAGCGAGCGGATCCCCGGCTCCCGCGACGCCCAGGCGGTGGAGCGCGCCTTCGAGGCGCTGCGCCTGCTGGGCACCGTGCGGAGCTTCGACGAGGACCCGCCCGGGGTGCTGCGCCGCGGCGGCCTGCCCCAGCGGGACCTGCGCCGCCTGGCCGAACGAGCCGGCGCCACGGTGCCGGCGATGGCGACGGCGCTGCAGTCCGGCTGGCAGGCCGGGCTGCTGGGCCATGACGGGCAGGAATGGCACCCCACCGAGGACTGGGACACCCATCGCCTGCTGCCCGCGGAGCGGCGCTGGGCCGAGCTGGTGCTCGCCTGGGCCCGCGGCCATCACCTCGCCGCCGTGGTGGGCACTCCGGACTCCTCGGGCAGCCCGCGCTCCCTGCTCTCGGACCAGACTCGCCGTGACGGGGTGCGCACGCGGCGCGGCAGCCTGCTGCGCGCGCTGCGCACCGCCCCCGGGGTCCAGGCGAGCGAGGACTCGCTGTGCGCCTCTCTGGCCTGGGCGTTCCCGCTGGTCCCAGCCGAGGTGATCCGGGAGGAGGTCGCCGCGCTGTGCACGGAGGGCGAGGTGCTGGGCGTGCTCGCCGCGGGCGCCCTCACGGTGCTCGGCCAGGAGCTGGTGCCCGCCCTGGACGAGGAGATCACCAGCGCCGATGCGCGCCTCGCCGACGCGCTCGCCCAAGCCGCGCCGCCCCCGGTCACCGAGGTGCTGCTGGACGCGGACCTCACCGCCGTGATCCCCGGGCGGCCCGACGAATCCCTGCTGCCGCTGCTGGACTGGACCGAGCCCGTCTCCCGCGGCGGTGCGCTCACCGTGCGGTTCACCGCGGCCTCCGTGCGCCGGGCGCTGGCCGACGGCCGCGACGGGGAGGCGCTGCTGGCCCTGCTCGAGAACAGCTCCCGCGCCCCGGTCCCGCAGGCGCTGACGTATCTGCTGCGGGACGAGCAGCGCCGCCACGGGCGGGTGCAGGTCTCCCGCGCCACGACGGTGCTCACCGCGGAGCCCGAGGTGCTCGACCTGCTGCAGAGCGCCCCCGAGGCCTCCGCCCTCACCCTGCACCGCCTCGCTCCCACGGTGGCGGTGACGCTCTCGGACCCGGGCTTCGCCCTGCAGGTGGCCCGTCGGGCGGGGCTGTCCCCGCAGGCGGTGGGGGCCGACGGCCGCCCGGCCGACGACCAGCTCTCCCACTCGCTGCGGGGCGGCCCCGTCGACCCGGATCTGGTGACGATCGAGGGGCCGGAGCTGCGACTTCCCGCGGCGGAGGCCGTGACCCGGCTCCGTGCGGCCGACGCCGGGCAGACGGAGCTCTCCCTCACCGACCGCCTGCTGGAGGCGATCGCCCAGGAGGCGGAGATCGAGCTGGGCATCGTCGACGGTCGCGGCGGGGTGGTGCGCAAGCGGGTGCTCCCCCTCTCGCTGGAGGGCGGGCGCCTGCGCGCCCGGGAGACGGGTAAGGACGAGGAGCTCACCGTGCTGGTGCACCGGGTGACGCTGGGCTGAGCACGCCGCCGCGCACGCGGCGGAGCACGCCGACGCGCGCCGGAGCACGCGGACGCGGCGCGCCGCGATGGGGAGAGCTCCCCATGGGACCGAGCCCCCCGATCACGATAGGATTCCCGACGCCAGGACACGCGGATCACCAACCGGCCTGGGGCCGCGGCGAACCCACGCCGCGGTGAACGATCATCAGGAAGAAGGGGATTCCCATGACCGCTCCCACCTCGGGCTACGACATCGAGGCCATCAAGAAGAAGGCCCTCATCTGGACCATCGCAGGGTTCCTGTGCGGCGGCATCATCGCCGGCGTGCTCGGCCTGCTCGGCTACCTCAAGGCCGACCAGGAGCCGGAGACCGCCCAGAAGTTCACGAAGTGGGCCATGATCGTCACGATCATCGTCGCGGCCCTCTACGTGCTTCTGATCATCGGCAGCATCGTGCTCGGCGCCCTCGGCGCGGCCTCGGGATACTGAGCAGCACCTCACACGATGGAAGGCCCCGGACCTGATGGTCCGGGGCCTTCCGCGTTCCTCGGTCAGGAGGAGGTCAGGAGCTGATCAGTCCTGCTTCGACTCGCGGCGGTCCTCGGACCACTCCACGTGGAAGGTGCCCTCGGCGTCGACGCGCTTGTAGGTGTGCGCGCCGAAGTAGTCGCGCTGAGCCTGGACCAGGGCGGCCGGGAGGCGCTCCGCACGGACGGCGTCGTAGTAGGACAGGGTCGAGGAGAACACCGGCACCGGGTAGCCGCTCGCGGCGGCGAAGGCCACGATGCGGCGCCAGGCGGGGATGCACTTGGCGATCTCGGTAGTGAAGTACTCGTCGGCCAGCAGCAGCGGCAGCGTCGCGTCGCGCTCGTACGCCTCGGTGATGCGGTTGAGGAAGCGGGCCCGGATGATGCAGCCGCCGCGCCAGATCCGCGCCATCGCGCCGAGGTCGATGTCCCAGCCGAACTCATTCGCCCCGGCGGCGATCTCGTCGAAGCCCTGCGAGTAGGAGACCAGCTTCGCGGCGTACAGCGCCTTCTGCAGGTCGTCGACGAACTGAGCCGGATCGGCGATCTCGAGGGTCTGCGCCTCGGCCGGCAGCACCTTCTTCCCGGCCTCGCGCTGCGGCACGGAACCGGAGGTGGAGCGGGCGAAGGTGGCCTCGGCGATGCCGGTCACCGGCACGCCCAGGTCGAGCGCGGTCTGCACGGTCCAGGCGCCGGTGCCCTTCTGCGCGGCCTGGTCGAGGATGACGTCCACGAACGGCTTGCCGGAGGTGGCGTCGGTGTGGTGGAGCACCTCGGCGGTGATCTCGATGAGGAAGGACTCCAGGTCCCCCTTGTTCCACTCGGCGAAGACGTCCCCGATCTCGGAAGCGCCCTTGCCCAGGGCCTTGGACATGAGGTCGTAAGCCTCGGAGATGACCTGCATGTCGGCGTACTCGATGCCGTTGTGGACCATCTTCACGAAGTGACCCGCACCGTCCGCGCCCACGTGGGTGCAGCAGGGCACGCCGTCCACGTGCGCGGAGATCTTCTCGAACATCGGGCCGAGGCGGTCGTAGGACTCCTTGGTGCCGCCGGGCATGATCGAGGGGCCGTTCAGGGCGCCCTCCTCACCGCCGGAGACGCCGGTGCCCACGAAGTGCAGGCCCTTCTCGCGCAGCGCGGCCTCGCGGCGGCGGGTGTCGCCGAACAGCGCGTTGCCGGCGTCGACGATGATGTCGCCCTCCTCCATGAGGCCGGCGAGCTCGTCGATCACGGCGTCGGTGGGGCCGCCGGCCTTGACCATGATGATCGCGACGCGCGGCTTCTGCAGCGAGGCGACGAAGTCCGCCATGGACTCGGAGGGGTAGAACTCGCCGTCCTCGCCGTGCTCGGCGATGACCGTCTCGGTCTTGCCCACGCTGCGGTTGTGGATGGCGACCTTGAAGCCGTTGCGGGCGAGGTTGCGGGCCAGGTTGGAGCCCATCACCGCCATACCGGTGACGCCGATGTCCGCGACATCGGCGGGGGACGGAGCGAAGTTGGCCATGGGTTCTCCTCAGATCAGGTGACTGTCGAGCCGGGCCGGACCGCCTCGCCGAGGCCAGTCGGCGCAGGGGCGGGGCCCGGTCCATCGCGGACCATCCTAATGAAGTGGCCACTCGAGCGTCCGACCGTGCCAGGGCTTGCCGGGCGGGCCCGTCACCGGCGGGCCCGCCGGGCGCGACGCCGCCCTCCGAACAACCACCACGGATGCCGACGGAGGTCGGATACCGCCGCCCCGTCGGCCCCCCTATCGTGGCCCCGACAGCACCCTGCATCCCGACGGAGAGCATCACCCCATGACCTTCCCCGAGCCCCCGCAGCAGGCCCCGCAGGCCTGGCAGGCGCCGCAGACCCCGCAGGCCCCGCAGGATCCCCCGGCCGCACCCGGGCATCCCGCACGCCCCGCCCCCGGCACGGACCTGGGCGCGGATCTCGGCGCGGCGCTGACCTTCGCGGGCCGGGCCCTGCTGCGGAACTGGCTGCCCTTCCTCGTCGTCGGCCTGCTCTACTCGGCGATCGCGACCGTGCTCGTCGTGGGCGGGATCGCCGCCGGGATCGCCGCCATGCTCCCGATGGCGGAGAGCGCCTCTCCGGGCGACGACGTCCCGCCGCAGGCGATCCTGGTGTTCTACGGGATCGTCACCCTGGCGATCGTGCTGATGGTGCCCTTCATGCTGCTGTGGCAGTCCGGCTCCGCGCGCGCCGCCGAGGTGATCCTGGACGGCGGCCGGCCCACCCTCCGGCAGGCGCTCGTGGGTCCGTTCCGGGTTATCCTCACCGCGCTGCTGGTGGGCGCGATCACCGTCGTGGGCCTCATGCTGCTGTACATCCCGGGCCTGATCGCCGGTGTGCTGCTGATGTTCGCGATCCCGGCGGCGGCCCGCGGCGCCTCGCCGCTCGAGGCGCTGAGGCAGAGCGTCGCCCTGGTGCGCGCGAACCTCGCCACCGCGATCGTCACCTACCTGGTGATCAGCGTGATCGGCTCGCTGGCAGGATTCCTGCTGATCACGGTGATCGCGCTGATCCCGTTCCTGCTCCTGTTCGAGATCGGGATGTTCGAGCGCCTCAGCGGCCGCGAGCTCCCCGAGCCCACTGCCCGGGCCTGAGCCCGAAGCACACCTCCCCGTCCCGACCCCGGAGCCCACCGCCCCCTGGGCGTAGCCTGGAGCGATGACCGACGGCCCCCTGATCGTCCAGAGCGACAAGTCCCTGCTGCTCGAGGTGGACCACCCCTCGGCGCAGGCGGCTCGGATCGCGATCGCCGCCTTCGCGGAGCTCGAGCGCGCCCCGGAGCACGTGCACACCTACCGGATCACCGATCTGGGCCTGTGGAACGCCCGCGCCGCCGGGTACGACGCGGAGACCGTGGTCGCCGCGCTGGTGGACCACTCCCGCTACCCCGTCCCCCACGCGCTGCTGATCGACGTGGCGGACACGATGGACCGCTACGGCCGCCTGCGGCTGCTCGCCGATCCCACGCACGGGCTGGTGCTGCACGCCGTGGACCGCCCGGTGCTCGAGGAGGTGACCCGCTCGAAGCGCATCCAGGGCATGCTCGGCGCACGGATCGACGAGGTCACGGTGGCCGTCCACCCCTCGCAGCGCGGCGCCCTCAAGCAGGCGCTGCTGAAGCTGGGCTGGCCCGCGGAGGACCACGCCGGGTACGTGGACGGCGAGGCGCACCCGATCGCGCTCGCGGAGGACGGCTGGTCCCTGCGCCCCTACCAGGCCGAGGCGGTGGACGGCTTCCGCCACGGCGGCAGCGGCGTGGTGGTGCTGCCCTGCGGGGCGGGCAAGACGCTCGTGGGCGCTGGGGCGATGGCGGCGATGGGGCGCACCACGCTCATCCTCGTCACCAGCACCGTCTCGGCCCGGCAGTGGCGCGACGAGCTGCTGGCCCGCACCACCCTCACCGAGGACGAGATCGGCGAGTACTCCGGCACCACCAAGGAGGTGCGGCCGGTGACGATCGCGACCTACCAGGTGCTCACGATGAAGCGGAAGGGCGTGCACCCGCACCTGGAGCTGATGAGCGCCCGCGACTGGGGCCTGATCGTCTACGACGAGGTGCACCTGCTGCCCGCCCCCGTGTTCCGCATGACGGCGGACCTCCAGGCCCGGCGTCGGCTGGGGCTGACGGCCACGCTGGTGCGCGAGGACGGCCGCGAGGGCGAGGTGTTCTCGCTGATCGGCCCCAAGCGCTACGACGCCCCGTGGAAGGACATCCAGGCCCAGGGCTACATCGCGCCAGCGGTGTGCACCGAGGTGCGCACCACCATGCCCGCCGCGGACAGGATGGCCTACGCGATGGCCGAGAACGCGGACCGGCCGCGGCTGGGTGCCGCCCACCCGGCGAAGGTGGACGTGGTGGAGGCCCTCGCCGCACGGCACCGGGGCGAGCCGATGCTGGTGATCGGCCAGTACCTCGACCAGCTGGAGGAGATCGCCGAGCGCCTGGACGCGGAGCTGCTCACCGGGAGGACCCCGGTGCGCCGCCGGCAGGAGCTGTTCGCCGCGTTCCGGGAGGGACGGATCGACCGCCTGGTGGTCTCGAAGGTCGCGAACTTCTCGATCGACCTGCCGGAGGCCTCGGTGGCGGTGCAGGTCTCCGGCGCCTTCGGCTCCCGGCAGGAGGAGGCGCAGCGCCTGGGCCGCCTGCTGCGCCCCAAGGCCGACGGGCGCTCCGCGCACTTCTACACGGTGGTCATGCGCGACACCCAGGACCAGGACTACGCCGCCCACCGGCAGCGCTTCCTCGCCGAGCAGGGCTACGCCTACTCGATCGTGGACGCGGAGGATCTGCTCCCCTCGGGCCGCGCTGCTGACCCGGGCCAGGCCGGCTGACTAGAGTGGACCGCGCATCCCACCCGTCGCCGCCCCGTCGGCCGCTCTTCCCGAGGAGATCGCCATGACCTCATCGAACGATCCCACCCGCCCCGCCGACGGGGAGCGCACGGAGCGTCCCGCCGGCGCCGCGCAGCACGCCGACGAGCCCGCCGCGCAGCGGCCGTCGGCGCCGGGTTCCGGCACGCCCGCGGGGCGCAGGTCGGGGGCGGAGCCGACGCGCACGGACCCCGCCCCGCCCGCGGACTCCTCCGAGCTCGACCCCGTCGAGGCCGGAGCAAGCCGCTCCGCCGGGCTGTGGATCTCGCTGATCCTCGGTGCGATCGTGCTGGTGCTGCTGCTGATCTTCGTGATCCAGAACAACGTCACCGCCGGGTTCCGGTACTTCTCCGCGGAGTTCGATCTGCCGCTCGGCGTCGCGATGCTGTTCGCGGCGATCGCCGGTGCGCTGGTCATGGCGCTGGTGGGCTCGGTGGCGATGATCCGCATGCGCTGGACCATCCGCAAGCTGCGCAAGCAGCAGGAGAAGGTGCGGCGCGCCTCCCGCTGAGCGCGCCCAGATGACGTCCAGCCGATTCCCACCTCCGAGGAGCACGGTGACCCCATGACTTCGCATGTGGACCAGGACTACGAAGCGCGACTGCTCGTGGTCGACGACGAGCCCAACATCCGCGACCTGCTCGCGACCTCCCTGCGCTTCGCCGGCTTCGAGGTGTTCACCGCCTCCACCGGCAACGAGGCGATCCGCGAGGCCACCGAGAACCAGCCGGACCTGGTGGTGCTCGACGTGATGCTGCCGGACATGGACGGCTTCACCGTGACCCGGCGCCTGCGCGACCGCGGGGAGAAGTACCCGATCCTGTTCCTCACCGCGAAGGACGAGACGCAGGACAAGGTCGCCGGGCTCACCGTGGGCGGCGACGACTACGTCACCAAGCCGTTCAGCCTGGAGGAGGTCGTGGCACGCATCCGGGCGGTGCTGCGCCGCACCCACGGCGGCGCCGAGACCGAGGTGGACAGCTCCCTGGTGGTGGCGGACCTCCGCCTGGACGAGGACTCCCACGAGGTCCATCGCGGGGACGTGAACATCGAGCTGTCCCCCACCGAGTTCAAGCTGCTGCGCTACCTGATGCTCAATGCGGGCCGGGTGGTCTCCAAGACCCAGATTCTCGACCACGTGTGGGACTACGACTGGTCCGGCGAGGTGGGGATCGTGGAGTCCTACATCTCCTACCTGCGTCGCAAGATCGACGTGATCGGTGAGCCGATGATCCACACGAAGCGCGGCATCGGCTACGTGCTGCGGGCCCCCGAAGGCTCCTGAGGTTGGCGCTGCCGAGCCTGCGCACAGAACGGCCCGTGTCCCTGTGGACGCGGATCGTCGCGCTCATCTCCCTGCTGCTGGTGCTCGGCACCGTGGTCACCGGGAGCCTGTCGCTGTTCCTGCTGAACCGCACCCTCATCCAGGCGGTGGACACGAACCTGAAGTCCGGCATGGGCGAGATGCTCACCCTGGCCCGGCACGAGCTGGCCGGTGACGACGACGCCGTCCAGAAGAGCACGTACACGCCGGTGGAGTACGCGGTGGAGATCCGCGACGACGCGGGCCGCCCGATCGAGCAGGCGCTGATCCACTACGGGCCCGGCGAGGTCTCCCTCGACTTCCCCGACCTCAGCGACGAGCAGATCCTGCAGCGCGGCGGGCGGCCGTTCACTGTGCTGGACTCGGCGGAGAACCGCTGGCGCGTGATCGCGATGGTGAACGCCGGCCCGGAGGGCGGCAGCGTGTACGTGGCGCTCCCGCTCACCGGCGTGGACCGCACCATGCACGAGATGGCGCTGATCATCGTGCTGGTGGGCACGCTGGTGGTGCTGGTGGGCATGGGCCTGGGCGGCTACGTGACCCATCGGGCGCTGGAGCCGCTGCGGGACGTGGAGTCCACCGCCTCGCAGATCGCCGGCGGCGATCTCTCGCGCCGCGTCCCCGTCACGGACACCAGCCTCGAGGTGCACGATCTGGCGCTGTCGCTGAACGAGATGCTGGTGCGCATCGAGCAGTCCTTCGCCGCGCAGTCCGCCTCCGAGGAGCGCGCCACCCGCTCCGAGGCGAAGATGCGGCGCTTCGTGGGCGACGCCTCGCACGAGCTGCGCACGCCGCTGGCGGCGATCCGCGGCTTCGGCGAGCTGTACCGCATGGGTGCGCTGCGCTCGGACGAGGACGTCTCCTCGGCGATGCGGCGCATCGAGGACGAGGCGCGCCGCATGGGCTCCCTGGTGGAGAACCTGCTGCGCTTGGCGCGGCTGGACGAGAAGCCGGAGCTGGACCTGGCGCCGGTGGACTTCACCGACGCCCTGTTCGACGCCGCGCAGGATCTGCGCGCCCTGGACCCCGGCCGCCAGGTGATGGTGACCTCGCTGTCCGGCACGCCGCTGTCGGTGCAGCCGCACGTGGCGATCGGGGTGATGGGCGACGAGGCCTCGCTGCGCCAGGTGATCCTCAACCTGGTGGGCAACGCCAGCCGCCACACCCCCAAGGGCTCCCCCGTCGAGCTCGCGGTGGGCTACACGGCGCCGGACAGGGTGCGGATCGAGGTGCGCGACCACGGCGAGGGGATCGACGACGACCAGCGCGAGAAGGTGTTCGAGCGCTTCTACCGCACGGACTCCTCGCGCGTGCGCTCCGCCGGTCAGGGCGGCGGCGCGGGCCTCGGGCTCTCGATCGCGGCCTCCATCGTGGAGCAGCATCGCGGCGCGATCGGGGTGACGGAGACCGCTGGCGGCGGCGCCACCTTCTGGGTGGAGCTGCAGGGCACCGAGCTCGCGCCCGAGCTGGAGGTGGAGCCGGATCAGTTCCGTCCGCTGGGCGGCGGGGCCGACGAGCCCCCGACCGCGCCGGAGGGCCCGTAAGGCGGTGGGCCGGAGAGCGGCGAGCCGGAGGGCGGCGGGCCGGAGGGCGGCGGGCCGGAGGGCCCGTCGGCCGGTGCGTCCATCACCTGACCGGTGAAGCCGGCGCCGGTCGCCGCGCGGCTGAGCGCGTCGAGCCTCTCCAGCATCACCGCGGCGGCCCGTCTGCCCGCCGCATCGTGCGCCTCCAGGCGCGGCGGTCGCTCCGGGTGCTCGCGGGTGAGGCGGAAGGCGCCGGGCTCGTCGGGCAGGGGCTCGGCGTGACCGAGCGGACCCACCACCAGATCGCGCGGCACCGGGTGCAGGCCGAGCGCGGCGGCGTGGGCGGCGGTGCGGGCGGCCCGGGCGGCGGGCCGGTCGCGCAGCTTCACCCTCAGCCCCGAGGCGAGGAGGATCCGCGTGAGCTCGCCGTCGGCGACGAATCGCGCCCCGGCCTCGGCGAGCGACTCCCGGGCGGAGTCGGGCCAGTCGTAGTGGTCGAGGTCGAAGGCGCGCGGCGGGAGACCGGCGCGCGAGGCGAGCTCGTGCAGCTCCTCGAGCGAGGTGTCGGAGATCAGGTGGCCCCACAGCATGCCGTGCCGGGGCCAGCGCGGGGTGTCGGCGTAGACGGTCATCGGCGCTGTGCACTTCCCGTGGTGGCCCGGGGCGGTGTGGCCTGGGACGGCGCGGCGCGGGCCGGCAGGGAGCCCCCGAGCCCGCGCAGCAGCGCCTCGCCCGGGCCCCGTCGGCCGCGGCGGCGCAGCCAGACGGCCGCGGGGATCATCGCCAGCCAGCCCAGCACCATGATCCCGGCCGTGCCGGCGCTGCCCAGGTGCGCGCCGAGGTCGAGGGTGTACGGCGGGAACAGCGCCAGGTAGAGCAGGGACTGGGCCAGGTACGCGGTGAGCGAGACCGCGCCGAGCGCCTCGATGCCGTCGAGGGCGGTGCGGAGCGCCGCGGTCCGCGGGGAGGGGCGCCGCTCTCCTCCCCCGGTCACCGCCCGTTCCGCCCGCGTCCACTCCGCCAGCAGCGCGGCACCCGCCGCGAGGCCCAGCGCCCCGGCGAGGCCCGAGTACTGGTGCAGCACCCCCATCACCCCGAGGGCGACGGTGTTGTCCAGGTGCTGGTGCGCGGGGTCCAGCAGCAGCACCGCGGCCAGGGGGAGCGCACCGAGCAGACCCATGAGCAGACCCCAGCGGCACAGCGGCACCAGCAGGTCGCGGTTCTCCTCCACCCGCTCCAGCAGGTGGATCCGGGCGGCGACCGCACCCATCGCCATCGGCGCGAGCAGCCCGATGTCGGAGAGCAGCACGAGAGCGGTGTCGGTGAGAGCGCCGTCGGCGCGCAGCGCGAGCGAGTCGAGGTAGGTGGGGGCCGACGCCGCCGCGTAGCCGTCGCGACCGGTCAGGCCGATGGTGCCGTCCACCCAGCCCCACACTCCGAGCGCCGGCAGGGTGACGACTCCGGCCAGCGGCAGCGCGATCCGGCCCCGGGGGATCAGCAGCACCAGCAGCATGCCCATGATCGCGTACGCCACCAGGATGTCCCCGCTGAACAGCAGGATCGTGTGGAGCAGGCCGATGCCGAGCAGCACCAGATGGCGCCGGCCCATCCGGGCGAGGAAGCGCCGCGCGGGCTCGCCGCGGGCGCGGGAGCGGCGGTGCAGGATCCCGATCCCGTAGCCGAACAGCAGCGCGAACAGGGGGAAGCCGCGGTTGTCGACCAGCAGCGCGAGGAGCACGTCGACCAGCCGGTCCGCCCCGGTGCCGTCCTGCTGCTTGCACAGCACGGTCCACTCCCGTCCGTGCAGCCAGCCCACCATGTTCGCCAGCGCGATGCCCAGCAGCGAGAGCCCGCGGGCGAGGTCGGGGCCGGCGGCGCGCCGGGCGAGCGGGAGGGAGGTCATGCCCGTGCCCGCAGCGTGCGGGGATGCTCTTCGCGACCGAGGGGGCAGGTGGTCATACGTGACATGCTCCCACAGCGTGCCGGTCAGGCGCGGCGCACCCAGCGGCGATGCGCGAGCACGAGGGCGAGCGCTCCCCCTCCGAGGGTGACGAGCAGGGTCAGGATCTGGCCCAGGCGGGCCTCGAGCAGGAGCCCGGTGCCGCTCAGCGCGTCGGCGTCGTCGAGCACGGGCAGTCCATGCGCCGCCGAGGCGACGGCGACGGACACGCCGAACAGGACGGTCGCCACGAGGCAGACCCCGAGGAACGTGGCCATGGCGCGGAGCTTCCCGACGCGCTCACCGACGCGGAAGGCGCTGCCTCCCACGAGCGCATGCGCCCACAGCAGCGCCCCGCTCCAGAGCCCGATGTCCACGAGATGGTCCATCAGGCCCATCGCCGTCGGCGCGGAGAACGAGAACGGTCGGCCGTCGACGCTCGCCCAGTGCCGTTCCTCCGGCGGCCACTGCGCAAGGAGGATCACGGCGGCCGCTCCGAGCGCGAGCACGAGCTGGGAGACGCAGACCATCAGCGTGCGCGCACGCACCGCGTCGGCACGGGAGATGCCGAGGGCGCTGCGCTG
The DNA here is from genome assembly GCF_003355475.1 of Brachybacterium saurashtrense. Taxonomy (NCBI): domain Bacteria; kingdom Bacillati; phylum Actinomycetota; class Actinomycetes; order Micrococcales; family Dermabacteraceae; genus Brachybacterium; species Brachybacterium saurashtrense. Next base: position 279,218 of record NZ_CP031356.1, on the reverse strand, counting down.
AAGACGGCCGTCGTCCGTGCCGTCCTCGGCGAGCGTGGCCGGCATCCAGGCCGCGAGGAGAATCGCGATCCAGCCGAGGCGGATGTCGGTGACCGCGGCGATCACGGCGATCGCCACGGCGAGGAGTGCGTAGAGCAGGATCCTGTCACGGTGGTGGATCCATTCGAGTCCGAGCGCCCGTCGCGCCGGGGTCGAGGGGCGCTTCCGGGTGGCGGTCAGGGCACTGCCGGTCATCGGGAGGCCTCCCGGAGGGTGAAGGTGAGGACGTCCTGGAGCGTGGGACGACGCAGGTCCACGATGCTCGGCAGCCCTACGGCGTCCTCGGCGCGCATCAGGCCCTCGAGTCGGTCGCCGCTGCGTCGGGCTCCCCGCAGCTCGGCGGTGTGCGAGGCAGCGGCCTCCACGGTGGCCATCAGGTGGTCCTCGATCAGGTCGAGCGCGCCACCCTCGAGCACCACGCGGCCGTCATGGAGCAGCACGATGTGGTCGACGAATCGGTCCATCCCGCCGAGGTCGTGGGTGGACAGCAGGATCGTGCGATCCGCGCCGTCAGCGAGATGCTCGCGCAGCTCCTCGACCACCTCGGTGCGGGCCAGGGGATCGAGATGGGCGAAGGGCTCGTCGAGCAGCAGCAGGGTGGGATGCATGCCGAGGGCGACGGCGACCAGCAGGCGGCTGCGCTGTCCGGCGGAGAGGCGGCGCAGCGGCGCCGACGGAGCGATGCCCGCGCGGCGCAGGAGCCTGCCGACGAGGCGCGCGTCGTACTCGGGCTCGACGGCGCACTGGGCGAGCACGAGATCGTCGGCGGTCCAGTGCGCGGGCTGGAACGGGGAGTCGGGCACGACGCCGACGCCGGCGGGGAGGGCATCCTCGGCCCCGCCGAGCGGAACACCTTCGACCGCGATGTCCCCTGTGCTCGGTGCGTAGGCGCCGCTGAGGGTGCGCAGCAGCGTGGTCTTCCCAGCACCGTTGGTTCCGACCAGTGCGGTGACCTGGCCGCGAGGCACCTCGAAGGAGTCGTCCCGCAGCACCCGGCACGACGGACGGGTCCGACGCCGCGGGTCCGGGAGGTGGACGTCGAGCCCGCGCACCGAGACCGCCGCGGGCGTGCTCTGGAGCGTGCTCATCGGGTCACCGCCCGGGATGTGGAGTCGAGCTCGCGGATCCAGCGGCGGGTCCGTGCACGCAGTCCGAGCAGGAGCAGGAGCGCTGCCACGACGAGGACGGCCGCCGTCACCGGGGTCCCGAGGGTGCCGTCCCAGGGGTCGACGTTCAGCACGATCATCATGAGCAGAAGGGGTATCGAGAGCAGCACTCCTGCCACGAAGTACGTCAGGACGCTCAGCACGGCAACACTGCGACCGGGTCGGCGCCTCGTGCAGTCCCCGCCCACCGCCATGCCGGTGGCCAGCAGGACCACCGTCGAGAACAGCGTCCCGGCGAGCACGATCCAGAGCTGGGAGCCGGAGGGGTCACCGCTGAAGGAGAACGGCGCCGCACCGCCGGCCGTCTCCCTTCCCAGCAGGACGGAGACAGCGGCGCTCGCGGCGACGGTGAGGATCACCGCGGCCTGCTCGGCGAGGACCACCACCACGCGGCCGCGCACCCTGTCCGCCCGGCTGAGGCCGAGGCTCGCCCGCAGCTCGTCGCGCTCGATGGTGTCGGCACGTCCGTAGCGGTACCAGGCGAGCGCAGCCCACAGGGTGAGCACCCCCGCGAACCGGTCGGTGGAGATCGACGCCCAGAGCAGCACAGCGGCGCAGGCGATGAGTGTGGTGGCCACGCGGCCCGCATTCAGCCGCAGCTCGGTACGCACCGCGAGCCCCACGCGCCTCTCCTCGGCGGGTGACACCTCGGTGGGCGACGCGGTCGGGTGGTGGGTGCGAGTCGGGGTCATCGTGCAGTCCTCCTCTCAGCTGCGGCGTCGTCGCGCGCGGCGCGCAGCAGGTGGGTGACGATCTCGCTCACGTCCGGACGGCGCAGCGTGGCGGTGGTGGGCAGGCCGACGGCGTCATCGACGGCGACCAGTGCAGAGGTCCCCGCGCCCGTGGTCGTCGGCCCCACCAGAGAGGCCTCGAGCTCCGTCGTCACCTCGGAGTCGATCGCGCACAGCAGGAACTCGTCGCGCAGTGACTCGACGTCGCCGCTGACCACGTCGACGCCCCGGGAGACCATCACGAGCTGGTCGGCGAAGCGCTCCATGCCCTCGAGGTCATGGGTGGCGATCAGCAGCGTGCGGTCCTCCCCCGCCATGAAGCACCGCAGGACGTCGACGAGCTCGGTGCGCGCGAGCGGGTCGAGATGCGCGAAGGGCTCATCGAGGATCAGCAGCCGCGGATCCTGCGCGAGGGCCGAGGCCAGTCCGAGCTGGGTGGCCTGCCCCTGGGACAGCCGGTTCACCTCCTGCTCGCGCGGGATCCCGAAGGCGGTCAGGAGCTCCTCGAACCAGGTGACGTCGAAGCCGGGGACCGCGTCCTTCCGCATGCGCGCTATGTGCCGCGAGGTCCAGCGGCGCGGATGGGCGGAGATCCCCGGGAGACTCGCCACACCCTGCGGGGGCCGGACGCGGGCGGGGCCCAGCGCCGTGCCGAGCACCTCGATGGATCCCGCCGAGAAGGGGTGCGCACCGGTGACGGCTCGCAGGGTGGTGGTCTTCCCGGCGCCGTTGGCACCGACCATCACAGTGACCTGGCCGGTGGGGACCGTGAGGTCCAGGCCCCGCACCACCGGGAGCGGCCCGGCAAAGGGTTTCGCGGCGGAGGGGACGCGCACCTCCAGCCCGCGCACGATGACAGCGTGCGATCGGTTCTCGCTCATCGCTCCTCCTCGAGCCGCTGGGTGAAGCGACGGCTCAGCTCGTGGTCCTGGATCCCTGCGGTGCGGGCGGCGCGCACCGCCGCGTCGAACGCCTCGTCGATCTGCAGCAGTGCCCGTTCGCGCAGCTGGTCGGCGTCCTGGGCGCGCACGAACACGCCTTTGCCGCGCACCGCGTCGACCAGCCCGTCGGCGACCAGCTCGTTGTACGCACGCGTGGTGGTGATGACGCTGACCCGCAGGTCACGGGCGAGAGCGCGGATCGAGGGAAGGGCTTCCCCCGGCGCGAGGTCCCCGCGGAGGATGGCCGCAGCGATGCCCTCGCGGATCTGCTCGTAGAAGGGTGCGGAGGCGGAGGGGTCGATCGGGATGTGCATCGGGTTCGCGCCCCCTCACTGCCCTCGTCGACGTGGTTCTACTGTCTATAGACAGCATAGACAGTACCGGAGACGGGACGTCAACAGGGCGGGCGCCGCGAGATGCGCTCACGGACGGCGCCGACGACCGGCTGGTCGAGTGTCGGCGAGGCATCCAGCCGCAGCGATCGACGGTCGGCACAGCCCCTCCGCAGCCCCGCCCTCGGCGCCGACCACCTCACCCGCCAGATCGCCCGGAGCCTGCTCGAATCCGGAACAGTCAGGCCGCTCTGATCCCTCGGATCCGATCAGTCCCTGATGCCGGGAGAACGGGCGACCGCGTACGGAGGGGTGATAATTCCACGCCCACAGCCCGATCGTCAGGAGGCAGTTTTTCTCTGCATGCTTCATCACCGCACCGACGACTCCGGAGAACTGTCGACCAGGGCGGAGCACCAGCCCACTCGTCCTCCACACACCCCATCTCTCCACATTCTCACCCACATTTTCGTCCACACTGTCGTCCACAGGGCAGATTTATCCACAGATTTCCTGCGGTGGTGGTGAGGTGATTCTGTGCCGACTATTCTCGAGGCATGAATTCGACGCCGATGGGCAGTGGGGACGACCCCGACGAGGACACCCCTCGCCGGGACGTCTCCGCACCGTCGGGCGATGTCCTCGAGGACGTCCTGGGGCGCTTCGCGGAGCTCGAGGCCGCGCCCGCGGCCCGCGCGCTGATCGCACAGGTCCTCGCCGCGACGCTGATGGCCTTCACCCGCACCGCGTCGGTGCGGGATTCGCTGCCGGACACGGCCCCCGAGAGCGCCGCGGAGGCGCTGGCCGTGCTCGGCGGGATCGACCACCTGCGCGGCGCTCTTGCCGCGGTGGATGCGACCTGGCAGGTCGCCGCCGAGGAGAGGATCCGGCGCGACGACGCCGCCCATGGGGTGCCCTCGTCGGCGCAGGGTCGCGGCGCCGGTCAGGAGATCGCTCTGGCGCGGCGGGTCTCCCCCGCCGCCGCCTCGTTCTCGCGGGCGAAGGCACGCCGCCTGGTGCAGCACATGCCGGCCTCGGTGGATCATCTCTGGTCCGGTGGCATGACCGATTCGCAGGCCTCCGCGCTCTCCGGCGCGCTGGACGGCGCCTCGCCGGAGACCTGTCGCCGGATCGACGACCATCTCCGCGAGCATCCCGAGTTCCTGCACGGCAAGGGGCACCGGCGCCTGCAGGCGGAGATCCGGGCCATGGTGCAGAAGCTCGAGCCGGAGACCTCGCGCGAGCGGGCTGAACGGGCGGCACGCTCCCGGCACGTGCGGATGGCCCCGCTGGCCGACGGGATGGCACGGATCTCCGCCGTGATGCGCGCGGTCGATGCGGTCGGCGTGATGCAGTCGCTGCGCACGCGCGCCGAGTCGCTGCGCGCCGCGGGTGAGCGGACGCCCGTGCCCGCGCTGGAAGCCGATCTCCTGGTGGACGACGCCCTGCGCGCCGCGCCCGCGACGCAGCAGGCTCCCGCGCGGCACCGCGCCGACCCCGCCGGCTCCGAGCCCGGCTCCGCCGACGCCCCCGACGCCGCCTCCGAGTCCGAGTCCGAGTCCGAGTCCGAGGATGCCGCCACCGGGGCGGCGATCGTGGAGCCGCCGCGCCTGCGGCCCGGTCTCGACGTGGGCATCGTCATCACCGACACGGCGCTCCTGGGTCGCGATGACGACGCCCAGACCGCCGAGCTCGAGGGCTACGGCACCATCCCCGCCCACATCCTGCGCGACACCCTGCTCGGGCGCCCGCCGGGGCAGCTGCGGGACGTGGAGGAGCCCCATCCCGACGAGACCGTCACCGCGTTCTACCGCCGCCTGTACCGCAGCCCGCGCACCAGCGAGCTGATCGGGATGGAATCGCGCGCCCGCGCCTTCCCCGCGGGGCTGGCCCGGATGATCCGCTGGCGCGACACCACCTGCCGCGCCCCGTGGTGCAACGCGCGGATCCGCCACAGCGACCACGCCGTCCCCCACCATCGCGGCGGGGCCACCAGCTACGCGAACGGCCAGGGGCTGTGCGCTCGCTGCAACCTGCTCAAGGAACACGGACTGTGGGTGCTGACGCCTCACGAGCGCCGCACGACGAGCGTTTCAGACCCTGACGCACCGTCCGGCGCAAAGCCCGATGCACAGTCCGACGCTCCGCTCGACGATCGGCCCGGCGCAGGGTCCGGGACACGACCCCGCTCCGACCCGTCGGCGCCTCCGAGGGCGTGGATCTGGGCGAGCCCGCACGGGGCGCACGGCACGTCGAGCACACCGCCGCTGATCACACCGTGGCCCGATCCCCCACCCGAGGGGCCGACCGAGACGCAGCCCGGTGACCGGCCCGCGGGGTCAGACGACGAGCCGCCCGAGGAACCGCCCGACGAGCCGCCGGAGGCACCGCCGTCCAGGTAGCTCGGACCTCGCCACCGACGGACAGGGGCAGACCGGGGCGGACAGGGGCGGACCGGAACGATACCCACGGCGCCCACGGTCCCCGCGCGGCGGGCCCGGCGGCGGGCCCGTCGGCAGGCCCGGCGGCAGCCTTTCGCTCCGCCCGCTGCGCTATCGCCCGGCGACCGGCGTGCCCTGATGGTGGCGCAGCAGCCACCGGCCCTTCTCCCGCACCCACAGCGAGCTGCGGTGCACGGTGCCGCGCGGCTCCTGGGTCGTGTACTGCAGCAGCACCACGCCGGGCGCGACCTCGTCGGCCACGAACTCCTCCGCCTCGACGCCGGGCATCGGCGCGAGGGCGGCCAGGATCTCCTCCCGGTCGTAGCGTCGCCCGCTCGCCCCCACCTCGGTGAACCCCCGATGCAACAGCTCCGCGGCGCTCGGCGCATCCGCACGCAGCGCATCGCTGTGCAGCGCCTGCTCCCGCGCCGTGATCTGCTCGAAGTCCGTCGAGCCCGGCGCGTCGGCGACCAGCACCGTGTCCTCGACAGCGGTGGAGCAGCTCGCGCCCGGAGCGGCCGGGGCCTGGTCCGGGGTCTGGTCCGGGGCCTGCTCGAACAGGCTGAACAGGTCGTCGGCCGGCGCCGTGGACCCGGCCGGGCCATTCCCATCGGTCGCCGCTCCCCCGGAGCCCGCGCCCACGCGCACCCCGCCCGCGCCCGCAGAGCCAGCGCCCGCGGAGCCAGCGCCCGCAGCGCCAGCAGAGCCAGCACCCGTTGCGCCCGCCGCGGGGCCGTCCACCGTGCCGGCCGCCGTCGCCCCGCCCCGGTATCCGGGTCCCACGTCCGGATCCTGCTTCTTCGAGAACGCCGTCGCGGCGGCGTTCGCACGCCGATCCGCCGCCTCGTTCATCGCGTGCCCGGAATGGCCCTTGACCCACTCGAACTCGACGCTGCGCCCGGCCAGGGCACGGTCGATGTCCTTGAGCAGCTCGACGTTCAGCACCGGCTTGCCGTCCTTCTTGCGCCAGCCCTTGCGCTTCCAGCCCGGCATCCACTTCGTCACCGAGTTGATGACGTACTGGCTGTCGCAGAGGATCAGCAGGTGCTGGTCGGCGTCGACGGCGGTGGCCTCGAGCAGGTCCAGCACCGCCTTCAGCTCGCCCATGTTGTTGGTGCCGTGGGGCCACCCGCCCGCACGCCAGCAGTCGTCGTCGATGTACCAGGCCCAGCCGGCGGGTCCGGGATTGCCGAGGGCGGAGCCGTCGGCCGCAGCGGTGATCGTCATGCGCGCAATGCTTCCACAGCCGGTCGGCGCGGCCACGCGCCGCGCCCCCGACCGCGGGGTTCCTCACGCCGGGCTCAGAGCCAGCGCGCCACCGTCATCCCGGCGCTGGTGGGCGGACGGTCCATCGCGAGCATCGCGGCGGGCAGCTCGGTCGCCTCGAGCACGCGGCCGACGGTGCCCGCCAGGTCCAGCCGACCGGCCGCGACATCGGCGAGGAGCTCCGAGTACTCCGCGACCGCCAGGCCGTGGCTGCCGAGGATCTGCAGCTCCTGGGAGATCACGCGTCCCATCGGCAGGGCCGGGTCGGCGTCGTCCCCGAGCAGCAGCCCCACCTGCACGTGCCGGCCACGGGGGCGCAGCACCTCGAGCGCGGAGTGCGCCGTGGCGGCCGCGCCGAGGGCGTCGAGGGTCACGTGGGCACCGCCGCCGGTCCGCTCCCGCACGTGGTCGACGACGTCGGGCCCCGCGGCGAGGGCGGTCGCCCCCAGCGACTCGGCGGCGGCGAGGGCGGCCGGGGAGACGTCGACCGCGATCACCTCGGCCCCCGCGGCGAGGGCGATCATCACGCAGGCGAGCCCGAGCCCGCCGCAGCCGAACACCGCCACCGTCTCCCCCGGCCGGACCGCGGCCTGGGCCCGCACCGCGTGCCACGCCGTGCCCACCCGGCAGCCGAGCCCGGCGGCGAGGGTCATGTCGATCCCGTCGGGCAGGGCGACGAGGTTGTGGTCCGCCTCGAGGACCACGACCTGCTCGGCCCAGGAGCCCTGCAGGTCGAAACCGGGCTGCTGCTGCGCGGGGCACACCTGGGGCGCACCGGCCAGGCACTGCGGGCAGCGCCCGCAGGAGAGGATGAACGGGGCGGTGACCCGGTCGCCCACGGCGACGCGCGAGACCTCCTCGCCGACCTCCCGCACCACGCCCGCGAACTCGTGGCCGGGCACGTGCGGCAGGCGCACGGAGTCGTCGTGCCCCTGCCACGCATGCCAGTCGCTGCGGCACACCCCGGTGGCTTGCACCGTGATCACGGCGCCGCGGGGCGGGCAGGCGGGGTCCGGCACCTCGACCAGGGCGGGCGGGGTGCGGAAGCTCTCGAAGCGGACGGCTCTCACCGCGCCGGCTCCACCGGCGCCACCGGCTTCTCGTAGGTCGCGTCCACGTGCTCCGTGACGAACCCGAGGGCGTCGTAGAGGCGGGTGGCGCCGGTGAGGGACTCGGCGTCGACCTCGAGCTCGGCGCGCCCGTACCCGGCCTCCGCCCCGGCGGCGAGGGTTCGGGCGAGGACGGCGCGGGCCAGGCCGCGGCCGCGGGCGTCGGGCCGGGTCCCCACCAGCGCGATGTGGAGCACTCCGGGGCGGTCCTCGGAGGTGACGGCGTAGGCCAGCACCGTGCCGTCCGCGTCGAGCGCGACGGTGGAGAGCTCACGGCGGGCCGTGTGGGAGGACCAGAGGGTGCTCCAGCGCTCCTGCGAGATCGGGGCGGAGCCCCAGTGGTCGGCGAAGGCGGCCAGGTGCGCCTCGCGGGTGGGGTCGCGCTGGGCGTCCGACGGAGCGAGGATCCGGGCGCCGTCGGGGACGGGGAGGTCCACCGCGGCACCCGGCAGCTCGCGCACCATCACCAGCCAGCTGCGCGCCCGGCGGTAGCCGCGTCGGTCCAGCAGCGGCCGCACGCCGGCGCCGCCGGTGACCCGCGCTCCCGCCGGCGTGCCGGGCCGCGGATCGCGCCCGCCGGAGGTGCGGAACACGGCCTCGCCGCACTGCGGGTGCCGCTGTGCGGCGAGCGCCGCGGCCCGCTCCTCGGACCAGGCGAGCAGCTCGGTGCCCAGGCCCTGTCGCCGATGCGCGGGATCGACGCCGCCCATCAGCTGGCAGCGCACCCGACCGTCGCGGTCGACACTGGTGTGCACGTCCACGATCGCCGCGCCGATCAGCTCCCCGCCGCGCCGCACCGCGAGCGAGTCGCGCGCCAGATCCAGCCCGGGCATGGTGAGCCACTCGCGGATGCTCAGCTCCTCCGCCGGATCGTCGAGCTCCTCGGCGCGGTCGATGCGGTTCAGCAGCGCGGTCAGCGCCGGGACGTCCTCGAGGGTGAGCGGGGTGCGGGTGGTCGTGGCATCGGTGGTGGTCACCGAGCCAGTCTAGGAGCCGGCCCGGGAACGAGGAGGGCGCTCAGCCCTCCTGCTCGTAGGCGGCGGGCCGCTGCTGCACCTCCCGCAGTCGGGCGAGGTCCAGCTTGCGGCCGCGCTGGAAGTCGACGATGCCGTTCTTCTCCTGGAACACGTCGGTCATCTGCGTGTAGCAGTACCCGAACATCAGCGGATCCTCCAGCAGCACCCGGGTGAGGCCCTCGAAGCGGGTGTACAGCTCCTCCTCGGAGGTGATGCGCTGCCCGTAGCCCCACGACTCGGCGGCGTTGTTGCCGGCCCGCTCGGCCTCGGCGGCGCGGCGCGCCTCCTCCTCGTTCCACCAGATACCGCCGTACTCGGAGACGAAGTAGGGCTGGCCGGCGAAGGGCAGGGAGAACGCCCCGTCGGCGAACGGCATCTCATCGGGCGCGAGGTCGCGGCCGTTGGCGAAGGGGGTGCCGTCGGCGAGACCGGACTGCTCGGCCCGGAACCGCTCCGGATCCTGCTCGTAGGAGTGGGAGTCGTAGACATCCGCGCCCCGCACCCGGTGGGAGTAGCCGGAGGCGTCGAGCACCGGGCGGGAGGGGTCGGCGAGCTTGGTCGCGTCGTACATCGCCTGGGTGATGTCGTCCAGCTGGGTGCGGCGGTCGTGGAGCACCTGGTGGGTCTCGTTCAGCGGGCACCAGCCGATGATGCTGGGGTGGCTGAGGTCCCGCTGCACCGCCTCGATCCACTCGCCCACGAAGGAGGCGGGCGGCTGCTGGTTGTCCCCCATCGGACCGAAGCCGGAGACACCCCAGTCCCCGAACTCGCCCCACACCAGGTAGCCGTGCAGGTCCGCCCAGAACAGCATCCGCTGCTCGAACACCTTCTGGTGCAGTCGCGCCCCGTTGAACCCGGCCTCCAGGGCGAGGCGGATGTCCGTGGTCATCGCCGCATCGCTCGGGGAGGTCATGAAGGACTCCTCCCAGTAGCCCTGGTCGAGCACCAGGCGCTGGAACACCTTCTGGCCGTTGAGCCGGAACTCGTGATCGCGCAGGGTCGCGCCGCGCAGCCCCGCGTAGGAGCGGACCTCGTCGAGCACCGCCCCGTCCTCGCCACGCAGGCGGGCGGTGAGCGCGTACAGCTCGGGGGCGCCCGGCCCCCAGATCCGCACCGCGTCCTCGGGGATCACCAGCTGCAGCGCGGGGGCGAGGTCGAGATCGGCGGGCACCTCGGCGCGGGCCACCTCCTCGCCGCCCGGCACGGAGGCGATCACCTCCAGGCGGGTGCCGCGGGTGCTGCGCGCCAGCGGCGCCGTGACGGCGAAGGAGCCGCCGGCCAGGGACGGCACGATGCGCAGCTCGCGGATCGCGTCCGACGGCACGCCCTCCAGCCAGACGCTCTGCCAGATGCCGGTGGTGCGGTGGTAGTTCGCGTGGGTGGGGCGGAACCAGCTGGACTGCTTGCCGCGGGCCTGGGGGACGTCGTGCGGGTCCCGGGCGCGCACCACGATCTCCACCTCGGCGCCGGCGCCCACGCCCGGGACGGCGGAGAGATCCGCGGCGAAGGGGGTGAAGCCGCCGCGGTGCCGGGCCACCTCCACCCCGTTCGCCCACACGGTCGCGTCGTGATCGACCGCCTCGAAGCGGAGGATCGGCCGCAGCCCGTCCCAGTCGCCGGGGACCGTGATGGTGCGGCGGTACCAGACGGCCTCGAGGAAGTCGCGGTCGCCCACCCCGGAGGCCTCGGTCTCCGGCGCGAAGGGCACGGTGATGCTGCCCGTCAGCTCGCGCTCGAGCAGGCCGCGCTCCCGGCCGGAGTCGCCCTGGTCGATCTCGAACTGCCAGGTGCCGTTCAGCGAGAGCCAGGTGGGGCGCTGCAGCTGCGGGCGCGGGTGCTCGGGGCGCGGCACGTCCCCGGCCGACGAGAGCGGGGCGTCCAGCAGCGCGGCGAGCTCGTCCGCCCGGGCGATGAGCGCCTCGAGCGGGGTGGGCAGCGATGCGGGGCGAGCGGAAGGTGCGGTCACGGTGCGGCTCCTGGAGCGGATCGGCGCTGATCGGTCGGACCCAGTCAATCGCACCCCGCGCGGGTTTGCAACGTCGTAAATCCAGAACCTCCGCGCCCGACCGGCCGTCGGCCCGGTGGTTTCTCACACCGACGCGCGCCGTGCGGGTGGGTCGACCCCCGGGCGCGTACTGTGAGCCGCAGTGCCGTTCCTCCCGCCGCGGCACAGGTCCCGATCGGACGACCGCGCAGGCCCCACGGCCGCGCCGACCCTCGTCCGCCCATCGGAGACAGCGTCGGCCGAGGAGCGTCGCCCCTGCGGCGCCGCACGGCCACGACCCGGGCGGGATGCACCGCACAGAACGGATCACCTCACGTGACCACCCCCGACTTCGCGCGCCTCGGCGTGCCGTCCGCCCTCACCGGCGCCCTCGCGCCGATGGGCATCACCGAGCCCACCCCGATCCAGGCCGCCACGCTCCCGGACTCCCTCTCCGGCCGTGATGTGCTGGGCCGGGGCCGCACCGGCTCGGGCAAGACCTACGCCTTCCTGCTCCCGCTGGTGGCGCGCCTGCTCGAGCAGCCGCGCAAGCGCGTGTCCCGTCGGCCGCGCTCCCTGGTGCTCGCCCCCACCCGCGAGCTGGCCTCGCAGATCGCCGAGTCGCTGGCGCCGCTCGAGTCCGCCGCCGGCCTGCGCAGCACCGTCGTGTTCGGCGGCGTGGGCCAGAACCCGCAGGTGAACGCTCTCGCACGCGGCGTCGACGTGCTCATCGCCTGCCCGGGCCGCCTGCTGGACCTGATGGGCCAGGGGCACGCCGACCTCGGCGCCGTGGAGATCACCGTGATCGACGAGGCCGACCACATGGCCGACATGGGCTTCCTGCCCATGGTGCGCCGCATCCTCGAGGCGACCCCGCGCAAGGGCCAGCGGATGCTGTTCTCCGCGACCCTCGACTCGGGCGTGAACAAGCTGGTCAAGGAGTTCCTCCACGACCCGGTCACGCACTCGGCGGATCCGGCCACCAGCCCCGTGGGCACCATGGAGCACCACGTGCTCGAGGTCGACAAGGAGACGCGCTTCGACGTGCTGCGCGACCTCGCCGCCGCGCCGGGCCGCACCATCATGTTCACCCGCACCAAGTACGGCGCGAAGAACCTCGCCCGCAAGCTCTCCGCCCGCGGCGTGGACGCGGTGGATCTGCACGGCAACCTCTCCCAGAACGCCCGCACGCGGAACCTCGAAGCCTTCGGCGCCGGCACCGCCACGACGATGGTGTGCACGGACATCGCCGCGCGCGGCATCCACGTGGACGAGGTCGCCCTGGTGGTGCACGCCGATCCGCCCGTGGAGCACAAGGCCTACCTGCACCGCTCGGGCCGCACCGCCCGCGCGGGCGAGTCCGGCACCGTGATCACGGTGCAGACCCCGGACCAGAAGCGGGACGTGCAGGACCTGATGCGCAAGGCGGGGATCACGCCCACCTATCACCCGCAGGTGCTCGCCACCAGCCCGGTGCTCACCTCGCTCGCCCCCGGCGAGCGGGTGGAGACCCACGAGCCGCGCCAGCCGGAGGCACCGCTGGACGAGGCGCGCCTGAACGGCGAGCGCCGTGGCGGACGCGGCGGCGGCCGCGGGGGCCAGGGCGGTCGCGGCCAGGGTGGCCGCGGGCAGGGCGGCCAGGGCGGTCGCGGCCAGGGCGGCGGCCAGGGCGGCGCGCGCGGCAGCCAGGGCGGCGGTCGCGGACAGGCCGACGGCCACAGCGGCCAGGAGGGCCGGGGCCAGGGCGGTCGCGGTCAGGGCCGCGGTCGCGGCGGCCAGGGTGGTCGCGGAGGCCAGGGCGGCCAGGGCGGTCGCAGCGCTCAGGGCGGTCGCGGCGGGCAGGGCTCGGGCGGCGGTCGCCGCCAGGGCCGCTCCGCCCCGACGACCTACTCGACCAGCTCCGAGGGCGCAGGCACCGGCAACAGCGTGGGCGGCGGCCTCGCGGCCTTCTCCTCCGGGCGTCGCCGATGACGGACGCGCCGGGCGAGCAGGGACCCGCGGCGGCCCACGGCCGGCGTCGCGCCGAGACGCCCGCCGGCCGCGGGGTCGAGGAGCTCCTCGCCGCCGCACGCCGGGGCGTGGACCGCCTCGAGCCCGCCGAGCTCGCCGCCGCACAGGAGGCGGGTGCGCACGTGATCGACATCCGCTCGGCCGTCACGCGCGAGCCCGAGGGGCACATCCCCGGCGCGACCGTGGTGGAGCGCCTCGTGCTCGAGTGGAGGATGGACCCGGGCAGCGCGCACCGCATGGAGGGCGGGCCCGGTCACGACGACCTCGTGGTCCTCGTGTGCAACGAGGGCTACTCCTCCTCCCTGGCCGCCCGCGACCTGCGCGACCTCGGATTCCACCGCGCCACCGACCTGGTGGGCGGCTTCCGCGCCTACCGCGCGGCGGGCCTCCCGGTCGCGACGGAGCCCTCCCGCCACGTGGACTGAGCACGCACCCCGGGAGCCGGGGCGGTGCGCTCAGCGCAGCTCGCGCTTGAGGATCTTGCCGGTGGAGGTCATGGGAAGCTGCTCGGCGAGGTGGATCTCGCGCGGGTACTTGTAGTCCGCCATCTGCTCCTTGGCCCAGTCCCGCAGCTGCTCGGCGGTGAGGGTCGCGCCCTCGGCGAGGATCACGTGCGCCACGACCTCCTCCCCCAGGCCCTCCTGGGCCACGCCCACCACGGCGGCGAGGGAGACCTGCTCGTGGGTCATCAGCACCTCCTCCACCTCGCGCGGGTATACGTTGTAGCCGCCGCGCAGGATCATGTCCTTCGCGCGGTCCACCACGTAGTAGAAGCCCTCCTCGTCACGCCGGCCCAGGTCGCCGGTGCGGAACCAGCCGTCTCGCAGCACCGCGGCGGTGTCCTCGGGCCGCCCCAGGTAGCCGGTCATGATGTTGTGCCCGCGCACCACGATCTCGCCGACCCCGTCGGGCTCGCGCACCCGGCCCCAGTCCGGGTCGGCGGGGTCGATGAGGTCCATCTCCACGCCCCACACGGGCAGTCCGATGGAGCCCGGCCGGGGCCGGTCGGCGAGCGAGAAGGACGCCACCGGCGAGGTCTCCGAGAGCCCGTAGCCCTCCATGATGGAGATCCCCAGATGCTCCTTCACCCCGCGCAGGATCTCCACCGGCAGGGCGGAGCCGCCGGAGACGCCCAGGCGCAGGTGGTCGGCGAGCCCGTCGGCCGCGGCCCCGCCGGTGAGCAGGCGCAGCAGCGCCCACCACATGGTGGGCACCCCGGCGAAGAGGGTCACCCGGTGGCGCAGCAGCAGGTCCAGCGCCTGCTGCGGCTCGAAGCGGGGCAGCAGCACCAGCGTGGACTGCATCGCGAATCCGGCGTTCATGTTCACGGTGGCGCCGAAGGTGTGGAACAGCGGCAGGGCCACCAGGTGCACGTCCTCCCCCGGCCGCGCCCCGAACAGCCGGTGGCAGGTCAGGGCGTTCATCAGCTGGTTGGAGTGACTGAGCTCGGCGCCCTTGGGCCGGCCCGTGGTGCCGGAGGTGTACAGCACCACGGCGGTGTCGGTCTCGCGCCGCTGCACGGTCTCGAAGGCGGCCGGCAGCTCGGCGGTGGCGCCGGCGAGGGTGGGCACGCCGTCGTAGGGGCTCTCGGCCGACGGGTCCGCGGTCATGAGCACGACCTGCGGCGGGTGCGCGGCCTCGCGCGCGCCCTCGACCACGAAGCGACCGATGGGCAGCTCCTCGCTGCCCTCGAAGCACAGCGCCACGCGGGCGTCGGTGTCGTCGAGGAAGTAGGTGACCTCGCGCGGCTTGTTCAGCACGTTCAGCGGCACCACCACGGCACCCGCCTTGAGGATCCCGTAGTAGGCGATCGGGAACTGCGGCAGGTTCGGGCAGCTCAGCGCCACCCTGTCCCCGGGCTCCACGCCGAGGGAGACCAGCAGTTGCGCGACCCGGTTCGCGGCGGCGTCGACCTGCGCGTAGGTGAGGGTGGTCTCGCCGAGCACCAGGGCGGCGGTCTCGGGGGCCTGGCGGGCGCTGTCCTCGAGCACCACGGAGAGGTTGTACATCCGGTTCTCCTTCGTCGACGTCGCTGTCACGTGGGTCACACCGTACGCGGCCGCAGCGCGTGGGGCGCACCACACGCCCACTTCGTCAGTTGCGCGAGTGACGAAATGTCGCGAGGATCAGGTCCATGAATACCGCCCCCGGGGACCCCTTCCCCACCGAGCCGCAGCTCGCCGCCGCGGCCGACACCTTCTCGATGCTCGCCAGCCCCGCGCGCCTGCACCTGGTCCAGCTGATGAGCACCGGCCGCTACGACGTGGGCGAGCTCGCGCGGCGGGTGGGCCTGAGCCTGCCCACCACCAGCCAGCACCTGCGCAAGCTGCGCCTCACCGGCATCGTCTCGGCGACCCGCGAGGGCCGCCACAGCTACTACACCGTCGAGGACCCGCACGTGGTCCAGCTCGTGGAGCAGATCTTCGAGCACATCGCCCCCGACGGCTCCCTCGCCCCCGACCCGCCCCGCAAGGACCTCCCGTGACCGCGCACGACTCCCCCGCCCCCGCCCGTCGCACGCGCGACAAGGTGGACCTCACGAAGTTCGCCTGGCTCTCGATCGTCGCCGCGATCCTCACCATCACCCTCAAGGCCGGTGCCTGGGTGATGACCGGCTCGGTGGGCCTGCTCTCCGACGCCGCCGAATCGGTGGTCAACCTGGTCGCCGCGGTCGTCGCGCTGATCGCGCTGCGCGTCGCGATCCGCCCGGCCACCGACCGCTTCCTCTACGGCCGGGCGAAGGCGGAGTACTTCTCCGCGGCCGTGGAGGGCGTGATGATCTTCGTGGCCGCCGCGGTCATCCTGGTCACCGCCGTGGAGCGCTTCCTGAACCCGCGGGAGCTGGAGAACGTGGGCTGGGGCCTCGGGATCAGCGTCATCGCCTCGCTGGTCAACGGCGGCGTGGCCCTGGTGCTGCTGCGCGCCGGGAAGCAGCACAACTCCATCACCCTGCGCGCGGACGGCAAGCACCTGATGACCGACGTGGTCACCAGCGCCGGCGTGCTGGTGGGCGTGGCGCTGGTGGTCCTCACCGGCTGGGAGCGCCTCGATCCGCTCGTCGCCTTCGCGGTGGGCATCAACATCATCATCACCGGCATCGGCCTGATCACCGAGTCCGTCTCCGGCCTGCTGGACAAGGCGCTGCCGGACGAGGAGCACGAGGTCATCACCGAGATCCTGCGCCGCCGCACCGACGACACCGTCACCTTCCACGGCCTGCAGACCCGCGAGGCCGGGCAGGAGAAGCACATGAACGTGCACGTGCTGGTGCCCGACGAGTGGACCGTCAAGCGCGGCCACGACTACATCGAGCACCTGGAGCAGGAGCTCATGGAGGCGCTGCCCGGCCTGATCGTGCTCACACACCTCGAGCCGATCTCCGATCCGGCCAGCTACGAGGACATCCCCGAGGCGCACGTGCCGATCCACGGGGAGGACGAGACGGCGCTGCGCCCGCCGCGGCACTGACCCGACCACCCCGCAGGCAGCGCGGACCGACCCTCCCGCCCCACGCCCCTCCCGCCCCGCAGCCCTTCCCCGTGCGGTTCTGCCCGCTGTGCTTCCAGACACGGAAGCACAGCGGGCAGAACCGCACGGGGCGGCGGGGCGTTGTCATGCCCGGAGGCGCCGCCCTCGCGCCGTCGCCGGCGGAGGGGCGTCCGACGGAGGGGCGTCGGACGGAGTGGCGGGGATCACGCCATTCACATCAAGACTTATAGCGGTCACTACTTTTGCTTATGGTTGTAGGTGTCGCACGCTGACCACATCCCCTCGCCACCTGGAGTCCCGCCGTGAGCACGACCGCCCCGCCCCACCCTGTCCCCTCCCTGGCCGACCTCGCCGCCCGCCTGCGCGAGGAGATCGGCGAGGAGGCCGTGTCCGAGACGCCGGCCCCGCAGTACGCGGGGGACCGGGCCGTCCGCGCCGCGGAGGGCACCGGCTTCGTCCTCGCCCTCCCCCGCGACACCGCGGGGGTGCAGACGACGCTGCGCCTGGCCCACGAGACCGGGACCCCCGTGGTGCCCCGCGGCGCCGGCTCCGGCCTCTCCGGCGGCGCGGTCCCCACCGACGGCGCACTCGTGCTGGGGCTGGAGCGGCTCACCGCGATCCGCGAGATCGACGTGCTCGACGAGGTCGCCGTGGTCGAGGCCGGGGTGGTCACCGCGGATCTCTCGACGGCGCTCGCCCCGCTCGGCTTCTTCTACGCCCCGGACCCCGCGAGCGCGCGGCTGTCCACGATCGGCGGGAACATCGCGACCAATGCGGGCGGGCTGCACTGCGCGAAGTACGGCGTGACGCGCGAATCCGTGCTCGCCCTGGAGGCGGTGCTGGCCGACGGCACGCTGCTCACCACCGGCCACCGCTCCCTCAAGGGCGTCACCGGTCTCGACCTCACCCAGCTGCTGATCGGCTCCGAGGGCACCCTCGCCGTGATCACCGCGGCGACGGTGCGGATCCGGCCCCTGCCCGTGGCCCGGCGCACGGTCGTGGCCCGCTTCGACTCCGCCGGCTCCGCGGCCGCGGGCGTCAATGCGATCTCGCGCAGCCCCGTCCGCCCCGCGGCGACGGAGCTGCTGGACGGCGCGACTCTCGCCGACATCGAGGCGCACACCGGCTCGGCCCTGGCCGACGGCGACAGCGCGCTGCTGCTCATCGAGCTGGACGGCTACGGCATCGAGGAGCAGAGCGCCGATCTCGTCGCCGTGCTCACCGCCGCGGGCGCCGAGATGCGCCTGGTGCCCGACGAGGCGGAGGCCGAGCACCTCTGGGAGCTGCGCCGCTCGGGGCGCGGCTCCGGGGCGGGCGGCCACCGCCTGGGCGAGGACATCGCCGTGCCGAAGTCCCGCCTGGCGGAGATCTTCACCGCGCTGTCCGAGATCGGGGACCGGCACGGGGTGGCGACCTCCGCCGTGGCCCACGCCGGGGACGGGAACCTCCACCCCTCCCTCGCCCTGCCCTCCGCGGAGGGCGAGGCCCCCGGCCCGCTGCCGCCGGCGATCCTGGCGGCGGCCGACGAGCTGGTCCGCACCGCGCTCGACCTCGGCGGCACCGTCAGCGGCGAGCACGGCATCGGCACCGCGAAGCGCGAGTGGCTCGACCTCGAGCTCTCCCCCACCTCCCGCGGCCTCCAACAGCGGCTCAAGGCCGCCTTCGACCCCCACCAGCTCCTCAACCCCGGGAAGGCCCTGTGATGAGCACGACCGCCCTCGATCCCGCCCGTCTCACGCCTGAGAGCCTCTCCGCCGGACTGCTCTCGCGGCTCGGCGCGCGCAAGGACCTCTCACGCGGCTTCGGCCACTCCACCGCCGCACCCCTGCCCGGCGCGATCCCGCTGCTCGGCGGCGCCCCCAGCGCCGACGCGCTGCCGTTGCAGGCGCTGCACCAGGCGGCCGCGGACCTCACCGGCGATCCCGCCGCGCTCGTCGGCGCCCTGCAGTACAGCACCCCGGCAGGGATCACGCCGCTGCGGGAGTGGATCGCGCGCCGCGAGGGCGTGGACCCCTCCCGGGTGCTGCTCACCAACGGCGCGTTCCACGGCCTCTCGCTGCTGTTCGACGCGCTGCTGGACCGCGGCGACCGGATCGTGGTCGAAGATCCGACGTATCCCCTGATCTTCCGCGACCTGCAGCATCACGAGGTCGAGGTGCTGCCCCTGCCGCTGACGGACCAGGGCCCGGACCTCGACTCCCTCGAGGACCGCCTGCGGGCCGGGGCCCGGCCGACGCTGCTGTACACGGTCCCCGACTTCCACAACCCCACCGGCCTCGTCACCCCCGCCCTCCAGCGCGAGCGGCTGGTGGCCCTCGCCGAGCACTACGGGTTCGTGATCGTCTCCGACAACGCCTACGCGGGCCTCGCCGCCCCCGGCGTGCAGGTGCCGGAGGACTACCCGACCAGCTCGGAGCTGGTGGTGCGGGTGCGCACCTTCTCGAAGGTCCTCGGACCGGGCCTGCGCCTGGGCTACCTGGTGCTGCCGAGCTGGCTGGTGGGCCCGGTGACCCGCCTGCGCGCCAACCAGGACCAGCACTCCTCCGTGCTCGTGCAGGAGATCGTCGGGCGCGTCGTCGGCGCCGGGGACCATGCACCGCGGGGCGGCGGGCTCGACGTCATCGCCGACCGCGCCCGCACCCTCTACGCGCGCCGTGCGGAGCTGCTGCTGCGCCTGCTCGACGAGGGCGTTCCCGGCGGGGTGCGGGCCGAGCACCGCGAGGGAGGGATCTTCCTGTGGGCGCGGGTGCTCGATCCGGGGATCGATCTCGCCGCCGCCCAGCGCCTGGCCCGGGAGCGCCTGGGCACCGACGCGGTGCTGGGCCGGTACTTCTTCCTCGCTCCGTCCGAGGACGACCGCGGGCGTCTGCGCCTGGGCATCAGCCATCTCGACGAGGACGCGCTGACCCTCGCCGCCGAGCGGCTGATCGCGGCGCTCAGCGCACCGGAGGCCCGGCGATGAGCCGGCGTCCCGCCGCCCCGAGCCGTCGCGGGGTGCTGCAGGGGCTGGGCGCGGGCGCGCTCGGGCTCGCCGCCCTGCCGCTGGCCGGCTGCTCCGCGGACGGCGCCCGCGCCGACGGCGGGGCCCCGGGCACCGCCGGCACCGCCGACACCGCCGACGAGTCCGAGCTCAGCTTCCTGATCTCGAACCTCGACGGCGGCTGGGTGCCCTCCCAGAGCTCCATCTCCAGCTACGAGGCCAACGTGTGGCAGCAGCTCACGGACAAGCTCGTGCACACCAGCGCCGACGGGGTCGTCTCCCCCTGGATCGCCGCGGACTGGGAGCAGGACGCCGAGGCGAGAGAGTACGTGCTGCACCTGCGCGAGGGCGTCACCTTCTCCGACGGCACCCCGCTGGACGCCGCGGCCGTGGTGGCGAACCTCGACTCGTGGGCGGTGGGCCGGCCCGAGGAGGGCATCGCCCGGGTGGGCCTGTTCCCCGGCAGCACCTACGCGGGGGCGGAGGCGCTCGACGCGCTCACGGTACGGGTCTCCTTCACCGCCCCCACGCTCTCCTTCCTCCCCACCCTCGGCTACCACGGCTGCCAGCTGATGGCGCCCTCCAGCATCGCCCTCTCCCTCGAGGAGCAGTCCGATCTCTCCGCCCAGATCGGGTCGGGACCGTTCGTGCTGGAGAGCTGGTCGGCGCGGGAGCGGGTGCGGCTGGTGCGGCGGGAGGACTACGACTGGGCGCCGGAGGTGCTCGGCGCGAGCGGTCCCGCACGCCTCGCCGCGATCACCTACACGGTGCTGCCGGACGACACGCTGCGCGCCTCCGCCGCGCGCGCCGGCCAGACCGACATCGCCTACAACGTGAACCCGCAGGTGCTGGACTCGTTCACCGAGGCCGGATTCGTCATCGAGGTGCCCCGCTACCTGGGGTTCGTGCACGGCTACAGCCTCCGCACCTCCGCCGCGCCCTTCGACGACGTGCGCGTGCGCCAGGCCGTCACCCGCGGCATCGATCGGGCGGAGATCCTCCGCACCGTGTTCACCGACGCCTGGGAGCCGGCCACCAGCTGGCTGCAGGCCGGCATCCCCGAGACCACCGATCTGCGGGACACCTTCGAGTACGCGCCGGAGCTCGCCGCGTCCCTGCTGGACGAGGCCGGCTGGACGGGGCGCACGGCCGACGGGATCCGCACCCGGGACGGGGTGGAGCTCGGCTTCACGATCTACCCCACCCCGTATCTCACCGGCTCGGTGCCAGAGGCGGAGCTGATCAGCCAGCACCTGGGCCGGCTCGGGTTCCGGGTGGGCATCCAGAAGGTCGACATCCCCACCTGGGCCGAGCGGGTCACCAACGACCCCACGCAGGGGGTCGCCGAGGTGACCCGCAGCTTCGTGGACGTCGGCACCGTGGCGGGAGTGGTGACCGACGAGGGCGAGGACTGGTTCCAGGTGGGCTCCACCGACGCCGAGCTGGTGCGCCTGCGCGACGAGGTCGCGGGCGCCGCCTCGCGCCAGGAGCGCGCGGGCCTGGTCGAGGAGCTGTCCCGCCACGTGCTCGAGCAGGCGTACTTCGTCCCGTTGGAGCAGAACGTGCAGCGCATCTACGTGCAGTCCCCGCGGCTGTCGGGCATCACCTTCAACGCCGTCGCGATCCCCTCGTACCACGCCGCCGTGAAGGAGCCGTCATGACCGCCCCGCCCCTCGCCCTCCCCCGTCCCGCGGCGGCGGCGCGCCGGGGCCTCGCCGCCCGTCGCTACGGGGCGTTCGCCCTGCGCCGCTCGGGCCAGGCCCTGCTGGTGATCGCCGGTGCCTACGCGCTGGTGTTCCTGGTGCTCGCCGCGATCCCCGGCGATCCGATCTCCGCGCAGCTGGACAACCCGCAGAACGGCTACTCGGAGGCGGAGAAGGCGCAGATCCGCGCCTTCCACGGCCTGGACCGCCCGGTGCCGGTGCAGCTGCTGGTCTCCGTCGGCGCCGCGCTGCAGGGCGATCTGGGGACCTCGCTGTCCACCTCCCAGCCGGTCACCGCGCTGCTGGGGGCGGCGATCCCCTCCACCCTCGCGCTCGCCGCCACCGCGCTGGTGCTCGCGATCCTGCTCGCGGCCGTGCTGGGCCTGCTGTCCCGCCTGCTGCCGGAGGGGCCGGCGAACTCGCTGGTGCGGGCCCTGCCGGCGGTGTTCCTCTCCACCCCGAACTTCCTCATCGGCCTGGTGCTGATCCAGGTGCTGGCCGTGCAGCTGGGCCTGTTCAGCCTGGTGGAGCCGGAGAGCCCGCTGTCCACGCTCGCCGCGGCGCTGACCCTCGCGATCCCGGTCTCCGCGCAGATCGCCCAGGTGTTCATCACGGCGCTGGACGAGAGCGCCGGGCAGGACTTCGCCGAGGTCGCGCTCGCGCGCGGCCTGCCGCCGGCGCGGGTGGTGGTGCGGCACCTGCTGCGCCCCTCCCTGCTGCCCACCGTGACGATCGTGGGCCTGGTGCTCGGCGAAGTGCTGGGAGGCTCCCTCATCACCGAGACGATCTTCGGCCGCTCGGGCGTCGGCACCGTCGTGCAGAAGGCGGTGACCAGCCAGGACGTGCCGGTGTTGCTGGCGGCCGTGGTGCTCTCCGCCGCCGTGTTCGTGGTCGTGAACCTGGTGATCGACCTGCTCTACCCGCTGCTGGACCCGCGCCTGCGGGCGCCCGAGGAGACCCGATGACCGCCACCGCCCCCACGGCCTCACCCGCGCTCGTCCCGCGGTCCGCCGCCCTCGCCGCCGGGCGTGCCCGGCCGCCGCTGACCGTGCTGCTCTCCCTCGCGGTGATCGCGGTGGTGCTGCTCTGGTCGCTCGCGCCGGGGCTGGTCACCGGTCACGACCCGGCGCTCGGGCTGCCGGAGGACAAGTTCACCGCGCCGGGCCTGCGATACTGGGCCGGCACCGACCATCTGGGCCGCGACCTGTTCACCCGCATCGTGCACGGCTCCGCCTCCTCGATCACCAGCGCCCTGATCGCGGTGGCGATCGGGGTGGCGGCCGGCGGGGCGCTGGGCCTGCTGGGCGGCTACCTGGGCGGCTGGATCGACGCGGTGATCGGCCGGGTGGTCGACGTGCTGCTGGCGATCCCCGGCTTCCTGCTGGCCGTGGTGGTGGTGACGGCGCTGGGGTACGACACCCGCAATGCGGCGATCGCCACCGGCGTCTCCGCGGTGGCGGTCTTCGCCCGCCTGATGCGCTCGGAGGTGCTGCGGGTGCGCACCAGCGTGTTCATCGAGGCGGCGCGGCTCAGCGGCGCCTCGGCGGGGTACGTGCTGGCCCGGCACGTGCTGCCCAATGCGCTGCGGCCCGTGCTCTCGCTCGCGATCCTGCAGTTCGGCATCGCGATCCTCGTCATCGCCGGGCTCGCCTTCCTGGGCTACGGGGATCCGCCGCCCGCCTCCGACTGGGGTCTGCTCGTCTCCGACGGCCGCGAGCACCTCCTGCACGCCCCGTGGCTCGTGATCGCCCCGGGCCTCGTCATCGCCGTCGTCGTGCTGTCCGTGAGCCGGCTGTCCCGCTGGCTCGATCAGGGGAGGAACCGATGAACCCCAGCTCTGCACTGCTCCAGGTCGAGAACCTGCGCATCGCCTACGGCCCCGCCGAGGTGGTGCACGGGGTCTCCTTCGCCCTGGGCGCGGGCCGCGCGCTCGCCCTGATCGGCGAGTCCGGCTCGGGGAAGTCCACGATCGCGCGGGCCGTGCTGCGCCTGCTCGGGTCGCGGCGCGCCCGGGTGGACGGGTCGATCCGGCTCGAGGGCAGGGAGGTGTCGGGGCTGCGGGAGAAGGACTTCCTGCCGCTGCGCGGGCGGGTGCTGGGCTTCGTGCCGCAGGATCCGGGCTCGTCCCTGAACCCGGTGCGCACGATCGGCTCCCAGGCGCTGGAGGCGGCGGCGCTCGTGCCCGGCGCCCGCCGAGGCGCGGAGCGCGAGGCCCTCGTGCTCACGGCGTTCGAGCGGGTGGGGCTGCCCGAGCCGCGGCGCCTCCTGGACTCCTTCCCCCATCAGCTCTCCGGCGGGCAGCTGCAGCGGGTGCTGATCGCGCTCGCGATCCTGCCCGGCCCCCGGCTGCTGGTGGCCGACGAGCCCACCAGCGCCCTCGACGTGACGGTCCAGGAGCAGATCCTCGACCTGCTGGATCAGCTGCGGGCCGAGCTGGGCATCGGCGTCCTGCTGATCACCCACGATCTCGCCCTCGCCGCCTCCCGGGCGGACGAGGTGGTGGTGCTGCAGGAGGGCACGGTCCAGGAGGCGGGGCCGACGGACTCCGTGTTCGCGGCGCCCCGCACGGAGTACACCCGCGCGCTGCAGGCGGACGTGCCGGGGCTGAACCCGGATCGCTTCGCCTCCCTGCGCGCCGCGCGGGATGCACGCCCTCCGCTCGGCGGCGCGCAGGTCGCGGCCGACGCGATCTCCCGCACCTTCCGCACCCGGGACCGCGAGGTGCGCGCGCTCTCGGACGTCTCCTTCACGATCCCCCGCGGGCGCACCCATGCGCTGGTCGGCGAGTCCGGCTCGGGGAAGTCCACGGCGGCCCGGGCCCTGCTGGGGCTCGAGACGCTGGACGCCGGCACCCTGACGGTGGGCGGCAGGGAGGTCGATCCCGGGGATCCCGCGGCGCTGCGCGCGCTGCGGCGCAACCTGCAGCTCGTCCACCAGAACCCCTTTACCTCCCTGGATCCCCGGCTGGGCGTGGAGCGGATCGTGCAGGAGCCGCTGGACCGCTACCGGGTGGGCGAGCGCGCCGCCCGCGCGGAGACCACGGCCTGGGCGCTCGAGGCCGTGCGCCTGCCCGCCTCGCTGCGGAGGCGCCGGCCGGGCGCCCTCTCCGGCGGGCAGCGCCAGCGGGTCGCGATCGCGCGTGCCCTCGCGCTGCGGCCCGAGGTGCTCGTGCTGGACGAGCCCACCAGCGCCCTGGACGTCACGGTCCAGGCCGGGATCCTGGAGGTCCTCCAGACCCTGCAGAGGGACCTGGGGCTGACCTACCTGTTCATCTCGCACGACCTCGGTGTGGTGCGGCAGTTCGCGGACACCCTCACCGTGCTGCGCCGCGGCGAGGCGGTCGAGTCCGGGCCGGTGGAGGAGGTCTTCGCCGCCCCGCGCGAGGAGTACACGCGGCGGCTCATCGCCTCGATCCCCGCCCGCGAGGACGTGGGGGCGAGGGCATGACCGCCACCGCGCAGCCCACCACCCTGCCGGACGGGCGCAGCCTGCTCTGGGAGCACACCGGCTGGGACGATCCGCGGGCGCAGGAGCTGCGCGCGGCGATGGATGCGGAGATCGGGCCGCGCTACGCGGCGCTGCGCGGCAGCGCGCCCCGGCCCGCCCAGCCCACCACGGAGGACGTCGCCGTGGTGGTGCTCGCGCTCGTGGGCGCGCCCGCCACGGTCGCGGCGACCGGCACGCTGCGCCGCCTCGCGGACCGCTGGGAGGTCAAGCGCCTGTTCATCGACGCCGACCATCGCCGGTTCGGGCTCGCCCGCCGCGTCCTCGCCCGGCTCGAGGAGGCGGCCCGCGAGCGCGGCGCGAGCGAGCTGTTCCTCCAGACCGGGAACCGTCAGCCCGAGGCGATCGCGCTCTACGAGCGCGAGGGCTGGGCCCGGATCGACGTGTTCGCCCCCTACGACCCGGCCGACGGGATCAGCGTGTGCTTCCGAAAGGCGCTGACACCCCGCCCCTGAGCCCGCCGCGTCCGCGAGGTGCATCCCGAGCCGCTGCGCCTGCGCGCGGTGCCGGTCCTCGGCCTCACGGTGCTCGCGGCGATGATCGCCGGCACCATCGCCCTCAGCGGCGGGTTCGCCATCGGGTGAGCGCACGTCGCGGAAACGCCGCGCTCATCCCAGCAGCTCCATGACGCGGGCGTCGGAGTCGGCGAGCGCCGAGCGGTCGAAGGTCGCGCCCGCGGCGAGGAGCTCGTCGGCCCCGGTCGCCTCGAGCACCCGCTCCACACGCGGGCGCAGCGTCGCCGGGGTGCCCGCCCAGGCGCTCGCGAGCCCCTTCTCGACCCGGTCGCGCTCACGGGCGGTGAGGTCGCGCTCGCGCAGCCGGGCCGGGTCCTCGAGCGCTGGGAAGGCGCCCGTCTCGCGGGAGCGGACCATCGCCCACACCTCGCTCAGCGCGAGCTCGCGCGCCTCGGCGTCGGTGTCCGCCACCAGCAGGTCCATCGAGAGCGTGACGTGCGGTGCGCTGCCGCGGTGCGGGCGGAAGGCCCGGCGGTAGGCGGCGACGCGCTCGGCCACGTCGGCCGCATGCAGCACCGACCCGCCGAGCACCACCCCGAGACCCAGCCGGGCGGCGAGGTCGAGGCCGGCGCCGGTGGCGAGCAGGAACATCGGCGGCGGCTCCGGCGCGACCGGGCGGGCGGTGAGCGGGGCGGTGCCCTCGAGGAGGGCCCGCAGCTCCCGCACCTCCGTCGCGAACTGCTCCGTGCTCGCCTCGACCCGGCCCAGCGCCTCCCGCACCGGCGCGGTGAAGCCGAGCGAGCGGCCGAGCCCGAGGTCCACCCGCCCGGGCGTGAGCGCCTCGAGCATCAGGAACTGCTCGGCGACGACGAGGGGACGGTGGTTGGGCAGCATCACCCCGCCGGAGCCGAGCCGGATCCGGTCCGTGCGCTGGCCGATCGCGGCGAGCAGCACTGCCGGGGCACCGCTGGCGATGCCGGGCACCGTGTGATGCTCGGCCACCCAGAACCGGTGATAGCCCAGGCGCTCGGCGGCGACGGCCCGCTCCACGCTGTCCGGCAGCGCCTGCTGCTCGGGGCGGCCGGCGCGGGTGCGGGAGCGGTCGAGCAGGGAGAACCTCATCGTTGCCGCAACGCCGCGGACCTCCCGGATCTTCCCGCTCCGTCGGGTGATCCTTCCCCCTCCCCGCGGACCGACCGGGCGGCCGCGCACATGGCTAGGGTCGCTCCATGAGCACTCCCCACGTTCCCCTGTCGATCCTCGATCTGGTCCCGCTCAGCGAGGGCCAGGACGCCCGCGACGGGATCGAGACCTCGATGCACGCGGCACAGGCCGCGGACGCCGCCGGCTACCACCGCTACTGGTACGCGGAGCACCACAACACCGAGTCCCTCGCCTCGAACGCGACCAGCCTGCTGATCGACCGGGCCGCGTCCCTCACGAAGCGGATCCGCGTGGGCTCCGGCGGGATCATGCTGCCGAACCACTCCCCGCTGGCGGTGATCGAGCAGTTCGGCACCCTGGTGCAGTTCCACGGCGACCGGATCGACCTGGGCCTGGGCCGCGCCCCCGGCACCGACCAGTACACGGCGCAGCTGCTCGCGCGCACCTCCGCGGAGCCCGGTGCGTTCATCGCCGCCGTGGAGCAGATGCGGGACTGGTCCCACGCCGTGCCCAGCGGTCAGCTGCCCATCCGCGCCGCCGTGGCCGAGGGCACCGAGGTGCCGATGTGGATCCTGGGCTCGACCACCAACGGGGCACGCCTCGCCGCCCAGCTGGGGATGCCGTTCTCGGTCGCCTCCCACTTCGCGCCGTTCCAGTACCTCCAGGCGCTGCAGGTGTACCGGGACTCGTTCAGCGCCACCCAGAGCGCGGCCGCACAGATCTCGCAGCCCCGCACGATGGTGGGGGTGAACGTGGTCGTCGCGCCCACCGACGCGGAGGCCCAGCACCTGTTCACCACGAACATCCAGCAGTTCCTCGGCGTGATCACCGGGCAGCGGACGAAGACGCAGCCGCCGCGGGACCTCGAGGGCCTCGCTCCGGACCACCTCATGCAGCAGGTCGAGCAGACGCTCTCGATCCGCGCCGTCGGCTCCCCCGCGAGCGTCGTCTCCCAGCTCGAGGAGATCGTGGAGGCCACAGGGGCCGACGAGCTCATCGTCACCGCCAACTACTTCGACCCCGAGCACCGGGTGCGCGGCATCGAGCTGCTCGCGGAGGCCTGGGGGCTGTGAGCCGGCCCCGGCCCTGCCGGGACGTCGCTCAGGTGGACGGCAGCAGCACCCGGGCCATGACCGTGGCGTGGTCGCTCGCCGCCCGGCCCCCGTGCTGCGGCACCGTCGCGGCGTACTCCTCGACGGCGAGACCGCGGGTGAGGATCCAGTCGATCCGCGTCCCGCCCGCCTGCGGCGGCCCGTAGTCGGGGAAGGTGCCGATGTCCTCCCCGCGGTGCACGGCGGCGGCGTGCGCGTCCTCGAAGCCCGCCTCGCGCAGGGTGCGCCACGGCGCGGACTCGCCGGCGGCGGCGTTGAAGTCCCCCATCAGCACCACGGGCGCCTCCCCCGCCGCGTCCGTCAGCCGCGCCGCGAGCAGCGCCGCGCCCCGTGCGCGCGCCACCTCCCCCGCGTGGTCCAGGTGGGTCACGGCGAGCACCATCTCCTGCGCGCTCGCCCGATCCCGCACCCGTGCCAGGACCGCGATCCGCGGGCAGTGCCCGTCCCAGCCGAGCGACCCCGCACGCTCCGGCCGCTCGGAGAGCCAGAACTGCTGCTGCGCGAGCACCTCGAACCGTTCGCGGCGCAGGAACAGCAGGTTGTGCTCGCCGCCGCCGCCCTCCTCCCGGCCCGTGCCCAGCCGCAGGTGGGTCGCCCCCAGCGCCTCGTCGAGCACGGGCAGCTGCGCAGGGAGCACCTCCTGGGTGCCCACCACGTCCGCCTCCGCCGCCCGCAGCAGGCGGCGCAGCACCGGTGCCCGCTCCGGCCAGTGATCCGCCTGACCAGGCCGGGTGCCGGGCACCTCGCAGCGGATGTTCTGGGTGAGGACGGTGAGGGCGGGCGGGTCCGTGAGGGCGGGCAGTGCTGAGGAGGCAGACGGTGCGGCGGTGGAGTCCATCGCTCCATCCTCGCGCAGGAGCGTCGATGACGTCGGATGACGGGCGGCGGGGCGGGAGCAGCAGGCCTCACCGCACCGCACCTGCCATGCTGGTGCCATGACGCCACTGTCGGCCGCCGTGCCCGCGGGCTCCCCGGATTCCGCGGAGACCGCTCCCGCCCCCGCACCGCGACTCGCCCTGCTGCCGGCCGCCGGGGTCTCCGCCTCCGCGTTCTGCCTGTTCGCGCTGCAGCTGCCCGGCTGGGGGCACGGACTGCTGGTGCTGAGCCTGCTCGGCGCGCTGCTCGTCTCCCGCGAACTCGCCAAGGATCTCACCCTGATCGGGATCGGCATCGCGATCGTCTCCACCACCTCGGTGGTGGCCTCGGTGGACTGGGACCGCTTCCTCACGATCGGCACGGTGCTGCTGCTGGCCGTGGCCGTGCCCGTGCTCGTGGACCGGCTGCTGCTGCGGCGCCGTGCGATCCGATTCCCCCTGCGCACCGGTGACCCCTGGAACCGGATCGAGAAGGCCTACATCCTGGCCGTGCCATTCCTGGGCTGGCTGATCCTGCCGTTCTACTTCGTCACCTCGGGGGTGTACCGCAACTGGCCGCCTCTCGTCGACGGCGCCGAGGTGGCGCGCTTCTTCGTCGGGGTGAACTTCGTGGGCACCTGGGACGAGCTGTTCTTCATCTGCACCTGCTTCGCCCTGCTGCGCCGGCACTTCGGGGTGTGGACGGCGAACCTGCTGCAGGCGGCGATCTTCGTGTCGTTCCTGTGGGAGCTCGGCTACCAGGCCTGGGGGCCTCTGCTCACCGCCCCCTTCGCGCTGCTGCAGGGCTGGCTGTTCTCCCGCACCGGGTCGCTGCTGTACGTGCTGATCGTGCACCTGCTGTTCGACGTGGTGGTGTTCCTGGCGATCGTGCACGCCCGCCATCCGGGGGTGATCGGGATCTTCCTGGTGTGATCAGGCGGCGAGCATCCGGCGGATCGCCTCGAGGGTGGCGGGGATGCCGACGCGGGCCGCCTGCTGGCGCACCGCGATCTCCTCCTCGGCGCGCTCCCCGTAGCGCTGCGCGAACGCCTCCTCGAGCCCCGGGGTGGTGCGCGTGTACTCCGTGAGCTCGGTGCCGCCCTCAGCGAGCGGCCGCATCCGGTACCCCCACTCGGCGCGGCCGGGCCCCACGGACCAGGCGAAGTGCTCCCCGGGCACGGCCGCGATCACCTCGGAGACGGTCTCCCACTCCCGCTCGGCGGTGCGGTTGTACCCGGTGAATCGTGCGCCCACGCCGCGCTCGGGGCCCTCCCACTCGCACCGGCGGCACTGCACGCTCCACTCCCCCGTGCGGGTGACGTCGCTGAGAAGCGCGTACACCTCCGTCGGCGTGGCGGGGACGGTGATCGAGTCCTGCAGCTCATAGGTCATGCCGTCATGGTGCCACCCGCCGGGGCACCCCGCTCCGAGGACTCGTCCTCCCCACGGCGGAGGCGGTCAGTCGGCTCGCCGCCGGAGGTGCAGCCGGACGGCGGTCGGATCGGCGTCGTCGAGGAGCAGCATCAGCTCCTTCGAGGTGCCCTCGACCGAGCGCTTCATCGCGCGCCACGTCTCCGGCACCTCGTCCACGTCGAACGCCTCGGAGAGCGCGGGAGTCAGCATGTGGACGTTCTGGACGACGTCCGCGGAGCCGAAGGACTCCTCGAGCCAGACCTCCACCCGGTCCGTCGGCGCGGAGAAGGTCACCCCTCGCGCCCACACATAGCCCTCCGGAGCGGCCGGCTCCGTCATCTCGGGGATCGCCCCGCCCGGACGCGACGAGCCCCGACCCTCCGCAGAGGATCGGGGCTCGTCGAGCGCGCGGGTGGCGCGGCGTGCGATCTCGCGATCTGCTGGTCTCCTACCGGCGCGCTGCGCGCGCCGGTACGTCGACCGGCGGGATCACATCATGCCGCCCATGCCCCCCATGCCGCCCATGCCGCCCATGTCGTCGCCGCCGCCGGCCGGAGCAGGCTCCGGCTTGTCGGCCACGACGGCCTCGGTGGTGAGGAACAGGCCCGCGATGGACGCCGCGTTCTGCAGCGCGGAGCGGGTCACCTTGACCGGGTCGATGATGCCGGCGGCGAGGAGGTCCTCGTACTCACCGGTCGCGGCGTTCAGGCCGTGACCGACGGGCAGCGACTTGACCTTCTCCGCCACGACGCCCGCCTCGAGACCGGCGTTGAACGCGATCTGCTTGAGCGGGGCCTCCACGGCGACCTTGACGATGTTGCCACCGGTGGACTCCTCACCCTCGAGGGCGAGGGAGCCGAAGGTGTCCGCGCCGGCCTGCAGCAGCGCGACGCCGCCACCGGCGACGACGCCCTCGTCCACGGCGGCCTTGGCGTTGCGCACGGCATCCTCGATGCGGTGCTTGCGCTCCTTGAGCTCCACCTCGGTGGCGGCGCCGGCCTTGATGACGGCCACGCCGCCGGCCAGCTTCGCGAGGCGCTCCTGGAGCTTCTCGCGGTCGTAGTCCGAATCCGAGTTCTCGATCTCGTTGCGGATCTGGGAGACGCGGCCGGCGATGCGGTCGGCGTCGCCGGAGCCCTCGACGATGGTGGTCTCGTCCTTGGTGACCACGATCTTGCGCGCCTGGCCCAGCTGCTCGAGGCCGGTGGTCTCGAGCTTGAGGCCCACCTCCTCGGCGATGACCTGGCCGCCGGTGAGGATGGCCATGTCCTCGAGCATCGCCTTGCGGCGGTCGCCGAAGCCGGGGGCCTTGACGGCCACGGACTTGAAGGAGCCCTTGAGCTTGTTGACCACCAGCACCGCGAGGGCCTCGCCCTCGATGTCCTCGGCGATGATCGCCAGCGGCTTGCCGGACTGGATGACCTTCTCCAGCAGCGGGAGCAGGTCCTTCACGGAGGAGACCTTGGAGGAGAGCAGGAGGATGTAGGGATCCTCGAGCACGGTCTCCTGGCGGTCGGCGTCGGTGACGAAGTAGGGCGAGATGTAGCCCTTGTCGAACCGCATGCCCTCGGTGAGCTCCAGCTCGAGGCCCATGGTGTTGGACTCCTCGACCGTGATCACGCCCTCCTTGCCGACCTTGTCGAGGGCCTCGGCGATGAGCTCGCCGATGGCCGGATCGGCCGCGGAGATGGCGGCGGTGGAGGCGATCTGCTCCTTGGTCTCGATCTCCTTGGCCTGCGCGAGCAGGGTCTCGGAGACCGCGGCCACGGCCTTGTCGATGCCGCGCTTGAGCGCGATCGGGTTGGCGCCGGCGGCGACGTTGCGCAGGCCCTCCTTGACCAGGGCCTGGGCGAGGACGGTGGCGGTGGTGGTGCCGTCGCCCGCGATGTCGTCGGTCTTCTTGGCGACCTCCTTCACCAGCTCGGCGCCGATCTTCTCGTAGGGATCGTCGAGTTCGATCTCCTTGGCGATCGACACGCCGTCGTTGGTGATGGTGGGGGCGCCCCAGGACTTCTCGAGCACGACGTTGCGGCCCTTGGGGCCGAGGGTGACCTTGACGGCGTCGGCGAGCTGGTTCATTCCCCGCTCGAGGCCGCGCCGGGCCTCCTCGTCGTAAGAGATGAGCTTGGCCATTGTGGAATCTCTCCCGTGTGGTGTGGTGTCCACCCGACCCAGTGCCCGCGACGGACGAGCGTCGCCGCCGTGTTCATGTCCCACGGCGACGGCACCCTCACGGGGCCGGAATGTTCGTGGTCGGCCAGGCGGCGGACCGCCGGCCGATCGAGCGTGCGCGGGGCGGGAGCTGGGCGCCGTCGGCGCTGTCACTCTCGCTCTGCGAGTGCCAGCTCATCATAAGCACTCCGGGGCGGAGAGTGCTAACTCTGCGCTCCGGGCGAACCGTCCGGACATCGCGGCCCGGGCGCCGGGAACGGCGCAGGGGCCGAGCCTCCGCCGGTCGCTGTCGCGGCGATGGCTCGGCCCCTGCGGGCCGACGGGGACTCAGCCCTCGGAGTCCTCGCCGCCGGCGCCGGGCTCTGTGACGGCCACGAAGGTGACCGCGGCGTCGTACTCGTCGCTCTGCTGCGCCTCGGCGGCGCCGACCTCCGCGGCGAGCGCCTGCGCGGTCTCGGCGTCCTCCTCGGCGCGGTAGAACACCGCCGGCTCCTGCTGGGTGCTGTCCGCGGTGGCGACGCTCACGTCCTCCCAGCCGTCGCCCTCGAGGGTGTCGCGCCAGCTGCCCGCCAGGCCGTTGATGCCGCCGGCGTTGACCACCAGCACGGGGGTGGACATGTCCGCCTCGGGAGCAGGCTCCTCGCTGGCCTCGCCCTCCTCCTCGGCGGAGGTCTCCCCCTCCGTCGTGGACTCGGCGGCGGTGGTCGGGTCCTCGGCGCGCTCGTCGCCGTCGCCCCCCATGCTCCCGATGAAGAACAGGAGCACCACCAGCAGCACGGCGGCCGCACCGATGATGATGATGTACAGCAGGTTCTCCCGCCAGAACGGCAGCTCGGCGCGGTGGGCGCCGTGGAAGGACACGGCGTCCGCCTCATCGTCGAATCGGTCCGGGGGGTACGGATACTGGGAATCAGCCACGGCCCCATTAAACCTGCTCCCCCGGATCCGGGTGGGGAGCACACGCCCTGCGGGGCGTCGCTCAGGCCACGCGGGTGCCGCCGTCGGCCGCCGCGGGGCCGTCGCCGGAGGTGCGGCGGGCGCGCAGGCGGTGCACCACCGCGGGGGCGGCGCGCAGCGCCTCCGGCTCGTCGAGCAGGGCGTTCAGCCGCACGTAATAGGCCACCTTGGAGATCCCGATCTCCTCGCGGATCGCCCGCTCCTTGGCACCCACGTACCGGAAGGTGCGCCCCTCGAGCGCGAGGATCAGCCGATCCCGCTCGCCGAGGCCGCCCGGGGCGGCGGGCTCGACCGGCTGTGAGGACGGCGACATCTCCGCGGGCGACGCGGCGGGCGCGGCGTCGGCGGCACGGTCGTGGCGGGCGGAGGACATGCGACGAGCGTACGAGCGTGCGGCCGTCCGGCCCGGGCGGCGCGCCGCCGACGGGGCCGCGGGGCGAGCGGGATCACGCGGGAGGGGGCGCCGCGGATGGGAGACTGGCCGCATGCGCACTCCCCTCCCCGAGCTCGTGGCCCCGGACTGGGCCGAGGCCCTCCGCCCCGTCGAGGACCGCCTGCAGGCGCTCGGCGAGTTCCTGCGCGAGGAGACGGCCGCCGGGCGCGGATACCTCCCCGCCGGGGACCGGGTGCTGCGCGCCTTCGCCCGGCCGCTGTCCGAGGTGCGGGTGCTGATCGTGGGGCAGGACCCCTACCCCACCCCCGGGCACCCGATCGGACTCTCCTTCGCGGTGGAGCAGGACGTGCGCCCGCTGCCGCGCTCGCTGGGCAACATCTACACCGAGCTGGAGAGCGATCTGGGGATCCCGCGCGCCGCGCACGGGGACCTCAGCGCCTGGCAGGACCAGGGAGTGCTGCTGCTGAACCGGGTGCTCACCGTGCAGCCGGGCGCTCCGGCCTCGCACCGCCGGCGGGGCTGGGAGGAGATCACCGAGCACGCCCTGCGGGCGCTGGTGGCGCGGGGCGGGCCGCTGGTCGCGATCCTGTGGGGCCGCGACGCGCAGTCCCTGATCCCGTTGCTGGGCGAGGTGCCGCACGTCGCCAGCGCGCACCCCAGCCCGCTGTCGGCCTCCCGCGGGTTCTTCGGCTCCCGGCCGTTCTCCCGCGTCAACGCGCTGCTGGAGCAGCAGGGTGCGGCGCCGATCGACTGGCGCCTGCCGCTGGCGGCCTGAGGCCCGCCCCGTCGGGACTCAGCCGCGGGCCGTCCACTCCCAGCTGTCCAGGATCGCCTGCAGCTCCGGGTCCACGGCGGTCGCGCCGCGGGTCTCCACCACGATCTGGACCACGTTCTCGCCCACGTCCGCGCAGTACATCTCCCCGATGACGTCCTCGCCGCCGTGGCTGCCGAGCGTGCGGTACGCGGGAAGCTCGCGGCCGCCGATGGTCACCGGGTCGAGCTCCTGGGGCTCCTCGGCGCTGTCCCAGGCGAAGCCGGTCCAGGTCGCCTGCGTGCGGCAGGTCCCGGCGGCGCGGTAGTCGGAGTCGAAGACGTAGACCACGATGCCGGCGTGCGCGAGGGCGTCGTAGTCCTCGGTGTCGATCTGCTCGTCGGCCAGCTCCACCACGCCGCCGGCGTCGGAGAGTCCGGCACGGCCGCTGAGGTCGTACCAGTCGGCCGGGTAGGTGAAGCGGAAGTAGTCGTGGGAGAACTCCGCGGTCTCCACGGGTGGGGAGGTCGGGGGCGGCTCCGGCGAGTCGCCGCCGCGCGCCACCAGGTACACCACGCCGCCGGTGGCCGCGAGGAACAGCAGCACCACCAGCATCACGGCGCAGCCCAGCGCGATCCAGAGCCCGCGGCGGGGGCGGTGCGGCACGGGCTGCGCGCCGGTGAGGTACGGCTGTGCCATCGTGCCCCGCTCCCTCCGCGCCCCGGTGCTGGTGGCGGCGCGATCGCTGCCCTGATCGCTCCGAGGCTACGGCGCGCCGCGCCCGTGCGACATGGGGAGAACTCCCCCGCCCCGGGGCGCGCGGGAGGCGTGATCTGCGTCCGATGGACGGGCGGTCCGGGACCCGAGCGGACGCCGCTGTGCCATTCTCGGGGGTCGGCATGGCGCTCGCGCACCGCGCACGGGCGCCCGGTCACCGATCCCCGGTGCCGGCCGACGACGCGTGACGAAGGGAGATCACGGTGACGCAGCCCCGCACAGCGGCGCAGGAGGCCGGCGATCCGAGCACTTCAGCGGACCGCCTGCTCGAGCTCACCGAGAAGCACCCTCAGCTGCACCGGCTGATCGTGCTCAACCCGTCCACGCCCGAGGTGGCGCGCCAGTGGATCCTGGCCACCGACCCCTGGGCGAAGGCGGCCTACGAAGCGAGCGAAGCGGGCGGTGCGGGCGACTCGTCCGGCTCGAGCGAGCCGAGCGAGCCCGTCGAGCCGGGCGGTGAGGGCGACGCCGCGCTCGAGGAGACGGCACCGCACAGCCCGGTGACGCTCGAGGAGACCGCGCCGCACGCGCCGGTGGAGCTTGACAAGACCGCTCCCCACGCACCGGTGGAGCTCGAGGACACGGCGCCGCACACGCCCGTCGCGCAGGAGGGCGAGGCCGACGGCTCCGCCGCGGCCGACGCCGCGCAGGCGCCGCCTGCCCGCCCCGCGCAGCAGGCCACGATCGCCGGGGCCGGGCATGCCCCGGCCCCCACGGGCGAGGACGGCGGCCACGAGGACGACGCCGCGGTCTCCGTGTGGGGCGACCTCGCCCGCGACGACGCGGCGGAGAGCTCCTCCTCGGTGCGGATCGCGCAGAACGCGCCCGTGGTGCCGCTGGGCGCCGCAGGGACCGACGCCGCCGGGGCCAGCGCGACGCCCACGCCCACCGCCGTGTTCCCGGCCGCGCCTGCCGGGGCCGCCGCGCCCGGATCCGAGGACGAGGGCGACTCCGGCTCCCGGCGTCGCACCTGGTTCGCCTGCGGCGGCTGCCTGCTGCTGGCGCTGCTGCTGGTGGTCGTGCTCGCGCTGGCGGGCCGTGCCTGGTGGGGCGGCGACGACGAGGAGTACCAGCGCGACAGCTCCACCACCGCCGCGGAGGAGTCCCCGTCCGAGGAGCCCTCCGAGGAGCCGAGCGAGGAGGAGACACCGAGCCCCGACCCGGTCTCGCCCGCTCCCGAGGGCGCGCGCGAGATGACCTCGCTGCGCTCCCCCACCGGCAACATCTCCTGCCTGCTGGAGGAGGACTCGGTGGCCTGCTCCCTGGTGGACCGCGACTTCAGCGAGGCCGGGCTCGAGGACTGCTCCGACGGCCCGTTCTCGATCCAGGTGGCCGACGGCGAGGCCGAGCGCGCCTGCGGCAGCTCGTTCCTCACCGACTCCGGGCCCACGCTCGAGTACGACGACTCCGCCACCTACGGCAACATGGCCTGCACCAGCCGTTTCGACGGCATGACCTGCTGGAACACCCTCACCGGCAAGGGGTTCATGGTCAACCGGGCCACGTACGAGACGTTCTGAGCCCCGGCCGGTCCGCACCGAGGGCCGGCCGCCGGCCCCGGGACCAGCGCAGCCCCTCACCCGTGAGCCTCCCTCAGGAGTGCTCCCCGGTGAGGGGCTGCGCCGTCGGTCGAGAGCTGGAGACGGGAATCGAACCCGCAACCACCTGTTTACAAGACAGGTGCGCTACCGTTGCGCCACTCCAGCGGGCGGTGCCGGCCGACGGATCGACCGGCACCTCAGTGTAGGGGCCGGGGCAGGGTCCCCGGCGCGCTCAGCCCTCGCCGCCGTCGGAGGCGGCTGACTCGCCGCCGGCCGCGAGCACGGTCTCGCGCAGGGCGCCCGGCTCGTTCCAGCCCTCGAAGACGGTGCCGTCGACCTCGACGTACGGGGTGCCGCCGCCGTTCTCCTCGCCGTACGGATCCGCGACCTGCTTGACCCACGGCTCGTAGGTGCCCGCGCTCATGCACTCCTGGACGGCATCGGAGGCGCCGGCCTCCTGGGCGTAGCCCCAGATCTCCTCGTCGGTGAGACCCGCGCTGCCCTCGGCGGGCTGGTTGGCGAACATCAGCTGCTGGAAGGCCATGGCGTTGGCCGGATCTTCCTCGTACACGCACACCAGGGCGTTCGCGGCGCGGGAGGAGTAGTCGCCGGTGGTGGAGGCGGTGTCGAGGAAGCGGCGCGGCACCAGGTGCAGCGTCACCTCCTCGTTCTCGACCATCGCGGTGACGTCCTCGCCGTTGATCTCCTCGAACTGGCCGCAGAAGGGGCACATGAAGTCCAGGTGCAGCTCGAGCACGGGCGCGCCGGAGTCCTCGGGGGCGCCGAGCGCCAGGTAGGGCTGGTCCTCGCTCATGCCCTCCGGCACGGCGACCGGGCCGGCGGGTTGCATCGCGCGGTAGATGAGCACGCCCAGCCCGGCGGCGATCACCAGGGCCACCACCGTGATGGCGGCGATCACGACGGTGCGCACGGTGCGCTGGCGCGAGAGCTCTGCCTGGCGCTGTCGGCGCAGCGCCTCGCGCTGGGACTCGCGGCGCTCCTGGGCGGACTGTGAGGGACGACCGGACGCGGCCATGGACTCTCCTCGCCCCCGAAGGGGTGCAGTGGATGATGGATCGTGCAGAGTTTAACCGTCCGTCCCTGGACGCCCGCGGGACTGTGGGGTCTTCGTCCGGGCCCGCCGGCGGGTGTCAGAGCCGCCAGAGGGCGATCTGGTCCAGCCGCGGCCCGTCCGGGAAGGGGAAGTAGTCCACCATCCCCTCCCGGGCCAGCAGCGTGACCACCACGGCGCCCAGCAGGATCAGCAGCAGCACCAGCATCACCGCGCCCCAGAGGCGGTCCGGGGCGGCGGCGTCCAGCATCCGGTGCGCACCGTTTCGGGTGGTCGCGCTGCCCAGACCCACCCAGGTGAGCAGCACCGTGATCGACATCGCGAGCACGAAGGCGAGCCCGTCGGGCGGGGGGTTTCCCTGCAGCAGGGTCCAGGCGGCGTCCACCGCGATGCCCACCAGCAGGCCCAGGATCAGCGGGAGCAGCGCCTGCAGCGCGATCTCGAGCAGGCCCAGCACGCCGCGGAACGGGGCGGCGAGCCCCGCCCGCCAGGCCGGGCCGGCGCCGTGGGCGCCGCGCATCCGCTGCGTGCTGAGCGTGCGGTGCGAGCGCTCCCAGGTGCGGGCCATCGCGCCCAGCACCAGCAGCAGGGCGAGGGAGACGTACGGGGCGACGCCGGCGAGGGCCACCAGCAGCAGGTGCCCCATCCACACCAGCAGCGGACGCCGCGGCGGCGGGACCGGCCAGGCACCCGGTGCGCCCGGGGGCAGCGCCGACGGGTGCTGCGGGGCGAACTGCGGCGGGGCGAACGGCGGCGTCCCGGCCTGCTGAGGCATGGTCTGCGGCGGCAGGGCCTGCTGAGGCATGGTCTGCGGCGCAGGGTGGGGCCGCCCGTACGGCGCCGGGGCGGCGACCGGCTGCGGCGCGGACCGCCCGGGCGCGTACGGGGGCTGGCCGTACGCAGGCTGTCCGGGCACCGGCGCGGTCCCGGCGGGCCCGGCCTGCGGGGGCACGACGGGCAGCGCCCGGGTGGGCGGGCCCGTCACCGGCAGCGCCTCCGTCGCCGGTTCCGGTCGCTCGGTGTGCCGGGGCAGGGCCTCGGTGGGCGGCTCGGAGGGGGTGTTCATCGCGGGCAGCGCCTCGGTGCGCTGCGCGTCGGCGTCGGGAGCCTGCGCCGGGGAGGTCACCACCGGCAGCGCCCGGGTGGGATGCTCCTCGGCGCGGCGCGCGTCCCCGCCCGGCGCGGGCTCGTCCGCACTCGCGCCCTGCTCGGGCTCCGCCGCGGCGGCGCCGGCCAGCGGCAGCACGGCGGTGCGGCCCGCGGCGTCCAGCAGCTCGGTGGCCCCGGGGTCGTCGTAGCCGTCCAGATCCAGCGCCGCGAGCCGCTCCAGCAGCACCTCCGGCGCGGGACGCTGCGCGGGCTCCGCGGTCAGCGCGGCCCGCAGCCACGCATCCAGCTCCGTCGGCACGCCCTCGACGTCGATCTCCCCGCGCTCGGCGCGCAGGAACACCAGGTCCGCACGGCCCGTCCCGTAGGGCTCGCGGCCGGTCGCGGCGAAGGCGAGCAGCGCCGCCCAGGCCCACCAGTCCCCCGCCTCCCCGGCGCGGTCGGTGCGGATCACCGCCGGGTCGAGGTACGCGGCGGTGCCCATCACCAGCCCGGTCGAGGTCAGGCGGGACTCCTCGGCGGCGATCGCGATGCCGAAGTCGATGATCACCGGGTCCAGGCGGTCGCCGTCGGGGTCGAAGCCGATCAGATCGCCCTCGCTCGCGCCGCGCAGCAGCACGTTGCTGGGCTTGAGGTCGCGGTGGATCACCCCGGCGGCGTGGATCTGCCGCAGGGTCTCCCCCAGCGCCAGGCCGATCTCGCGCACAGCCTCGGGGTGCAGGCCGTCGTGGGCACGCACGGCGTCCTCGAGCGTGGGCCCGGGCACGAACTCGGTCACCACGAAGGCGTCGGCGGAGTCCAGCTCGGCGTCGAGGATCCGCACGATGCTGTCGTTGCGCACCAGCTTCTGTGCCGCGACCTCGCGGGCCAGGCGCTCGCGGGCGCGGGCGTCGTCGGCGATCTCGTGGCGCAGCAGCTTGATCGCCACGTCGTTGCCGTCCGCGTCCCGGGCGCGGTACACGATCCCCATGCCCCCGGCCCCGATCCGGCCCAGCACCTCGTAGCCGGAGTCCTCGGCGAGCGCGCGCAGCCGAGGATCGCGCAGCAGCGGATCCTGTGCGGCGCGGCGGGGCGTGCGGGGGGTGGCCATGCCCGACATGCTACGAGGCGCCGCCGTGAGCGGCGCCCGCTTCACCGCACCCTCACGGACCCCGCCCCTCCCCGCCGCAGCGCGGCCGTGAGACGATCGCCCTGCGGCGCGGCGGGCGCCGCGGGGTCGGGGCCGCGAGCAGCCCGGCCCCTCGCGCACCGGAAGGCACCTCTCCTCATGCGATCTCCTCTCTTCGACGCCTCCCACCACGAGCGGCAGACCACCGACCGGTGGACCCTGCAGTCGCAGAAGATGCTGCGCTGCGCCCTCACGCCGCAGGCGCCGGAGATCATCTCCTCCGCCGGCGCGATGGTCGCCTACCAGGGGCAGATGGACTTCTCGTACCAGGGGTCCGGCGGTGGGATGAAGCTGCTGAAGAAGATGGCCACCGGCGAGGGCGCGAGCCTGATGCGCACCCGCGGGCAGGGCGAGGTCTTCTACGCCCGGCAGAACAACGAGATCTTCCTGATCCAGCTCGAGGGCGAGGCGCTCACCCTCAACACCCGCAACATGCTCGCCTTCGACAGCTCGATCCAGTGGGACATCCGTTCCCTGGGCGGGGCGGGCTTCATGGCCGGCGGCCTGTTCAACCTGGTCCTGCAGGGACAGGGCATGGTGGCCCTCACCTCGGACGGCCCGCCGATGCTGCTGGACTGCTCCCAGCAGCCCACCTTCGTGGACCCGCAGGCGGCGGTGTGCTGGTCCGCGAACCTGCAGCCGCAGATCAAGAACGACTTCAAGATGGGCTCGCTGATCGGGCGCGGCTCCGGGGAGTCTTTCCAGCTGGGCTTCCACGGCCCGGGCTTCGTGGTGGTCCAGCCCTCCGAGGGGACGCCGGTGGTCAGCACCTCCTGAGCCCCCGTGCGCGGCGCTCGCGTCTACGATGACCCGGTGACTTCCACACCACCGCAGGCCCTGGTCGACGAGCTCGACGCTCTCGGCCCCCGGGGCCGTCGACGGGCGGCGGCGTCGGCCGCGGCGATGTTCGCCGGCGACGTCTCCGCCACCGCGCCCGTGATCGATCCGGTCCCGGTGGTCCTGGACGCGGAGTCGTGGGCCCAGCTCTCGGCGGGCCTCGAGCAGCGGATGCGCCTGCTCGACGCCCTGTACGCGGACCTCTACGGCCCGCGCACCGTGCTCTCCGCCGACGTCGCCCCGGTGGAGGAGCTGCTGCAGGATCCCGCCTATCTGCGCACCGCCGTGGGGATCCCCTCGCGGGGCAGCCACCACCTCTTCGCGATCAGCAGCACCGTGGCCCGCACCGCCGAGGGGACCTGGGTGGTGCTCGAGGACTCGGTGGACGTGCCCGACGGGGCCGGCACCACCCTCGAGCTGCGGCGCGTGCTCTCGCGCTGCGCGCCCACGCTGTACCGTTCGACGGCGCTGCGCCGCCTGCACCCCTACTTCGACACGCTGCGCACCGCGCTCCACCAGCGCACCCGCTCCGACGGCCGGGCCGGGCGCACGGTGGTGCTCACCGAGGACACCGAGGACCCGCTGCGCGCCTTCGACCACAGCTGGCTGGCGAACCTGCTGGGCGCGCCGATCGTCTCCGCCGGGGACCTGCGCACCGGCTCCGGCGCGCTCACCCTGCGCCTGCCCGGCCGGGACTCCGATCCCGGGGACGCGGTGGACGCCCTGGTGCGGCTGGTGCCCTCGCAGCTGGTGGACCCCCTGGACCTCGGGCCGACGCCGCTGGGCGGCGTGACCGGGCTGGTCGAGGCCGCACGATGCGGCGACGTGGAGGTGTTCAATCCGCTCGGCGCGGGGCTGCTGGAGAACCCGCACCTGCGCGACGCCCTGCCGGACCTGTGCCGCCAGCTGCTGCACGAGGACCTGCTGCTGCGCCCCGCCGCCCCCGGCGCCGTGGAGGCGGGCTGGCTGGGCCTGGACCCCGCCGGCGGGGACGCCCTGGTGGAGCGGCCCGCGCGCCTGCGCCTGCTGGTGACGAGCACCGAGGACGGCTTCGACGTGCTGCCGGGCGGGGTCGCGGTCACCGCCGACGACGGCCCGGAGGCGCTCAAGGACGTGTGGGTCGCGGTGCCGCGCAGCGCCGCGGCGGACGCCGCGCAGAGCGCCGAGGCGCCCACGACGCCCTTCGGCGCGCTGGCCGCGTACCCGGCGATGACCCG
Organism: Brachybacterium saurashtrense; assembly: GCF_003355475.1. Lineage (NCBI taxonomy): Bacteria > Bacillati > Actinomycetota > Actinomycetes > Micrococcales > Dermabacteraceae > Brachybacterium > Brachybacterium saurashtrense. The sequence continues at coordinate 237,516 of NZ_CP031356.1, read as the reverse complement.
CTCGGTGGGCTCGGACCTGTTCTGGTTCGGCCGCTACCTCGAGCGGGTGGACTCCACCGCCCGCCTGCTGCGCACGATGCTGGACTCGGTCAACGACCTCGACTCCGAGGGCGGCCCCACCGCGCGCACCGCGCAGGCGGTGCTGCTGGGCGCGGTCACCGAGGTCACCACCACCTATCCCGGGTTCCCGGCCGTGGACCTCCACGACCGCGAGACCGTGCGCACGGAGATCGAGAGCCTGCTCACCGATCGAGGACGACCCGGCTCGCTGGCGCAGTCCTACGCCGCGCTCGCCCACACCACCCGTACGCTGCGCGATCTGATCTCGGACGACGTCTGGCCCGTGATCGCCCGGATGAACCAGCGCCTGCGCGCCCTGGCCGGGCACGACGCCGCCCCGCTCGAGCAGGGGCTCACCGAGATCGTCGACGGCTGCCTCACCCTCTCCGGCGCGGTCGCGGACTCGATGCCGCGCAACCTCGCCTGGGACCTCACCGAGGTGGGGCGGAAGATCGAACGGGCCAGCAGCCTGCTGGCCCTGCTGCGGGCCGTGCTGGGCCGCCGCCGCAGCCACGCCGTCGAGGCCCGCACCTCTGCCGCGGTGGCGCTGATCACCGAGGCCGGGGCCTCCTACCGTCGCGCCTACCACGCGGCGGTGCAGCCGGAGCTGCTGCTGGAGCTGCTGCTGGCGGACACCACCCTGCCGCGCTCGATCGCCTTCCAGATGGACCGCCTGGGCCTGGCCCTGGACCGCCTGCCGGAGGTGGAGCCCACCCCCGAGCTGCGCGCCCCGCTGACGGCGCTGCGCTCCCGGCTCGGCGCCTGGGACCCGCAGGAGATGCTCCGGCCGCTCGCGGCCGAGGAGGGCCCCGTCGGCGGCGCGACAGGAGCTGGGGCCGCGGTGGCCGGCGGCGCCCCCACCGCCCTCCTGGAGGAGGTCGATGCGGCAATGGACTCGCTGCGCGAGCTCGCCACCGCCCTGGAGAACCGGTACTTCCGCCCCTCGGAGTCCACCTCGAGATGGGGGATCGACGATGTCTGAGAACGCCTCGAGCACACCCGCCCGCACCGCCGACGGCACGCCCGCGAGCACGCGACGGCGGCCCCTGCTGCCGCTGCGCGAGGAGGAGCAGACCCCGGTGGAGCCGATCCACTACCGGGTGCACCACCTCACCTCCTACCGCTACGCGAAGCCGGTCTCGCGCAACTTCGGCCGCGCGCACATCGAGCCGCGCGCCACCCCGCACCAGCGGGTGCTCTCGCACGAGGTGGTGGTCGAGCCGGCGCCCGCCCGGCTCACCGCGCACACCGACTTCTACGGCAACTCCTCCACCTACCTGCTGGTGGACGAGCCGCACTCGCAGCTGGACGTCCACTCGCACGCGCGCGTCACCGTCGCGGACCGCCGCTACCCGATCGAGCCGATGTCCCGCCCCTGGGAGCAGTGCACCCCCGAGCACTGGGGCTCCCTGCTGCCGGACTCCGGGCTGGACTTCGTCCACCCCTCCCCCCGCATCCCCGCGGGCACCGCGGCGCGGGAGATCTCCGCGGAGGTGTTCACCCCGGGCCGCGCCATCGGCGAGTGCCTCGCGGACCTCACGGCCCTGATCCACACCGATTTCACCTACGACTCCGCCGCCACCACCGTCTCCTCGACGCTGGAGGAGGTGCTCGCCGCCCGGCACGGGGTGTGCCAGGACTTCTCCCACGTGGGCGTCGCGGCGGTGCGGGCCGCCGGGCTCGCGGCGCGGTACGTCTCCGGCTACCTCCGCACGGCCCCGTCGGCCGGCGGGGCGCTGGGCACCGCGCCGGTCGGGGAGATGATCGGCTCCGCCGCCTCCCACGCCTGGCTGAGCGTTCTGGTGCCCGGCACCGGCTGGGTGGACATCGATCCCACCAACCGCACCTTCGTGGACCAGCGCTTCGTCACCACGGCCTGGGGCCGGGACTACGCCGACGTCCCGCCGCTCAAGGGCATCGTGGTGGGGCCTCCCGGGGCCACCAGCACGCTGGACGTGTCCGTCGGGGTGGTGCCCGAGCCGCCTTCCGGGAGCAGCCCGGAGTGACGGCGTCGGCCAGCTCACAGTCCACATGGCAGGCCCGATTTTCGCGTATAGAGTGATGCGGAAATCTGTGGGGAGCAGGCTGCGTCGTGTGGGACGCGCACGCTCCGCACCGCATCCGACCCGGCGCCCGCGCGCCACGAGACCGAGGTGAGATGTCCTCCTCCCAGCAGCCCTTCCGCCTGGCCGTGATCGGCTCCGGCCCCGCCGGCGTCTATGCGGCGGAGACCCTGCTGCGCAGCGCGCAGGTCAAGAACGGGGAGCTCGAGGTCTCCATCGATCTGTTCGATCGCTTCCCGGCGCCCTTCGGGCTGATCCGGTACGGCGTCGCCCCCGATCACCCGCGCATCAAGGGGATCATCACCGCGCTGCACCGGATCCTGGGCCGGGGCGACATCCGCTTCCTGGGCGACGTCGAGTTCGGCACCGATCTCACCGCCGAGGACCTCCGCCGCCACTACGACGCGGTGATCTTCGCGACCGGTGCGCTGAAGGACGCGGACCTCGCGATCCCCGGCATCGAGCTGGAGGGCTCCCACGGCGCCGCGGACTTCGTGGCCTGGTACGACGGCAACCCGGACTACCCGCGCACCTGGGGCCTGGAGGCCCAGCAGGTCGCGGTGATCGGCAACGGCAACGTGGCGCTCGACGTCGCGCGCGTGCTCTCCAAGAGCGCCGACGAGCTGCTGCGGACGGAGATCCCGCAGAACGTGTACGAGGGCCTGCAGGCCGCCGAGACCACGGACGTGCACGTGTTCGGCCGGCGCGGCCCCGCCCAGACCAAGTTCTCGCCGCTCGAGGCGCGCGAGCTCGCCCACCCCCGCGGCCTGCAGGTGGTCATGGACCCGCGCGACCTCGACCAGATCACCGACGCCGAGTGGGAGGCCATCCGGGCGGACAAGCGCACCGACCAGGTGGTGCAGACGTTCGTGGGCTGGCTCGAGGAGCAGCAGCGCCGCGAGGCCGCCGGCGAGGAGCCCACCGACCGCGAGGGCGGACCGGTGCGGCGCCGCCTGCACATGCACTTCTGGCACCGCCCCGTCGAGGTGCTCGGCGAGGACGGCACGGTCACCGGCATGCGGTTCGAGCGCACCCGCCTGAACGCCGAGGGCGGCCTGGAGGGCACCGGCGAGATGGTCGACTACGAGCTCGGCGCCGTGTACCGCGCCGTCGGCTACCACGGCTCCGAGCTGCCCGGCATCCCCTACGACGCACGGCGCGGCGTGATCCACAACGTCGCCGGCCGCGTCACCGAGGCGGACGGCACCGTGCTGCCCGGCGTCTACGCCAACGGCTGGATCAAGCGCGGCCCGGTGGGCCTGATCGGCGCGACGAAGTCCGACGCGATCGAGACCATCACCAGCCTGCTCGAGGACGTCGAGGCGGGCACGCTGGCCCGGGCGCCCGAGCGCGACGAGGACGCGATCCTGCGCCTGCTGGACGAGCGCGGCGTGGAGTACACGACGTGGGACGGCTGGACGGCGCTGGACGAGCACGAGAAGGCGCTGGGCGCCGCCGCGGTGGATGCCGACGGCGAGCCGCGCGCCCGCGTGAAGGTGGTCGAGCGCGAAGAGATGGTGCGGGTCTCCCGCGACGGGATGACCGTCCCCTCGAACGCCTGAGACTGGACCTCAGCACCCCACGAGCGGGGACCGCGCCGCATGTCGGCGCGGTCCCCGCTCGTCGTCGTCCTGCTCACAGCCGTTCGGGCGCAATCGTGCGGAGCCCCTATTGTGGAGCGAGCATTCCACTACAGGGAGGTCCTCTCATGCGCAGCGTGTCCTACACCCGGTTCGGCGAGCCCGCCGACGTCCTGTCGACCCTCGAGGCCGACACCCCCGCGCCCGACGCCGGCGAGGTGCTGCTGCGCCTCGTGCTCAGCCCGATCCACCACCACGACCTGTGGTCCATCCGCGGCACCTACGGCGTGCGCCCCGAGCTGCCCGCCGTCCCGGGCAGCGAGGCCGTGGCCGTCGTCGAGCAGCTCGGCGAGGGCGTCGACTCCGTCGCCGTCGGCGATCGCGTGGCCGTCGCCGCGACACCGGGCACCTGGTCCGAGCTGTTCCTCGCGCCCGCCGCCTCGCTGCTCCCGCTCCCGGCGGAGCTGCCCGACGAGGCCGCGGCCCAGCTGGTCGCCATGCCCTTCAGCGCCCTGTCCCTGCTGGAGCACCTCGACCTCGCCCCCGGCCAGGTGCTCGTGCAGAACGCGGCGACCGGCGCCGTCGGCCGCCTGGTCGCCCAGTTCGCCCGCGCCCGCGACCTGCGCGTGATCAGCCTGGTGCGCCGCAGCAGCGGCATCGAGGAGCTCGCGGCGCAGGGCATCGGCGACGTGGTCGCCACCGACCAGGACGACTGGGAGGAGCAGGCCCGCGCCCTCATCGGCGACGCGCAGGTCGCCGCCGGCCTGGACTCCGTGGGCGGCGAGGCCGCCGCCCAGGTGCTCTCGCTGCTGGGCCGGGGTGGGCGCCTGGTCGTGTTCGGCGCGATGGGCGGCGCCACGATGGCGCTCCCCTCCGGACCGATCATCTTCCGCGACCTGAAGGTCGAGGGCTTCTGGGGCGCCCAGGTCTCGGCCGCGATGAGCGCCGAGACCCGTGGGCGCCTGATCGGCGAGATCCTCGCCCGCCTGCTCTCCGGCGAGGTCACCCTGCCGGCCGCCGGCACCTTCGGCCTCGACGAGGTCGTCGATGCGGTGGACGCCACCCTCACGGACGGCCGCCAGGGAAAGGTCCTGCTGCGCCCCTGAGCGCGGTCCCCGCACGAGGGCCCCGACGGGAGCGATCCCGTCGGGGCCCTCGTGCTCGGGGACGAGCTCAGTCGTCGGAGACGGTGACGGTCACCGGGATGTTGCCCCGGGTGGCGTGGGAGTAGGGGCACACCTGATGGGCGGCGTCGGCGAGCGCCTGGGCGGTGTCGTGGTCGAGCTCGGGCAGCACGACCTCGAGCTCGACGGCGAGCGAGAAGCCGCCGGCGTCCTCGGAGCCGATGCTCACGCGGGCGCCGACGCTCGAGCCCTCGATCGCGACCTTCTGCGAGCGCGCGACGGACAGCAGCGCGGAGTGGAAGCATGCCGCGTACCCGGCGGCGAAGAGCTGCTCGGGGTTCGCGCCGGCACCGCTGCCGCCCATCGCCGCCGGGATCGCGAGATCCAGGGAGAGGGAGGAGCCCGCGACGTCGACGTGGCCGTCACGGCCGCCGCCGGTGGCGAGGGCCTCGGTGGTGTAGAGGGGCTTCATGGGGTGTCCTCGTTCTGCAGGTAGGAGAGGGCGGTGTCGAGGGCGGCGAGCGCCGCCCCGGTGTCCACCCGGGTCATGACCAGCGCGCTGATCAGCAGCGAGACGCAGGTCTCCACCAGGCGCTCGCGCTCCGCGGGCGCCTGCCGGGGGCTCCGGGCACGCGCGCCGCGGGTGAACGCGGCGTGCAGCTCGGCGCGGTAGGCACGCACCACCTCGGCGACCCCGCTGTCCCTGGCGACCCCGACACAGGCGGTGTTCACCAGCAGGCAGCCGTCGACGACGGTGCGGCCGGACGGGTCCGCGAAGCGCTCGCGGGCCGCACGGAAATAGGCGAGGAGCGCCTCGGGGGCGACCTCGGGCCCCGTCAGCGGGGCGAGGCCGGGACGCACCACCTGGTCGAGGTAGTCCTCGACGGCGGCGTCGAACAGGCCCCGCTTGGAGCCGAAGGAGTGGTACACGCTGCTGGCGCTGAGGCCGGTGGCCTGCTGGAGCGCAGCCATGGAGGCCGTCTCGTACCCCTCGCTCCAGAACACGTCGCGCGCCGCGCGCACCGCCTCGGCGCGATCGAAGGCGGCCGGTCGCCCCATGGTCCCTCCCGGTGGGCTCGTCGCTGTCGGTGCCGTCTGCGCCGCCCCCGGACCCCGGCGGGGCGGGAGGATGGCGCGGCGACCCGCCCACCACTATACTGGAACGGTCACTTCACAACCAGCCCACCGACCGGAGGTCCCCGTGATCATCCTCGGCTCCGCCCTCGCCCTGGCCGCGGCCGCCCTGCACGTGCTGATCTTCGCGCTGGAGTCGCTGCTGTGGGGCACCCCGCGCGCGCAGGCCGTGTTCGGCCGGCAGAGCGCCCAGGAGGTCGCGGCCACCCGCGCCCTGGCCTTCAACCAGGGGTTCTACAACCTCTTCCTGGCCGTGCTCGCGGCGCTGGGCGCCGTGCTGCTGCTCGCGGGCACGACGGCCGTGGGGGCGGCGCTGGCACTGGCCGGCACCGGCAGCATGCTGGCGGCCGCGACGGTGCTGCTGCTGTCCTCCCCCGCGCACCGCTCGGCGGCGATCCGGCAGGGCACCCTCCCGCTGCTCGCCGTCCTCGCCCTGGTGGTGGGCCTGGCGCTCTGAGTCGCCCGGGCACGTCGCGACGCCCCGGGACGGGGCGCACCCCGGCCTCGGGGGCAGGGCGCGCCGAGGCGCCGGGCCGCCGGGGCCCGCGCCGCGCTCAGCGGCGGATCGCGGCGAGGTGGTCGGCGATGCGGTCCACGGCGTCGGCGAGCACGTCCACGGACGGGAGCGTCACCAGGCGGAAGTGGTCCGAGGTGGCGAGATTGAAGCCGGTGCCCTGGGTGACCAGGATCTTCTTGGAGCGCAGCAGGTCGAAGGCGAACTGCTCGTCGTCCTCGATCGGGTACATCTCCGGGTCCAGCCGGGGGAACATGTACAGCGCCCCGGAGGCCCGCACCACGTCCACGCCGTCGATCGCGCTGAGCCCCTCGTAGGCGACGTCGCGCTGCTCGCGCAGCCGCCCCCCGGGCAGCAGCAGCTCGTTCACGCTCTGGTAGCCGCCCAGCGCCGTGGCGACCACGTGCTGGGCCGGCACGTTCGGGCACAGGCGCATGTTCGAGAGCACGTCGAGGCCCTCGATGAAGCTCGCCGCATGGTCCTTCGGCCCGTACAGCGCCATCCATCCCGCCCGGAACCCGGCCACGCGGTACGCCTTCGAGAGCCCGTTGAAGGTGATCGAGAGCAGATCGGGGGCCAGCGACGCGATCGGGGTGTGCACGGCGTCGTCGTAGAGGATCTTGTCGTAGATCTCGTCGGCCAGGATCAGCAGGTCGTGCTTCCGCGCCACCTCCACGATCTGGCGGAGCACGTGCTCGGGGTAGACCGACCCGGTGGGGTTGTTGGGGTTGATCACCACGATCGCCTTGGTGCGCGGGGTGACCCTGTCGGCGATGTCCGTGACGTCCGGCCACCAGTGCTGCTCCTCGTCGCAGCGGTAGTGCACGGCGCGGCCGCCGGCGAGCGCGACGGAGGCGGTCCACAGCGGGTAGTCCGGGGCGGGGACCAGCACCTCGTCGCCGTCGTCCACGAGCGCCTGGCAGGTCATCTGGATGAGCTCGGAGACGCCGTTGCCCAGGTAGATGTCGTCCAGCTCCATGCCGGGCATGCCCCGGGTCTGGTAGTACTGCGCGACCGCGCGCCGTGCCGAGGGGATGCCCTTGGAGTCCGAGTACCCCTGCGCGGTGGGCAGGTTCCGGATCATGTCCACGAGGATCTCGTCCGGCGCCTCGAAGCCGAAGGGTGCCGGGTTGCCGATGTTGAGCTTGAGGATCTTGTGCCCCTCGGCCTCCATCCGTGCAGCCTCGGCCGGCACCGGTCCTCGGATCTCGTAGCACACGTCGCGCAGCTTCGAGGACTGGGTGAGGATCATGCGGAACTCCTGGCCTTCTCGGGGGTGGGGACAGGGTAGCGGGGCCGCCGCGACATCCGTGCACGGTCACCCCTTGACGAGACGGGGTTTACTTTCATAGTTTTAGTAAAGCGAGGGCGGAGCCGCCCTCCACCCCCGTCCCGCAGCATCGGAGGCCACCGTTGTCCCCTCGTCGGATCCCCCTCGACACCACCGTCACCGCACCCCGTCCCGGCGCCACGCAGCGCCTGCACCTGCGCGCCGCCGGGGTCTCCGTGGTCCTGGACGTCACCGACGGACGGATCCCCGCGGTGGCCCACTGGGGCGCCGACCTCGGCCCGCTCGGCCCCGCCGGGATCGACGCCCTGTGCGAGGCCGGGATCGACGCGGTCCCCCAGAACGCGGTGGACGTCCCGGTGCGGATCGGGCTCCTCCCCCAGGTCTCCGACGGATGGATCGGTCGGCCCGGCCTCAGCGGGGCGCGGCCCGACGGCTCCGGGTGGACCTCCCGCCTGGTCACCGAGGGCATCGTGCTCGACGGCGCGCCGCTGACCGCGTCGCATGCGGAGACCGGGGCCGCCGCGGTGCGCCTGGACCTCGCCGACCCCGCCCAGGGCCTGGCCGTCGCCCTCACGCTCGAGCTCCTGCCCACCGGCCTGCTGCGACTGCGGGCCACGCTCACCAACACCGGCGGGAGCCCCTACGCCCTGGACGAGCTCACCCTCGCCCTGCCCGTCCCCGACGAGGCCGAGGAGCTGCTCGACTTCGCCGGCCGGTGGACGAAGGAGCGCACGCCGCAGCGCCGCGACTTCACCGTCGGCACCCATCTGCGGGAGAACCGCCGCGGCCGCACCGGCGCCGATGCCGCGCACGTGCTCCACGCCGGCCGCGCCGGCTTCGGCTTCCGCGCCGGCGAGGTGTGGGGCGTGCACACCGCCTTCTCCGGGAACCACCGCCACCTCGCCGAGCAGACCAGCACCGGCAGGCGGGTGCTGGGCGGCGGCGAGCTGCTGCTGCCGGGCGAGATGCGCCTCGACCCCGGCGCGCAGTACACCGGGCCGTGGCTGTACGCCTCCTACGGCGAGGGGCTCGACGCCGTCGCCCGCCGCTTCCACCGCCACCTGCGGGCCCGCCCGCACCACGTGGACACCGCCCGTCCGGTCACGCTGAACGTGTGGGAGGCGGTGTACTTCGACCACGACCTCGCCCGGCTCACGGACCTCGCCGACCGCGCCGCCGCGCTCGGCGTGGAGCGGTACGTGCTCGACGACGGCTGGTTCGGCTCCCGCCGCGACGACTTCTCCGGCCTCGGCGACTGGGAGGTCTCCGCGGAGGTCTGGCCCGAGGGGCTCGGGCCCCTGGTGGACCACGTCACCGGGCTCGGCATGGAGTTCGGCCTCTGGTTCGAGCCGGAGATGGTCAACGAGGACTCCGACCTCGCCCGGGCGCACCCGGAGTGGATCCTCGGGCCCACCCTGGACGCTCTCCCGCTCGAGTCCCGCCACCAGCAGGTGCTGAACCTGTCGATTCCCGCCGCCTACCAGCACGTGCGCGACCAGATGCTCGCCGTGCTGGACCGGTACGACATCGGGTACCTCAAGTGGGACCACAACCGCGACCTGCTCGAGGCCGCCACCCGCGCCACCGGCCGCGCGGCGGTCCACGAGCAGACCCTCGCCGCCTATCGCCTGATGGACGAGCTGAAGGCCGCCCATCCCGGCCTGGAGATCGAGTCCTGCTCCTCCGGCGGGGCGCGCGTGGACCTCGAGGTGCTCGAGCACACCGATCGGGTGTGGGTCTCGGACTGCATCGACCCGCTGGAGCGCCAGCAGATGCACCGCTGGACCTCGCAGCTGATCCCGCTGGAGCTGATGGGCAGCCACATCGCCTCGGGTCGCTCCCACACCACCGGGCGGCTGCACACCCTCGGCTTCCGCGCCCATTCGGCGCTGTTCGGCCACCTCGGCATCGAGTGGGACCTCTCCGAGGCGAGCGCCGCGGAGCTCGAGGAGCTGACGGCGTGGATCGCCCTGTACACGCAGCACCGCGACCTGCTGTTCCGCGGCGAGCTGGTGCGTGCCGACCGCGGCGAGAGCCGGGTGTGGGTGCAGGGGGTGGTCGCACCCGAGCGCGAGGAGGCCCTGTTCCAGGTCACCGCCGTGGGCCGCGCCGACACCGCCCAGGAGCCCCGCCTGCGACTGCCCGGCCTGGATCCCGCGGCGACCTACCGCGTGCGCGCGCTGCTCCCCGCCGACCAGCATGCACGCCTCACCCTTCCCCCGTGGATGCGCACCGCGCTCGCGGAGGACGGTGTCTCCCTGCCCGGCACCGTGCTGGGGCGGGCAGGACTCTCCGCCCCGCTCCTCGACCCGGAGCAGGGCCTGCTGCTCTCCCTGACCCGCGAGTGAGCCGCGGGGCCGCCGGCCCCGCGTCCGCTCCCCGATCCGACCACCCACCCCCACCCCACCGAAAGAAGGCCCCCATGTCCACCGCGACGACGTCGACGCGGTCGGTCCCGACGAGGCGCCGCCGGAAGGACGACACGAAGCTCGCGCTGCTGTTCATCGCGCCCGCTTCCGTCGGCCTGCTGGTGTTCCTCGTCTGGCCGCTGCTGACCGGCATCTACTACTCCTTCACGGAATACACCACCCTCACCCCGCCGCAGTGGGTGGGCCTGGAGAACTACTCCCGGCTGCTCGCGGACCCGATCTTCTGGACCTCGCTGCGGGTGACGGTGCTGTACGTGGCCATCAACATCGGCGTGCAGACGGTCGTGGCGCTGGTGATCGCCGTGCTCATGCAGCGGCTCACCCAGTCCACGGTGCTGCGCTCGCTGGTGCTGGCCCCGTACCTGGTCTCCAACGTGGTCGCCGCGATCGTGTTCCTGTGGATCCTGGACACCCAGATGGGCGTGTTCAACATCTTCCTGCAGTGGATCGGCTTCGACCCGATCGCGTTCTGGGCCTCCGAGACCTGGGTGATCCCCACGGTCGCACTGGTCAACGTGTGGAGGCACATGGGCTACACGGCGCTGCTGCTGTTCGCCGGGCTGCAGTCGATCCCCGCGTTCCTCTACGAGGCGGCACGCACGGAGGGTGCCGGCGAGATCACGATGTTCCGTCGCATCACGCTGCCCCTGCTGCGCCCGATCCTCGCGCTGGTGCTGATCATGACGATCATCGGCTCGTTCCAGGTGTTCGACACCGTCTCGGTGACCACCCAGGGCGGTCCCGCCGACGCCTCCAAGGTGCTCCAGATGTACATCTACGAGAACGCCTTCGCGCAGTACGAGTTCGGCTACGCCTCGGCGCTCTCGGTCGCGCTGCTGGTGATCCTCATGGTGATCACCTTCGCGCAGTACTGGATGAGCCGCGCCGGCCAGTCGGACCTGGACTGAGAGGAGACAGCGATGACCACGACCGCACCGCACATCGACCGGCCCCGCACCACGGCGGAGGGCCGCACCGCCCTCCGTCCCCGCCGCAGCGTCCCCTGGGGGAAGATCGCGGCCTGGGCCGTGATGGTGATCTTCCTGCTGATCACCCTGTTCCCCTTCTACTGGATGCTGCGCACGGCACTGTCCAGCAACAACGCCCTGGCCACCGATCCGGCGAGCCTGCTGCCGGTGGGGCTGAACACCGGCGGCTTCGAGCGCGTCTTCGGGCTGCAGGACGTCGAGACCGCCATCTCCCAGGGAGGCTCCGGGGCGTCGATCAACTTCTGGCGCTACCTGCTGAACTCGGTGATCGTCGCGACCACGGTCACGATCATCCAGACCTTCTCCTGCGCGATGGCCGCCTATGCCTTCTCCCGGCTGCGCTGGCGGGGCCGGGACACGGTGTTCCTGATCTTCCTGGGCTCGCTGATGATCCCGCAGATCTTCACGTTGCTGCCCAACTTCATCCTGATCAAGAACCTGGGCCTGGTGGACACGCTGCTGGGGATCATGCTGCCCACGCTGTTCATCTCGAGCTTCGCGATCTTCTTCCTGCGGCAGTTCTTCAACAACATCTCCCGCGAGGTGGAGGAGGCGGCGCTCATCGACGGGGCGAGCAAGGCCCGGGTGTTCTTCACCCTCATCCTGCCGATGGCCAGCGCACCGCTGGCCACACTGGCCCTGCTCACCTACATGACCGCCTGGAACGAGTACTTCTGGTCGCTGATGGTCTCCTACACCGACCAGTCCCGGGTGCTCACCGTGGCGCTGGGCGTGTTCCGGGCGCAGGCGCCCGGCACCGGGCCGGACTGGTCCGGCCTGATGGCGGCGACGCTCGTCGCCGCGGCGCCCATGCTGCTCCTCTTCGCCCTGTTCGCGAAGAAGATCGTCAACTCCATCGGCTTCAGCGGGATCAAGTGAGGTGCCCCCGATGACTTCTCAGAACCACCCTGACAGCGCGCTGTCGCGTCGTCCCCTGCCCACCCGACCCGGCCTGTCCCGTCGGCGCCTGCTCCAGGGCTCGGCGGCGCTGGCCGCCGGGGCGGCCGGAGCGGGGGCGCTCGCCGCGTGCGGCGCCGACAGCTCCGCCCCGTCGGGCGCGACCCAGATCGACTACTGGCTGTGGGACGCGAACCAGCTGCCCGCCTACTCCGCCGCGATCGATCTGTTCATGGAGCAGAACCCGGACATCGTGGTGCGGATCACGCAGATGGGCTGGGACGACTACTGGACCAAGCTCACGGCGAGCTTCGTCGCCGAGGCCGGCCCGGACGCGTTCACCGACCACCTGGCCCGCTTCCCGGAGTTCGTGAACCTCGGGGTGATCGCCCCGCTGGACGGGCTGGCCGCCCTCGAGGACGTCGCCGCGGAGCAGTTCCAGGACGGCCTGCAGGAGCTGTGGAGCGACCAGTCCGGCACCCGGTACGGCATCCCCAAGGACTACGACACCATCGCGGTGCTGTACGACCAGAACATGCTGGCCGAGGAAGGCCTGGCCCCCGAGGACCTCGAGAACCTCGACTGGAACCCGGAGGACGGCGGCAGCTTCGAGCGGATGCTGGCGCGGCTGACCGTCGACACGAACGGGGTGCGCGGCGACGAGGAGGGCTTCGACCCCACCTCGATCGCCCGCTACGGGCTGGGCGCGGACGCCGGGACGGACTACACCGGGCAGACCAGCTGGTCCCCGTTCGCGCTCTCGACCGGCTGGACGTTCACGGACGAGCCGACCTGGGGCACTCGCTTCAACTACGACGACGAGCGCTTCGCCGCCACCATGGACTGGTACTTCGGGCTGGTCGACAAGGGGTTCTTCCCGCCCTTCGGCACCTTCGGCGACTCCTCCCCCACCCAGAGCCAGCTGCAGTCCGGCTCCGCGGCGCTGGTGACGGTGGGCTCCTGGATGATCAGCACCTTCGCGAACATGGAGGGCATGGAGCTGGGCATCGCCCCGCTGCCCACCGGACCGGCGGGCACGCCGGTGTCGATGTTCAACGGGCTCGGCGACTCGATCTCCGCGCAGTCGACGCACAAGGAGGAGGCGGCGCGACTGATCGCGTTCCTCGCCTCCGACGAGGCCCAGCAGGTGATCGGCGAACGGGCCCCGTTCTTCCCCGCCACCGACGTGGGCACCGAGGCGGCGATCGAGGCGTACTCGGCGCGCGGCCTGGACGTCACCCCGTTCACGGACCGGGTGGCCCGTGGGGAGACGGGCCTGTACCCGCTGGTGGAGAACTCCGCGTCGATCGCCTCGATCATGCAGGCGGCCTTCGACCAGTGCTGGATGCGCCAGATCGACGGCGCGGACTTCGCCTCCTACAACGACCGGGTCAACGCCCTGTTCGAGTGAGGGACCGTGAGACGTGCGCCGGGGACGTGCCTCAGGGCATGGCCCCGGCGTACGCCTGCACCGCGATCACGGCGACCCCACGGGCCCAGTCGTCGAAGTCACCGGTGAGGGTGCGCACCACCACGTCCTGCTGACGCCCCGCAGCGCCCCGGTGCAGGGCGTCGGCGAAGACCGGGTCGGCGGCGTGCAGCAGGTCCACGGTCTCGCCGCCCAGCACGATCGCCTCCGGGTCCGTGACGGCGAGCACGGCGGAGGCGGCGACGGCGAGCGCCCGCGCCATCCCCTGCACCACCTCGAGGGCGCCGGGATCGCCGGCGGCGAGGCGGGCGCGGAGGGCGGCCAGCCCGTCGGCCTCCCCCAGCACGCCGAGGGCGCGGGCGCGGGCGAGCACGGCGGAGGTGCTGGCCACGTCGCGGAGCGCGAGCGGCTCCCCCCGGGCGTCCACGCCCACGGGCAGGCGCCCCGTGAGCCCGGCCATGTGGTGGTGGCCGCGCACCACGTGCCCGTCGATCACGGTGGCGATGCCGGCGCCGGCACCCACGGTGAGCACGGCGAAGGAGCGGTAGCCGCGCCCCATCCCGAACCAGTGCAGGCCCTCGACCATCGCGATCAGATCGTTCTCCACCACCACGGGCAGCGCGATCCGCTCCTCGAGCGCGGCGGCGAGCTCCACCGGCTCGTCCCAGCCCAGCAGGTGCGAGGCGAGCACGGTGCGGCGCCCGGCCACCAGGCCGCCCAGGCCCACCCCCACCCCCACCACGTGCGGGTGCGCGTCCACCAGCGCCTCCACGGCGAGCAGCATCGTGGCGGTCACGCGGGCCGGGGAGGGGTCCTCGAGCGTGAGCACGAGCTCCTCGAGCACCACGGCGCGCACCGTGGTGACCACCGCGTGGATCTCGTCGGCCGTGACCTTCACGCCCACGAAGCGCGGGCCGCGGTTCTCCTCGATGTCCAGCGGCTCCTGGGGGCGTCCCTTCGCGAGGGGCACGGCGGCCAGGGCGTGCAGCAGGTCCCGCTCGAGCAGGTCCCTCGTCACGCGGGTGACGGTGGGGGCGGAGAGCGCGAGGCGCTGGGAGAGCTCGCTGCGGGAGCGGGGACCGAACCGCAGCAGATCGCGGTAGACGGAGCGCGTGCTGTCGCTCCCCAGCGCGGTCGCCGCGACGGCGTCGTGGTGTGCGGTGTCATGCCCCTGCATCCTGCGAGCCTAGCGGCAGGGAGGGCCCTCCCGCCGCCGCGCCGGTTCCCGGGCCGACGGGTCCCGCCGCGGGGGTGCGCCGGGGGCGCGAGGTGGGGTCGCGGGCCGGTGGAGCGCCGGCTCGGCATCTGCCATGCTTCCCGTGACACGACCGCCGGCCGTCGCTCCCCGACGCCCGGACCGCGCCTTCCAGGGGGACCCTTGAGCGAGACCACGACCGCACCGGCCTATGCGCACGAGCAGGCCCAGGAGCCGGTGACGATCTACACCGCCTACGAGATCGACTTCATGCTGGGCCTGCGGGACACCGAGAGCGCGCGGATCACCCGCGAGCAGGTGGGGCTGCGCAGCGCCCCCGAGTCCGCGCGGGAGTTCGTCACCGCCGCGGTGACCTCCGGATTGCGCGCCCGCGGGAAGGTGGAGCGTTCCGAGGACGGCCAGTGGCTGCTGGGCGAGGAGGGGCAGGTGGTCGCCAGTGCGCTCACCGCCGCGGACCGGTGGCTGGGCCTCGCACTCGCCGAGGGCGAGGCGATGCGCATGGCGTTCCTCGTCAAGGCCGAGGACGCGATCCTCATGCTCACCCAGGACGAGCTGGACTCCTTCGTGGTCACCGCGCTGCCCGGGCCGGAGCAGGTGCCGGCCTCGGTGGGCGACATCGTCACGGCGTTCCTCGCCGGGGGCGCGGAGCGCACGGTCTCGCTGCGCCGCACCGCGATCGAGACCCCTCAGGACCCCACGCCGCTGATGTTCCACGCGGAGGCCGACGGCTCCTGGCGGATCGGGCACCTCCCGCTGGACGCGGAGGGCGTGCTCGCCGTCTCCGACATCGGGCCCGACGAGGTGGTCGAGGCCGTGCGTGCGCTGTGGGAGGAGGGGGCCAGCCGCGCCCCCGGCGCGGCCGCCTGAGCAGGAGCTCCGCGGCCGGGGTCCGCTAGGAGGTGCGCCGCGCCGCCCGTTCGCGCCGGTGCAGCTCGGTGCGCAGGTCGCGCACGTCCTGGCCGGAGGGCTGGCCGTAGGTCCAGATGTGCCGGTCGAAGGCGGGCATCAGCACCCGCTCCCCGTCGCGCAGGCGCAGCGCCGCGGTGTGCCAGTGCACCGGGTGCACCACGCGCGACTCGATCTGCGCGATCTCGTGCCACGGCACGTCCCGGGAGCGCAGCGGCCCCACCACGCGCAGCCCCGGGGCGGAGACCTCCACCCGGGAGCGCGCCGTGCCCAGCGCGACGATCCCGAAGCGGAGGCCCAGCAGGGTCAGGGCCAGGGCGAGGGCGCCCAGCGCGAGCAGCACCACCAGCAGCCCGGCCCCCGGCGCGCGCCCGTCCTCGAGGCCGCTCAGCAGCAGCACTCCCACCGGCACGCACAGCAGCGCGCCGCCCAGCAGCACCGCCGCCGCCACGGCCCGCAGCACGGTGTCGCGGAGGGCGGCGGCCGGCACCAGGGCCCGCACGGGTCCTGAGGCCGCCTCGGCGCGATGGCGCCCCTGCTGCAGCGCGGAGACCATCCGCTCCACCGTGGCGCTGCTGCGGCGGTAGTCGGGCAGGGCGGTGCGCGGCCCCGTCTCCGGGCCGATCTGCCGGGGGATCGTCATGCTCCCAGCGTAGTGCGGCGGTGCGGGGGCGGCGCGTAGTGTGCGCCCCATGCCCCCGCACGACTCCTCCGCACGCCGCTTCCGTCGGCCCGCCGCGCTGTTCCCCTCGGTCGCCGAGTCGATCCCGGGCGCGCCGGATCCCTCGACCTCCTCGGACCTCGCGCACGATTCGGCCCGCGCCCTGCTGGACGGGGTGTTCCACAGCTCCGACCCGGAGGTCGTGGAGCGCGTGGTGTCCCTGGCGGCGGACGACGGCCTGACGGATCTGGCCGCGCTGTGGTCCGGTGCGCCGGCCACCACCCTCCCGGGCGCCCTGTGGCGCCTGTACGTGCTGCACACGTGGTCGCAGCGCCACGGGGAGGACGTGGTGCACCGCTACCGGGCGGGCTCCCGCACCGTGCCGGGCCTGCGCTACCTCTCCGGCCTCGCCGAGCCGCCGGACGTCCACGAGGTGCACCGCACGATGGACGACATCCTGCGCGGCGCCTTCACCGGCGATCTGGGGCTCGCGCTGCGCCGCGCCGGCGCGGTGGCGACGATCGTGGCCCACGGCACCGCCCATCTGGCCGACGAGGACCGCGACGACGAGCGCACCCGGCAGGCCGAGCGCCTGCTGAGCACCGGCGAGGCGCTCACGGCGGCCGGCCGCCATGCGGAGGCCGGCCTGCTGGAGTGAGGCCCATGCCATGCCGGGCCCGCCCCGGTTTGCCCCGCTCTCCCCGTCGTGCCCTACGATGGATGCGCGCCGGGCCGCGGTTGCCCCGGGCTCCAACATTTGCCGCTTCGAGCGGCCTTCGCGCCGACAGGCGCATCCCGGTCCGGCGCCTCAGCATCACATCCGGTCCGCGCCCGCGCTGCGGGGCCCGCGGTGTCAGGCGCCACGTGGCGCGAGGAGGCGACCCCAGGTGATGCAGTTCCTCTCCCGGCTGTTCCCTCAGCGCACCGAGCGCCCCCTCTACGGCCTGTTCACCGAACTCGCCGAGCTGCTGGTCCAGGCGGCGGACACCCACTCGAAGCTGCTGGGCCACGGGATCCGCGAACGCACCCGGATCGCGCCGCGGCTGCACGAGCAGGCCACCGTGGCCGAGGAGCTGTGCCGCCGCATCGCGGAGCGGCTGGCGCACTCGCTGATCACGCCCTACGAGGCGGAGCTGCTGTACGACTTCGCGCTGACCATGGCCGATGCGGTCGATGCGATGGAGCACACGGCGGAGCTGCTGGTGCTCACCTCCACCGGCGCCCTGCCCACGCCGCTGATGGAGGCGGCGAAGGGGATCGAACGGGCCTCCGAGCTCACCGTCGCCGCCACCTGGAAGCTCGCCGGGGTGCGGGATCTCGGGGAGTACTACGCTCAGGTGCGCAAGCTCAAGCGCCAGGGCGACCGCCTGGTGCGCCGCGCCCTGGCGGAGATCTCCTCCCGCGGGGGCTCGACCGGCGAGCTGCTGCCGCTGCACGACGTCGCCCACTCCCTCCGCGACACCATCGTCCTGCTGGAGAAGCTGGCGCGGATCGCCGATCTGCTGCGGGTCAAGGACGCCTGAGTGACTCCGGTCCTGTTCGCCCTGGTGGTCGTCACGGCGCTGGGGATGGCGTACATGAACGGCTTCCACGACGCCTCCAACGCCGTCTCCACCACGATCGCCACCCGCACCCTGCGCGAATCCGCCGCTCTCATGATGGCGGCGGTGCTGAACCTGCTCGGGGCGCTGCTGGGGATGATGCTGATCATGGTCACCGCCCAGTGGGCGATCGACCTGCTGGGGCTGGCGCCCCTCTTGGAGGCGACCGGCGGCGCCCCGGACCGGCTGGGCGCGGCGATGCTGGCGATCATGCTCACCACCATCCTCTGGGACCTGCTCACCTGGTGGTTCGGGATGCCCGCCTCCACCTGGCACGCGTTCTTCGGGGCGACGCTGGGGGCCTCGCTGGTGCTCGGCGCCACCGCGCCGTGGGAGGAGCTGGGCGCGCTGCTGGTGGTCTCCCTGGTGGGGCCGCCGCTCTCCGCCTCTCTCGCCTTCGTGCTGATGCACGCCCTGCTGCGGATCGGCCGCGACGAGCGCCTGCGGCGCGGCCATCTCCGCTTCGCGCAGACCCTCTCCGCGGGGGCGGTCGCCACCGGGCACGGGATCAACGACTCCCGCCTGCCGCTGGCGATGATCGTGATCGCGGCGGCCACGGTCCCCGCCTCGCCGGTGCCGGAGGCCGCGATCATGGTGGGCGTCGCCGTCGCGGTGGGCGCGGGCACCCTGATGGGCGGGCACCGGATCATCCGCACCCTCGGCCGCCGGCTCACCGATCTCAGCGTCGCCCAGGGGCTCTCCGCCGAGGTCTCCGCGGCCTCGACCATGGCACTGAGCCTGTTCGGCCTGGACTCCCCCATCTCCACCTCCCATGCCCTGGCCTCGAGCGTGGTGGGCGCCGGTGCCGCGAAGGGGCTGCGCACCGTGCGCTGGCCGGTGGCGCTGCAGATCGCCCTGGTGTGGCTGAGCACGCCCCTGGCCACCGCCGTGCTCGGGGCGGCGCTGCTGGGCACGGGCCTCAGCCTCGTCGAGGGCTGAGCCTGGCCGTGACCCCGGCCTGACCCCCACAGCTTTGCCCGCCTCGCTTCCAAGAACGGAAGCCCAGCGGGCAATACCGTTCTGTGGAGGAGGGCAGGGCGCACCCCCAGCGGCGCGGTCCCGGGAACCTCCCGGGCGGGCCGATTACCCTGGGCCAAGCCCATCTTCGAAGGAGAGCCGATGTCCGACGGCGAGTCCACGACTCCCGCCCCGCGCCCGCGACCCAGCTATGGGCTCCCGGGGCCCACCGGCGCCGCGCCCGAGCCCGCGCCGGGGCACGCGCGCCCTTCGTACGGTGCGCCCGCGCAGGATGCCCCGTGGGGTGCGGCCCCGTCGGCCGGCGCGCCCGCGGCCCATGCCTCCGACGGCAGCGCCCGGGGCGGCGGCTGGGGCGATCCCACCCTCCCTGACGGCTCCCCGCAGGCCGCGCACGATCCGTTCGGCCCGCAGACCGGTCCGCTCCCCGCCTCCGGCGCCCCGACGCCGCGACCTCGGCGCCGCCGGGGGCTGTGGCCGCTGGTCAGCGGCCTGGTGCTGCTGCTGGTGATCGCACCGCTCGCCCTGATCGTCGGCATCGTGTGGACGGTGTCCTCGCTCTCGGCCGACATCACCGCGGGCCCGCAGGCGATGGAGGGCGGCACGGCCCAGGTGGAGGTCGAGGGCAATCAGATGCTCATCGTCTACGTGCCGCAGGAGGATCTCGCGGAGGCCACCTGCACCGTCGAGGGCAGCAGCGGCGGCGCGATCACGACGGTGCCGAGCTCCACCGAGATCACCTTCCCGGACGGCTCGCAGTACGTGCAGGTGCTGGGCGCGGTCGCGATCGAGGACACCACCGCCACCCTCTCCTGCACGGGCACCGACGCCCCCGTCTACATGGGGCCGTTCGACGCCCTGGGGATGATCGCCCCGGCCCTGATCGGCGCGATCGTCTCCGTGGTCGCGGGGCTGACCGGGCTGGTTCTCACGATCGTGGGCATCGTGCTGCTGCTGCGCTCGCGGCGCTCCTGAGCACGGGCGCGGGCGCGGCGTCTCATCCCGCAGGCAGGTGCCCCGCCCGCGCAGCCTCCCTGGCCTACAGTGGCCGCAGACGCCCCGACCCGAGGATGGAGTGGTGATCATGCACCCGCGTGCAGGACAGAGAGCTCTGGAGGAGGACCTCGTCGACGTCGACGCGCTCCTCGACGCGTACTACGACCGCCACCCCGATCCGTCGGATCCGGATCAGGCCGTCTCCTTCGGCACCTCCGGGCACCGCGGCTCCTCGCTCGACACCGCCTTCAACGAGGACCACATCGCCGCGACCACGCAGGCGATCGTGGAGTACCGGGCCGCGCAGGGGATCCGCGGCCCGCTGTTCCTGGGCCGGGACACCCATGCCCTCTCCCGCCCCGCCTTCGACACCGCGCTCGAGGTGCTGGCCGCGAACGACGTCGCCACCCGGGTGGATGCCCAGGACGGCTACACCCCCACCCCGGCCGTCTCCCACGCGATCCTGGTGCACAACCGCGGCCGTGCGGCCGGGGACCCCGGCCGGGCCGACGGCATCGTGGTCACCCCCAGCCACAACCCGCCCCGCGACGGCGGCTTCAAGTACAACCCGCCCCACGGCGGCCCGGCGGACACCGACGCCACCTCGTGGATCGCCGAGCGCGCCAACGCGCTGCTCGCGGGCGGCCTGCGCGAGGTGCGTCGTCACGGCCGGCAGAAGGCGTTGCAGGACGCCGAGCGGTACGACTACCTGCACACCTATGTGCAGGACCTCGCCTCCGTGGTGGATCTCGAGGCGATCCGCCGCGCCGGAGTGCGGATCGGCGCGGACCCCCTGGGCGGCGCCGCCGTGGACTACTGGGCGGAGATCGGGGAGATGCACGACCTCGACCTCACCGTGGTCAACCCCGAGGTGGATCCGCGCTGGAGCTTCATGACCCTGGACCGCGACGGCAAGATCCGCATGGACTGCTCGAGCCCGTGGGCGATGGCCTCCCTGCTGGAGAAGCGCGACGAGTTCGACATCGCCACCGGCAACGACGCGGACGCGGACCGCCACGGGATCGTCACCCCCGACGGCGGGCTGATGAATCCCAACCACTACCTCGCCACCGCCATCCGCTACCTCTTCACGCACCGCCCGGACTGGCCCGCGACCGCCCGGGTGGGCAAGACGGTGGTCTCCTCGGGCCTGATCGACCGCGTGGTGGCGTCGCTGGGTCGGGAGCTGTACGAGGTGCCGGTGGGCTTCAAGTGGTTCGTGCCGGGGCTGATCGACTCCTCGGTGGGCTTCGGCGGCGAGGAGAGCGCCGGGGCCTCGTTCCTGCGGCGCGACGGCTCGGTGTGGACCACCGACAAGGACGGCATCATCCTCTCGCTGCTGGCCTCGGAGATCCTCGCGGTGACGGGCCGCTCCCCCAGCACCCTGCACGCGGAGCTGGTCGAGGAGTTCGGCGCCAGCGCCTACGCCCGCACGGACGCCCCGGCGGACCGCGCGCAGAAGGCGAAGCTCAAGGCGCTCAGCCCGGAGCAGGTCACCGCGACCGAGCTGGCCGGCGAGCCGATCGTCTCGGCGATCACCGAGGCCCCGGCCGGCGGGGCGATCGGCGGGCTCAAGGTCTCCACCGACTCCGCCTGGTTCGCGGCCCGCCCCTCGGGCACCGAGGACATCTACAAGATCTACGCCGAGTCGTTCCGGGGCGAGGAGCATCTGGGCCAGGTGCAGGACGCCGCCAAGGCCCTGGTCGCCGAGGCGCTGACGGACTGACCCCGCCCACGGGGCCCCGGCCCGACCACCCGCGCTCCTCGCGCCGAGACGTCCCCGCGCACTCGCCCTCCCCACGACGCCGCCGCCCCTCCGCGGGACGGCGGCGTCGTGCTGCGTGCTCGAGCCCGGGAGCGTGCCGCGGGCTCCGCCACGATGCGGGCTTCGGGACGCCGGCACGCCCGCAGGCCGGAAACCCCTTGCCGACCTGCAGGGATCGACCACGCGCCCCGCACGGAGGCCCTCCCGGACTGTCAACAAATGGTCAAGCCCTCCCCAAGGGAGGCCCATGCCACAGGGGGTGGCGTCGTCCACACCCCCTTGCAGAGCACGCCGGGAGGGCGGAACCATGGGGTCGTCAGTAAAGAGCCGGTAGGGTATCGTGCTCCGCCGGACCCGACGGATCTGCCACCGACCACGGCTCGCGAGCGCGTGAAGAGGAGAGGGGGCCACGCCCATGCGTGTTCGTGCCCGTCTCTGCGCCTGCTCCGCCGCCGCCGCTCTCGCCGTCTCCGTGGCAGCCGCGCCCGCCCTCGCCGCACCCCCGAGCGAGGACGCCCTGCCCTCCACCGCGGCGACCGCGAGCGACTCCTCGAGGAGCGATCAGGCCCAAGGCGATCCCTCCGAGAAGTCCCCGCACCCCGCCGACCCCTGCCAGGGCGTCGAGGCGGCCGGTGCCGGCGCCCAGGGAGATCCCGCACTCGGGACGTGCGGAGAACAGCAGGAGGGCAACGAGGGCGACGGGGATCGGCCTGTCGAAGACCCCGATGGCGACGGGTCCGGCGAGGGGACGACCGAAGACCCCGACGGCGACGGGTCCAACGAGGAGACCACCGAAGAGCCTGATGACGGCGGAACCACCGAAGAGCCCGACGACGGCGACTCCACCAGCGGGTCCGGCGGGACCGGTGAGACCGACCCGACCGAAGAGGCCGGCGGGGCCGACGGGACTGACTCGGGGGATGACGACACCGACGAGGGGTCGGGCGAGACCGACCTCGAGGAGGAGTCCGGGGGTGACCAGACCGGCGGGCTCACCCCGGAGTCCGGCTCAGGCGGCGAGCAGGAGCAGGACGACGACTCGGCGACCGAAGATAACCAGGACGACGACTTGGCGACCGAAGAGAACCAGGACGACGACTCGGCGACCGAAGAGGACCAGGAAGAGGAGCCGGCGACCCCCACCCCGGACCGCGAGACCGCCTCCGAGGAAGCGGACACCGAGGCTCCGGAGCCCTCCGCCCCCGAGACCGAGACCGAGACCGAGACCGAGACCGAGACCGAGACCGAGACCGAGCCTGCTCCCACGCCGACGAGCGAGCCCGAGGCGGAGCCCGGGCCGGCGGAGACCTCAGCACCGACCCAGCCCGTCGAGGAGCCCACCGCCACCGAGGCGCCGGAGCCCGAGACGCTCCCCTCGCGCACGTCCTCCACGGCGACGCAGACCGCTTCCCGCTCCGCCGAGGGCTCCCGCCCCGCCGCCCCTGTCGAGGCGCCCTCGCAGGAGACCGAGAAGTCCGACCAGGACGCCGCCGCCGGCGGCGGGAGCTCCGCCCCCTCGCTCCCCGCGGCACAGCCCGCCGCCGCAGCCCAGGAGAGCGGCCCCGTGGTGCGCCTGTTCGACGCCATCTCCGACACCTCGGACACCGGGGTCGGGACGATGCGTCAGGTGCTGCTCGCCGTGCTCGGCATCGGCTTCCTCACCGCGGCGGGATTCGTCGGCGCCACACTGCACAGCCGCCGCACCGGCGGCCGCCCCGACTGACCTGCCCCGGCACGGGCAGCCGGCGTCGTCAGCGCTCGTCGAGCAGCTCGCGCACCCGCACCACGATCCCCGGGACGCTGCGACGCATCCGCCGGATGGTCCGGTCGAAGGCGTTCTGCCCCTCGTACCACGGGTCCTCCACGGAGATCTCCGTGGGCTTGGCATCCGCCGGGACGCCGGGCTCGAAGCGCCGCCACATGCGGATCTCCGGCACCGCGGCCCCGTCGGGCGCCTGGTCCACCATCCTGGCCAGGCGCTGGGCGTGATCGGCCGTCATCGGCAGCACCAGGTCCCAGGTGAGCAGATCGGTGAGGTGAGTGGTGCGTGCGGTGTGCACGAAGGGGCGCGCGTAGCCGGCGCACTCGAGCGCCAGCTCCGTGCGGTCGTCCATCGGCATGCCCTCGGCCTCCCAGCTGGTTCCCGCGGAGCCCACCTCGACGCGTGCGCCGAGGCCCTCTTCCTCGAGCGCGGCGCGCAGCATCACGGCCGCCGCCGGGGAGCGGCACACATTGCCGGTGCACACGGTCAGCACTCGCACAGGGTCCATCCCGCCATTGTGTCAACGTCCGGCCGGGTGTGAGCACCGAACCGCTCGGGAACGTACACTGGATCGTGAGTGCATGCGGTGCCTGCGGCAACGCGCGAGCATGACCGCCACGGGCCTGCGGCCCGTTCCCACGCAACGACGGCTCAGGAGGACACCCATGGCCGACATCATCCGCGCCCACGACGACGACTGGTCGCTCGTGCGCGAGATCCGTCTCCGGTCCCTCAGCACGGACCCGAGCGCCTTCGGACAGAGCTGGGAGACCGAATCCACCTACGAGGACGGCGTGTGGGAGCAGCGGGTGCGCGATGCCGCCTGGTTCCTGGCGATCGACGACGGTCAGCCCGTCGCCGTCGTCGCGGTGCGTCATGAGCAGGACTCCCCCGCGAACGAGCGGGAGCTGCAGGCCATGTGGGTCACCCCGAAGTCCCGTCACTCCGGCATCGCCGGCAAGCTCGCCGAGGCAGTGTTCGCCTGGGCGCACGAGGACGGCGCGGACACCGTCACGCTGTACGTCGGCCCCGGTAACGAGGGCGCACGCGCCCTCTACGAGGCCCTCGGCTTCACGGATACGGGCGATCGCTGGGAGGTCGTCGAGGACGATCCCGAGGGCGCCTGGCTGAAGATGTCGCGCGGCGTCTGAGCACGGTGGGGATCTCCTCCCGCCTCTCCTCCGCCCGCGGGGCGCTGCGCGCGGTCGCGCCCTCGCGCCCCTCGGACCGTCCGCATTGGGCGGCGCGGATCGAGGACGTCAAGAACGCGGTGGTGGGCCGCGCCCTGCGCCGGATGCACTGGGAGCCGCGCCTGCAGCCCTTCCACGGGCTGGGCTCCGGCCACCGGGTGCGCGTGCTGGCACGGGTCCTGTACGCCTCGCCGGGCACTCCCGCGGACTTCCACGACCAGCCCGTCCACGACATGCGCACGATGGCGGTGCGCGGCTGGCGGAACTTCGCCGGCCAGGTGGTGCCCCACCGCCCCGTGCAGGTGCTGCTGGGCGATGAGCAGTTCACGGTGCCCGCCGACCGCGCCGGCATCGTCGACGCCGAGCTCGAGGTCGCGCTGCCCCCGGGCACCCATCAGGCCGTGCTGTGGACGGACCCCGGCAACGAGGTCACCGCGGACATCACGGTCGTCCCGGACGGCACCGCCGTGGGCCTGGTCAGCGACATCGATGACACCGTGATGGTCACCTGGCTCCCCCGCCCGCTGCTCGCGTTCTGGAACGCCTTCGTGGTGCACCAGTCCTCCCGCCAGGTGGTGCCCGGCATGCCGATGCTGTACCAGCGCCTCGCGCGGGAGCATCCCGCGATGCCCGTCGTGTACCTCTCCACCGGCGCGTGGAACGTGTTCCCGGTGCTCAAGCGCTTCCTGTACCGCAACGGCTACCCCGACGGCCCCCTGCTGCTCACCGACTGGGGCCCCACCCACACCGGGTTCTTCCGCTCCGGCCCGGACCACAAGCACCGCGCCCTCGCCTACCTGGCCGAGGCCTTCCCCGGGATCCGCTGGATCCTGGTGGGGGACGACGGCCAGCACGATCCCTCGATCTACGACGAGTTCGCGCGGCAGCACCCCGATCGGGTGGACACCGTGCTGATCCGGCGCCTCACCGAGCCCGAGCAGCTGCTCGCCCACGGCTCCCGTCGGCCGCTGGCGACCTTCCCGCACGGCCCCGGCGGGCCCTCCACCGTCACGGCGCCCGACGGCCACGGCCTGCTGTTCGCGCTGCAGCGCCTGGGCCGCATCGGCCGCGGACCGCAGGAGGCCGACGAGGCGGGTCGGCGTGTCGCCTGACCCGGCTCCGGGCGACCGCCTGACTCCTCCCCCGCCCCGCGACGCCGGCGCGGCACCCGCCTCGGTCGCAGGCACCTCCTGCGACGCCCCGCTGCTGCGTCGTGCCCGGGCGGACGACGTCGAGCAGCTGGTCGCCCTCACGCAGGCCGCCTACCGCGGGGAGGGCGGCTGGACCACGGAGGCCCACCTGGTCGGCGGGGCGCGCACCGACGGCGACGAGGTCCGGGCGATGCTCGAGGACCCGTCGATCTCCCTGATCGTCGCCGAGGAGGGCGCGACGCTCCACGGCTGCTGCTACACCCACCGGGAGCCCGCCGACGAGCACGGGATCGTGCGCGCGGAGCTCGGACTCTTCGCCGTGGCCCCGTCCGCGCAGGGCCGAGGGCTCGGCGGCCGCCTGCTGGAGGCCCAGGCCGCCGCGCTGCGTGCCGACGGGGTGGACGTGCTGATGATCCGCGTGCTGCAGTCCCGGCCCGAGCTGCACGCCTGGTACCTGCGGCGCGGGTTCGTCCCCGTGGGACGCTCGGTGCCCTTCCCCGGGAACCCGGCGGAGCTGAAGGTGGCAGGGCTCGGGATGGACGTCATGGAGCGGGAGCTGCACCCCGCCCGCGACTGACCGGGGCTGCGGGCCCGGCGCCGGCGGGGCAGGCGGTTCCCGCGCCGCGGAGGCCCTGGAGCGCTCCCTCCGCGTGGACCGAGGACGACGAACGGACCACTGTCCCCCAGGGAAAGTGGCCCGCACGTCGATCTCGCCGGCACGGCGCACCGGTGCAGGTGCGCCGCCGCGGGGGTCAGCCGGTGTTCTTCAGCCCTGCGGCGACGCCGTTGATGGTGGTCAACAGCGCGCGCTGCAGCTCCGGGGAGAGCTCCTCGCCCTGCTCGGCGGCCGCCCGCGCCCGCTGCAGCATCGCGACCTGCATGTAGGAGATCGGGTCGAGGTAGCGGTCGCGCACGGCGAGGGTGCGCTTGAGGATCGGCTGGTTGTCCAGCAGTCCCAGCACCCCGGTGAGGCGCTCGATCTCCGCCACGGACAGCTCGTACTCCTCGCGGATCAGATCGAACAGGTACCACAGCCGCTCCGGCACCAGCGAGTGCACGTAGTGGGCGGCGATCTGCATGTCCGTCTTGGCGAGGGTCATCTCGACGTTGCTGATCACGGTGCGGAAGAAGTGCCAGCTGCGGTACATCTCGTGCAGGTCCGGCTCGAGGCCGGCCTCCCGCGCGGCCTTCAGGCCGGAGCCGGCGCCGAACCACCCGGGCACGATCTGGCGCGACTGCGTCCAGCCGAACACCCAGGGGATCGCCCGCAGGCCGTCCAGGCCCTTCTCCGAGGTGGTGCGCTTGGAGGGGCGGGAGCCGATGTTCAGGTCGCCCAGCTGCTCCACCGGCGTGGCGGAGACGAAGTACTCCGGCAGGTTCTCGTCGTCCACCAGGGTGCGGTAGCGCGCGAAGGACGCGTCGGAGACGGACTGCATCACCTCGCCGAAGCGCTCCAGCTGCTCGGGGGTGGACCGGGGCGTGGTGTGCAGGGCCGAGCCCTCGAGCACCGCCGCCAGCGACAGGTCCAGGTTCTCCCGCGCCAGCGAGGGCAGCATGTACTTGTCGGAGATGACCTCGCCCTGCTCGGTGAACTTGATCTCGCCCTCGAGCACCCCGTACGGCTGCGCGAGGATCGCATCGTAGGTGGGGCCGCCGCCGCGCCCCACGGAGCCGCCGCGACCGTGGAACAGACGAAGCGTCACGCCGTGGCGGGCCGCTGCATCGCGCAGCGAGCGCTGGGCCTGGTGGATCTCCCACTGGCTGGTGATCACGCCGGCGTCCTTGTTGCCGTCGGAGTAGCCCAGCATCACCTCCTGGCGATCGCCGCGCAGTCGCACCAGCTCCCGGTAGGAGGGATCGGAGAGCAGCTCGTCGAGGATCTCGCCGGCGTGGCGCAGCTCGGAGACCTCCTCCAGCAGCGGCACGAAGCTGATGTCCGCCCGGCTCTCCTCGCTGCCGGCGAGGGAGAGCAGCCCGGCCTCGCGCGCCAGCAGCGCCGCCGCCAGCACGTCGTCGGCGCCGTGGGTCATCGAGATGATGTAGGTCTCGATCACGGAGGTGCCGTACAGGCGGTGCGCGTCGCGGATCTCGCGGAACACGTTGTAGGTGGTGCGGGTGGCGTCGTCGAGGATCGACTCGTCCTCGGTGATCGCCGAGCCCACCAGCGGCCGACGGCTGCCCAGCTCGCGGCCCAGCACCGTGGTGCGCTCGGTCCGGTCCAGCTCCGTGTAGGGGCGGTCCAGCTCGCCCACGCGGTCGAACAGCCGCGCCAGCACGTCGTGGTGCTTCTCGGAGTGCTCGCGCACGTCGAGGGTGGCGAGGTTCAGCCCGGAGGCGGCGAGCACCTGCTGGGCGATCGCAAGGGCGCCGTCGGCGGCACGCTCCCCGCCGTGGCGGCGCAGCGCGTCCCGCATGGCGCGGAAGTCGTCCTGCAGCTCGTCGCTGTCGCCGTAGTCGCGGCCGTGCTCGTGCGCCGCACCGCTGCGGATGCGCTCCTGGGTGGCGCGCAGCTTCGACCGCATCGCACCGAGCTTGAGGCGATAGGGCTCCTCGTTGTACAGCTCCTGCTGCAGCGCGTCCACCTCGGGGTTGTGGGAGAGGTCCTCGGCGATGCCGGCGCGCAGCTCCTCGTCGTCGCCGGCGAGCTCGCTGGAGACGGACAGCTCGAGGATGAGGTCCTCCACCACCTCGATCGCGAAGTCCAGGGCGGTCTCGGCCTGCAGCTGGAGCACCTCGCGGGTGACCTGGGCGGTGACGAACGGGTTGCCGTCGCGGTCGCCGCCGATCCAGGAGCCGAAGCGCAGCGGCACCTGGCCGTCGCCGAGGTCCGCCCCGTGCTCGCGCAGCTCCTCGCGGAGGTCGTCGAGCATGCCGGGCATGGTCTGGCGGAAGATCTGGCGCAGGTAGTAGAGGGCGTTGCGCGCCTCGTCCTGCGGGGTGGGGCGCTGGCGGCGCAGCTCGTCGGTCTGCCAGAGCGTCTCGATCAGCTCGGCGAGGTCGCGGTCCTGGCGGCGCCGCTCCACGGTGCCCTCCTCGGTCTCCACGCCGAGGATGTCCGAGATGCGGCGCAGCTTGGTGAGCACCGCGCGGCGCGAGGCCTCGGTGGGATGCGCGGTGAACACCAGGCGCACGTCGAGGGAGTCGACCGCCTGCTGCAGGCCCTCGGCGCCGAGCACCTCGTGGACGGCGCGCACCGTGCGCGGCACCCAGGACTCGGCGGAGGGGCGCTCGTCGAGGGCACGCACCCGGTACACCTGCTCCGCGGCGTTGGCCAGCAGGAAGTACTGGGTGAAGGCGCGGGTGAGGGCGGTGGCCTGCTCGATGGGGAGCTCGGCCAGGCGCGCCTGGACGTCGTGGGCGCTCGCCTCCGAGTCGGCGGACTTCGCCTCCTTGGTCAGCTTGCGCACCTGCTCGACCAGGTCGAGCAGCTCCTGTCCGTGCTGGTCGGCGAGGGTGCCGCCGAGCAGGGTCGAGAGACGACGGACCGTCGCCCGCAGCGGGGCGTCGATGTGGGGATCGTCGCCGACGACGGGGAACTCGCTCGTCAGGGTCGGAACGGCGATGGCGTCGGGATCTGGCACGGGGCCTCCTGGGGTCGGCACGCCGGAGGCGGCCGCCGACAGCATGCAGGGCGACCGCGTCGGCGCGGAACGAACGGGCACAGACTACAGCGGGTGGGCGTCGGCGCCCTCGGGTCGACAGTCCGCGGACTGCCGTGGACAGCTCAGAGCACGGCGCGCAGGAAGTCCTGGGTCCGCTGATGCTCCGGTGCGCTGAAGATCTTGTCCGGCACCCCCTGCTCCACCACGGAGCCCTGGTCGAACATCATCACGCGATCGGAGACGTCACGGGCGAACTGCATCTCGTGGGTGACGATGAGCATGGAGATGTCGGTCTCGGCGGCGATGTCCTTGAGCACGCCGAGCACCTCCCCCACCAGCTCGGGGTCCAGCGCGGAGGTGACCTCGTCCAGCAGCAGCACCTCCGGGTCCATCGCGAGCGCGCGGGCGATCGCCACGCGCTGCTGCTGGCCGCCGGAGAGCTGGGACGGGCGGGCGTCCTTCTTCCACGCCATGCCCACCTTGTCCAGCAGCGCCTCGGCCCGCTCGGCCGCCTCGTCCTTGCCGAGCCCCATCACGTGCACGGGCGCCTCGATGATGTTCTCCATCACCGTCATGTTGGGGAACAGGTTGAAGTGCTGGAACACCATCCCGATCTGCTGGGTGGTGCGCCGGCGGCGCTTGTCGGAGATCCGCACCCGGCGCCCGCCCTGCTCCTCGTACTGCAGCGGCACGCCACCCACGTGGATGTACCCGCCGGTGAGCTCCTCGAGGGTCATCACCAGGCGCAGGATCGTGGTCTTGCCGGAGCCGGAGGGGCCGATCAGGGTGACCCGCTCGCCCTTGCCGACGGTGAAGTTGAGATCGTCCAGCACGGTGTTGCTGCCGAAGCTCTTGACCACGTCGCGGAACTCGATGTGGGGCTGCCCGCCGCTGCCGGCGGTGCTCTCGGTGTTCTCAGGCAAGTTTCTTCTCCAGTCGTCGGATCAGGACGGAGGTCGGATAGCTGGCGGCCAGGAAGATCAGGCCGGCCAGGGTGATCGCCTCGGTGTAGCGGAAGGTGCCCGCGCCGTAGGTCTGGGCGTTGCGCACCATCTCCCCCACGTAGATCACCACGAGGAAGGGGGTCTCCTTGAACATGGAGATCGCGTAGTTGCCCAGGGCCGGGAGCGTGTTGCGGATCGCCTGCGGCACCACCACGGCACGCCAGGTGCGAGCCCGCGGCAGGGAGAGCGCGGTCGCGGCCTCCCACTGCCCCGTGGGCACCGAGTCGATGCCGGCGCGGTACACCTCGGCCATGTAGGTGGTGTAGTGGATGCCCAGCACCCAGATGCCGATCATCAGGGTCGAGTCGAAGTACGGCGAGAGCACGAGGTTCGCGAACACCAGCTGCACGACCAGAGGGGTCATCCGCACGAACTCCACCACCCAGGTGAAGGGCGTGGCGATGATCCTCGGCGCGCTGCGACGGATCATCGCCACCAGTAGGCCCAGCACCAGCGCGATGAGGGTGCCGAGCACCGTCGCGAGCAACGTGTACCGGAAGCCGTCGAGCAGCGTGGGCAGGGCGGCGGCCGCATGGCTCCAGTCCCACCAGGACGGGTTCTGGTTCATGGCGTGACACCTCCTGCACTCGTGGTGGCCACGCGGGCCGACGCCTTGTCCTTCACCGCACGCAGCGAGCGCTTGCCGGACGGGGTGGTGCCGGGGGCCTGGAACAGGGCGCGCCAGTTCTCCGTGAGGCCCGGGCCGCGCCCGATGCGGTGCTTGGCACGGATCTCCAGGCCGTTCATCAGGATCACGATCAGCCAGGCGAGCAGGTAGTAGGCCAGCAGCGCGAAGATGTACGCGAACCAGGTGCCGGTGCGATCACGCAGCTGCTCTACCTGGAAGAACAGGTCGTACAGCAGCACCGTGTTCACGATCGCGCTCCCCTTGAGCAGCTGGATCCACAGATTGGACAGCGAGGGGATCATCAGCGCCCAGGCCTGCGGGATCACGATGCGGAACATGCCGCGGGCCGGGCTGAGGCTGAGGGCGCTGATCGCCTCGTACTGGCCCTTGGGCACCGAGCCGATCGAGCCGCGCACCACCTCGGCGGCGTAGGCGCCGTAGTTCAGGCCGAGCGCCAGCACGGCCACCAGCATCGGCTCCAGCTGGAAGCCGAGCGGGTAGGGCAGCTGCGGCATCACGAAGGCGAGCCAGAACAGCTGCACCACCAGGGACGTGCCGCGGAAGAACTCCACGAACACGCGGGCGACGACCCGCACCACCAGGAGTTTCGAGATCTGGGCGAGGCCGAACACGAAGGCGATCACCAGCGCCAGCAGCGCA
Source organism: Brachybacterium saurashtrense (assembly GCF_003355475.1). Classification (NCBI taxonomy): domain Bacteria; kingdom Bacillati; phylum Actinomycetota; class Actinomycetes; order Micrococcales; family Dermabacteraceae; genus Brachybacterium; species Brachybacterium saurashtrense. The sequence goes on along the minus strand of NZ_CP031356.1, from coordinate 205,889 downwards.
CCGAGCACGGTGGCCTGCATCGTGGTGATCACGCCGTCGACGATCATCGGCATCCGCTCCAGCACCAGCTGGAGGTTCGGGCCCAGATCCTCGACGAAGCCGATCACTCCGTCCATCGGGACATCACCTCTCGAGCGCTCGGCACTCCGGCGCACCCCGTGACGGGGTGCGCCGGAGCATTATCGATGGGAGCGAGGGTCACTGCAGGGAGGAGAGATCACCGGAGCAGAGGATCTCGGTGGTCATCTCCGCCGGGGGCAGCTCGCCCTCGGTGAAGCCGAAGTCGCCGACGATGGAGAGGTAGCGGTCGGGATCGGCGATGATCTCGTCGAGCTTCTCGTTGTAGGCGTCCAGGAGGGAGGTGTCCTCCTGGCGGAACACGGTGCCGCCGGCGCCGTACTGCTTCACGCCGTCGATGTCCGCGACGAAGCTCTCGGTCACCTCGACGCCGTCGACGGTGTTGTCCGCGAGCCAGTTCAGCGAGATGGCGGTGAGGGCGAAGGCGTCGGCGTTGCCGGCCTTCAGGGCGTCCACACCGTCCTGCGGGCCGCCCACCTCGATGCCGTCCAGGCCCAGGGACTCGACGTAGCCGGCCTCGACCGCGCCGGACATGGTGGCGACGGTGAGCCCGGAGTCCACGAAGGACTGCATGTTCTCCAGGCCCTCCGGGTTGCCCTCGGGCACCATCAGCGCGGTCGTGTACTGGAACTCGGGATTGCTGAACGCGGCCTGGGCGCAGCGATCCGGGAGGATCGACATGCCGGCGCTGATCGCATCGAACTGGCCCGCGTTCAGGCCCGGGATCAGCGAGCCCCAGTCGGTGAGCATGCCCTCGACGGTGTCGATGCCCAGCTCGCCGAAGATCTCGCGGTGCATGGCGACGGTGGCGCCGGTGAGCTCACCGCCGTCCTCGAAGCTGTAGGGCGCCTCGCCGGCGAAGCCGACGGTGATGGTGCCGGCCTCCTGCAGCTGGCTGAGGAGATCGCCCCCGCCGCCGCCGTCGCTGCCGCCGGAGCCGCCGTCACCACCGCCGGTGCTCGTGCGGCTGCAGGCGGCGAGGCCGCCCAGCGCGGCGGCCGAGAGGACGAGTCCGCTTCCTCGGATGAAGCTGCGGCGGTTCTGCATGGAAGATGCTCCCTTGGCGTCGGTGTCTGCAATCGCGAACGTGCCCCATGACACTACACGTGTCGGACAATCCGACGATCTGCGGATCTGATCACGGCCCACGCTAGCGACTCCGCCCCCGCGGTGACGGGTTCGCAGGCAGTTCGTGATGGGGTCGTGATCCGCCCGGGCCACCTGCGACGGGCCCGCGCGCGGCCCTTTACGGCACGGCCGGGCCTCGCCTCCGACGCCCCGCGGGGGCAGAATGTGAGCGCGATGACTCCCGACGACCCCCGGCATCGGCCCCGCGACAAGGGATGATGGGTCGTCGCCCCGCGCGTGCGCGCCCGAGCCCAGGAGGATCCCCATGAGCCCCCGCCAGGAAGCGGTCCGGCTGCCGATGATGCAGCCTCTGCGCCGGCCCTCGATCATCGACCAGGCCGAGCTGGAGCTGCGCAACGCGATCTACGTGGGCGACCTGCGCCCCGGGGACACGATCCCCGAGGTGCAGGTCTCCAAGCAGATGGGGATCTCCCGCTCCTCGCTGCGCGAGGCGTGCCAGCGCCTGGTGCGCGACGGCCTGCTCACGCAGATCCCCGGGCGCGGCCTGTTCGTCACCACGATGGACGCCCGCACGATGTCGGACTTCATCGACTACCGCCTGGGCATCGAGATGCAGTCCGCCTCGATCGTCGCCGATCGGGTCGCGGGCCTGCGCGCCGGGGGCGACGACGCAGGCGTGGCGGCGCTCCTGGCACCGCTGCGCGAGACGCTCGAGCGCACCCGTCGGGCCCTGGAGGCCGAAGAGGTGATCGAGGCCGGCAACGCGGATCTCGACCTGCACCTGCAGATCGCCGAGATCACCCGCAACCGCTTCCTGATCTCCTCGATGAACACCATCGTGATCCTCACCCGGATGGGCAGCTTCTCGGATCCGCTGGGCTACGGCGTGCGCGCGGATCTCACCGAGGCGAACGCACGCCTGCTGGATGCGCTGGACGCCGGGGACGACTCCCGTGCCCGCGCGGTGCTGCGCGAGACCCTCAAGGAGCTCGCCGGCCGACTGCGCAGCGGCGAGACCCATCAGGAGCTGGTGCGCGACCCGGACCTGCTGGAGTCCGACGGCCCCGAGTGGACCACCCTCGGCGAGGAGTGACCCGCACGCGGAACGGGCCGCCGACCAGGTTCTTCACCTGGTCGACGGCCCGTCCGTGCGGCGGAGACGAGAGGATTTGAACCTCCGAGGCGATTGTAGTCGCCTACTCCCTTAGCAGGGGAGCGCATTCGGCCGCTCTGCCACGTCTCCTGGCGCCGGGCTGCACCCGGCACGCCGATACAGCATACGGGAGCGGGCGGAGTGCGCCAAAGCGAGGGAGAGCAGATCACGTCACATCTGCGGCCGGCTCCCCGCCCGCGGGGTCACAGCCCCAGCTTCTCCTGCAGCAGGGCGATGTGCTTCGGCGTGCCCACGCGGTACTTCACGAAGCTCAGCCGGCCCTCGGCGTCGATCGCGAACGTGGAGCGGATCGTGCCCTCCACGAGCCTGCCGTACATGTTCTTCTCGCCCCAGGCGCCGTACGCCTCCATGACCTGGTGGGACTCGTCGGAGGCGAGGTCGTAGGGCAGCTCCTGCTCGGCGACGAATCGCTCCAGCTCGGGCAGAGGATCCGGCGAGACGCCGATCACCCGGTACCCGGCGTCGAGGAACATCTGATGGTTGTCGCGCAGGTCGCAGGCCTGCTTCGTGCACAGCGAGGTGTTCGCCGCCGGGTAGAACCACAGCAGCACCGGGGTGCCGCGCAGGGCGGCGAGGTCCACCCGACCGCCACCGGCGATGGGGAGGTCGAACGCGGGGGCGGGGTCGCCGACGGCGAGCTTGACGGGCGCGGGGGACATGGGACTCCTGAGAGCGGGAACGGGGCCCGACCAGCCTATCCGCGCGCGCCGAGGTCTGTCGGCCCCGAGCGGCGAAGTCGCCGGCGGCGCCCCAGGTAGGTCTCCCGGAAGCGGCGCTCGGCGTGCCGATCGCCCAGCAGCAGCAGCTGGCCGGGGGCAGAGGGGATCGACTCGGTGTCGTAGGCGAGGGTGCCGTCCTCGTCGAGCACGGCGACGATGTGGCAGCCGGTGCGGCGGCGCACCGCGTCGTCGCGCACCGAGCGGCGGGCGAGGGAGGCGGGGCGCGGCACCAGGAACAGCTCGTTGCCCTCCGCCACCAGCACGCGGTGGCTGAGCCCGGCGTGGTTCCACAGCTCGGTGGCGCCGATGGTGGCGTAGGAGAGCACGCCGTCGGCGCCGGCGCGGTAGAGCGTGGCGACGTTGCGCTCGTAGGTGGCGCGGGAGACGATCTGCAGCTCGGGCCGGAGCCTGCGGCAGAACAGGGTGAGGTAGACGTTGAGGTCGTCGTCGCGCGGGGTCACGAGCACCCCCGAGGCGTGCTCGAGGCCGGCACGGCGCAGGATGCGCTGATCGGCGGCGTCGCCGTGCACCACGGCGTAGCTCGCCGTCCCCTCCAGCACCGAGTAGGAGTTCTCGACCCGGCCGGGCTCGAGCTCCACGATGGTGTTGGGCACGCCCTCGTCGCTCAGGGCGCGGGAGGCGGCGCGACCCACCCGGCCGCCGCCGAGGATCACCACCGGGTCCTCGGAGCAGCCGATGGTCTGGAACTGCGCGTCGTACTCGTCGAGGTCCTCCGCGGTGCCGGCGAGCACCAGCACGGTGGCGTCGGTGATCCGCAGATCGGGAGTCATCTTCCGCAGCCGGCCCTTGCGCATGATCGCGAGCACCCGCACCCGCGAGCGGAGGCTCTGGAGCGCCTCGCCGAGGGTGAGGCCCACCAGGCAGGTGCCGCGCGCCGCGGCCTCGGCGATGAGCGTGTCGCCGAAGCTGCCGATCGCGTGGTAGCGGCCGGTGGAGCCGAGCACGCGCGAGGCCATCTCCCGCCCCAGCACCTGGCCCAGCTCGAGCACGTGGTCCGCACCGGCGAGGTCCAGCACGTCCACGGAGACGGGCTTGGAGGCGGTGACCGCCACCGGCACCCGGGCCGCCGCCTGGCGGGCGGTGAAGGCGACGTTGGTGTTGGCGGTGTCGGAGAGGGTCGAGACCACCAGGCGGGCCCGGGAGGCGCCGGCGTTGCGGTAGGTGGCGGCGGAGTCGAGCGGGCCGACGACCACCTGGCGGCCCTGGTCGTGGAGCTCGCCCGCGCGCACCACGTCCTCGAGGACCACCACGGCGGGCACCCGGGAGCGCTCGGCGCGGGCGGCGAAGGCCTGGGTGACGGCGTCGGAGCCGACCAGCAGCACGTGGTCGCGCAGCGTGGGCGGCACCTTCCGCGGGGTGCGCGCGGCGCGGCGGCGGTCCAGCCAGGGGGTGACCACGTACTGGATCACGAAGAAGGGCAGCAGCACCAGCATGTACACCACGCCGCTGAGCAGCACCCACAGCGAGAACAGGCGGCCCAGGTCCGACTCGAAGGTGATGTCGCCGTAGCCGAGGGTGGACATGGTGGTGATGGTCCAGTAGATGGAGGCGGCCCAGGAGTGATCGGCCCCTTCATGCGCCATCAGCAGGGAGAAGATCACCGAGTAGAGCGCGACCATCACGGCGCCCACGCCGAGGATCACCACGCCCGCCTTGGAGCGACGACCGGCCAGCGGGAGCTTGTCCGCGAGCCGGCGCTCACCTGCCGTGTGGCCCATCGCCGTCCTCTCCGTCCGAGACCTGCGCCCCGGAGTCCGGAACCGGTGCGCCCGCTGCAGAGTAGGACGCTATCGCGGTGCGGGCACCGGCGACACCACCACGTGAGCGGAGAGTCACCCGGCCGCTCCCCTCAGCAGGTGGTCGACGGCCCGTGGGCCCAGGCGTGGGCCACCAGCTCGGCGAGCACGGCGGTGTCGATCGCGGCCAGCGAGCGCACCCACACGCAGCCGGCGCCGCGCCGGTGCGGGCCCATGCGCTCCAGCAGCTCGTCGCTGCGGGGGAAGCCCTGCAGCCCGTAGAGAGCGAGATCGGCCGTCCGCGGGCTGAAGCCCAGCTGGAAGGTGTCCCCCTCGCGGCCGGTGGCGTACCGGTAGTGCACGGCGCCGTAGCCGATCATGCTGGGCCCCCACATGACGGGCCGCTCCCCGGTGGCCTCCCTGAACAGCTCCAGCAGCGCGGCGCCCTCCCCGCGGCGGCGGCCCGCGAGCCCGTCCACGTAGCGGGCGGGGTCGACGTCGGTCGCGTGGGTGCGCAGGTCCTTCGCGCCGGTGCCGGTGGCGCCCCGGGTGAGGACGGCGCCGTGATCCCGTGGGGCGGGCGGGTTCCGGAGCGACTCGCCGTGCGCCGCGAGCACGGCCTGCAGGCGGCGCCCGGCGGCGGGGCCCACGCCGTGCAGGGATCGCAGCTGCGCCCAGTCCCGCCCCGCGAGGTCGCCCACACGGTGGAGGCCCTCCGCGGCGAGGGCGCGGGCGGCGGGGGCGCCGACCCCGGGGACCTCCCCGATCCCGGCGGTGAGATCGCTCATGCCCGGAGGGTACCGGAGCCCGCCGGGACCGTCTCCTCCCCGGCGACGCGGGCGATCGATCCACGGGGGAGGAAACGGGTGGGCAGGCCGATGCGGGCGCTGCGACCCGGCTCCCGGGAGAGGCCGAAGACCCTCTCGTGCAGCAGCGAGATGCCGGTGACGCCCATGTCGTACCGCGGCACCTGCACGGTGGCCAGGCCCGGGGCGGCCATCGTGGCGAAGGCGATGTCGTCCCATCCCACCAGGCTGACCTGGCCGGGGACGTCGATGCCGTAGCTGCGCAGCCGCTCCATGAGGGCGAGCGCCATGAGGTCGTTGTAGACCAGCACGGCGGTGGCGTCGGTCTGCAGCACGGCCTCGGCCCCGTCGTGGCCACCCTCGGCCGTGGGGGCGAAGGCGCCGATCTCGATCCACTCGAGCCCGGACTCCTCGCAGAGGCGGGCGATGACGCGCCGACGCACCTTGTCGGAGCGGCTGATCCGGGGGCCGCCCACGTAGCCGATCCGGCGATGGCCCATCCGGCGCAGGTGGCGGAGGGCGGAGGGGATGCCGGGCTCGGGATCGGCGAACACGCCGGGCAGGTCCGGGGAGACACGGTTGACCAGGCTCAGCGGCGTGAGCGAGGCGGCCTCGCGCAGCGAGTCCTCGTCCATGCGGCTCGAGCACAGCAGGATCCCGTCCACCTGGGGCGCGAGGGTGCGCACCAGCGGCAGCTCGCCCTCCGGCGACTCCCCCGCGTCGGTGATCAGCAGCTGGGCGCCGAGCTGCTGGGCGCGCGCCTGCGCCCCTTTGAGCACGGCGGGGAAGAACGGGTTCTCCAGATCGGGCACGATCACGCCGTACACGCCGCTGCGGCCGGTGATGAGCGCGCGGGCGGTGCGATTGGGGACGTAGCCGAGCTCCTCCGCGGCGGTGCGCACGGTCTGAAGGGTGGCCTCCCCCAGCATCTCGGGCCGCTGGAACGCGCGGGAGGCCGTCGCCACCGACACCCCTGCCCGCCGCGCCACGTCCTTGAGCGTCACCGCCATCGCGCCCTCCCTCGGGCCGGTCCGCGCAGGTCCCTCCCCGCACGATCTGCAAATGTTGCATGCACTCTAGCAAACATCTCCCGGGGAAACGCTTCCCCGCAGGCTGAATCTGTGCAATCGTTTACCGCAAGCCTCAGGAGCGGCGTCCGGGACCGCCCGCGCCCTCCCCCTTGTCCGGAACGGAGACCACGATGACCCTGCGCACCGACACCCTCGCGGCGAGCATCACCTACGAGGGCTCCGCCCGAGCCCTGCGGCTGGACGCGCCCACGGCCCAGGCCCTCGCCGCCTTCGAGGGGACCGCCTCCGCCGCCGGCGACGGCCATGTGCTCACCGGCCCGCTGTCCACCGCGAACGCCACGGCGCTGCAGGCGGCCTTCCCCGCCCTGCGCCCGGCACGGATCGGCGGGCACCGCACCTCCGTGGGCACCGGCGACCGGATCGGCCTGGCCACCCCCGGGCAGGCCCGCGCCTTCGCCGCCGAGGGCGGCGCCGTGATGCCCGTGCTCGCCCAGCAGTCGATCCGCGAGATGGACCGCCTGGGCCGCAGCGCCCGCACCGTCATGGACGAGGCCGTCTTCGGCCTGGTCGAGGCGGGCTGGGAGGGCGGCTTCGGCGCGGACTGCGACCACATCAAGACCACCGAGGGCATCGACCGCGGGCTCGAGGCCGGCTTCGTGATGTTCACCCTGGATCCCGGGGACCACGTCGCCGACGTCACCTCCGGTGTCACGCGGGCCGATGCCGAGGCCCTGCCCTGGGACCGGCTCGAGGACACCCTGCCGGATCTGCTCCGGCGCTACGCGGGCACCACCCTGGACGTGGGGCACTCGCAGATCCGCGTCACCGAGCAGGACGTGCTCACCGCCGCGGTGAAGTACGGCCGCGCGGTGGTGGACGCGATGCGCCTGTACCGCCATCTGATCGACGCCGCGCAGCACGAGGTGGAGATCGAGTTCGCCGTGGACGAGACCGCCTGGCAGACCAGCTTCTTCGAGCACCACTACCTGGCCTCGGAGCTCACCCGCCTGGGCGCCTCCTGGTTCAGCTTCGCCCCGCGCTACGTGGACGGCTTCGAGAAGGGCCTGGACTTCCTGGGCGACGCGGAGGAGCTGCGCACCAACCTCGAGGCGCACCACGCGATCGCCGAGCAGTTCGGCGGCTACAAGATCTCGCTGCACTCCGGCTCGGACAAGTTCTCGATCTACCCGCTGTGCGTGGAGGCCACCGAGGGGCTGGTGCACCTGAAGACCTCCGGCACCAGCTACCTGTGCGGGGTGGAGGTGGTGGCCGCCCATGATCCGGAGCTGTTCGCCACGATCTGGGACATCTCCCGCGCCTCCTACGTGAAGGCGCGTGCGAGCTACCAGGTCTCCGCCCATGAGGACCGCACCCCCACCTCCCTGGAAGGCGTGGACCTGCGCGAGCTGATCCGCTCGGCCGATGCCCGTCAGATCCTGCACGTGGGCTACGGCGACTCCCTGAACGGCACGGACGCCTCGGGCGCCTCGATCCACGACCGCTTCCTCGCGACCGTCGCCGGGCACCAGGCCGAGCACAGCGACATCGTGGCCGCCCACATCGGCCGGCACCTCGCCCCCTTCGCGGCCGCCCCGGCGAGGATCTGACGCCGCGGGGCCGACGGCGCGGGAGGGGCCGACGGGCACGGCACCGGCGGGCCGGGGCCGCCCGCCCCGTCGGCCGCTCCCGCGTCAGCGATCGGCCCGGCGCGCGATCCTCGCAGGGAGCGTGACCAGGAGCAGCGCCATCATCGCGAGCATCACCAGGAGCGTCACGGCTGCCGCAGGGCGGGTCAGCACCACGTCCACCACGAAGCCCGCGACCCCGGTGAGCAGCAGGCCGAGCAGCAGGATCGCGGCGCGCAGCAGGGTGTTGGCCACGACCACCATCTCGTCCTTCACGCGCTGGCGGAACAGCCGCCGGTGCATGCCCACCGGGGTGAGCAGCAGCGCGACGATCACCAGGGCGAGCAGCAGCAGGCCCAGGTACCAGCCGATCTGCAGCCGGTCCAGGTCCTCGAAACGAGACTGGAAGGGCAACACCACCAGGAACCCGGCGAGGATCTGCGAACCGGTCTGCAGCACGCGGATCTCCTGGAGCAGCTCGTTCCAGTTGCGGTCTAGCCGCTCGGCCGCGGACTCGTCCCCGCGGTCGTAGCGCGCCGCGCCATGATCGCCCGCACGGTCGCCCCCGGCGGAGTCCTGCTCCGCGCGGTGCGCTGCGCCGTCGTCGGTGCTCATGGGTCCAGTGTAGGAACCGGCACCGGCGCGACACGGCGCACCGACCGTTCGAGGGGCAGCCGGGATGCCGGGGCGGCGCCGCGCCGCCGCCCCGGGATCGCTCAGTCGCGCTCGCGCTCGTCGAGGGCGCGCACGGCGCGCCAGGCGGCGGGGATCAGCAGCGCGGCGAGCGCGGCCTTGACCAGGCCGCCGGGGATGAAGGGCCACAGGCCCGCGGCGAGGACGCCGCCGAGGCCCATCTCGGCGCCCATCACGGCGTTGAGGATCATGGCCAGGTAGGGCACGCCGACGAGGAAGGGCACCGCGCTCGCGAGGGCGAAGCCGGCCATGGCGCGCACGGGGCGGCGGTCCCAGGCGCGCTCGGCGCACCAGCCGGCCACGAAGGCGGCGGGCACGAAGCCCAGGATGAAGCCGAAGCTGGGCGAGAGCACCGACGCGGGGCCGCCGGTGAACTCGGCGAACACCGGCGCGCCGGCGAGGCCCACCAGCAGGTAGGTGAGCAGTGCCGCGGCGCCGCGGCGGGAGCCCAGCGCGGCGCCCACCAGCAGCACGCCGAGGGTCTGCCCGGTGATCGGCACCAGCGGCAGCGGGATCGTGGCCTGGGCGAGGAGGGCGACGACGCCGGCTCCGGCACCTACCAGCGCGATGTTCTGCGCCAGGGTGCGATGCGGGGCCAGGACGTCGGCCAGGACGGGGCGGCGGGCCGGGACGGCGAGCGCGGACATGGGACTCCTCGGGGGGCGGGGATACGACGGGGCACAGCCTACGGGCCGCGCGGACCGGGTCCGCTCACCGCCGCGCGATCACGCCCAGGTCCTCCCGATGCCACCACGCCCCCGTCTGCCGCCGTTCGCGCCGGTCGGTGAACCGGTACTCGAGGTACCGCACACGCAGACCCGTCGGCGCCCGGCCGTCGAAGGGGTCGGTGCGCAGCAGGCGCCGCACCCCCGGATCACCCTCGCGCAGCCGCTCCAGGAGGGCCACGAACCAGGGCTCGGCCCCGGGACGCAGCGCCAGGAACCACATCTGCCAGTCCAGTCGCAGGTGGTACGGCGCGACCTGTCGCCCACGACGGTGCACGTCACCGGGCTTGCCGCGGAACTCGTAGGGCCGCCAGGAGCTCTCCTCGGCGTCAGGGCCGGCAGGATCTTCCGTCCCCTCGATGAGCACCTCGTACCGCCGCTGCGTCATCGTGCCGAACGCCCCGTAGGCGTTGACGAGGTGGAAGCGGTCGAAGCTCGCGTTCATCAGCTGGTGCGGGGAGAACAGGTTCACCAGCGGTCTGCGGGAGCGCACGGCGAGTCCCGCGAACGCGGCGAGGACCAGCACCGTCCACCACAGGGGCGAGGTGGCGCCGGGGGCCGCGCCGCCGCCGTCTGCCCCGAGCGGGATCCCCAGCCAGCTCCAGCCCGGCAACGGCCCTCCGGCGAGCCAGCGCCAGACCGGATCGGAGATCGCGGCGCAGGCCACGAGGATCGTCAGCCAGTTCAGCCAGGCGTAGTTCCCCGTCACGACCAGGAACAGCTGGGTGGCGATCACCGCGAAGGCGGCGACGGAGGCGAGCGGCTGCGGGGCGAGCACGAGCCAGACCAGCCCGAGCTGCACCGCATGGCTGCCGAGCACCTCGAGCCGGTGCCACCACCGCGGCATGAGGTGGGCGGCGCGGCTGAGCGGGCCGGGCATCGGCTGGGTCTGGTGGTGATGGTCCATCGCGGTGAGGTCGCGCCAGGAGCGGTCGCCGCGCATCTTGATCATCCCTGCGCCGAACTCGAGGCGGATCAGCAGCCACCACAGGAACACGATCATCAGCTGCGGCGGCGGGACCGCATGGGAGCCCAGCAGCCCCACCAGCGCCCCGCACTCCAGCAGCATCGACTCCCAGCCGAAGCCGTAGAAGACCTGGCCCACCGAGACGATCGAGAGGTACATCCCCCACATCACCCCGAACACGGCGAGCACGGTCCAGGCCGGGCCCTGCTGCGGCAGTCCGAGCACCACCGCGAGGCCGAGCCCCATCCCCAGCAGGCACATGCCGCGCAGCAGGCGGTCGCTGTAGGGGACGCGACGGAACAGGGTGGGCCCGGCCCGGCCGCCGGCGCGCGCGAGGTAGGCGGGCACGGGCAGCAGCCCCCGCTCTCCGAGCAGCACCGGGAACTGGTGGAACGACGAGAGGAAGGCGAGCACGAACACCGCCGCGACGCCGCGCTGCACGATCTCGCGCGCGACCCACGAGTCCGGGGCGTCCAGCAGGGGCAGCCAGCTCGTCCAGTCCATGCGCGTCACCTCCGCGGCTCGGGTGCCCTCCGATTCTCACCCCCGCCGCCTGCGCGCGCCATCGGCCCGGCCCCGTTCCGGGGCGAGCAGCTCCGTCCAGTGCGCGGGGTCCACGTCGCGCGGGAGTGCGCGACGGTCGTAGCCGTGACGGTCGAGGAACGAGGAGATGACCGGGGCCGGGACCTCGGCGCGACGGAGGATCTGCTCGAGGCCTCGTCCGGGGCCGGTGAACACCCGCCGCACGAGGTCGTGGTGCACGGGGCGGCGACGAGCGGGCAGCAGGGGGTGCTCGCGCCGGTGCAGCACGAGCAGCCCGGCATCGACGGTGGGCCGGGGCCGGAACGAGTCCGCCGGGATCCGTCCCTCGAGGCGGGACTCGAACCACGGCGCCCACTGCGCGGTGAGCATCGTCGCACCGCCGACGCCGGACCGCTTGCGCGCCACCTCCCACTGGGTGATCAGCAGCGCGTCGACCCAGCCGCGCGAGCGCAGCAGGTGCTTGACGGCCGGGGTGGTGAGATGGAAGGGCAGGTTCGCCACGAGCGTCGAGCCCGCGGACGGGGCGTGGCGGAGGATGTCCGCGCAGCGCACGGTGACGTGTGCGGGGACCCGGCGGGACAGCCGGGCGACGTTGCGCTCGTCGATCTCGACGGCCTCCAGCGGACGGCCGAGGGCGGCGAGCGGGAGGGTCAGGGAGCCGTCGCCGGCGCCCCACTCGACGAGAGGGCCGCAGGTGCGGCCGGCGAGCTCGACGACGCGACGGACCATGCGGGGGTCGCGCAGGTAGTTCTGGCCCAGCTCATGGGCGCCGGGACGGGGATGGTGCAGGGTGCGGGGCATGGGGGCTCCTCGGGCGTGCGGGAGCCGGGCAGCACGGAGCGCCGCCCGGCGGTGGACCGGGGGCGACGCGGAGCCTGGAAGGGGTCGAGGTGCGGATCCGCGCCGTCAGCGACGGCGGATCCGGACGAAGATCGACATGGTCATGATGCCCATGGGCGCCACCGTAGCGGGGGCGGGCGCCTCGGGCGAGGGATTTCTCGGCCGGGCGCTGATCCTCACCGCAGCAGCGGCCACAGCGTCGCACCCGCCCACCAGGTGCCGAGCGCGATCACGAGCGCGAAGCTCGCGGTCCACAGGGCGGACGGCACCGGGGTGAGGCGGGCGAGCTGGCCGGGGTCGTCCTGCCGCCCGCCGCTCAGCGCGACGGTGAGCAGGTGGCGCCAGGCACCCAGCAGCAGGAAGATCCCGGCGGCGAGGGTGAGCAGGGCGGTGAGCGCCGCGCTCCCCCACCACCACAGCGCGCCCACGGCGGCGGCGCTGGCGAGCACGGCGAGGACGGTGTGCCCGGAGCGGGTGAACACCAGAGAGACCACCAGCACGCACAGTGCCGTGAACAGGGCGGCGCGGGCCCAGCCGTGCAGGGCGATCTGCACCAGGACGGCACCGACGACGGCAGGGGCCGGGTACCCGGCCCAGGTGGAGAGGATCCGGCCGATCCCGCGGCGCGGGCCGACGGTGACGGCGTGGCCGGACATGTCCGCGCTGACCACGAAGCCGGTGAAGCGGCGACCCATCAGGATCCCCACCAGTGCGTGGCCCAGCTCGTGCACGATCGTCACCGCCGGGCGCAGCAGGTGCCACAGGGGCGGGAGCACCACGGCGAGCGCGGCCAGGCCCAGGGCGAGCCAGAGCCAGGGCCCGTCGGCGGGGACGGGGCCGGGCGCGAGGCGCCGCACGAGCGCGTCGAGAATCTCGCCGATGTCCATCGGGCCATCGTGGCACCCGGATCCCGGAGCGCCCTGGGAGCGTGCGGTGGCCGCCGCGCGTGTCGAGGGCGTCACCGGTGGCGCACGCCGCGGCTCAGCCGGCGCGACCGCTCCCACCGCGGGCGTCCTCGCCGCCGGGACCGTCGCCGGACCCGTCGCCCGGCTCCCAGCGCAGCAGGTCCCCCACCTGGCACTCGAGCACCTCGCACAGCGCCTCGAGGGTCGTGAAGCGCACGGCGCGGGCGCGCCCGTTCTTCAGCACCGCGAGATTCGCAGGGGTGATGCCCACCTTCTCGGCGAGCTCGCCCACGCCCATCCGGCGCCGCGCGAGCATCACGTCGATGTCCACCACGATCGGCACTCAGATCACCTCGTCCAGCTCGGACTGCAGGGTCGCCGCCCGGTCGCGGGCCTCGACGGCCTGGACCAGCAGCTGGCGCTGCACGGTGATCACCAGGGCCACCCCGGCGACCACCAGGGCGAGGCCGCAGATCATCCCGATCGCGCCGGGGGCGAGCTCGTCCCCGGGATGGGTGCGGTTGGCGATCGCCGCGGTGACGGCGACGGCGAACACGAGCACGGCCTCGGCGGCGACCGCGCCGATGATGAGGTCCACCCAGCGGAAGGCGCGCGGGGAGAACACCCGCCCGCGGCGCACCAGCACCAGCAGGCGCAGGATGCTCACGCCGATCACCTGCAGCGCGGCCACGCCGAGCACGGCGATCACGGCGAGGGCGTAGGAGAGCGGCCCTCCCCCGCCGGGCCCGGTCAGCTCCCGCCAGCCCGAGGGCACGAGGAGCACCTGGACCATGAGGGACCCGAGCAGGGCGATCACGATGATCACCCGCAGTATCTGGATGCTGACAGCGCTCATGACGCCCCTATCTCTCGATCGACGACAGAATTCTCTCGTTCTTCGATAGATCTGGCAAGCGGGGTCGCAGGATGGCCGCGCGGCGCCCGAGCGCGGCGCTCGAGCAGGGCGCCCCCCCGGGAACGACGGCGCCCGCCGCCCCGGCAAAAGCCGGGACGACGGGCGCCGCGTGGTGCGGAAGCTCAGATGCCGCGGATGTTCGTCGCCTGCAGACCCTTGGGGCCCTGCTCGACGTCGAACTCCACGCGCTGGTTCTCGACCAGGTCGCGACGACCGGTGCCGACGATCGCGCTGAAGTGCGCGAACACATCGGCGGAGCCGTCCTCGGGGGCGATGAAGCCGTAGCCCTTGTCGGAGTTGAACCAGCTGACGATGCCAGTAGCCATGGCGGTGTTTCCTTCGTTGTCGTGAGTCACTGTCCGTGACCCGTTCAGGTGTGCCGCCCGAGGGCGGCACGGACCGCGGCCGACGACGGGACGTCGCCGGTGCGATCGGACTGTGGGGGCCTGCGCGGCCGGGGCGGAGGAGGTGATGGGGGCCTTGTCTTCTCGGAGTGTCTGCGCGACCGTCGTCGGTCGCCTCCGAGGAGGCATCCTGCGCCGTGCATGTCCTCGCCGTCCGCGCCGGGAGGCGCCGTCGTGCGAGCGACGTGGTCGAGCCTACGGCATCGCAGGAGCTGACCGCGACCGGTGTGACCCATCGGACGGTGCGGGTCACCAGCCGATGGCCACCACACGACTGCGGCCCGGCGGCCGCTCCGCCTCGTCACACACGGCGAGCGCGAAGTCCTCCATGGAGATCCGGGAAGCGCCGTCGGCGGAGACGACGAGCTCGGGCACCCCTTGAGCACCGACACCCTCCGCCCGTCGATAGCTCCCCCGCGAGAGACCCGGGGCGAAGTCCGCGGCGGGGGCCAGATACGTCCACCCGGACGGCGGATCGGCCGCGGCGAGCGCCTCGAGCTGGCGCAGGCTGGCCGCGGCGATCGGGCGGATCTCCGGCGGCACCCACCGCGGATCCTCCAGCGCGGGGCGGCCGGATCCGGGGACGCGCAGCGGGGCGGCACCGCCGACGACGAGCAGGCGCCGCCCGACGGACCGGGCCGCCGCGGCCATCGCTCCGGCGACGGCCTCGACCCGTGCTGCCGCATCTACTCCGTGCGGCGGGCGGGTGGCGCAGATGAGGACGTCGACGTGCGCGGCGAGCGCCGCAATCGCAGCGGGGTCGCTCGCCTCCAGTCGTGCGAGCTCCTCGCACCCCCTGACCTCGGCGGGCCCGGACGGGTGCGACCGTGGCGTCCGCGCGGCGCTGATGACGTCGTGGCCGCGCCGCAGCGCCTCCCCGACGATCCTGGATCCGGCCGCACCGGTGCCGCCGACGACGAGGACCCTCATGCTGCTCCCCCTCCTCGGACCGCACGACCCGGCCGCTGCGCGGCGACGACCGCGGTCAGCGCGAGCGCGAAGCCGACGGCCTGCACGACGGTGAGCGTCTCGCCGAGCACGAGGAGCCCGAGGAGGACGGCGACCAGAGGCGAGAGCACGGGCAGGAACGCGGCGACCCCTGCCGGCATTCGTCCGAGTCCGCGGAACCAGAGGGTGTAGGCGAGCAGCGTCCCGATCAGCGCGAGCCAGAGGTAGCCCAGCACTGCGCGTTCGTCGAGCGCGGGCGGCGCTCCCTCCACCATCAGCGCGAGCGGGAGGAGCGCTGCACCACCGGCGGTGAGCTGCCATCCCGCGTACGCGAGGGGGCCGACGGACGGTTGCCAGCGCTTGGCGAACACCGTCCCGAGCGCCATCGACGTGGCGCCGCCGAGCCCCGCGAGCACGCCGAGCGGAGCGAGCGAGTGCTCTGGCCCGAGGATCATCCCGGCGACACCGAGCAGCGCGAGGATCCCCCAGAGGATCCGATGCGCCGCGGGACGCTCGCCGAGGAACAGGGCCGCGAGCACCGCGACCAGCAGCGGCCCGGCGGCACCGAAGATTCCGGCGACACCGCCGGGCAGCAGGTAGGCCGCGAGGAAGAGCAGCGGGAAGAACGCCCCGATGTTGAGCACGCCGAGCAGCAGGGCGCGCCACCACCAGTGCCCGCACGGGAGCCGCCGGGTGAGAGCGAGCGCGATCAGTCCGGCCGGCAGGGCACGCAACACGGCGGACCACAGAGGATGGCCGGCCGGGAGCAGTTCGGTGGTGACGACATAGGTGGTGCCCCAGGCCAACGGGGCGACAGCGGTGAGCAACGGGGTGAGAAGCGGCGACGGGGCGCCGTCGACGGACGGCGCGACCGTCGGTGGCACTTCGATATCTAACTGTTTCATGTCGAACAGCCTATGCATGCGCTACCGTGGCGTCAAACAGTTCGACGTCGAAAGGAGGCGGTCGTGGCCGATCGCGTCAGCGACTTCCTGGCCCAGTGGGAGCGGGAGCGTCCCGATCTCGACGTGAGCCCTATGGGTGTGATCGGGAGGCTCTCCCGCGTCTCGGAGATCACGGGACGCGCGCTGAGCCGCACCTTCACCGCGCACGGACTGACCTCCGGGGAGTTCGACACCCTCGCCACGCTCCGCCGTGCCGGCTCGCCGTTCACCCTCACACCGGGTGAGCTCGCCGCCTCCTCGATGGTCACGGGCGCCGCGATGACGAACCGCCTCCAGCGGCTCGAGGACAAGGGTCTGCTCGTGCGCGCGACCGATCCGGAGAACCGGCGCCGTGTGCATGTGCGACTGACCGACGATGGCCGCGCACGGGTGGACGAGGTCGTGGTCGAGCACATGCGTACGGAGCAGGACCTGCTCGATGCCCACCTCACCCGCACCCAGCAGGGCGAGCTCGCCGCACTGCTGGCGACCTTCCTCGAGAGCTCCGGGGACGTCTCGATGCGGCGCGACTGAACGGCGCGACTACGCGACCGCGTGGGACGTGGTGGCGCCGCGGCCACGGGCGCAGGCAGGATGGACCACCGACCCGTCACCCCGTTCCGAGGAGTCCCCCATGACCGTCGTCGTCACCGCCGTCTTCCAGCCCAAGCCCGGCAAGCAGAAGGAGCTCGCGGAGGCGATGCGCCGCGGGATCGAGGCCGTGCACACCGAGAAGGGCTGCGAGCTCTACGCGATCCATGACGCCGAGGACGGCACCGTGACCATGATCGAGAAGTGGACGACGGTGGAGGACCTCGACGTCCACGGCGACAGCGACCAGGTGAAGATCCTCCGCGCGGACATCGCCGATCTCATCGAGGGCCCGGCGACCGTCACCCGCATGACCCCGATCCCCGCCGGCACGGAGTCCCAGGGCGCGCTCTGAGCAGGGTCGAGCACGCGAGCCCCGGGGCGGAGCGGGACCGCACGCCCTGGGGCTCGATCGCGCGCAACGTCGCGCTCGTGGCGATGGTGCTGGTGATGGTGTGGCTCGCGCTGCACGTGCGCCTGCCCGCACCGGGTGAGGTGCGCACGGACATCGACGGGCTCGGTGCGTGGGGGCCGCTGGCGTTCATCGCGCTCTACGCCGTCGTGGCGCTGACCCCGATCCCGGTGACGATCATGGCGGTCGCGGGCGGGATGCTGTTCGGGCCGGGGCTCGGCACGATCCTGGCGATGCTGGGGGTGACGGCCGGATGCCTGGGCGCGTACTGGCTGGCCCGCGCCCTGGGACGCGAGACGGTGCTGCGTGCACTGGGCTCCCACCGCGGCGTGATCGAGGAGCGGCTGGAGGGCGGCGGGTTCTACGCGGTGTGCACGCTGCGCCTGATGCCGGGGATCCCCTACTGGCCGGTGAACTACGGCAGCGGCGCTCTCGGGATCCGCTCGCGCGAATACCTGCTGGCGACAGTGCTCGCCGCGCTGCCCGGCCAGGTCTCCCTGATCGCGATCGGCGCCTTCCTCGCGGAGCCCGGCGTGCCCTATGGCGCGCTGGTGGGCGTCTCCTGGCTCGTGGTGATCGTGCTGACGGTCGTGTCCTACCGGCGCTGGCGGGTCACGCGCCGCGCCTCGTCGGCCCCGGTCGAGGCCTGAGTGCTCTCCGTCCCGGAGGCTCATCGCGCGCGGCCGGAGAGGAGACCCCTCTCCACGCACCCGTGCAGGACTAGACTGCGGGCACGCCGACGGAGCAGGCCCACCGCAGTTCCTCGAGAGGGCGCAGCCCCGACCGGCCGCAGCGGGCCGCCCGGCCCGTGCCGTCGCCCACCGAGGACCAGGCCCGTGGTCCCGCACTCCCGTGAGGATGGCCCATGACCACCACCACCGAGACCAAGAGCGGGGTCAGCCCGCGAGTCGTCCTGCAGAAGGTCGGCACCTCCCTGTCCAACATGGTGATGCCGAACATCCCCGCGCTCATCGCGTGGGGCCTGCTCACCGCGTTCTTCATCCCGGACGGCTGGACCCCGAACGAGCCGCTGGCGAGCGTGGTGGGCCCGATGATCCACTACCTGCTGCCGCTGCTCATCGCGAACACCGGCGGTCGCATGGTCTACGAGGCGCGCGGCGCCGTGGTGGGCGTGATCGCCACCATGGGCGTGATCGCCGGCTCCGACTGGCTGATCGCCCAGGAGAACGCGCGCCTGCTCGAGGAGTGGCTCGCCGGCGGCAACGCCGAGGCGGACTTCTCCGCCCTGGGCCAGGTGCACATGTTCATCGGCGCGATGATCATGGCGCCGCTGGCGGCCTGGGTCATGAAGAAGCTGGACCGGCTGTGGCAGGACCACATCCCGGCCGGCTTCGAGATGCTCGTGAACATGTTCTCCGCCGGCATCTTCGGCTTCATCGCCCTGGCGGCGGGCTTCTTCGGCCTCGCCCCGCTGGTGAACGGCCTGATGACGCTGCTGTCCAACGGGGTGGCGGCGCTGGTCAACGCGGGCCTGCTGCCGCTGGTCTCGATCCTCATCGAGCCGGCGAAGGTGTTCTTCCTCAACAACGCCATCAACCACGGCGTGCTCACTCCGCTGGGCATCTCCGAGGCCGCCGAGAACGGCAAGTCCGTCCTGTTCCTGCTCGAGGCCAACCCCGGCCCCGGCGTGGGCATCCTGCTGGCGTACACCTTCTTCGGCCGCGGCGCGGCGCGGGCCTCCGCGCCCGGTGCCGCGATCATCCAGTTCTTCGGCGGCATCCACGAGATCTACTTCCCCTACGTGCTGATGAAGCCGATCCTCATCCTCGCCGCGATCGGCGGCGGCATGACAGGCGTGGCGATCAACGTCGCCTTCGACACGGGCCTGATCGCCCCAGCCTCCCCCGGCTCGATCTTCGCGATCTTCGGCGTCGCCGCCCGTGACTCCTACCTGGGCATCGCGCTCTCTGTGCTCGGCGCCGCGACGGTCAGCTTCCTGCTCTCCGCACTGTTCCTGAAGATCGGCAAGCAGGACGACGGCGACATCGCCGCCGCCACCGCCAAGATGGAGCAGATGAAGGGCAAGAAATCCTCCGTGGCGGGCGCCCTCACCGGCGCAAGTGCCGCGGGCGCCGGGGCGGCCGCCGCGGCCGACGCCTCCGCCCACACCGGCCCCATCCAGAAGATCGTGTTCGCCTGCGACGCGGGCATGGGCTCCTCCGCGATGGGCGCGACGGTGCTGCGCAAGAAGGTGCGCGCCGCCGGCTTCGAGGACGTCGAGGTCACCAACAAGGCCATCTCGTCCCTGAACGACGAGTGGGACCTGGTGGTCACCCAGAAGGAGCTCACCGACCGGGCGCGCCAGCGCACCGGCTCGGCCGTGCACGTCAGCGTGGACCAGTTCATGAACTCGCCCCGCTACGACGAGGTGGTGGAGCTGGTGCAGCAGCGCAACAGCGGCGCCCCCGCACCGGAGGCAGACGGGGCCGCTGCGGCCGTCGGCGCCGGTGCGGCCGCGACCGCCGGGGCGAATGCCGCCGCCGCGCCCGACGGCGCACCGCGCGGTCGCCACGCCGCCGACCGTCCCGCCGACGCCGCAGGGTCGACCCCGATCCTCGCCCCCTCCAGCATCGTCCTGGACGGCACCGCGAGGGACGCCGCCTCCGGCATCGACGAGGCCGGCGCCCTGCTGGTCGCCGCCGGCGCGGTGGACGAGGGCTACGTGCGGGCCATGCACGACCGCGAGGCGACGGTGTCCACCTTCATGGGCAACGGCCTGGCGATCCCGCACGGCACCAACGAGGCGAAGTCCTCGATCTCCCGCTCGGCGATGTCCTTCGTGCGCTACCCCGGCGGGATCGACTGGAACGGCAACCCGACCACCTTCGTGATCGGCATCGCCGGCGTGGGGAACGAGCACCTCGCCCTGCTGCAGAAGGTCGCCATGACCTTCTCCGACCCCGCCCAGGTGGCGCGGCTCGAGCAGGCCACCACCACCGACGAGATCCTCGAGATCCTCGGGGACGAGGAGGAATGAGCACGATGAAGGCAGTGCACTTCGGCGCCGGGAACATCGGCCGCGGCTTCGTGGGGCTGCTGCTCCACGAGGCCGGCTACGAGGTGGTGTTCTCCGACGTCGCCGCGCCGCTGGTCGAGTCGCTGCAGCAGGCGGAGTCGTACACCGTCTCCACCGTCGGCCAGCACCCCACCACCACGGTGGTGGACGGCTTCCGGGCGCTGAACTCCGCGCAGCAGCCGGAGGCGCTCACCGAGGAGATCGCCTCGGCGGAGATGGTCACCACGGCCGTGGGCGCGCACATCCTGCGCTTCGTGGCGCCGAACATCGCCGCCGGGATCGCGGCCCGCCCCGCCGGCGCCCCGCCGCTGGCGGTGCTGGCCTGCGAGAACGCCATCAACGCGACGGATCTGCTGGAGCAGGAGATCCGCGCCGCGTACCAGGGCGAGGATCTCGACGAGAAGGCCCTGTTCGCCAACACCGCGGTGGATCGGATCGTGCCCGTCCAGGCCGAGGGCGCGGGGCTGGACGTCACCGTCGAGGACTTCCACGAATGGGCCGTGGAGCGCGGCCCCTTCGACGGCCACGAGCCGGGCGTCCCGGGGATCACCTGGGTGGACGACCTCGGCCCGTACATCGAGCGGAAGCTGTTCACGGTCAACACCGGCCACGCCACCACCGCGTGGCACGGCTGGGCGGCCGGGCACGCCACCATCGCCGAGGCGATCCGCGACCCCGCCGTCGCCGTCGAGGTGGAGACCGTGCTCGGGGAGACCTCCGCCCTGCTGATCGCCGAGTACGGCTTCGACGCGGAGGAGATGGCCTCCTACCGGGCGAAGGTGCTGGGCCGCTTCGCGAACACGGCCCTGCCGGATCCGGTGGAGCGGGTGGGACGCTCGCCGCTGCGCAAGCTCTCGCGCCACGACCGGATCATCGGCCCCGCCGCCGCGCTCGCCGAGCGGGGCCTGGGGCACGACGGCCTGCTCACCGCGCTGGGCGCGGCGCTCGCCTTCACCCCTGCGGGCGACGAGGAGGTGGACCGCCTGCAGGAGCTGCTGCGCACGGCCGACGCCGACGCCGCGACCGCGGAGATCACCGGGCTGGACGCCTCCCATCCGCTGTACGCGGAGGTGCGGGCGCTGATCGCCGCCCGCACCGCCGCCTGAGCAGGCGCCCGGGCGTCCAGCGACGCACGGTATATTCCGGGCACACCCCGAGACTGATCGAAAGGCACACACCATGGCAGAGCGCACCGTCACGATCGCCAGCGCCTCCGGGCTCCACGCCCGCCCGGCAGGGATCTTCGCCCAGGCCGCGGCCGAGCAGCCCGCGACCGTCACCATCGAGAAGGCCGGCGGCAACGCGGTGCAGGCCTCTAGCATGCTGATGCTGATGACCCTCGGCGCCGGGCACGGCGACGAGGTCACCCTGCGCGCCGAGGGCGAGGGCGCCGAGGAGTCGGTGGCTGCACTGGCCACCCTCCTGGAGAAGGATCTCGACGCCGAGGAGTGAGCCCCCGGCACCGACGCGCGAGGGGCGCCCCACCGAGCAGTGGGGCGCCCTTCGCGTCCGTGGCGCCGGCGGGCTCGGCGCCGCGCGGTCACAGGCCCAGCTCCCCCAGGATCGGCAGCTCGGCGCGCACGGCGCTGATGGCGTCCTCGGCGGTGCGGGCGGCGACCGCCTTCGCCGCGAGGTCCTTCGCCTGCTCGAGGGTGACCGTGGAGAGCACCTTCGCGACCGCCGGCAGGGAGCGCGGGGTCATCGACAGGCTGTTCACGCCCAGGCCCACCAGCACCACGGCCAGGCCCGGATCGCCGGCGGCCTCGCCGCACACGCCCACCGGCCGGTTCGCGCGCTCCCCGAAGGCCTCGGGGTCGCCGCCCGCGGCGCGGGCACCGGTGCAGGTCGCCCCCACCAGGGCGAGCACGGAAGGCTGCCAGGGGTTGTTGAGATGGGCGAGGGAGCCGAGCTGGCGGTCCGCGGCCATCGTGTACTGGGTGAGGTCGTTGGTGCCGATCGAGGCGAAGTCGCAGGCGGCCAGGTGGCGGTCCGCGGTGAGCGCGGCGGCCGGGGTCTCCACCATGATGCCGGCGGGCTCCAGTCCCCGCTCGCGGCACAGGGCGGCGAAGTCCTCGGTCTCCGTGACGGTGGCGATCATCGGCGCCATCACCCAGGGCGTCGCCTCGGAGTCCGTCGCGGCGGCGGCGATCGCGTCGAGCTGGTTGGTGAGCACCGAGCGCTTCTCCCAGGAGGTGCGGTAGGCGCGCACGCCCAGCGCCGGGTTCGGCTCGTCGGCGTCGGTGAGGAAGGGCAGCGGCTTGTCGGCGCCTGCGTCGATCGTGCGCACCACCACCTTCTTGCCGGGGAAGTGGGCGAACACCTCCCGGTAGGCGGCGGTCTGCTCCTCGACCGTCGGCTCGTCCTCGCGGTCCAGGAACAGGAACTCGGTGCGGAACAGGCCCACCCCGTCGGCGTGCGCGGCCGCCGCCTTCTCGGCATCCTTGGCGCCGCCGATGTTGGCCAGCAGCTGCACGCGGGTGCCGTCGGCCAGCACCCCTCCCCCGCCCTCGTAGGTGAGCGGGTTCGCCTGCAGCTCGGCCCACGCCGCCGCGAAGCGGTGGTGCTCCTCGGTGACCTCGTCGGTGATCGTGCCCAGGCCGGCGTCGACGAACACCTCGGTGCCGTCGCCGAACTCGTGGATGCTCTTGGCGGCCACGATCGCGGGCAGGCCCAGCTGGCGGGCGAGGATCGCGGTGTGGGACTGCGGGCCGCCGTCGGAGGTGATCAGCGCGATCACCCGGGTGGGGTCGAGGGTGGCGGTATCGGCGGGGGCGAGGTCGATCGCCGTGAGCACGAACGGCTCCTCCGCGTCGGGGATGCCGGGAGCCTGCTCGCCGCGCAGCTCCGCGACGATGCGGGCGCGCACGTCGCGCACATCGGTGGCGCGCTCGGCCATGTAGCCGCCGAGCCCCTCGAGCATGGTGGCCACCTGGTCGCCGGCCTCCCAGACGGCGCGGGCGGGGCTCTTCCCGCCGGAGACCACGAAGCCCTGCGCGGTCTGGGTGAGGGAGGGATCGGCCGCCATCTGCGCGGTGGCCTCGAGGATCTTCTTCCCGTCGCCGGTGGCGCGCTCGGCGAGACGGGTGAGGGCGGCCTGCACCGCGGCGGCCGCGGCGGGGATCCGCTCGGACTCGGCGGTGCGGTCGGCACCCTCCGGGAGCAGCTCGTCGGCGGCGGGCTCGGCGACCGGCGGCGCCATCGACCGGATCCTGCCGATCACCCGTCCGGGGCTCACTGCCACACCTGTGTACTGCGCCATCGTCGTCATCTCCTCGGTTCGGCCGGGTGCTCCTGGTCGCGAACATGCTACGCGGCCCCTGGTCGGGGCGGACGGCCGCACGTCCCCGCCTCCGGGGGCGACCGGCGGATCGGGTAGCGTCCGTGCCGAGGCCCCCGGTGGAAGGCGGAGAGCTCATGGACCGACCCCGCGCACGGCACGGACCCCGCACGCCCGCGGCGGCGCCCGCAGCGGCGCCTCCGCTGGGCTGGGAGCACCTGCCCGCGCCGGATCTGCGCGGGCGGCGGATCGTGATGACGGGGGCGAGCGACGGCCTGGGCCGGGAGGCGGCCCTGCAGCTGGCCCGCTGGGGCGCCGAGCTGGTGCTGGCCGTGCGCACCCGCACCAAGGGCGAGACGGTGCGTGCACGCCTGGTCGCGGAGACCGGGCGGGAGGACGCCGCCCAGCTGGTGGACCTGGACCTCGACGACCTCTCCTCCGTGCGCGCCGGGGCCGAGGAGATCCTGCGCCGCTGCGCGCCCACGGGGATCGACCTGCTGCTCCACGGGGCGGGCCTGGTCACGCGGCGCCGCGAGGAGACGGCCGACGGCTTCGAGCGGATGCTGGGGGTGAACGCCCTGGCGCCGCTGCTGCTCACGGATCTGCTGCTGCCCGCGGTGCGGGAGCGGGTGGTGGTGGTCACCTCGCACGCCCACACCTTCGGCCGGTTCGTCCGTGACGATCCGCACTTCCGCCGCGGCGGCTGGTCGCTGCGCGCCGGCTACGGCCGCTCGAAGCTGGTGACGATGCTGTGGGGGCGCGAGCTCGCCGCGCAGCTGCACGAGTCCGGCACCGGGGTGGACCTGCAGCTCGTCCATCCCGGCTGGGTGCTGACGAACCTGCAGAACGCGACGGGCTCCGCCCGGCTGGATGCGATGGTCACCGCGGCCTCGCGCCCGCTGGCGATGCCGACCGTGCAGGGCGCCGCCCCGGTGCTGCTGGCGGCGACGCAGCCGCTGCCGCCCGGCTCGTACATCGGGCCCGACGGACGCGGCGCCCTCCGCGGCCGCCCCACCCTCCTGCGCCGCTCCGAGGCGGCGCTGGACCGCGACCTGGCGCGGGAGGTCACGGACTGGGCTCGGGAGGAGGTCACGCGGGCGCGGGACTGACCACGACGATCGGCGGAGGGTGCGGGATTCGAACCCGCGGTACAGGGTCACTGCACAATGGTTTTCAAGACCATCTCATTCGGCCGCTCTGACAACCCTCCCGGTGCCCGGAGGCACCCCGGGAGTGTACCGGGGATCAGCGCACCTGGGTGCGGCGCACCAGCACCAGCCAGGCCGAGGCGGCGGCGGCACCGATCGCGGCGACCACCACCATCCACGCGCCCCAGCCCATGGTCAGCAGCTCCAGCAGCGCGCTCCCGAAGCCGTCCACGTAGATCACCCCGGCGAGGATCGCCACGCCGAGCACGGCGAGCAGCGCGCCGGCGCTCCACAGGAACGACTGTCCGAACCGCAGGTGGGCGGCGGTGATCGCCGCTCCCAGGAACAGCACCGCCAGGATCAGCAGGAAGGTCTGGACGAGGGTCTGCCAGGCCGGTCCGGTGCCGGTGTAGACGACGTCGAAGAAGCGGATGTGCAGCCCGAAGCCGTCGGTGGCGACCTCGATGATCTTGCCGAGGGTGATCAGCACGGCGTAGAAGGCCGCGTTGGCCAGGAACACCACCGTGACGCCCGCCCCGAACTCGCGACGGGTCAGGCCCAGGCCGAGGGCGAGGGGGAAGTACTGGCCCATCGAGGTGAAGCCGTACCCGATCATCGGGCCGATCAGGGCGAAGATCGCCCCGCTCCAGACCATCCCCTCGCGCAGGCCGGCCTGGGCCTGCGGCCCCTGGCTGCCGACGATGGCCCCGACGGCGAGCACCACGGCGAGGGAGAGCGCGCCGACGATGAGCGGCCATCCGAAGGCCTGCATGCGATGGACGGTGTGCATGGCGATGACGCTGCGAAGACGCACGGCGGATCCTTTCAGGAGACCGCCGCGCCCAGCACGGCGGAGGTGGTGCGATGGACGATGTAGTTCTGCAGGGACACCGGGGCGACCTGCAGCCCGGCGGCGCGGGCCCGCTCGGCGCGGCCCCTGTCCGCATGGACGGCGGCGCTGGCGAGAGCGCCGAGCTCCTGGAAGTGCAGCAGGTCGGCGTCGCCGACGAACTCGCGGACCTCCTGGGCGCGACCGGACACCTCGATCGCCGCGGTCTGCAGCGTTTCGGCCTCCTCGTCGATCGCGATCCGCCCCTCGTCCAGCAGCACCACGTGCTCGAGGAGGGTGGAGACCTCGTCGATGTGGTGCGTGGACAGGACGACGGTGCGGGGGTGCTCGGTGAAGTCGGCCAGCAGCCGGTCGAAGAACATCCGCCGCGCGACCGCGTCGAGCCCCAGGTAGGGCTCGTCGAAGAAGGTCAGCGGTGCGCGGGAGGCGAGGCCCAGGATGATGCCGACGGCGGAGAGCTGGCCCCGGGAGAGCTTGGAGATCGCCCGCGTCTCGGGCAGTCGGAACTCGCCGACCAGCTCGCGGGCGAAGACCTGGTCCCACTCGGGGTAGAGCCCTTCGGCGATCCGCAGCACGTCCTTCGCCCGGAAGCCGTCGGGGTACTTCTGGCTCTCCTGGATGAAGCAGGTCCGTGCCAGCACCGCGGGGTTCTCCACCGGGTTCTCGCCCAGCACCCGCATCTGCCCGCCGGTGGCGAAGACCTGGCCGGTGAGGAGCTTCATCAGCGTGGTCTTGCCGGCGCCGTTGCGGCCCAGCAGGCCGTGGATGCGGCCCTCGTCGAGGGCGAGGTCGATCCCGTCGACGGCGGTGACGTCGCGGAAGCGCTTGGACAGGGATCGGGTCTCGACGGCGGTCATCGGGCGTCCTCCTCGGTGAGCATGGTGATGAGCTCCTGGGTGGTGAGCCCCAGGTGGTCCGCCTCGCGCAGCAGCGGGGCGATGTAGCCCTGGAGGAAGTCCTCGCGCCGGCGGCGCCGCACCAGGTCGGTGGCGCCGGGGGCCACGAACATCCCCACCCCGCGCCGCTTGACCAGCACGCCGGCGTCGGCGAGGCGGTTCAGGCCCTTGCCCGCGGTGGCGGGGTTGATCCGCAGGAACGCGGCGAGCTCGTTGGTCGAGGGCACGGGGGTCTCCTCCGGGTAGGTGCCGTCGAGGACGCCGTCCTCGATCTGATCCGCCACGGCGAGGAAGAGCGGCTTCGACTCATCGAGCACGAGGACCTCCGGTGTCGGCGCCGCGACCGCGGCTCATTGGTTCGTTACTCCACTAATGAACCATAGAACCCGCGGGGCGTCAAGAGGGGCGGAAGGACATCGCTCCCGCAGCACCTCACCGCTCTCCGGGCCTACGCTGGTCACGACCGCCCCGACCGAGAGGAGCACCCCATGCGTGCCGTGCTGATCGACTCCGAGGGCGCCGCCCCGCGCCTGCTGCCCGATGCCGACGAGTCCCTGCTGGAGGGGGAGATCGGCCTCGACGTCCTGGCCTCCGGACTGAACTACAAGGACGCGATGGCCCTGGCCGGCAAGGGCATCCCCCGCACCCATCCGCTGATCCCCGGCATCGACCTGGTGGGGCGCGTCACCGAGTCGGGCGATGACCGCTTCTCCGCCGGAGACCTGGTGATCCTCAACGGCGACGGGATCGGCGAGTCCCGTCACGGCGGCTTCGCGACCCGCGCCCGGGTGCGCCCCGACGCCCTTGTGCGCCTGCCCGCGAGCCTCTCCCCCGATCGCGCCGCCGCGATCGGCACCGCCGGGTTCACCGCGATGCTCGCCGTGCAGCGGCTGGAGGACGCGGGGCTCACCCCGGACGACGGCGACGTGCTCGTCACCGGCGCCTCGGGCGGTGCGGGATCGATCGCGATCGCGCTGCTGGCCGGGCGCGGCCACCGGGTGCTGGCCTCCACGGGCCGGGTCGAGGCCCACGGCGAGTACCTGCGGGACCTGGGCGCGGCGGGGGTGCTGGACCGTCGTGAGCTCTCGGAGGAGCCGGGCCGGCCCCTGCAGTCCCAGCGCTTCGCCGCCGCGATCGACGGGGTGGGTTCGACGACGCTCGCGAACGTCCTCGCGCAGACGGTCTGGGGCGGGACGGTCGCCGCCTACGGGCTGGCGCAGGGGCCGGACCTGCCCACCACCGTGCTGCCGTTCATCCTGCGCGGCGTGACCCTGGCGGGCATCAACTCGGTCGAGTGCCCGCTGCCTCTGCGGGAGCGGGCATGGGACGCCCTGGCCCGCGAGCTGGACCTGGACCTGCTGGACTCGATGACCACGGGCATCGGCCTGTCGGAGGTGATCGACCACGCCGCACCGCTGCTGGCCGGGCAGGTGCGGGGCCGCACCGTCGTCGAGGTGGACCAGTGACCATGCGCGCGATCACGATCACCGAGGAGCACCGGCTCGAGCTCGCCGAGGTGCCCGAGCCCGTGCCCGCCCCGGGCGAGGTGCTGGTCGACGTGGTCGCCGCGGGCGTGAACCGCGCCGATCTCGCCCAGGCCGCAGGCCGATACCCGCCGCCGCCCGGCGCCTCCGCGCTCCCGGGGCTGGAGGTCTCCGGGCGTCGGCGCGACACCGGCGAGGAGGTGGTGGCCCTGCTCGCGGGCGGCGGCTACGCCGAGGTGGTCGCCGTCCCCGAGGGCCAGCTGCTGCCCGTCCCCGCCGGTCTCGACCTGGTCGACGCGGCCGGGGTGGTCGAGGTGGTCGCCACCGTGGTCTCCAACCTGGTGCTCGAGGCGCGCCTGGCGGAGGCCGAGACGGTGCTCATCGAGGGCGGCACCGGCGGGATCGGCACCGTCGCGCTCCAGCTCGCGAGGCACCTGGGCGCCCGGGTGCTCACCACCGTCGGCTCCGACGGCGCCTGCGAGACGGCGCGTGCGCTGGGCGCCGACGACGCCTGGAACCGGCACACCACCGATCTGCTCGCCGCGGTGCGCGAGGCCGGCGGGGCGGACGTGATCCTCGACGTGGTGGGCGGCTCCGCCCTCGGGGATCACGTGCGGATGCTGCGCGAGCACGGGCGACTGGTGATCATCGGGACCCTCGGCGGGGCGAGCGGCGAGCTGCCGATCGGGATGCTGATGGGCAAGCGGGCCCGGGTGATCGGCACGACGCTGCGCTCACGGCCCGCCGAGGGCAAGCGGGAGATCCTCGCGGCCGCCCGGGAGCTGGCCTGGCCGCTGCTGGCCTCCGGGGAGCTGCGGGTCCCGATCCACGACCGCCTCCCGCTCGCGGAGGCCGCCCGCGCGCACGAGATCCTGCGCACCGGCGGCCACCTGGGCAAGGTGATCCTGGAGGTCGCGGCCCCGGAGCACGCGGGCTGATCAGCGCTGAATGCGCTCCAGCACCAGCACGGTCCCGTCCTCGTAGATCGTGTCGGTGACCACGTCGGCGACGTCCTTGACCCCCTGCGGGGCCTGCCCCATCGCCACGCCCACCCCGGCCCAGGTGAGCATCTCCAGGTCGTTGAAGCCGTCGCCCACGGCGACCGTGTGCGCGGGATCGATCCCGAGCTGCTCGCGCAGCGTCTCCAGGGCGCTGGCCTTGGAGATGCCGGGCGCGGCCATGTCCAGCCACGCCGTCCACCCGATCGAGTACTCCACCCCGTGCACCCCGGACTCGGCGACCACGCGGGAGAACTCCTGCGGGGAGAGGTCCGGGACGTGCACCACCACGCGCACGGCCTCGAGATCCATGAGCTCGTCCAGATCGCTCTCGATCGCCTCCACCCCGAAGCTGGCGTCCTGGAAGCCGGCGGTGGAGCGGAACGTCCCGTCGGACATCTCCACCGCGTAGTGCGCGTCGGGGGCCACCTCGCGCAGGCTGCGCAGGGCGCGGCCCGGCTGGAAGGCGCGGGTGTCGACGAGGCGGTGCCCGCCCTCGGCCTCCGGGTCCATCTCGATGGTGACCGCACCGTTGGAGCACACCGCGTAGCCGCGGGTGATGCCGGCGGCGGCGACGATCGGCAGGGTCGCGCCGAGGGAGCGACCGGTGGCGATCACCACCGTGTGCTCCTCCGCGGCGCGCTGCAGCGCCCGATGCATGGGCGGGGACATCACGCCGTCGTGGTCGACGAGCGTGCCGTCCACGTCGAGGCCGATCAGCAGCGGGGTGCCGGAGAGCGCGGAGAGGTGCGCCTCGAGGCGCTCGCGGGTGGTGGCGGTGGCGGCGGCGGTCATGCCGGGCAGTGTGGCATCGCCACCCGACGAACGGGTGAACCGGCGGTGACGACGGCGCTCGCGCAGGCGGCGCAGGGGGCGGGGCAGCGGCATCTCAGGCCACGGGCTCGAAGACCTCGCGCCCGCCCAGGTACGGGCGCAACCCCTCGGGCACCACCACCGAGCCGTCGGGGAGCTGGTGGTTCTCGAGGATCGCGGCGAGGAAGCGGGTGGTGCCCAGGGTGCCGTTCAGCGTGGCGACGGGGCGGAGGCCGTCCTCCGTGCGCTCGCGGATGTTGAGCCGGCGCGCCTGGAACTGGGTGGTGTTCGAGGTGGAGGTGAGCTCGCGGTAGGTGTTCTGGCTGGGCATCCAGGCCTCGCAGTCGAACTTGCGGGCGGCGGAGGTTCCCAGGTCCCCGGCCGCGGTGTCGATGATGCGGTAGGGCACGTCGATCCGGGCCATCATCTGCCGCTCCCAGTCCAGCAGCCGCTCGTGCTCCTCGTAGGAGTCCTCGATCCGGCAGTAGGAGAACATCTCGACCTTGTGGAACTGGTGCACGCGGATGATGCCGCGGGTGTCCTTGCCGTAGCTGCCGGCCTCGCGGCGGTAGCAGGCGCTCCATCCCGCGTAGCGCAGCGGACCGTCCGAGAGGTCGATGACCTCGTCCTTGTGGTACCCGGCCAGCGCCACCTCGCTGGTGCCCACCAGGTAGAGATCGTCCCCCTTGTCCAGGTGGTACACCTCGTCGGCGTGCTCGCCGAGGAAGCCGGTGCCCTCCATCGACTCGGGCAGCACCAGGGTGGGGGTGATCATCGGGGTGAACCCGGCCCGCGTGGCCTGGTCGATCGCGGAGTTCAGGATCGCGAGCTCCAGCTGCGCGCCGATGCCGCGCAGGAAGTAGAAGCGGGCGCCGGAGACCTTCGCACCGCGGGCCATGTCGATCGCCTTCAAGCCCTCGGCGATCTCGAGATGGTCCTTGACCTGGTGGTCGAAGGAGGGGATCTCCCCGATCGTCTCGCGGACGACGAAGTCCTCCTCAAGGCCCTCGGGGGCGCCCTCGGCGAGGTTCGGGATCTCCCGCAGCGCGGCGTCGCGCGCGGTGAGCGCCTCGCCGGCCTCGGCCTCGAGCCGCTTCACGTCCGCGGCGAGCTGCTTGACCTCGGCCAGCAGCGCCTGCTTCTCCTCCCCCGCGGCCTGCGCCACCTTCTTGCCGAAGGACTTCTGCTCCGCGCGCGCGGACTCGAAGGCCGCGGTGGTCTCCCGCCAGCGCACGTCCGCGCTGAGCACGGCGTCGACGGTGGCGGGGTCTCGGCGACGCGCCCGCTGGGCGTCGCGGACGGCTTCGGGGTTCTCGCGCAGGTGCCGCAGATCGATCATTGCCCCAGGGTACCCGCGCCCCCGCGGCCGGGCCGCACCCGCACCCCCACGGCCCGACCGCGAGGTGCCAGTACCCTTTCGCCATGGACCTCACCCTGCTGCTGCTGAGCATCGCCTCGGTGGTCATCGCCGCGGTCACCGCCGCACTGCTGGTGGTGGTGCTGCGGCACCTGGGCCGCCACCGCCGCGAGCTCGCCGCCCTGAAGGCCACCACCGAGCGGCTCGACGGCCGCCCGGGTCCCGCCGCCTCGGGCGACGCCGCGGGCGGCGGCGCGTCCACGGCCGACGCCGCCGGGCCCGACGGGGACGTCGCGGAGGCCGGCACCTCGGACGCCATCGGCCGGGTCGCGGTGGTGCTGAACCCCTCGAAGTTCGCCCGCACCGACGCGTTCCGCCGCACCGTCACCGAGGCGGTGGAGCGTCTCGAGGACGCCGAGACGGTGTTCTACGAGACCTCGATCGACGATCCGGGCCGGGGGCAGACGGAGCAGGCGGTGGCCGAGGGCGCGGATCTGGTGCTCGCCGCGGGCGGCGACGGGACGGTGCGCATGGTCGCCTCGGTGCTCGCCGGCACCGACACCCGGATGGGCATCATCCCCGCCGGCACCGGGAACCTGCTGGCCCGCAACGTGGACGTGCCGCTGGAGGACCCGTCGGCCGCGGTGGTCGCGGCGCTGACCGGCGAGGACCGGTGGGTGGACGTGGGCTGGCTGCGGGTGGGCGACTCGGTGCGGGCCGTCCGCGCCGCGGAGCGACAGATCTTCCTGGTGATCGCCGGGTTCGGCGCCGACGCGGAGATGATCGGCTACACCGACCCGCGGATGAAGAAGCGCATCGGCTGGATCGCGTACGTGTTCGGCGGGATCCGCACCGTGCTGGGCCGTTCGGTGGACGTGGTGGTGCAGCTGCCGGACGAGAGCCGGTACGCGCTCAAGGCCCGCACCGTGCTGCTGGGCAACGTGGGCCGCCTGCCCGGCGGCCTGGTGCTGATGCCGGATGCCACGATCGACAACGGCCAGCTCGAGGTGGTGGTGGCCGGGTGGCGCGGCGCGGCCGGGTTCAGCCAGGTTGCGGCGCAGGTGGTGAATCCGCGCCTGCGGCCCCGGATCGGCGCGAAGCTCTCCACCATGGAGCGCTACCTCACCACCGGGATCCGGGTGACGACCACGAAGCCGCAGCCGGTGCAGCTCGACGGCGACACCGACGTCGAGGCCACCCATCTCGTGGCCACCGTGGATCCCGGCGTGCTGCGCCTGAGAGTGCCCTCCGGCACGCGCGCCGGGACGCGCTGAGCCGGAGGGCCCGCCGGTCAGGCCTCGCCCGCCTGCTCCTCTCCGGTGTCCTCGGCCTCCTCGGCCGGAACCACCAGCACCGGCCCGTCGGCGCCGTGCAGCACCGCGCGGGAGACCGAGCCGAGCAGGGCGCTGGCCACCGCGCCGCGGCCTCGGGAGCCCACCACGGTGAGCTGCGCATCCCGTGCGGCCTGCTTGAGCACCAGCGCCGGGACGCCCACGGTCACCTCGCCGGTGACCTCGAGGCCGGGGACGCTCTCGCGCAGGGCGACCAGCTTCTCGTCGAGCTCCTGCTCCAGCTCGCCGCGCCGCAGCCGGATCAGCTCGGCCGCGCCCTCGGAGAGCGTCGGGTACCAGTACTCCCCGCTGTCCGGGCGGGGAAGCGCCACCACGATCTTCAGGGGGACGCCGCGCTCCACGGCCTCCTGCGCGGCGATCTCCACCGCGCGCCGGCCCGTGGGCGAGAAGTCCGTGCCCACCACCACCGGCCCGTCGGCCGGGACCTCCCGGCTGGGCACCACCAGGGTGGGGCAGTGCGCGTGGGCGGGCAGGGCGTCGGCCACCGAGCCGATGATCCGGCCCAGGAAGCCACCGACGCCCCGGGAGCCGAGCACCATCAGCTCGGCCCGGCGGGACATCTCCGCGAGCGCTCCCACGGAGTCGCCCTCGACGACGGTGAGCGTGCCCGGCCCGTGGGGCAGCTCGTCCAGCAGGGTGGAGGCGCTGTGCACCAGCTCCTCGGCCTGGCGCCGCTTCACCTCCGCCTCCGGCTCCGCCGGCAGCGCGGCGTAGGTGGCGTAGAACTGGGTGCGTGCCCGGTAGGCGGTGACGACGGTCAGGGGCAGGTCCCGACGGGCGGCGATCTCGGCGGCGCGCCGCAGCGCGCCCTCGGAGTGCGGCGATCCGTCGAAGCCGGCGACGACGCCGAGCTCCCGCTGTGCGGTGTGTGCCTGGGTGGTCATGGCTCCTCCTGTGCGGGGCTGCCGTCGGTGCCGAGGGCGCCGCCCCGCGGTGCAGTGCGTCCTCGTCACCCTCGAGACTACGCCGCCCAGCGCCCCGACCCCAGGGACCAAAGGGCCGGGGTGCCCTGCCAGGGACTCCCTCGGCGCGCAGGTCGCGCCTACGGTGCCGGCCATGACCCGACCTCGCATCATCTGCCACATGCACACCCTGCTCAACGGGAAGATCGACGGGATCGCGAACCCCACCGCGGTGGGGATGCGCTCCCAGAAGCTGTACTTCGACCTGTTCCTGGGGAAGGAGCGCGCCTTCACCGGTCATCGCGGCTGGCTCTCGGGCAGCGGCACCAGCGACGCGATCATGGGCGGCAGGCGGGACGTGGAGCTCCCCCGCCCCTCCGCACCGGTCCCTCCGGGTGACCACCTCGCCGAGCCCGAGGCGGAGATGTTCTACTTCGCGGTCGACGGCTCGGCACGGCTGGCCTGGGACCGCAGCTCCTTCGAGTACTTCGACGTCACCGCCCACATCGTGGAGCTGCTGCCGAGGTCGGCGAGCGATGCCCTGAAGGCGCACCTGCGCGCCACCGGCGTCTCCTACCTGCTGGCCGGGGACGACGAGCTGGACATGGACGAGGCGGTGCGGAAGATCGGCGAGATCTTCGGCGTGGACGAGCTGATCCTCGGCGGCGGCGGGACCGTGAACTGGTCGATGCTCCGCGCGGGCCTGTGCGACGAGATCAGTCTGGTGCTCATGCCCACCGCGGACGCGGAGAACCACACCTACTCGCTGTTCGAGGCGAACGAGAGGTTCGCGCCGCCGGCCCCCGTGGCCTTCTCGCTGAGGAGCGTGGACGTGCTCGAGGACGACAGCGTGTGGCTCCGGTACGACGTGGGCGAGGTGCTCGAGGAGCCGACGGCCTGACCGCCGCTGCCCTCACTCCCGCAGCTTGCCGCTGCGCGCCAGCTCCGGATCGGTGCAGGAGGAGAGGTCGAAGCAGCAGGGGCGGCGCGAGCCGTGGCGGAGTTTGTCGATCGAGACCTCCACGCGGCGGGCGCGGGTGGTCTCGCTGCGGGTGGCGCCCACCCAGCGCACCCACTCCCAGCGAGCCATCGGCGTGATCGACGCCCAGGTCTCGTCGAGGTCGTCGGCCTCGGCGAGCGCGGCGCCGAGGTCGGCGGGGATCTCCGGCTCCGGCCAGGCCTTCGTGGGGGTGAGGGCGAACTCCACGGCGCTGCCCTCCTGGAGATCGAGGGCCTGCTGCAGCGCGTCGTCGATGCGCAGCCAGTGCCCCTTGCGGCCGTCGGGCTCGATGACGGTGCGCAGCTCGTGACCGTTCAGGACGGCCTGCGCCGCGACCTGTCCCCGGGAGGGCAGCTGGGCGCTGGCCTCCTCCGGCAGCGGCACCAGCAGCCGCTCGTCGATCGCGCGCACCGCGGCGCGGCCGGTGATCGTGGCGCTCGTCGTCGGGCTCATCTCAGCTCTCCGTGCTCGGGGCGGTCGGGGCGGCAGTCGCCGGGGTGGGGGCGTGGACCGTCGGGGTGATCATGGTGCCCAGGTGCTCCAGCCACTCCCGGGCGTCGTCGTAGGCGTGGTCGGCGAAGTCCTCGCGCACCTCGGGGCGCTGCCCGTCCGCACGCGGGTAGGAGCCCAGGTACTGCACCACCGGGCACAGCCGGTGCAGGGAGCGCAGCGCGGCGGCGACCCGCCGGTCCTCGAGGTGGCCCTCGAGGTCGAGGGAGAAGGAGTACCGGCCCAGGAAGTCGCCGATGGGGCGGGACTCGATGCGGGACATGTTCACCCCGTTGGAGCCCAGGATCTCGAGCGCCTCGAGCAGGGCGCCGGAGCGGTTGTGCGGCAGCTGGATCGCGATCGTGGTCTTGTCCGCCCCCGTGCGGGCGGGGATCCGGCCCTCCCGGGTCACGAGCACGAAGCGGGTGATCGCGCCGTCGAAGTCCTCGATGCCCTCGGCGAGGATCTCGAGGCCGAAGTGCCGCGCGGCCAGCGGCGAGCACACGGCGGCGCGGCCGCGCGCCTCCTCCGGGCTCGCCGCGGCGAGGTCCCGTGCCGCGGCGGCCGTGGAAGAGGCCGCGGCGACGTGCGCGCCGGGCACGTGCGCCCGCAGCCAGCCCTGCACCTGCGCCTGGGCGTGCGGGTGGGAGGAGACGGTGGTGAGCTCCTCGAGCGCGAGGCGCTCGCGGGCGGCGAGCACGAAGCTGATCTGCACCGTCTGCTCGGCCACGATGGTGATCGAGTCGGTCGCGGCGAGCACGTCGAGCGTGCCGGAGACCCCGCCCTCCACGGAGTTCTCGATCGGCGCCATCAGGGCGTCGATGTCCCCGGCGATGAGATCCGCGGCGGCGGTGGCCACGGAGGAGAAGGGCACCAGCTCGGGCTCGGGGGCGGCGAACTCCTCCGGGGTCTCCGCGAGGGCCTGCAGGAGAGCCTGGTGGGTGAAGGTCGTCTCGGGGCCGAGGAATCCGTACCGCATGGGCGTCAGGGTACTCGGGGGCGGGGCCCCGGCGGCGTCAGCGTCCGGCCGGGCGCAGGTCGAGCACCCACCGCGTCACCTGCCGGGAGGCGTCGGCGGGGTGGCGCTCCCGGTGCGCGGTCTCGCGGGCGCCCAGGGACCGGGCCACGGCCCAGGAGGCGGTGTTCCCCGGCGCGATCCGCAGCACCAGGCGGTCGATCCGGGGCTCCGCCCGGGCTCGCTCCACGAGCGCCGCGGCGATCTGCCCGCCCGTGCCGCGGCGACGGTGGGCGCGCAGCACCCAGTAGGTCAGGGCCGCCTCGCCGCGGGCCAGGCCGGGACCGAGCAGCGTGATCCCGCCCCCGCCCCGCAGCACGGGCGCCGCCGCGGCGTCGGTGCTCACGGCCGCGTACTCCCGGCACGGACCGTCCGCCCGCCAGCGCGCGGCCCGTTCCAGGAAGGCGTCCAGCAGCTCGGGCGTCCAGCGCCGCCCCACGATCTCCGCCGCGAGCGCGTGATCCTGCCCGGCGAGCAGCTGCGGGCCGTGCGCGGGGCCGAGCCTCTCCAGGTGGATCACGGCCGCAGGTGCGTCCCGTCCACGGCGGGCGTGCCCTCGGCGGCCTCGCAGGCCGGGAGCGGGCCGTTCACGAGCCGCCGCCCTCGCCCGGTCCGCCGAGCGCGGCGCGCACGGCGGCGAGCACCTCCACGTCGCGGGCGCCGCGGGCCCGGGCGGTGGCGACGGGGGCCGCGAACAGCGCCACGAGGCCGGGATCCGCCGGGCTCGCCGCCTCCTCGGGGGCGGTCTCGACGAGGCGCCGGGCGCGTGCCGCGGCACCGGGGGCGATGGTGGTGCCGGCGCCGCGCCGGGTCACGATGATCTGCGCCTCCTCCAGCAGCTTGTACGCGCGGGCCACGGTGCCGGCGGCGAGGCCGAGATCCTCGGCGTGGGCGCGGATGGCGGGCAGGCGGTCGCCGGGGGCGAGCTCGCCGGTGCGCACCTGCTCGAGGATCTCACGGCGCACCTGCTCGTAGGGAGGACGTGGGGAGGGCATGGGGACCACCATACGGGCGTGAGGGAAGGGTGGAGGCCCTGTGCGGGCCGGGCTCGCCGCCCGGACCGGCCCCGTAGCATCGGGGCGTGCTCCCCGCTCCGCTCCCCGCCTCGCGCCGCCTGCTGCTCGGGATGCTGCTGGGCGTGCTCGCGCTCGCCGCCGCGCTGCCCCTCCCCGCCGCCTCCGCCGACGGGCCCGCCGAGTCGCAGCACCCGGTGCGCCTGGTGCTCGCGACCGCCGGCCTCACCTGGGAGGACGTGGACCCGCAGACCACCCCGCACCTGCAGTGCCTCGCCGACCGCTCCGGGGTGGGCGCGATGAACACCACCTCCGCCTCGGTGGTCTCCACCAAGCGGCAGGGGCTGGAGACGCTGCGCACCGGGTACCGGGGCCTGGCCGAGGAGGCGCCGCGCTCCAGCGGGATCCCCACCCCGCCCACCGACCAGTGGGCGCAGCTGCCGGTGCCGAGCACGGAGGTCTCCTCCCCCGAGGAGGTCGCGCCCGCCCTGGAGGCGGAGGCCATCGTGCAGTTCACCGCCCCGTCGGTGCCGCAGGGGGACGAAGCCGCGCGCGCCGAGGGCCTGGCCGCGCTGGACGACGCCGTGGGCACCGTGCTCGAGGACCTCGGCGGCTGCGAGAGCGCGCAGCTGCCCCGCATCCTGCTGGTCTCCGTCGCCGCCACCGATCCCGAGCATCCCGAGGAGGCCGAGAACCCCGGCGCCGTCGCCTCCCGCACCGCCGGGCTGCAGGTCGCGATGGACTCGGCACTCCCCGGCCGGGCGCTCACCAGCGGTGCCACCAAGCAGACGGGCGTGGTGGTGCTCACCGACGTGCTGCCCACCGTGCTGGACTCCTACGGCGCGACGGCCGACGGGCTGATCCCCGGCCAGCCGTTCCGGGGCGCGGAGCACGCGCAGCCGCAGCAGCTGGCGCTGGACCGCTCCCTCGCCGCGCGCCTGGTGGACGGCGCCACCGTGCCCGCGCTCGGCTCCTGGTTCCTGCTCGGGGTGGCGGGCCTGGTGCTCCTGCTGGTCCCGCCGCTGGCGCGGCGGCCGCGACCGGCCGCGGCGGGCCGGGCCCTGGCCGCGATCGCGCCGCTGGCGCTGCCGGTGGGCCTGTACGCCTCGCTGGTGCCCTGGTGGCGCGCGGACTCCCCCACCCTGGCGCTGACCGGCGTGGTCTGGGCGGGCTGCGCCCTGCTCTCGGCGGTGGTGCTCGCGGGGCCCTGGCGGCATCATCGGCTGGGCCCGGCGGGAGTCTCCGCGGCGCTGATCGCGGTGCTGATCCTCGCGGAGTCCGCGCTGGGCTCCCGCTGGCAGCTGGCCTCGCCGCTGGGGGCGCAGCCGATCTCCGGCGGGCGCTTCTACGGGCTGTCGAACCATCTGTTCGGGATGGTGCTGGCGGCCTCGCTGATGGCGCTGCTGTGCCTGTTCGCGGTGGTGCGCACCGCCCGCGCCCGGGTGGTGTGGACGGTGCTGGTGGGCGGCGCGGTCGCGGCGGTGTGCGTGGCGCCGTCGATGGGCGCGGACTTCGGCTCGATGCTCGCCACGATCCCCACCTTCGGCCTGCTGGCGCTGCTGGTCTCGGGGGTGCGCCTGCGGCTGTGGCACGTGCTCGCCCTGGGCGCGGGCGGCGCGGCGACGGTGCTGGGGGTGTCCTTCCTGGACTGGCTGCGCCCGGCGGAGGAGCGCACCCACCTGGGCCGCTTCATCGACGAGCTGCTCAGCGGGGAGCTGCTCACCGTGATCGTCCGCAAGCTCGCCCAGAACATCGCGATGACCACCGGCTATCCGGCGCTCGCGGTGGTGATGGTGCTGGCGGTGCTCGCCTCGGCGGCGCTGCTGATGCCGGGGCGGCTGCGGTGGCGGTCCCTCGCGGCGCTGGACGCCGAGCACCCCGCCTCGTACCCCGTGCGGGTGGCGCTGGTGGTGGGGACCTGGCTGGGCTACGCGGTCAACGACACCGGCCCGGTGCTGGTCGCCTCGATCGTGGGGATCTGGCTGTGCTGCCTGCCGGCCGTGCTGCCGCCGCGCACCGGCGACGCGCGGCACCCGGTCCCGGCCGACGGGGCGGGGGACACCGCGCGCACCGCCTGAGCGGCGGGGCTCAGGAGTTCTCGGACTCCACCGCGGCGTGCACCACCAGGGAGGTGTACTCCTCCGGGTTCAGCGGGCGCTGCACGGAGACGGGGATCTCCGGCTCTCCCGCCTCGAGGTGGGAGGCGATGATCACCGCGTGCTCGGGGGCGAACGCACCCTCCACCGGGGCGGTGCGCAGCCGCTCGCCGAGGGCCTCGAGGTCGGTGCCCACGAGGAACACCACGTCGTCCGGGGCGAAGTCGCCCTCCACGGGCAGGGCCCGCAGCCGGTCGTCCAGCTCGGCCACGTCCACATCGCCCAGGGCGCGGGTCTCGTCGTCGGAGAACTCCCCGTGCACCGGGAGGTCGGCGAGGGTGGCGCGGCGCTCCTCGGCGCGCCCGGCCTCCTGGGCGGCATCCGGCTCGGGGACCACGCGCCAGGTCTTCGCCTCGTCGTGATCGTCGGCACCGGCGGGCAGCGGGGCCGGCTCCGGCTCCGGGGCCTCCAGGGTGGAGCGCTCCTCCACGCCGTCGACCGCCGCCGCCTCGAGCTCCGGCGCGAGGTGACGCCGCCGGGCGAGGGCCCGCACCACGTCGCGCAGCTGGGCGGCGCGGTGCAGCTGCCCCCGCAGGTCCTTGCCGGTGGCGCGGTGGCGGAGCGAGGCCGGGATCTCCTTGACCCAGAATCCGGCGGTGAGCGCGTCGATCGTCAGGGAGGTCTCGACGCCCCAGCCCGGGGCGAGAGGCTGGCACGCCTCCCAGGCCTCGCGGGTGAGGCAGCGGGTGCCGGAGAGCGGCTGGACGGGCTCCCAGCCGGTGGCGCGCTGGATGCCGCGGCGGGCGGTGCGCACCACCACTCCCATACCCGCCGCGCCCTCCTGCGGGGGCAGCAGCGCGATCGCCATGTCCACGCCGTCGTGCAGCACCGCGTCCACCAGGGGCTGCGCCGCCACGGCGGAGTCGGTCATGTCCGCGTCGAGGAACAGCATCGCGCGCGGCTGGGACTCCCCCTCGGCGATCACGGGCAGCGGGCCGGTGTGGCCGGGGGTGCGCGGCTCGGCGTGCAGCTCCTCGGAGAAGGCCTCGCCGCCGTCCGCCCGCTCGGCGTCCTCGCGGATCGCGACCATCTGCGCGCCCGTGGCCATCGCCGCGGCCTTGCCGCGGTTGGTCTTGTGCCGCACCACCAGGGCGTCGGCGCCCATCGCGACGGCGGAGGTGGCGTCGGTGGAGCCGTCGTCGACCACCACCACGAGGTCCACCCCGGCGAGGCGGCGTGCCGAGGCGATGGTCGCCTCGATCCGCTCCGCCTCGTTCTTGGCGGGGATCACGACGGCCACCCGCTCGGGGCGGTGCGCCGTCAGCGGCCCCGCGGTGCTCATCGCAGCGTCACCTGCCGTGCCACGATGCCGCCGCGGGCGCGACGTTCCAGGGCGGTGAGCGGCTCGGTGGAGGCCAGCGCCTCCTCGAAGCGGGCCCGGAACTCCTCGGCCTCCGCCTCCGCGGCCTCGACCCCGGCGCCCTTGGGCAGGTCCCACACCGGGATCGACAGGCCCTCGGCGCGGAAGGAGCCCACGTACTTCGCGCCCTCGCACAGCGCGGACTCGCGCCGGGCGTGCAGGCGGGTGACCGCGTCGATCACCCGCTCCTCGTCGGCATCCAGCACCCAGCGCACGTGCTCCTTGGGGCCGGCGTCCACCCAGTAGGCGTGGGGCAGGCCCGCGACGGGCCGGGTGGGCATGATCGACTCGTTCGCCTGGGCGATCGCCTGCTGGATCTCGCCGGTGCGCTCGGCGCTGGGGTCCAGCCAGAACTCGAAGGTGTCCTGCACCGCGATCGTGAACTCGCCGGAGAGGTCGAGCACGTCCTGCAGGCGGGGGGCGTCCTCGTCCAGCGTGACGGCGGTGACCGGGCTGCCGGGCTCGAGCGCGGCGGCGAGCCGGATCGCCTGGCCCAGGCCGCGGGAGAGGTCGCCGCCGGGGAGCGAGGACTGGATGCCCACGGTGACGGAGCCGTCGGTGCGGCGCACGGAGGGCCAGGCCATCGGCAGGATCGTGGCGAGCTCGACCTCGAGCCCGCCGTACTCCTCGGTGGTCCTCGCCGCCATCGTCGCCGCAGGGATCAGCTGGCGCATCGCCACCAGGTCCTGCTCGTTCGGCAGGCCCTCGAAGGGGCGGCGGACCAGCGCGTTGCTCGACGGGGAACTCATGGGCGGGAGTCTACCGATCCGCGGGCCCCTCGCGGGGGACCGGCACCGACGCGCCCCGCCATTGACTGTCCCGGCGCCCGGGCCGATGATGAGGAGCCCGGACAGAGGAGTTCGACGTGGTCGCACTGATGAACGTCATGACCCTGGCCATCGACCGCGCCCGCGAGGCGGAGGACGGCCACCACACCCAGCACGTGGTGCACACCGGCACGCTGCGGCAGACCATCATCGCCCTGCGCGAGGGCGTCCAGCTGGCCGAGCACGAGGCCGATCTGCCCGCGACGCTCTACATCCTCCGCGGCGCGATCCGCGTGAACGCCGAGGAGCCGTTCGTGCTGCAGAGCGGAGACCTCCACGAGATGCCCGCCCAGCGGCGGTCCGTCGAGGCGCTGCAGGACACGGTGATGCTGCTGACCGCCGTGCCGGGGCCGGACTCGCCCCGCACCGGGGACAGCGTGCACGTGCTCGCTCCCTTCTGAGCGGTCACCGCCCGGGCAGGTGCTCCCCGGGGTCACGCCCGCGGGCGCACGGCGCTCACGGGTGCGTGCCCGCGTCCATCAGTTCCCGCGCGCACTCCTCGAGGTCGCGCGGCTCCACGCCGTCGAGCATGTGGAGGGCGAAGTCCGCGCTGAGGCGCTCGAAGAACAGGGTGCCGCGCACCGAGTTGCCGTGCAGGTCAAGCTGCGGGGCGTAGCTGGCCACCCCGAAGCGGGAGGGCAGCGCGGCGATGATGCCGCCGCCCACCCCGGACTTCGCCGGCAGGCCCACGTCGCTCACCCAGTCGCCGGCGTTGTCATACATCCCGCAGGTGAACATCACCGAGAGCACCTGCCGGGCGGCCACGCGGGAGAACACCTCCTCGCCGGTGAGCGGATTGGTGCCGCCGGAGGCGAGGGTCGCGGCCATGACGGCGAGATCGGTGACCGTGGTGAGCACGGCGCAGCCCTCGATGTACCCGGCCACCACCTCGGCGGCGTCCTCGTCCATCGAGCCGGCGGCGCGGAGCATGTAGGCCAGCGCCAGGTTGCGGTCCGAGGTGCCGAGCTCTTCGAGGTAGGTCTCCCGGTGCAGGGCGAGGGGGCGCCCGGCGGCGGCGTCGAGCACGGCGCGCAGGCGCTCGGTGCGCTCGGCCTGCTCCCCGCCCAGCATGGCGTGGGTGCGGATCGCGCCGATGTTCACCAGCGGGTTCTTGGGCTTGCGGGAGTGGCGGTCGATGCTCAGGGCGTTGAACTCCTCGCCCGTCGGCTCCTCGTCCACCACCTCGTCCACGTAGTCCATGCCGTGCAGGTCTATCGCGGCGCCGTAGGCGAAGGCCTTCGAGATCGACTGCAGCGGGAAGGCGTGGTCGGTGCCGGCGGCGGTGATCTCGCCGTCCACCGAGCAGACGGCGGCCCCCAGATGCTCCTCGCGCGCGCCGGAGAGGAAGGAGAGCGCGGGGATGTCGCCCAGCGCGTCGGCGCCGCCGATGATGCCGCGGTCCACCGCCACGGCCTCCGGGTCCTCGTCCGCGGTGGCGGTGGACAGCGCGGCGGTGAGTCGGTCGAGGTACAGGGCCAGGGAGGTGGATGCGTCCGTCACGCCCCGACCGTACCGCCCTGCCTCACCGCGTGAGAACGCGCCTCGTGACCCGCCTCTCCCGCGGGCTACCGTGAGGCATGACCGTTGCACCGCCGCTGCTGGACACCGACCTCGTGGCCCGTCACGCCCTCGCGCACGACGCCTCCCACTACCTGCTGCTGCCGGAGGCGGTCACCGCCCCGGCGAGCGAGGCGGAGGTGGTGGCGCTGCTGCGGGAGGCGACGCGCACCCGTCGGCCGCTGACCTTCCGCTCCGGCGGGACCAGCCTCTCCGGGCAGGGGCAGAGCGACAGCGTGCTGGCCGACGTGCGCCGCGGCTTCCGCGCGATCGAGGTGCTGGACGGCGGGGCACGGGTGCGGGTGGGGCCGGGCGCGACGCTGCGGCAGGTCAACGCGCAGCTGCTGCGGCACGGGCGCCGCCTGGGACCGGACCCGGCCAGCGAGGTGGCGTGCACGATCGGCGGGGTGATCGCGAACAACTCCTCCGGCATGGCGGCGGGGATCGCGGAGAACTCGTACCGCACGCTCGAGTCGCTGCGGTGCGTGCTGCCCGGCGGCACCGTGGTGGACACGGGACTCGAGGGGGCCGACGCGCGCCTGCGGCGTGACGAGCCCGCGCTGCATGCGGGGCTGCTGCGCCTGCGGGACCGGGTGCGCGGCGATGCGGAGGCCACCCGCGTGCTGCGCGAGCGCTTCGCGATGAAGAACACGATGGGCTACGGCCTGAACGCCCTGCTGGACTTCGACACCCCCGCCCAGATCCTCGCCCACCTGGTGGTGGGATCCGAGGGCACCCTCGCCTTCGTCTCCTCGGCGGTGTTCCGCACCGTGCGGATCCAGCGGCACATCGCCACCGGTCTGCTGGTGCTCCCCTCCCTGCAGGCGGCGACCGCGGCCCTGCCCGAGGTGGTGGGCGCCGGCTTCGCGACCGCGGAGCTGATGGACGCCCGCTCGCTCGAGGTGGCGCGGCAGCTGCCCGGCGCGCCCCAGGAGATCCGGGGCCTGGGGGCCGGCTCCCCGGCGGCGCTGCT
The DNA here is from genome assembly GCF_003355475.1 of Brachybacterium saurashtrense. Taxonomy (NCBI): domain Bacteria; kingdom Bacillati; phylum Actinomycetota; class Actinomycetes; order Micrococcales; family Dermabacteraceae; genus Brachybacterium; species Brachybacterium saurashtrense. The sequence goes on along the minus strand of NZ_CP031356.1, from coordinate 162,218 downwards.
GGTGGAGCACCGGGCCGACGAGGCCGAGGCCCTCGCGCAGAAGGCCGCCGACGCCGACGCCCTCGCGAACGCGCTGAGCCTGGCCGCCCCGTTCGAGATGACTACGGACGCGACGCGCCGGGCGGCGATGTGGACCACCCGCAAGGGGCTGTACGCCGCGGTCGCGGGGGCGCGACCGGCAGGGTCCACCGCCCTGCTGGAGGACGTGGTGGTGCCGGTGCCGGCGCTGGAGGCCACCTGCCGCGGGCTGCAGGAGCTGTTCGACCGCCACGGCTACGACGAATCGGTGATCTTCGGGCACGCCAAGGACGGCAACATCCACTTCCTGCTCAACGAGCAGCTGGGGGACGGCGGGCACCGGCTCGAGGCGTTCACCGAGGACATGGTGGAGCTGATCCTGGGCCGCGGCGGGAACCTCAAAGCAGAGCACGGCACCGGCCGGGTGATGGCCCCGTTCGTCCAGCGGCAGTACGGGCCGATGCTGTACGGCGTGATGCGGGAGCTGAAGGCGCTGGTGGACCCGGCCGGGATCCTCAACCCCGGCGTGGTGCTGACCGACGACCCCACCGCCCACATGCGGGACCTGAAGCCGGTGGTGGGCATCGAGGAGGAGGCCGATCGCTGCGTGGAGTGCGGCTACTGCGAGCCGGTGTGCCCCTCGAAGGACCTCACCCTCACCCCGCGCCAGCGGATCGTGCTGCGGCGGGACGCGGCGCTGGCCGCGCAGCGCGGCGACCACGCCGCCGCGGCCGCGATCCGGGAGGCCTACGACTACCAGGGACTGCAGACCTGCGCGGCCGACGGGATGTGCGTGACCACCTGCCCGGTGGGCATCAACACCGGGGACCTGGTGCGCCGGCTGCGCGCGGAGGAGAACGGCGCCGCGGCGAACGCGGCATGGTCCGCGGCGGCCGGGCAGTGGGACCTGCTCACCCGCGGCGCCTCCGCCGCGATGGGGGCGGCGGGGGCGCTGCCGGCGGCGCTGCCGCGCGCCGCGACCGGGGCGGCGCGGGCGCTGCTGGGCCCGGACCTGGTGCCCGACTACCGGCCCGAGCTGCCGCGGCACGGCGGGGCGGTGCGGCGCGGCGGCGGGCGCGGCCGGGCCTCGGCCGAGGTCGCCGCGGTGTACCTGCCGGCCTGCGTGCACACGATGTTCGGCGCGGCCGACGGGGGCGGGAGCGGCGCAGGCGGCTGCGGCGGCGGCTGCGGATGCGGGTCCGACACGGGCGCGGGCGGCTCCCCCGGCGCGTCCTCCGCGCCGGCCACGGCCGCCGGGGTGCCCGCCGCGCTCGCCCTGCTCGCCGAGCGCGCCGGCATGCGCCTGGCCGTCCCGGACGACGCCGCCTCGCTGTGCTGCGGCACCCCCTTCTCCTCGAAGGGCATGACCGCGGCGAAGCAGCGGATGCACGAGCGCCTGCGCACCGCCCTGGGCGCGGCGAGCGAGGGCGGGCGCCTGCCCGTGGTGGTCGACGCGGCCAGCTGCACGGAGGGGATCCTCGACGCGCTCGCGGGCACCGGCATCGAGGTGCTCGACGCGGTGACGTTCGTGCGCGGCCACCTGCTGGACCGGCTCGAGGTGCGGGAGCAGGCGGCGTCGGCGACCGTGCACCCCACCTGCTCGACCACGCACCTCGGCGCCACCGAGGATCTGACGGCGATTGCCGAGGCGTGCGCGGCGGAGGTGGTGGTGCCCGTGGCCTGGGGCTGCTGCGGCTACGCCGGGGACCGCGGCATGCTGCACCCCGAGCTCACCGCCTCCGCCACCGCGGCCGAGGCCGCGGAGGTCGCGCTGCGGGAGACCGAGTGGTACGTCTCCGCCAACCGCACCTGCGAGCTGGGCATGCAGGCCGCGACCGGGAAGAGCTACCGGCACGTGCTCGAGCTGCTGGAGGCCGTGACGCGGTGACGCCGGGATGCCATGGACGGTGACAACGCGTAGCACCCGCGCTACAGTGGCGCCATGACCTCCGAGCCCGCCCCGTCCCGGCGCCTCTCGCAGCGCGAGCTGCGCAACGAGTCCGGCAGGGTGCTGCGCGCGGTGAGCGAGGGGCACTCCTTCGAGCTCACCAACAGCGGCACCCTGGTGGGCAGGATCGTGCCGGTCGACGCCCCGTCGCCGCGCCTGGCGATCACCCGGCCGGCACGGCGACGGGGCGGCTGGACGGCGTTGGGCATCCCCCGGGCGCAGACGCCCGGGAGCGCGGGCGAGTTCCTCGATGAGCTGCGCGAGGACCGCCTGTGACCGCCGAGTCCGGCACGAGGACGATCGTCTATGTCGACACCTCCGCCCTCGGCGCGCTCCTCGTCGAGCAGCCCGAGAGTGACGCGCTCGCGGCATGGCTCGACGACACCGGGGCGGAGCTCGTCTCCAGCGACCTCCTCGAGACGGAGCTGCGGCGGCTGGTGGTGCGGGAGCAGCTGGAGCAGGCCCATGCGACCCGTCTGCTCGACGGCATCTCGCTCGCCGCGCTCGACCGCGCCGTGTTCCGCGGCGCAGGGCTGCTTCCGATACCGGGGCTGCGCACGCTCGACGCCCTGCACCTCGAGGCCGCAGTGCGCCTCGACGCCTCGACGATCCTCACCTACGACCACCGACTCGGCGATGCCGCACGCGCCGTGGGCCTCGAGGTGATCACACCGGGGCGCTCACCGAGCCCCTGACCGCCCGTCAGGCTCCGTGCTCGGCGCGATCAGCGGTCGGCCCCGCCGCGTCACCGCAGCACGGAGCTCAGCAGCAGGCTGGTCTCGGAGTTCACCACGCCCTCGATCGAGCGGAGCCGGCGCAGCACGTCGTCGAAGGCCGGGAGGTCCGGGCAGGCGATCTCCGCGACCAGGTCCCAGCCGCCGTTGGTGGTGTGCAGGGCCTGGATCTCGGGAAAGCCGCGCAGGTGGGCGATCACGTGATCGGTGCTGCGCCCCTCCACCTCGATGAAGGAGGTGGCGCGCACCGTGGAGGCCTCGGCGTAGTCCCGCACCCGCACCGTGAAGCCCACGATCACGCCCGCCGCGGTGAGCTTGTCGATGCGGCTGGTGATCGTGGCGCGGGAGACGCCCAGCCGGCTCGCGAGCGTCGCGATCGGGGCGCGGCCGTCATGGCGCAGGGCGGCGAGCAGGCGTTCGTCGAGGTCCGTGAGGCGCTCCATGCGCATGATGATAGATCCACCCGTGCAGAGTGCGCAGCGACTGCACAGAACTTCAGCATCTCGGCTCTGTCGCCTGCCATCTGCGAACCCTAGTCTGGTGACATCAGCGCCGGCGCTCCCAGGCCGGCCTCCGAGCACGGGAGGCGAGAGCATGACCCAGCTTCTGGACGTGAAGAACATGGCCCGCTGGATCCGGCGCGACGGCGCCGAGCAGATCCTGATGCGGATGACGCAGTACCTGGAGGAGGACTTCCGCCGCTGGGAGCGGTTCGAGAAGACGCCCCGCATCGCCAGCCACACCCCGCTGGGCGTGATCGAGCTGATGCCCACCTTGGACGGCGAGCTGTACTCCTTCAAGTACGTCAACGGCCATCCCTCGAACCCCGCCCGCGGCTTCCAGACCGTCACCGCCTTCGGGGTGCTGGCGGACGTGGACAACGGCTACCCCGTCTTCCTCGCGGAGATGACGCTGCTGACGGCGCTGCGCACCGCCGCCACCTCGGCGATGGCGGCGCGGGCGCTGGCCCGGCCCGACTCCCGCACCCTGGCCCTGATCGGGGCGGGCTCGCAGTCCGAGTTCCAGGCGCTCGCCTTCCGCGGCGTGCTGGGCATCGAGGAGCTGCGGGTGTTCGACATCGACCCGGCCGCGATGGAGAAGGTGCGCGGCAACCTCGAGCCGCTCGGCTTCCGCGTGCACCTCGCCGCCTCCGTGGACGACGCCGTGGACGGCGCGGACATCATCACCACCTGCACCGCGGACAAGGCCCGCAACACCATCCTCGGCGCCGAGCAGGTGCGCCCCGGCGTGCACGTGAACGCGATCGGCGGGGACTGCCCCGGCAAGACCGAGCTGGAGGCGCGGATCCTCGAGGAGGCGGGGGTGTTCGTGGAGTTCACCCCGCAGACCCGCATCGAGGGCGAGATCCAGCAGATGGCGGAGGACTTCCCCGTCACCGAGCTGTGGCAGGTGCTCACCGGCGCGGCCGCCGGCCGCACCGATCCCGCGCAGGTCACCGTGTTCGACTCCGTGGGCTTCGCGATCTCCGACTTCTCCGCGCTGCGCTGCGCCCGGGACGCCACCGCTGGCAGCGCCCTGCAGGACGAGGTGGACCTGGTGGCCCAGCCCGACGACCCCAAGGACCTCTTCTCCCTGGTGGACGTCCTGTCCCCGGTGGGCTGACCGTGGCCGGGCAGGCCCCGCGCCACGTGGTCCTGATCCGCCCCCACCGCTTCCGCCCGAACCCGCTCACCGCGGCCGACAACGCCTTCCAGCATCCGCTGCCCGGTGCGCCGGCCGAGGTGGCCGCCCGCGCCCGCGCCGAGGTGGACGGCCTCGCCGCGACGCTCGAGGGGATCGGGGTGGGGGTGAGCGTGTTCGAGGACCCCGGCGGCGCCACCCCCGACAGCGTCTTCCCCAACAACTGGCTCTCCACCCACGCGGACGGCACAGTGGTGCTGTACCCGATGTGCGCCGCGAACCGTCGGCCCGAGCGGCGCGCGGACGTGGTGGAGCACCTCGGCGCCCGCTTCGCCGTGCGCCGGGTGCTGGACCTCTCCGCGCACGAGCGGGCGGGGCGGTTCCTCGAGGGCACCGGTGCGATGGTGCTCGACCATGCCGGCGGCGTGGCCTACGCCTGCCGTTCCCGCCGCCTGGATGCGGGCCTGTTCGCGCTGGCCTGCGAGGAGCTGGGCCTCGCGCCGCTGCTGGTCGACGCCGCCGATCGGCGGGGCGTGCCGGTCTATCACACGAACGTGCTGATGAGCGTGGGCACCGAGGTGGCGGTGGTGGGCTCGGAGATGATCCGCGACGACGCCCAGCGCCGGGCCGTGCTGAACCGGCTGCGCGAGAGCGGCCGCGAGGTGGTGGAGATCTCCGAGGAGCAGGTGGCGGGCTTCCTCGGCAACTGCCTCGAGGTGGCCGGGGCCGAGGGGCCCAGCCTGATGTTGTCCGCGACCGCGGCGGCGCAGCTCACCGCCGCCCAGCGCCGGCGACTGGAGCGCTGGTGCCAGATCGTCCCCGCGGCGGTGCACACGATCGAGGCGGCCGGCGGCTCGGTGCGGTGCATGCTCGCCGGGGTGCACCTGCCGGCCGCACGGGAGGAGAGGTGGGCCGAGGGGTCGACCCTTTGCCCCCGGGAGGAGGGCGCTGTACCGTCAGCACAGGTGTGACACGAGCGACGACGAGGTGGATCGTGATCGACAGCCCTGCCCCGACCAGGACGTCGGGATGACCGCGACCGGCTGGTCGCCGACGGATTCGGACTACCAGGCGCGCCTGCTGCGCGCCCACGAGGACCTGCGCGAGCACGCGGAGATCCGGGCCGTGGGCCCGCCGGTGCGGGAGGCGGTGCTGGCCTCCTGGCGCCGCTCGCTGACCACCCTGCCCTCCCCCGCCGGGTCCGGCCGCGCCGTGCTGGAGGGCGAGGAGCTGGCCCGGGCCCGGGAGTACCACCTGTTCTCCGCCGTGCTGCCGCTGCTGCGCTCGCGCCTGATCGAGCCCGCCGTCGAGGCCGGGCTGATGGTCGCCCTGGGCGATGCCCGCGGGCGGCTGCTGTGGGTGGAGGGCCGCCCCCGGCTGCTCTCCCGCGCCGACGCGATGGGCTTCGCCGCCGGCGCGGACTGGTCCGAGGGCGCGATGGGCACCTCCGCGCCCGCCCTGGCCCTGACCACCTCCGCCCCGATGCAGGTGGTGGGTGCCGAGCACTTCCACGAGGCGGTGCATCCGTGGAGCTGCAGCGCGGTGCCGGTGCGGCATCCGCACAGCCGCGAGATCCTGGGCGTGCTGGACGTGACCGGCAGCACCGAGGCGGTCTCCCCGCTGGTGCTGCCGCTGCTGGAGGCCACGGCCCGCGCGGTGCAGGAGGAGCTGGCCGCGCAGCTGCCCGTCGGCCCCGCGCAGCGCGCCCCGTCCCGCGGGCCGCGCCCGCGGATCCTCCCCCGCTCCCCCGCCGCACCGGCCGCCCGGGCCGCGCTGCTGCTCACCGGGCGCCGCACCCCGCTGCTGCAGGTCGGTGCGCACTACCACCCGCTCAGCGGCCGCCACGCCGAGCTGCTCACCCTGCTGCACCTCGCGCCGGAGGGACGCAGCGCCGCCGAGCTCGCCGAGGCGCTGCACGGCGACGCGGCCGCGGAGGGGACCGTGCGGGCGGAGCTGGTGCGGCTGCGCCGGGTGCTCGCGCAGGCCGGCGAGCACGGGCTCGAGATCCTGCCGCGGCCCTACCGCCTGCGCGGGGAGCTCGACAGCGACCTGCGCCGCGCCCGCGCCGCGCTGGAGCGCGGGGATGTGGACGCCGCGCTCGCCGAGTGCGCCGGGGCGCTGCTGCCCGCCTCCGACGCGCCCGCGCTGCGCAGGCTGCGCGGCGGGCTGGACGCCCACCTGCGCGAGCTGCTCCTCGAGCGGGGCAGCGCCGCCCAGCTGTGGCGGTATGCGCAGCGGGAGGAGGCGCAGGGCGACCTCGAGGTGCTGATGGCGATCCTCGAGGTGGCCGCGCCCGCGGCGCCCGAGCGCGCCGCCGCCGCGGCCCGGGCGCGCGCGCTGCGCGGGGAGGCCGGCTGACGGCTCGCCCCGGGCGCCCCAGGCGCCGGGCACGGCGGATGCAACCCGGATGCAACGTGACGGGGGTTACGGTGCGGGGCAGTCGACATCGTCGTCGGCCACGCACCGCTGCGAAAGGATCGCCATGACTGTCTACGCACGTCCGGGCACGGAGGGCGCGAAGGTCACCTTCAAGGCCCGCTACGAGAACTACATCGGCGGCCAGTGGGTGCCGCCCGTCAAGGGCGAGTACTTCGAGAACCCCACGCCCGTCACCGGCCAGGTGTTCACCGAGGTGCCCCGCTCCACCGCCGAGGACATCGAGCGGGCGCTGGACGCCGCCCACGCCGCCGCCCCCGCCTGGGGGAGGACCTCGGTCGCCGAGCGCGCCGTGATCCTGAACCGGATCGCGGACCGCATCGAGGAGAACCTCGAGATGCTCGCCGTCGCCGAGACCTGGGACAACGGCAAGGCGATCCGCGAGCCGCTCAACGCCGACCTCCCGCTGGCGGTGGACCACTTCCGCTACTTCGCCGGCGCCATCCGCGCCCAGGAGGGCGCGCTCTCCCAGCTCGACGACGACACCGTCGCCTACCACTTCCACGAGCCGCTGGGCGTGGTGGGGCAGATCATCCCGTGGAACTTCCCGATCCTCATGGCCACGTGGAAGCTCGCCCCGGCCCTCGCCGCCGGCAATGCCGTGGTGCTCAAGCCCGCCGAGCAGACCCCCACCTCGATCCTCGTGCTCGCCGAGCTGATCGGCGACCTGCTGCCCGACGGCGTGCTGAACATCGTGAACGGCTTCGGCGCCGAGGCCGGCAAGCCGCTCGCCTCGAACCCGCGCATCGCGAAGATCGCCTTCACCGGCGAGACCACCACGGGCCGGCTCATCATGCAGTACGCGAGCCAGAACCTCATCCCGGTCACGCTCGAGCTGGGCGGCAAGAGCCCCAACATCTTCTTCGAGGACGTCGCCTCGCAGAAGGACTCCTTCTACGACAAGGCCCTCGAGGGCTTCGCGATGTTCTCCCTGAACCAGGGCGAGGTGTGCACCTGCCCCTCCCGCGCCCTGGTGCAGGAGAGCATCTACGACGGCTTCGTCGCCGACGGCCTCGCCCGGGTAGAGGCCACCACCCAGGGGGACCCGCTGGACACCGACACCATGATCGGGGCGCAGGCCAGCAACGATCAGCTCGAGAAGATCCTCTCCTACCTCGACATCGGCCGGCAGGAGGGCGCGAAGGTCCTCACCGGCGGCGAGCGCGCGGACCTCGGCGGGGACCTCTCCGGCGGCTACTACGTGACCCCCACCGTGTTCGAGGGCGACAACTCGATGCGGATCTTCCAGGAGGAGATCTTCGGCCCGGTGCTGGCGCTGACCCGGTTCAGCGACGACGACCAGGCGATCTCGATCGCGAACGACACCCTGTACGGGCTGGGCGCGGGCGTGTGGAGCCGGCAGCAGAACACCGTGTACCGCTCCGGGCGCGCGATCCAGGCGGGCCGGGTGTGGGTGAACAACTACCACTCCTACCCGGCGCACGCCGCCTTCGGCGGGTACAAGTCCTCCGGCATCGGCCGCGAGAACCACCTGATGATGCTCGACCACTACCAGCAGACCAAGAACCTGCTGGTGAGCTACTCGGAGAACAAGCTCGGCTTCTTCTGAGCCGGCCCCGCCGCCGGCCCACCGGTCGGCCCCGCCGCCGGCCCACCGGTCGGCCCCGCCCGTCGGCCCCTCCGTCCCCGTGACGGAGGGGCCGGCGGCGCGTGCCGGTGCGCGGCCCCTCACGCCCCCGAACGGCGCAGCAGCCACACGAAGTACGGGGCGCCGAGCACCGCCACCACCAGCCCGGCGGGGATCTGCGCCGGCGCGATCACCGAGCGTCCCAGCGCATCCGCGAGGCCCACCAGCACCCCGCCCAGCAGCATCGCGACCGGCAGCGCCCGCGCATGCCGGCCGCCCACGAGGGCCCGCGCGAGGTGCGGCGCGACCAGGCCCACGAAGCCGACCACCCCCACGGCGACCACGCTCACCGAGGCCAGCACCGCGGCCAGCGCCATCACCAGCAGGCGGGTGCGCTCCAGGCGCACCCCGAGGACGCGCGGGGTGTCCTCGTCGACGGCCAGCAGGTCCAGCTCGCGATGCAGTCCCAGCAGCAGCGGCGTGAGCAGCACCAGCGTGCACAGCACCGGGATCACGTCACGCAGCCCGCGGCCGTAGGTGGTGCCGGAGAGCCAGGTCAGCAACGTCGGGGTGTCGAAGGGGTTCGCGCTCAGCAGCAGGAAGGCGGTCAGGGAGCTCATCGCGTACCCCATGCCGATGCCCACCAGCACGAACCGCTCCGGGGCGAGCCCGCCCCGCCAGGCCAGCGCGGCGATCGCCGCGAACGTCCCCAGGCCCAGCAGCACGGCGCACAGCACCATCGCGGACCGCCCGCCGCCGAGCGTCGTCACGACCGCCGCCGCGCCGAGCCCCGCCCCAGCCGTGATGCCCAGCAGCCCGGGCTCGGCGAGCGGGTTGCGCACGGTGGACTGCACCATGCCGCCAGCGAGCGCGAGCGCGGCCCCGGCGAGGATCGCGGCCGTCACCCGCGGCAGGCGCTCGCCCAGGGCGCGGGCGATCAGCTCGGGCGCCCCGCCCTGCACCCACAGGACGAGGTCCCCGGTGCGCAGCCACAGGCTGCCCGCGAGCAGTCCCAGCACCGCCACCGTTCCGCAGGCCGCGGCGAGCACCGCCAGCACCAGCAGGAACCGGCGCCGTGTGCGGAGCCCGGTGCGGGCCCGGGGCGGCTGCGCGGTGGCGCCGGTCTCCGGCAGCCGGCGGGCCAGCAGCACGATCAGCACCGCGCCCAGCAGGGCGGTGGGGATGCCGGTGGGGATCGCGGCCGCGCCCTGCGGCGTGAGCACGGCCCGCAGCGTCGCGTCGGCCAGCAGCACGATCAGCGCCCCCAGCAGGCCGGAGACCGGCAGCAGCACGAGGTGGCGGTGGACCGAGGGCACCAGCGCGCCCACCAGCCGCGCCAGCACCGGCGCGCCCAGGCCCACGAAGGCGAGGGGCCCGGCGAGGGTCACGGAGACGGCAGTGAGCAGCACGGCGCACAGCACCGCGAGGACGCGGGTGCGGGCCACGGGCACCCCAAGGGTGCTCGCGGCATCGTCGCCGAGCCCGATCAGGTCGAGCCGCCGGGCCAGCAGCAGCGCGCCCAGCACCACCAGGGCGATCACCGGCAGCGCCCGCAGCGACGCGTCCAGGCTCAGCTGGGACAGGGAGCCGTTGCCCCAGGCGTACAGCCCCGTGGTCTCCGCCTCGAAGAGGATCAGCAGCAGGGAGGTCCCCGCCTGCAGCGCCATGGCGACGGCGCTGCCGGCGAGGATCAGCCGGGTGGTCGACGCGCCGGCGCTGCCGGCGAGGAGCAGCACAAGCCCGGCGGCGAGCAGCCCTCCGATCACCGCGACCGCCCCCGAGGCCCACAGCGGCACCGCGAGCCCGAAGGCCGCCACGGCGGCGAGCGCGAAGGCGGATCCGGCCGTGACGGCGAGCGTGTCCGGAGAGGCCAGCGGGTTGCGCGAGACGGACTGCAGCAGCGCTCCGGCCACCCCCAGCGCGATGCCGACGGCGATCCCTGCGGCCAGGCGCGGCAGCCGGGAGGCGAGGAGCACGTCGGCGACGGTCACGGCCCGCTCGCCGACAGGGAGGCCGGCGAGGTGCCGCAGCAGCTCGGCCGGCCCCACGTCGGAGGTGCCCTGGGTGAGGTGCCATGCCCCCACCAGCGCCACCGCGGCGGCGAGGACCGCGGCGGTGGCGGCACCCGGCAGCAGCCCGGCGGTGCCGGTCCTGCTCACGCGTCGGTGAGGGCGGTGACGTAGGCGTCGATCGCCTGCTGGGCCGAGCGGGGCCCGCCGAAGGTCCAGATGCCGGCGGGGAAGGCGTGGGCTCGGCCCTCCTCGACGGCGGGCAGTGAGGTCCAGATCGCGTTGTCCTCGAGCTCCTCGAGGTAGCTGCCGGCGGGGTCGTCGGTGCCGGTGTAGAAGAAGGTCGCCTCGCCCACCCCGATCAGGCCCTCGATGTCGGTCTGCCCCAGGCCGTAGACGGGGTCGACCTCCCCGGTCCAGGCCGGGGTCAGCCCCAGCTCCTCGCCGATGGCGCTGTACAGCGCCCCCTCGCCGAAGGGGCGCAGGGTGACGTTGCCGCCCTCCACCCAGCCGTCGAAGTACACGAAGTCGGTGGTGGGGAGGTCCGCCGCCGCGATCTCGTCCCGCGCCTCGGCCAGGTGCTGGTCGAGCTCGGCGAGCACCACCTCGGCGCGCTCGGTGCGCCCGGTCGTCTCCGCGATCAGGCCGAACAGGTCGCGCATGTGCCCCAGCGGGTCGGAGGCGTCGGCGCCCCGGGTGGCGAGCACGGGCACGCCCAGGCTCTCGAGCTGCTCCACCACGGGGTCGTCGGCGCCGGAGGCCTCGACGATGATGAGGTCCGGGTCCGCCGCGGCGAGGGCGTCCAGGGTGGGCTCCTGGCGGGTGCCGACGTCGGCCGTGCCCTCGGGCAGCGTCTCGGCGGTGTCCCAGGTGGTGAACCCGTCGACGTCCGCCACCGCGACCGGTGCCACGCACAGGCTGAGCAGGTCCTCGGTCTGCTGCCACTCGAGCACGGCGACCCTCTCGGCGGGCTGGTCGAGCTCGACGGTCCGCCCGAGGTGGTCGGTGACGGTGACCGGTCCCGTGGCGGTGGCGGTGGTGTCCGCCGCGCAGGAGTCGCTCAGCGCGGCGGCGGAGGGAGCCCCCTCCGCGCTCTCGGGGACCTCGGTGGTGCCGCAGGCGGACAGGACGCCCAGGGCGAGGGCGGTGAGCACCGCGGCGGCACGGCGACGGACGGGGAGGGACATACGGGTCTCCAAGGGGGTGGGTCGACAGGGGACGGCGCGCGACGACGTGCCGCGACGGAGGGGTCAGACAGCGGCGGCGAGGCGCGGGGCGCGGCGGCTGCGCGCGTCGATCCGCAGGCGGCCGTCGCGCGGATCCGTGCTGACCTCGAGGGGGATGTCGTAGACGTAGCTGAGGTGCGCGGAGGTGAGGACCTCGGCGACCTCGCCGGCGGCGTGCACGCGCCCCTGGTGCAGCAGCACCGCCCGATCGGCGACACGGGCGGCGTGATCGAGGTCGTGCAGGACGATGCCGACGGCGGCCCCGTGGACCTCCGCCAGATCACGCACCAGGTCGAGCGTCTCGATCTGGTGGCGCAGGTCGAGATGGTTGGTCGGTTCGTCCAGCAGCACGATGGCGGTGTCCTGGGCGAGGCAGGCGGCGAGCCACACCCGCTGCCTCTCGCCGCCGGAGAGGGCGCCGACGGCGCGGTCGGCGAAGGCGGTCAGGCCGGTGAGGTGCAGGGCATGGTCGATCGCGGCGCGGTCGGCCCGGTCCGGGGCCGCGAAGCGCCGGCGGTGGGGGTGCCGGCCGAAGGCGACGACGTCCCGCACCGACAGCCCCTGCGGGGTGGCCCGGGTCTGCGTGAACAGCGTCAGCGCGCGGGCGAGCTCCGTGGCGCCCAGCAGGGCGGTGCTGCGCTCCCCGTCCCCGTCGTCCAGGCGCACCTCGCCGCCGTGCAGGGGGTGCAGGCGCGCGAGGGCGCGCAGCACCGTGGACTTCCCGCTCCCGTTGGGGCCCAGCAGGGCTGTGACGGCGCCGGGGTGCAGGGCGAGGGAGACTTCGTGGACCACGGCGCGGCTGCCGTAGCGCAGGGTGAGCGCCTCCCCGGTGAGTGCGGCGGGGGCGACGGGCGAGGAACTCGGCATAAGGTGAGCCTAACCTCAGCGAAATGTGCGCGTCCATTCGTGCGCATCTCGCGGTGCGTGATCCCGCTCACTCCGCACGGCCTCCCGGGCATGCGACGGCGGCCGGTGCCCGAGGGCACCGGCCGCCGTTCTCCCGGAGCGGGGAGGGTCAGTCCTGCGTGGTCGGGGCGCTGGGCGCGCCGCCTCCCTCACGCTTGCCCTTCGCCGCGCCGGAGCGGCCCATGATCCCGCGGGAGCGGGAGAGCCGGTAGTCGATCCGATCGTCCACCAGCTCGGTGACCTCGTCGGTCGAGGGATAGTTCTGGCCGAACTCCCCGGCGATGTGCTCGGTGACCGCGTCGAGGCGCCGCAGGCGGTCGTGCTCGCGCAGCACCGCCCGGTCCAGGCTCAGCGCCTTCACCAGCGCCACGCACATCAGCAGCAGGATGATGCTGAACGGCAGCGCCGTCACCAGGGAGCCGGCCTGCAGCGAGGTGAGCCCGCCGGAGAGCAGCAGCGCGGCGGCCAGCAGGCCCTCCATCAGCGCCCACAGCACGCGGGACCAGATCGGCGGGTTCGGGTGACCGCCGGAGGCGAGCATGTCCACCACCAGCGAGCCGGAGTCCGAGGAGGTGATGAAGAAGACCGCGACCAGGATGATGCCCAGCACCGACAGCAGCTGGGTGGCGGGGAACTGCTCGAAGATGCGGAACATCGACTCCTCGGCGGTGATGTCGCCGAGGTCCCCGGCCCCGAACCACTGGCGGTACAGGCCGTTGCCGCCCCAGATCGAGAACCAGAGCATGCCCACCAGGGTGGGGACCAGCAGCACGCCGGAGACGAACTCCCGCACGGTGCGGCCCTTGGAGATGCGGGCGATGAACACGCCCACGAAGGGCGCCCAGGCGATCCACCAGCCCCAGTAGAACAGCGTGTTGCCGGAGAACCAGCTCTGCGCCTCCTCGGAGCGGGTGTACGCGCCCACGTCGAGGGTGAGGTGGAAGATGTTGGTGAGGTAGATGCCCAGCGACTCCACGAAGTTCTGGAAGATGAACACCGTGGGCCCGAACACGAGCGCCGTGATGGCCAGCAGCCCGGCGAGGGTGAGGTTGCCGTTGGAGAGCCACTTGATGCCGACGCCCACGCCGCTGATCACGGAGAAGGTGGCCAGGAACGTGATCACCACGATGAGGATCACCAGGAAGTTGGTGGACGCCTCGTCGACCACGCCGATCACCTGCATGCCGGCGCCGATCTGCTGGGCGCCGAGGCCCAGGGAGGTGGCGATGCCGAACACGGTGCCGAAGATGGCGAGGATGTCGATGACGTCGCCGACCCAGCCCTTGACCCGCTCGCCGAAGACCGGCTCCAGCGCCCAGCGGATCGAGACGGGACGGCCGCGGCGGTGGATCGCGTAGGCGAGCGCGAGACCGATCACGGCATAGGCGGCCCACGGGTGCAGGCCCCAGTGCACGAAGGTCTGCGCCATCGCGTCGCCGGAGAGCTCCACGCCCTCGCCGGACCAGCCCGGCTTCTCGTTGCCGGTGGTGTAGCCGAGCGGCTCGGCCACGCCGTAGAAGACGAGGCCCACGCCCATGCCGGCGGAGAACAGCATCGCGAACCAGCTCAGCAGTCCGAACTCGGGCTTGTCGTCGTCGCGTCCCAGCCGGATCGTTCCCCAGGAGGACAGCGCGATGATGATGGAGAAGGCCACGAAGACGCCGATGGCCAGCATGTAGAACCAGCCCAGGTTCGCCACGATCCAGCCCTGGGTGCCCTGCATCGCGGTGCTGGCGGTCTCGGGGAACAGGATGGAGAGTACGGCGACCACGAGGATCACGCTGAGCGAGGGCCAGAACACCGCCGGGGCGATGGTGCCCTTCCCGATCCGCGCGCCCTGGCGGCGCAGCTTCTCGGTGATCTCGTCGTCGGAGTCGTCCGTGGCGATCTGCTGGGATCGCGGGAGGTGGACCGTGGTGGGGAGGTCTTCCGGCCATTCGGAGAGGGGGCTGGCGGTGTCGCCGTCCCTCTCGTCGGCCGGGCGTGGGGTGCTCATACCCGTCCTTTCCTGTTGCGATGGGGAGGTCTCATCCACTGTGCAGGATCCTCAGCCTACGGTCAGAATCGGGACCCGTCTGCGATAAAGGGACACGATCGGGCATCATCCCTGGTGAGCACGGACCTCACGGCGCATCTCCGGGGAGCGGCACGGTCGGCGACCTCACATTGGCCGCGGGCCGGGCGCGCCTTGGCGCCCGGCCGGCACGTCGCCTCGCCGGCCGCTCGCCGGCGCCGTCAGCTCTCGCGGGGCGCGTGCTCCGACCCGGCCCCCACCAGCGGCTCCGGCGGGGCCTCGGTGCCGGTGAGCCGGCCCAGCCGGCCCATCAGGTGGTAGACGGCCAGAGCGGCGACGGTGCCGAGCGCGATGCCGGTGAACGCGAAGCCGCCGATCTCCCAGTGCAGATCCGCGATCGCGATCACCAGCGAGATCCCGGCGGTCATCTGGTTGCGGGGGCTGGAGAAGTCCACGCCGCCGTCCACCCACATGCGGAATCCGACGATCGCGATCAGGCCGTACAGCACGAAGGTGACGCCGCCCAGCACCCCCGGCGGGATGGTGTTGATCAGCGCGCCCACCTTGGGTGACATCGCCAGCAGAATCGCCACCAGCCCGGCCACCCAGTAGGCGGCGGTGGAGTACACACGGGTAGCGCTCATGACCCCGATGTTCTCGCCGTAGGTGGTGGTGGGCGAGCCGCCGAAGCCGGCCGAGAGCGCAGTGGCCAGGCCGTCGGCGGTGAGGGTGCGGCCCACCATGTGGTCGAGATTCCGTCCGGTCATGGTGCCCACGCTGGTCACGTGGCCCACGTTCTCGGCCAGCAGCACCACGATCACCGGCAGGAAGATCGGCAGCAGGCCCAGCTGGAAGGTGGGGTGGTGGAACTCGGGCAGGCCCAGCCAGGCCGCCTCCCGCACCGGGGCGAAGTCCACCTCGCCGCGCAGCACCGCGATGACGTAGCCCACCACCACGCCTACCAGCACGCTGATGCGTCCCAGCAGGCCGCGGAACAGGGCGGTGCACAGGACGATCGCGGCGAGGGTGAGCACCGCGGTGAGCGGGGCCTGCGAGAAGTTGTTCTCGTAGGTGGTGGGCACCAGGTTCAGCCCGATCAGCGCGACGATCGAGCCCATCACCACCGGCGGCATCAGGGCGCCGACCCAGGCGGTGCCCACCTTCTGCACCAGCAGGCCCAGCCCCGCCAGCAGCACCCCGGTGACCAGCACGCCGCCGAGAGCGGCCTCCATGGAGTCCGCCTGGGTGGAGGCAGTGATCGGGGCGATGAACGCGAAGGAGGAGCCGAGGTAGCTGGGCACCCGGTTGCGGGTGAGGAGCAGGAACAGCAGGGTGCCGATGCCGGAGAACAGCAGCGTGGTGGACGGAGGGAAGCCGGTGATCACCGGCACCAGGAAGGTGGCGCCGAACATGGCGATCACGTGCTGCGCGCCGATCCCGATGGTCAGCGGCCAGGCGAGCCGCTCCTCGGGCAGGACGATCGCGTCGGGTGCGACGGTGCGGCCGTCGCCGTGCAGACTCCAGCGGAACATGATGCTCTCCAGGGGTGGGGTGAGGACGGGCCGACGGGGCGGCGGGGTCGGGGTGGGCGAGGACGCCCGCGGGTGGGGGCGAGCGGGGTGGGGACGGGCGGGGCGAGGGCGGGCGGGGCCGCGCGCGGGTCCGGGCTCAGCGGGCGGGGAAGGCCCGGCGCCGGGCCGTCTCCGCGGTGACGTCCGGGACCTGGTCCAGCAGCGAGGCGCGGCCGCCGTCCCGGGCCCGGAAGTCGGCGAACATGCGGGTGACGTCCGGTGCGCCGAACTCGTCCCGCACCGGGGCGGGGACGGTGAGCATCAGCGCGGCCGCGAGACCGATCGCGAGCGCGACCCCGCCGGTGAGCAGCCCGGCCCCCGCGGCCATCGCCAGCGAGTTCACAATCACGTCCAGGAAGCCCACCACCACCAGCACGATCCCCGCCACCACGCCGCTCGCGCGGGCGCTCACCGCGGGCCGGGTCAGCAGCGCGGTGCGGCCGAAGAGGGAGACCACCACGAAGCAGACGCACACCACGGCGTCGATGAGGTGCAGCTGCGGGCTGCCGGGGGCGCGGCCCGCGAGCGCCGCGATGGCGGCGAGCACGTGCCACAGCACCGCCGCGGCGTGCATCACCGCGCTGAGCTCGAAGGCGCGCACGCAGTACACCAGCCAGTCGGTGCGGCGGAAGGAGACGGGCATGGTGCGCACGAAGGAGCGGGAGATCATCAGCCCGAACGCGGCGACCAGGAACGGCAGGTACACGAAGCCGGAGGCCGCGCTGCGCGGCGCCGCGAACTGCAGGCCCAGGGTGTTGTCGGCGAGGGCGGCGATGACCAGCGCGGCCACCACCGCGGTGGAGAACACGTACCAGGAGCGCTCGCGCAGCAGGGCGGAGGCGAGCACGATCCCCAGCAGCAGCGCGGACAGCAGCGTGCTGCCGAAGGTCACCAGGGAGTATGCCCAGCCGGTGGTGAACACGCGCCCGATCAGCATCACCAGGGCGAGCAGCAGGGCCGCGGCGGTAGCGCCCGCCACCCCCACCAGCGCCCGGCGTGCGATGGCGCGGGCGCGGGCCTGGGGCAGGTAGCCCTCGTGGGCACGGGGCTCGACGCCGAGGAGCGCACCGAGCAGCAGCAGGGACACCCCGATCCCGATCCCCACCGGCGGGCCGTCCGGCAGGGAGGCGAACAGCACCGGCAGGGAGAGCACGAGGTCGGCGAGCACCACGCCCACGGCGGTGAGCAGGGCGGGCAGCATGCCCGCCACGCGCAGCACCCGCACCGCGCGCAGCGGAGGGGTCTGCGGCACCCAGCGCAGCAGGTGCACGGCCACCAGCGCGACCAGGCCGGTGCCGATCGCGATCCTTCCCGCGATCTCGAGAGCGGGCAGGTGCGCCACGGTGAAGGTGGTGGTGAACGCGGCGGCGAGACAGATCAGCGCGGCCAGGTCCCGGAGGGCGTCGAACACCCCCAGCTCGGCGAAGCGCTCCGGGAGCACGAAGCCGTTTGGCGGGACCTCGTCGTGCTCGGCGTTGGGGGTGGTGCCGGAGCGGGCATAGGAGACGGCGCCGGGGCGCGACAGCGGCGCGACCAGCGCCTCGTCGCCGCGGCCGGCGGGCGGTGCTGTGGCGGTGCCGGCGCGGTCGGCGCCCTCGGCATCGGCGTCGGCCTCCTCGCCCTCCGGGCCGAGCACGGGGATCGCTCCGGTGGCGGTGTCCGGCTCGGCGGCGGAGCGTTCCGGTGCCCCCGGCGCCTCGAGGTCGAGGTCGGAGAGGTCGACGGTCTCGTTCTCCGCGCCCGGCAGCGCGGGCCCGCCGGCGCGGCGCGCCAGCAGCGGGGTGGCGTAGCGATCGAACTCGGCGCGGTCGGGCAGGCGGTCGGTGGGCAGGCTGTGGGGGTCGTCGACGGCGAAGATCCAGTCCGCGTCCTGGGTCCCGTCGGCGTGCCGATCCCTGTCCATCGACCTTCTCTCCTGCTGGTGGGCGCTCGGGGAATGCGTGTCCCTGCCGCGCGGAGCGTCGTGCCCGGGGCACGGGGTGCGCCTCGCATCTTAGGGAGCAGGCCGCCGGCGGGGCCGTCGGCGCGCCGGGGCCCGGCGGGCGGGATGCGTCACGCCCGACGGGGCGGGCTCACAGGTGCAGGCGGGTGGCGAGCTCGTGGCGCACCGCGCCGCCGCGCATCGTGAGCAGCGCCGCCAGCACCACCAGGCTCAACGCGCCGCACAGCGCGGAGGGGATCGCGGTGCCCACCCAGCCCAGGGCGAGGAACACCAGCGGGGTGAGCCCCAGCAGCACCGTCAGCCCGGTGTAGACGACGTGGTCGCCCACGGGCATGCGGATCACGCGCACGGTGATCATCAGCCCCACCAGGGAGGAGGCGCACAGGATCGGCACCACGTAGGTGAGCGACCACGCGTCCCAGCCGGTGAGGTAGTCCCAGTAGACGCACACCCCGCCGGCGAGCGCGACGAGATAGACGACGAACTTGGCGAGGTTGCGCCGCTTGCCGGCGGCGACCAGCACCACCAGCCAGGTCGCGACGACGCCCAGCCAGATCGAGCGCAGCGCCCCGATGCTCTCCCTGTCCGCGTCGAACAGCAGCTGCGCCAGGAAGGACAGGCCGATCACGGCCAGCGAGGTGAGCGTGAGCACCCGCAACACGCGCCGGCGGGTGAAGCGCAGCGGCACGGCGGGCAGCGGGCTGGGCGCGCTCTCGCCGGTGAGGGGCGCCGTGCACAGGGGGCAGCGGGCCCACTCCCCCTCCACGGCGAGCCGGCAGTCGGGGCAGCGTCTCATCGTCCCACCGCCGCGAGCTCCGCCTCGGTGGTGCGGGAGGCGGCGAGGGTGACCTCCACGCCCTCCGCGGTGAGCAGCCGGGCGAACTCCCGCACGTGGTCGGTCTCCACGAAGGGGGAGGTGAAGGTGATCGTGAGGTGGCCCGCGTGGGAGATGGCGCAGAACTGGGGGCGGGCGGCGGAGACCTGGAACTGCATCCGGCCCACGTGGGAGGCGGCCGGCTCCGGCAGCGTCACCCGGCCCAGGTTGGACAGCGCCACGGTGAGGCCGCGGTTGTTCGCCCGGTTGATCTGGCCCAGCAGCAGGTCCTTGAGGGGGCGGGGCACGATGCGGGCGAGGGGCGCGCGCTCCAGGCGCAGCAGCCGCCGCACCCTCTGCGCGAGCGCGGCCGGGGCCGCCCCGGCGCGGAAGTCCTCCTGGAGGCGCCGGGCCACGGCGCCGAGGGCGTCGTCCCCCGCGCCGTAGGTGTGGGCGACGGTGAGGGTGGCGAAGAAGTTGCGGGCGGAGCTGGAGGGGAAGAACTGCCGCAGGTTCACCGGCACCGAGGCCGCGAGGGTGGGGGCCGCGCGACCGCCCGCGCCGGTGCGGCGCAGCGCCTCGAAGAGCACCGCGGTGAGGTACATCGACATCGCCACCCCCTCCTCCCGGGCGAGCGCCAGCACGGGGGCGACGGGCATGCTCAGCTCGAGCACGCGGGGGCGGTGATCC
The DNA here is from genome assembly GCF_003355475.1 of Brachybacterium saurashtrense. Classification (NCBI taxonomy): domain Bacteria; kingdom Bacillati; phylum Actinomycetota; class Actinomycetes; order Micrococcales; family Dermabacteraceae; genus Brachybacterium; species Brachybacterium saurashtrense. The sequence goes on along the minus strand of NZ_CP031356.1, from coordinate 142,681 downwards.
GGGGTGCGAGTGCCGCGCACACGGTGCACCCGCCGCGGCGGCGCGGCGGCATCCCGCCCCGTCGGCTCCGGGGCCGACCGTCCCGGCGGCGACGGCGCCGGGCGGTGGGGCGCCTGCCCGGGCGGCGCGGCCGGTGCCCTCTCGACGGTGAGCACGGCCGGGGCGGCCTCGCGCAGGAACTCCTCGTGGTCCGTCTCCCGCGGCGCACCGGCACGGCCCGCCCGGCGGGTGCGCCGCCGGAAGTGCTGGACGAAGGAGTCGGTGGTGAGCGTGTGCACCGCCTCCTCGGGGGCCGGGTCGGGCCGCTCCGGCGCGGGCGGGGGCTGGTCCGCGGCGGGGAACCGTCGACGCACGTAGGCGTCGAGCAGAGCGGTGAGAAACCACAGCGCCCCGGTGCCGTCGGAGAGGGCGTGGAACACCTCCAGCCCCACCCGCCGGCGATGGTGCACCACCCGGAACAGCAGCGTGCGGCGATCGGCCTGGTAGATCGGGGCGCAGGGGTGCTCGGTCTCCGGGACCACCACCGGCCGCAGGTCGCTCTCCTGGAGGTAGTACCAGAACACTCCGCGGCGCAGCACGGCGCGGTAGAGCGGGAAGCGCTCGAGGGTCGCCTCCAGCGCCTCCTGCAGGAGGGCGGGATCCACCTCGTGGTCCAGCTCGGCGCCCAGGCGGAACACCTTGGTGTCCACCTCGCTGTGCGCGGCGAGGAAGATGTTCGAGGCGTTGTCCAGGCGCACCCAGTGCCGCCGGTGCCCCGCCGGCCTCATGGTCCCCCCGGCGCCGTGGGCCCCTGGTCGAGGAACTCCTCGATCACCCGATAGGCGTCCTTCAGCGGGCGGGCGAAGCGGGGCAGCGTGATCACCCCGTGCGCGGCGCGCTCCAGACGGTGCAGACGCACCCGGGCGCCGGCCGCGGCGAGCGCATGGGCGTAGGCCTCCCCCTCGTCGCGCAGCAGGTCCAGCTCGGCGGAGAGCAGCAGGGTGTCCGGCTGGCCGGAGAGGTCCTCCGCCATCAGCGGGGACACCAGCCGGTGGCGGCGCTGCGCCGGCTCGGGGACGTACAGCGCGAGGTAGTCCTCGATCTCGTCGGTGGTGAGGCGCCGGTCGCTGCCGTATAGGCGCACCGACTCGAAGGGGGAGGTGGCGGGATCGTGGTCCCAGTGCATCACCGGGTACAGCAGGATCTGCCGATCGGGCACGCGGTGGCCCTGCTCGCGCAGCAGCAGGCTCACGGCGGCGGCGAGGTTCGCGCCCGCGGAGTCCCCCACCAGCACGATCTGCCCGGCCTCGGCGAGCCCCGCGCGCCCGGGATCCTCGAGCAGGCCGCGGGCGGTGCCGTAGCAGTCCTCCAGACCGGCGGGAAAGGGGTGCTCGGGGGCGAGGCGGTAGTCCACCGACGCCACCCGGCAGCCGGTGAGATCGGCCATCGTGGCGCAGGCCGGGGTGTAGGACTCGATGTCCCCGGTGACCCAGCCGCCGCCGTGGAAGAACAGCAGCAGCTCCTCGCGGCGTCGCTCCCGCGGCGTGAACACCCGCACCGGCACGCGCCGGCCGTCCCCGGAGTCGGAGACGGTGTCCCAGGTGGGGGTGCGGTAGCGGGCCGCGGGCAGGGAGGCCATCCGCCGCTGCAGGCGGCGCATCCGCTCGTAGTCCTCCCGCACGTCGGGGCGGGCCAGGGGCAGCAGGCGCAGGGCCAGCCGCCGCAGCGCGGTCATGGCCGCGCGCCGACGACGACGACGACGAGGAGGAGAGGCATGGCCCAAGGATAGTCGCCGCGCCCCGCCGCCTCTCAGCGCAGCGACCGCTTCTCGCCGGCGAAGCGGATCGCGGGCTCGGCGCCCGCCCGCCCTTCCCCCATCTCCATTACGGGCCCGATGAGCAGCCGATGGGTGGCGGCGTCCACCGCCTGCGCGATCCGCAGCCCGAAGTGGGCGAGCCCGCCGGGGAGGATCGCATCGCCGTCGGCGGTGCGGGTCACGGCGATCCCGGCGAGCATGCCCTGCAGCGGGGCATTCGGGGTGCCGAAGCGGTCCGCGAGGTGCTGCTGGTCCGCGGCCAGCAGGGTGAGGCAGCAGTGTCCGGCCTCCTCCACCGCCTCCGCGGCGCGGGAGAGGCCGTACAGGGCCACCAGCATCGTGGGCGGGTCGTAGGAGAGGTCGAGGTAGGAGTCGACGGTGACGGCGAGGTCGTGCCCGCCCGTGCGGGTGCTGACCACGGCCGGGCCCACGGCCAGCAGGTCGCTGAGGCGGCGGTACTCCTCGGGGTCGACGGGGTCGGGAGGGGGTGCGGCGCACATCCGGGGGCAACGCTCAGCGGGCGGTGGGGAACATCCGGGCGCGGGCCGCGTCCGAGGCCACCACCTGCTTGCCGAACGGGAAGCAGGTGACGGGGATGAGCTTCAGGTTCGCCCAGGCCAGCGGGATGCCGATGATCGTCACGGCCTGCATGACCGCGGTGACCACGTGCCCGAGCGCCAGCCACCAGCCGGCGATCACGAACCACAGCACGTTGCCAAGCGCGCCGCCCACCCCGCCGCGGCCGGTGTCCACCACCTCACGGCCGAAGGGCCAGATCACGAAGCCCGCGATGCGGAAGGAGGCGATCCCGAACGGGATCGTCACCACCAGCAGGCAGGCCAGCACCCCGGCCAGCAGGTAGCCGAGGAACAGCGACCACCCGGCGGTGAGGAGCCAGATGATGTTCAGGATCAGGGCGAGGAGCGAGCGCATGCCCCCACAGTAGGGACCCGCCCGGCATCGCGGCCAGGGGGCTGTCCCCCGCGGGGGATACCCGGGAGGCCGCCCGGCGCCCCCGCCGCTCCGGCGCGCCGCGCGTGCCGTCGGTCGCACCGGGGCGGGGAGGGGCGGACCGCGGAGGCGTCCGGACCGCCCTGATGATTACCCTGGGCGCATGCCTGCACCCGAGATCGCGCTCACCGAGCGCTTCCAGACCGCCTTCGCCGCCGCCTTCGGGCCCGAGTACGCGGACGCGGACCCGATCATCCGCCCCTCGCAGTTCGCGGACTTCCAGTGCAACGCCGCGATGGGCCTGGCCAAGCGCCTGGGGCGGGCACCCCGGGAGATCGCCGCGCAGATCGTGGAGGCGGTGGACCTCTCCGACCTCGCCGAGGCCCCCGAGATCGCCGGGCCCGGCTTCCTGAACATCCACCTGCGCACCGACTGGATCGCGGCCCGCACCGCGGAGATCGCCGCGCCCGGGGCCGCGCTCGGCGTGCCCGCCCCGGAGCGGGCGGAGACGGTGGTGCTGGACTACTCCGCGCCCAACGTCGCCAAGGAGATGCACGTGGGCCACCTGCGCACCACCGTGGTGGGCGACTCGATCGCGCGCACGCTGGAGAAGCTCGGGCACACGGTGGTGCGCCAGAACCACATAGGCGATTGGGGCACCCCCTTCGGCATGCTCATCGAGCACCTGCTGGAGGTGGGTGAGGACAGCGCCGAGGCGGGCCTGCTCACCACGGACCCCAACGCCTTCTACCAGGCGGCGCGCGCGAAGTTCGACGCCTCCGAGGCCGCCGAGGACGGCGAGACCGGATTCGCCGCCCGGGCCCGGCGGCGGGTGGCGACCCTGCAGTCCGGGGACGCGGAGTCCCTGCGCATCTGGACGCACCTGGTGGGCCTGTCCAAGGAGTACTTCCACCGCATCTACGACATGCTCGACGTCACCCTCACCGACGCGGACCTCGCCGGGGAGTCCAGCTACAACGACCAGCTCGAGGCCGTGTGCGCGGATCTCGAGGCGGACGGCATCGCCCGCCTCTCCGACGGCGCGCTGTGCGTGTTCCCGGAGGGCTTCACGGGCCGGGACGAGCAGCCGCTGCCGCTGATCATCCGCAAGTCCGACGGCGGCTACGGCTACGCCACCACCGACCTCGCCGCGCTCCGCCACCGGGTGCGCGATCTGGGCGCGGACCGGATCGGCTACGTGGTGGGCACCGCGCAGGAGCTCCACTTCCGGATGGTGTTCACCTCCGCGCGGGAGGCGGGCTGGCTGCCCGAGCAGGTGCAGGCGGAGCACGTGAAGATCGGCTCCGTGCTCGGCGAGGACGGCAAGATCCTCCGCACCCGCTCCGGGGCCTCGCTGCGCCTGATGGCGCTGCTCGAGGAGGCGGTCGCCGCGGCCCGCGCGGTCATCGACGAGCTGCGCCCGGACCTGCCGGAGGACGAGCGCGCCCGGATCGCGCACGACATCGGCATCGGCGGCGTGAAGTACGCGGACCTCTCCACCGCGCACGATTCCGACTACACCTTCGACCTCGAGCGGATGCTGGCCCTCACCGGCAACACCGCCCCCTACCTGCAGTACGCGGTGGCGCGGATCCGCTCGATCGGCCGCAAGGCCGCGGCGCAGGGCGTGGCCGCCGGCGCGGCCCCGCGGGTGCAGGACGATGCCGAGCGTGCGCTGGCGCTGCAGTTGCTGGAGTTCGGGCCCACCCTGGCGAGCGTGGGCGCGGAGTTCGAGCCGCACCGGCTGTGCGCCTACCTGTTCTCCCTCGCCCAGGCCTTCACCTCTTTCTACGAGGCCTCCCCGATCCTCAAGGAGGCCGACGAGCAGGTGCGTGCGGGGCGCCTGGCCCTCGCCCAGCTCACCGAGCGGGTGCTGGTGGAGGGTCTGGACGCGCTGGGCGTGAACGCACCGCAGCAGATGTGAGCGGGGCGTCCGGGGCGCCCGCGTCCGGGGCGTTCCGGACAGTCCGGGCATCGCACGGTGCGCCGTGACCGAACCGTGCCCAGGTGTTATACAACCGTGCCCGTCCCGAGCACGCCCGCACCTGGTCGGGGCGGCGGGCCCTTCCTACGCTTGAGCGGTGCCCCCGATCCGCGCCGCCCACCTCGCCCTGTGGGGGACGTATGCGCTGACGGTGCTGGTGAACGTCGCGGCGGTGATGGCCGGGGCGGAGATCGTCCGGGACATCACCCAGCCGCTGTTCGCGCCGCTGCTGATGGCGGCGCTGCTCACCGCCGCCCCCCGTCGCTCCCGCACCTCCACGCTGCTGCTGGGCGGCCTGCTGTGCGCCTGGGTGGGCGACTCCCTGGGGCAGCTGGTCCCGGGACTCGCCCAGCAGGTGACGGTGGCGGGATTCCTGGGCGCGCTGATCCTCTACGCGGCGGCGCTCGCCCCGCACTGGGTGCGCACCCGGGACCCGATGCGGTACGCCCTGGCGATCCCCTACGGCGCCGTGGTGATCGGGCTGTTCGTGGCCTGCGCGGACGGCGCCGGCTCCCTGCTGCCCGTGGTCGCCGCCTATGCGGTGGCGCTGGCGACGATGGCGTTCCTCTCCGCCGGCGGCAACGGGCTCACCTGGTCCGGCGGCACGCTGTTCCTGCTCTCGAGCTCGCTGCTGGCGATGGACTGGTTCCTGCCGGGCGCCTCGATCGCGTACAGCACCGAGCTGGTGATGCTCACGTACACCATCGGCCACGGGCTCCTGATCGCCGGGATGGTGCGCCTGCTGCCGCGGCGGCGCTGGACCCCCTGCGCGCCCGGCGCGGCGCTCGTGATCGTGGAGAGCTGACCCGCGCCGGGAACCGCCCTCAGTCCCGGACCAGGGCCCGGGCCAGGAGGTCCGCCTGCTCGCGGTGGAGGCGCTCGATGTCCTCGCCGCGGCGCGGGAGCAGCTGCAGCCCGAGCCGCCCGTTGAGCTCCCGGTAGCGCAGATCCGCGCCGTTCTCCTCCAGCTGCAGCCGCGCCACCCGCACCTCGGAGAGGAAGAGGTCCCGCAGGCCCACGCTGAGGTGCAGCGGCGGGAGTCCCTCGAGCGGTGCGGCGAGCGGGGAGAGGTCGGGATCGTCCACCGGGGTGCGCCCCGCGTAGCGGCGGGCGGCGTCGCGCAGAAGGCGACGCTCGTGCACGGGGTCCACCTGGTCCGTCTCGGTGATGGTCGCGTTGGAGAGGGCGAGGTCCAGCCAGGGAGACATCGCGATCAGCGCGTCCGGGGCCGGCACCCGGTCTTGCTCGCGCAGGCGGCGCGCGACCACGAAGGCCAGGCCGCCGCCCGAGTGCTGGCCGGTGAGCGCCCACCGGCGCCCCTCGAGGCGCCCGTCGGCCGCGAGCGCACCCAGCGCCGCCTCGACGTCGTCCCGGCCCACGGGGTGCTGGTGGTCCGGGGCGTTGCGGTAGTCGATCATCAGGCCCGCGCAGTCGCGGGCGTCGATCTGGCGCGACAGCCACGACCAGTCGCTCGAGAACGGGCCGGAGACGTACGCGCCGCCGTGCAGGTGCACGATGATGCCGTTGTCCGCACGGTGCGGGTCCAGCCACACGGTGCGGGTGCGGCCCAGCATCTCCGTCTCGACCGCGTGCGCCTTCTGGACGTGCCCGGGGGGCTGGGGGCTGCGGGCCTCCCGCAGCGCCTGATGGGTGAGGGTCGAGGGGATCGGGAGGCGGCGCACGGCCCGCGCTCCCGTCACCACGGCGTCTCGGATGCGTCCCATCACTGCCTCCTGTTCGCGACCGGGGCCGGTCGCCTCGCTGGCCTTGCCGCCAGCCTAACGAATCCGCCCCGCCTCCCTGCACGGCGCCGCCGCCCGGACCGGTAGCCTGCGACCATGCCCGAGACGCCCGCCGCCCCCGGTCCCCTGCTGGTCCTCGTCGCGATGCCGGAGGAGGCCGCGCCGCTCGTGGAGCGGCTCGCCGCCCCCCGCCCGCTGGAGACCCCGTTCACGAGCGGGGTGGAGGCGGTGCGCGGCACCCTGGCCGGGACGGACACGGCGGTGGTCACCACCGGCATCGGCCTCGCCGCCGCCGCCGCGGCCGTGACCTGGGGGATCCTCGCCACCGCGCCGTCGCTGGTGGTCGCGGCCGGCACCTGCGGCGGGCTCGCGGCCGACGTCGAGGTGGGCACGCTGGTGGTGGGCGAGGAGTTCAGCTACTCGATCGCGGACGCCACCGCCTTCGGCTACGCGCCCGGCCAGCTTCCCGGCGGGCCCGTGCGCTTCCGGGCCGAGACCGCTGCGGTGGAGGCCGCGGAGGCCGCCGCCCGCCGCGCCGACGCCGCGGCCGTGCGGCGCGGGCTGATGCTCTCCGGCGACGCCTTCGTCACCGCCCCGCTCGCCGGGCCGATGCGCGAGCGCTTCCCGGGCGCGCTCAGCGCCGACATGGAGACCACCGCGAGCGCCCGCACCGCCCAGGCGCTCGGGGTGCCGTTCGTGGCGCTGCGGGCCGTCTCGGACCTGTGCGGGCCGGCCGCCGGGCAGCAGTTCCATCTCGAGCTCGACGTCGCCGCGACGGCCTCCGCCCGCGCGGTGGAGGCGCTCGCCGAGGGTCTCGCCGGCTGAGCCGCGCCGCCGGCCCCCTCCCGCCCGCCGCGGCCCACGTGTGGCGCGGATCACGCGTTGCGGGTCCACTGCGCCGCAATATCGCACATCTGCTGGTCCCGGACCTGCCGGAGGGCTACGGTGCGTAACCGTTTGCCCCTGTCCCCTCCGGAAAGATCCACAGTGACCGCATCGACGGCCCAGTCCCCGCCCTCCTCCTCGACCGACGAGCCCGTCCCTCCCGTCTCCTACGGGCTCTCGAAGCCGGTCTTCCTCGTCTCCGCCGGGATCATCCTCGTCTCGGTCGTCTTCGCCCTGCTGCTGCCCGGCGTGTTCAACGAGGCGATCTCCACCCTGAACACCACGGTGGTCAGCTCCATCGGCTGGTACTACGTGCTGGCGGTGACCGGTTTCGTGGCGTTCGCGATCGTGCTGGCCGTGAGCCGCATGGGCGAGATCCGCCTGGGGAAGGACGGCGACGAGCCGGAGTTCAGCATCTTCTCCTGGTTCGCGATGCTGTTCGCCGCCGGCATGGGCATCGGCCTGGTGTTCTGGGGCGCCGCCGAGCCGCTCACGTTCTACAGCGAGGCCGGGGCGCCGCCGAACGCGGCCTCCCTACCGGACCCGGACCGTGCCGAGCGCGCCCTGGGCCAGACCTTCCTGCACTGGGGCCTGCACGCGTGGGCGATCTACGTGGTGGTGGGCCTCGCCGTCGCCTACGCAGTGCACCGCAAGGGCCGCCCGGTCTCGATCCGCTGGGCGCTCGAGCCGGTGCTCGGCAAGCGCACCGACTCCTGGATCGGCGACCTGATCGACATCATCGCCCTGGTGGGCACCCTGTTCGGCATCGCCACCTCGCTGGGCTTCGGCGTGAACCAGATCGCCGCCGGCCTCGACCACCTCGGCGTGCTGCCGAACTCCACCACCGTGCAGGTGGTCATCATCGCCGTGGTGACGATCCTCGCCACCCTCTCCGCCGCCACCGGCGTGGACAAGGGCATCAAGATCCTCTCCAACCTCAACATGGGCCTGGCCGCCCTGCTGCTGATCACCGTGCTGATCCTGGGCCCCACCCTGTTCCTGCTGCGCGACGTGGTCTCGAACATCGGCTACTACCTGCAGAACTTCCTGCAGCTCGCCTTCCAGACCCTGCCCTTCCGCGGCGAGGAGGGCGCGACCTGGATCAACGGCTGGACCACGTTCTACTGGGGCTGGTGGATCTCCTGGTCGCCCTTCGTGGGCGTGTTCATCGCCCGCATCTCCAAGGGCCGCACGGTGCGCGAATTCATCCTCGGCGTGCTGCTGGTGCCCACCGCGCTCACCTTCCTGTGGTTCACCATCATGGGCGGCACCGCCCTGTACGAGGCGGTCCTCGGCGGCGTGGACTTCACCAACGCCGAGGGCGGCATCGACGCGAACACCGCCCTGTTCGACACCTTCTCCCACCTCCCGGCGGGGGCGCTGCTCTCCGGCATCGCCGTGCTGCTGGTGTCGATCTTCTTCATCACCAGCGCCGACTCCGGCGCCTTCGTGATCGACATGATCGCCCACAAGGGCGATCCGAACCCGCCCCGGATCACCCGCATCTTCTGGGCCTGCACCTCGGGCCTCATCGCGGCGTCCCTGATCTGGGTGGGCTCGCTCTCCGGCGAGGCCTCGGGCATGACGGCGCTGCGGTCGCTCGCCCTGCTCTCCGCGCTGCCGTTCTCCGTGGTGATGATCGGCATGTGCATCTCGCTGTGGCGCTCCCTGGCCCGCGAGGTGAAGGTCATCGAGCGCCTCGAGCTGCGCCTGCGCCAGCGCGAGTTCATGGAGCGCTACTCCGAGGAGATCGCCGACCAGGTGGAGGCGAAGGTCGAGGAGAAGGTGGCCAGCGAGATGGACGAGCAGTTCGAGTCCCGGCTCGAGGACGGCTTCGGCCAGCAGTTCCAGGACCAGCTCGACCAGAGGGTCCACGAGCAGGTGGTCGAGCACCTCTCCACCTACACCGGGGAGATCCAGCTGCCGCCCGTCGAGGACGGAGAGGCGGAGCGCGCCGACGAGGGCCACGTCCGCCGTCGCCTGCGCAACCCCTTCACGCGCCAGTCGTGACGCGCGCTGCGCGTGGCGGTGCGCTCAGCGCGCCGCCACGTGCAGCAGCTCCTCCCCCGCGGCCAGGGCGCGGAGGTTGCGGGCGATCCGCTCGTCCGCCCCGACCGGGCGCCCGCCGGCGGAGTGCGGGGTGATCAGCAGGCGCGGGGCGTCCCACAGCGGGTCGTCCTGCGGCAGCGGCTCCGGCTCGGTGACGTCCAGCGCGGCGCCCCCCAGCGTGCCCGCCTCCAGCGCCGCGCGCAGCGCCTCCTGATCGACGGTGGCCCCGCGCCCCACGTTCACCAGCAGGGCGTGGTCCGGCAGGGCGGCGAGCACCTCCTCGCCCACCGCGCCGGCGGTGTGCGCGCTGGCGGGCAGGATGTCGATGAGCACGTCCACCTCCGGCAGCTCGGCGAGCACGTCCTCCTCGGCGATCACCTCGAAGCCCGCCCGGGTGCCGGCGCTGCGGGCGGCGCCGCGCACCTCGGCCCCGAGCGCGGCGAGCACCGGGGCGAGGGTCTGCCCGATCTGCCCGAAGCCCCAGATCAGCACCCGGGCACCCAGCAGCGTCGTGAGCCTGCCCTCGGGGTGCAGCGGCTGCAGGCCGCCGATCTCGGAGGACCACTCGTGTCGCTGCTGCGCCTCACGGCTCTCCGGCAGGCGCCGCACGAGGCTCAGCAGCAGCGCCAGGGTGTGCTCGCTGACGGTGCGCGAGTGCAGGCCGGCACCGGTCGCGATCACCACGTCCTCGTCGAACCCGGCGGCGAGGATGCCGTCCACCCCTGCGGCGAGGGACTGCACCAGGCGCAGCCCGGCGAGGTGCTCGGCGGCGGAGGCCAGGTGCCGGCGGGACGCGCCCCACACCACCAGCACGTCGGCGTCGTGGTGCGCCGGCGGGATCCCCGCCCGGGCGTCCACGGTCACGGCCTCCCATCCCTCGGGCAGGGCAGGGTGCAGCGGAGCGGTGTCGGGCAGCAGGATCTTCATGGCACCACCCTACGGAGCCGCGCCGCGAGCGGGCGGGGCACGACACCCCCTGGACCGCCCCGCAGAGCCTTTCTCGCTGTTCACAGGTCCGATAGCCTGCCTGCATGCGCCCTGGCCCCGCTCCCCGCCCGTCCGCCCCGAGGAGCTGGCTCGGCGGCGCCGTCGGCGCGCTGCGCGGCGTCACCGCGAGCACCCGGCGCCGCTCCCGCCGGATCGCGCTCACCGCCCCGCTGGACACCGGCGGCTTCCTGGGCGCCTCCGCGGCGGCATGGATCTCCACCTCGCCCTCACTGCTTCCGCGCACCTGGTGGATGTGGGCGGCGAACATCGGGCTCTCCGAGGTGTACGGCTACTCCACGGGGGCGCTCGCCGCGCGGGTGCTGGACCGGCTGGGCCGGGAGCTGGGGCTCGAGGTCCGGATCGCGCCCGACCACCGCCGTCGTGCGCGCTGGCTGGGCGCCGGGGCGCTGGTGGGCATCACCGCCTACTCCTGGGTGCGGGGGGTGCTGCGCCAGCGGGAGATCAGCCACCTGGTGCAGGAGGAGCCGAAGAACCTCGCCACCCACGTGGTGGGCTCCGCCGCGGGGCTGGGCGCGTCGGTGGGGGCGCTGCTGGTGGCCCGCTCGCTGCTCACCACGGCGCGCCTGTACCGGGCGCTGCTGCGGCCCTATCTCCCCGCCGGCACGGTGAGGGTGCTGTCGCTGCTGCTCACGGTCGCGACCGCCGCGGTGGTCGCCGACCGTCTGCTCCGGGGCCGCGTGCTCGAGTCGATGATCGAGCGGGCCGAGGCCGCGAACCGGCTGATCTCCCCGGACGTGCCCCGCCCCACCTCCCCTCTGCGCTCCGGCGGGCCGGAGTCCCTGGAGACCTGGCAGTCGCTGGGGGCGCCCGGCCGGAAGATCGTCTCCGGCGGCGCGGACGCCGCGCGGATCGGGGCGGCGACGGGCGTGCAGGCCCGCGAGCCGATCCGGGTGTACGCGGCGGCCTCCCCCTCCCGCGACCTGGAGTCCACCGCGCAGGCGGTGGTGGCGGAGCTGGAGCGCACCGGGGCCTGGGACCGGGAGGTGCTGGTGCTGTTCACCGGGACCGGCACCGGCTGGCTGCAGGAGTGGTCGCTCTCCGCGATCGAGTTCCTCACGGGCGGGAACTGCGCCACCGCCTCCATCCAGTACTCGTACTACCCCAGCCCCCTCACCTACCTCATCGATCGCCGCTCCCCCAAGCGGGCGGGGAGGCTGCTGCTGGAGGCGGTGCGGCGCCGTCTGGCCGCGCTGCCCGAGGATCGTCGTCCCGCGCTGTACGTGGCCGGGGAGTCGCTGGGCTCCTTCGGCGGGCAGGCCGCCTTCCGCGACGTGCCCGAGATGCTGCGCACGGTGGACGGCGCGGTGTGGACCGGCACTCCGAGCTTCACCCCGCTGTGGCAGCAGCTCACCTCCCGCTCCCGCCCCGGCTCCCCCGCGGTGGCGCCGATCATCGACGGCGGCCGCCACATCCGGGTGGTGACCCGGCCCCGGGATCTGCACCGCGACTACTGGGGCGGGCTGTACGAGCCGTGGGAGTTCCCGCGGGTGGTCTACGCCCAGCACCCCTCGGACCCGGTGGTGTGGTTCGATCCCTCGCTGCTGTGGCGGGAGCCGGCCTGGCTGCGGGAGCGGGCGGGGCACGACGTCACCCCGGCGATGCGCTGGTTCCCGTGGATCACGTTCTGGCAGATCGCGGCGGACATGCCGCTGTCGATCGCGGTGCGCGGCGGGCACGGCCACGCCTACCACGAGGAGATGGTGCCGATCTGGGCGGCGGTGCTGGGCCAGGACGTCCCCGAGGGCGAGAGGGCGGCGCAGCGCCGCCGCCATCGCGAGATCATCGCCGCGATCCGGGAGATCCACCCCCAGGGGTGAGGGCGCTCAGGGAGTGGGGCCCACGGCGACGGGCCGTGCGGCGTCCGCGCTCCACTGCGACCACGAGCCGGGGAACAGGCGCAGCCTGGTGAAGCCCGCGCTCTCCAGGGCCAGCAGGTCGTGGGCGGCGGTGACGCCGGAGCCGCAGTACACGATGGTCTCGCGGTCCTCCCGCACCCCGGCGGCCTCGAACCGGGCCCGCAGCTCCCGGGGCGGCAGGAAGCGGCCCGACTCGTCGAGGTTCGCGCTGTAGGGCAGGTTCACGGCGCCGGGCACGTGGCCGGCGCGCGGATCCACCGGCTCCGCCTCGCCGCGGTAGCGCGCGGCGGCACGGGCGTCGACCACCAGCGCCTGCCCGGCGGCGACCTCGTCCGCGGTGGCCAGGCGTGCGGCGGGCCAGTCGCGCACGGGCACGTCCCCGGGCTCGGGGTGCACGTCCTCGGTCTCCAGCGGCCCGTCCCAGGCGGCGACGCCGCCGCTGAGCACGGCGGCCCGGTGGCCCAGCGCCCGCAGCATCCACACCAGGCGGGCGGCGGGGGCGCCGTCGCCGTCGTCGTAGGCGACCACGGTGCCGTGCGCGGTGACGCCGGCACGGCGCAGCGTGGCGGCGAAGTCCTCGGCGGCGGGCAGGGGGTGGCGGCCTGCCTCGGGGCGGGCCGGGGCCGCGAGCTCGGTGTCGAGATCGACGTAGACCGCGCCGGGCAGGTGCCCGCCGAGGTAGGTGCCGCGGCCCTTGGAGCCGTCGAGCGCCCACCGCACGTCCAGCAGGTGCACGGGGGTGCCGGCCGCCCGGGACTCGGCCTGCAGGGCGTGCAGCTGCGCGACCTCCATCAGCGGCGGCAGCGGGGCGGGGGCGGGCGTGGCGTTCTCGCTCATGGGCCGGAGCCTACGCCGTTCCTCAGGACTGGATCTGCAGGTCCACCCGCACCAGGCGGTGATCCGAGGTGGGGAACGGGTACTGCCCCGTGAGCTCACTGCCGGGCTCGCCCTGTCGCGGCCAGTACACCGCGGAGGAGACCACCTGGAGTGTGCGGGAGGGCAGCACGTAGTCCACGCGCAGGTTGCCCGGGACGGGGGCGTCGTTGAAGTCCGCGGTGTCGAGGCGGGGATCTCCGGTGTGCTCGGCGTTGGCGCCGCCCTGGAGCTCGGCGGCCTCCGTCCCGCCCTCGCTGTGCGGGGCGGTGTCCTGCACGCGCGGGTGGTCCAGCAGCTGGTCGATCGCGCCGGGCCAGGAGTCGCCGTCCACGGGATCGGCGTTGAGGTCCCCCAGGATCACGAACTGCTCGCGGGCGGCGAGACCCCCGCGGGTGCCGGCGTCGTCCACGATCCAGCGGGAGCGCTGGCCGGGGCTGAGGTAGTCCGCCCACAGCCGGATCTCGTCGCTGTTGCGGCGCTGGTTGCGCTTCTCCGGGCCGTCGAAGCTGGGCGGCGTGGGGTGGGCGGCGAGCACGTGCAGGGTGCGGGAGCCCACGCGCACGGGCACGTCCCAGTGGGACTTGGAGCTCAGACGCAGCTGCGGGGAGATCTCCGGGCCGTAGAACTCGGTGGGCAGGAGGTTGCTGGGCATGTCCGCCCAGCGCAGCTCCTGGAAGGTGCGCACCTCGTCGGTGAGGATGGGGTGTCGGGAGAGCACCACCATCCCGTACTGGCCGGGGAACTCGCCGAAGCCCCAGGCGTCGTCCGGCCCGCCCACCGTGCCGTCGCGGTTCAGGTCCAGCCCGCTGGGCACGCCCGTGTTCACCGGGGCGGTGTAGGTATACGGGTAGAACACCGGGCTCTTCCCGTGCTGGGAGACCTCCAGGTACTTCTCCCGGAAGAGGTCCACGCCGCGGGCGTCCTCGTCGTGGTCGAACTCGTTGAGCAGCAGCACGTCCGGGTTGTTGAGCTGGATGATCTCGGCGACCGCACGGATCTGCGGGTCCTCGCCGGTGGCGAGGTCCGTGAGCAGCTGGCCCTCCTGGGCCCTGTTCAGGGAGACGTTGTAGGTGGCCACGCGCAGGTTCTGGAACTGGCCGCGGTGGCGGGAGGGGGTGGTGGCGGCCTCCGCCGCGGCGGGCAGGCCCAGCCCTGCGGCGGCGGCCGCGGCGAGCGCTCGACGACGGGTCACGCGAGGTGTCATGCCTCCATTGTGCACACAGCCCGCCGCCGGGGCACACCGGGATGTGGACGCCGGCGGCCGCGGCCGCGCCCGCGTCGCCGCCCGGTGCCAGACTGGGGCCATGAGAATCGCATTCCTCGGCACCGGCCGCATGGGCACCGAGCTCGCCCTCCACCTGCTCCCCGACCATGAGCTCACCGTCTGGAACCGCACACCGGAGCGCACCGCGCGCCTGGCGGAGGCCGGCGCCGCGGTCGCCGCCACCGCCGACGAAGCTGTCGGGGGCGCCGAGATCGTGATCACCTCGCTGTTCGGCCCGGACGCCGTGCGCGAGACGGTGCTCGACGCGGGCCTGATCCCTGCCGGGGTGCCCTGGGTGGACACCACCACCGTCTCCCCCGCCGATGCGGAGGAGTTCGCCGCCGCCGTCCCCACCTACGTGGGCGTGCCCGTGATCGGCACGCTGGGCCCGGCGCGGGCGGGCACCCTCGGCGTGTACGTCGGGACCGCCGACGAGGCGCTGCGCGCCCGGGTGTGCACGCTGGTCGCGCCGTGGGCGGATCCGGAGCGGCTGCGGGCGGTGGACTCGGGCCGGAAGGCGGCGGTCGGGAAGCTGCTGGCGAACCTGGCCCTCGCCGTCAGTGCCCAGGGGCTGCGCGAGGCGCTCGCGCTCGGCGAGGCGACCGGCACCTCCGCCGAGGAGACGCTGGACATGCTGGGCGCGACCGGACTCGCGTTCATCGCCGGGATGAAGGGCCCCTTCGTGCGCGGTGAGCGCACCACCGAGGGCGGGGATTTCACCGCGCAGGCGATCGCGAAGGATGCGCGCCTGATGATCGACACCGTCGAGAGTGGCCCGGCCGACGACTCCGGCCCCCGCCCCGGCAGCGACCTGCCCGCCCTGCGCGGCGCGCTCGCCTCCCTGGAGGCGGAGGTCGCCGCGGGCCGCGGCGAGCACGACTTCTCCGCCATGCTCCTCGAGGAGGCCGAGCGCACCGGGGAGTGAGCCGGTCAGCGGCCGGGCGCCGAAAGGGTGCTCACCGCAGGTCCGCGAGCACGCCCGCGGCGGCCTGTCGGCCGGAGAACAGGCACCCACCCAGGAAGGTGCCCTCGAGGGCGTTGTGGCCGTGCACGCCGCCGCCGCCGAAGCCGCTGGCCTCGCCGGCCGCGTACAGACCGGGCAGGGCCTCTCCCCCGGCGCGCTGCACCCGCCCGCCGAGGTCCGTCTCGAGCCCGCCGAGGGTCTTGCGCAGCAGCACGTGCAGGCGCACCGCGATCAGCGGCCCGGCCGAGGGGTCCAGCAGGCGGTGCGGGGCCGCGGTGCGGATCAGCCGGTCCCCCACGTAGCGTCGCGCCCCGCGCAGCGCGGTGATCTGGGCGTCCTTCGAGTACGGGTTCGCGATCTCCGCGTCGCGGGCGCGGATCACCCGCTCCACCTCCGCGGCGTCGATCAGGTCCTCGCCGGTCAGGGCGTTCATCTGCGCGACCAGCTCGGGCACGGTGCTGGCCTGCAGGAAGTCCTCGCCGTGGTCGAGGAAGGCCTGCACGGGTCCGGGCGCCCCGGGCCTGACCCGTGAGAGCACCTGCGTCCAGTCCTTGCCGGTGAGGTCCGGGTTCTGCTCGCTGCCGGAGAGCGCGAACTCCTTCTCGATGATCTTCCGGGTGAGCACGAACCAGGAGTGGTCGTGCCCGGTGGTGCGCAGGTGCCGCAGCGTGGAGGTGGTGTCGAAGCCGGGATGGGCGGGGGCGGGCAGGCGGCGCCCGCGGGCGTCGAGCCACAGAGAGGACGGGCCGGGCAGGATGCGGATGCCGTGCCCGCGCCACACCGGGTCCCAGTTGCGGATCCCCTCGGTGTAGTGCCACATGCGGCTCTTGTGGATCCAGCGGGCGCCGGCGCGTTCGGCGGCGAGCATCCCGGCGCCGTCCACGCTGGCGGGCACCCCGTGCACGAGGTCCTCGGGCATGGTGCCGAGGTCCGCGGGCCACAGCGCGCGCACCAGCTCCTCGTTCCCGCCGATGCCGCCGGTGGCGACCAGCACGGCGCCTGCCCGCTCCTCGAACTCGCCCGTGACCTCGCGGCTCGAGCCCACTCCGCGCACGGTGCCGTCGGGGGCGAGCACGCTGCCGCGCACTCCCGTCACGCGGCCGTCCTCGACCAGCAGCTCCTCGACCGCGTGCCGGGTGCACAGCGTGATCCGGCCCGTCTCGCGGTGCGCGGCGAGGCGCCGGGCGAAGGGCTCCACGATCCCGGGGCCGGTGCCCCAGGTGAGGTGGAAGCGGGGCACGGAGTTGCCGTGTCCCTCGGCGCGGCCGTCGCCGCGCTCGGCCCAGCCCACCACCGGGAACAGACGGTGCCCCATCGCGCGCAGCCAGGCCCGCTTCTCCCCGGCCGCGAAATGCAGGTAGGCCTCGGCCCACTGTCGCGGCCAGCGGTCGTCGGGATCGTCGAAGGCGGCCGAGCCGAGCCAGTCCTGCCGCGCCAGCTCGAGGCTGTCGCGGATGCCCAGGCGGCGCTGCTCGGGCGAGTCGACGAGGAACAGCCCGCCGAAGCTCCACCAGGCCTGGCCGCCCAGGTCCTGCTCGCCCTCGCGCTCCAGCAGCAGCACGCGCCGGCCGCCGTCGGCGATCTCGGCGGCGGCGACCAGGCCGGCCAGGCCCGCGCCCACCACGATGACGTCGGCCGTCCCCTCGGCGGTGCTCATGTCACTGCACCCGCAGTCGCCGCACCCGGGTGAGGTGGTCGGTGTCGTTGCGTCCGTCCATGCTCCTGCTCCTCTGGCCGGTCTTCCTGCCCGTGCGGCGATCGTCCTGCTGCAGGTTGCCCACGGCGACCTTGGTCTCGCGCTCGTAGCGGTGGCGCTTGTCCGTGTTGCGGTAGAAGCGGTAGATGCCGATGTAGATGCCCGCGAACGTCAGCGGACCGAGCAGGAACGGCAGGAAGATCCCGTCGGAGGACGAGCCGTCCGCCAGCAGGATCGGGGTGCCGGGCGCGGCGGAGAGCTCAGCGAGCAGCGGGAGCACGGCGTCCTCCTTCGTGAGTGGCATCGGGGGTGGGGGCGGTGGGCATCGTGGTCACCCCGTCAGGCGAAGAATCCCAGCAGGCCGACCACGAGGCCGACGATCCCGGCGATCGTGCCGCCGGCGCAGGCGGCGGCGAAGATCCTCGGATGGGAGACGGGGATGGATCCCATGGTGGTGCCGGTGCGGGCGTTGACGGCGATGTAGTGCACCAGCGAGTCCCCGGAGGCGGATTCCGCATAGCTGTACAGCCACACCGGCACGTACACCGACACCCAGCGGGTGCCGCGCACGGCCACGCCCTCCCCGGTCCAGCGCACCCCGCGGTCGTAGCGGCGCACGGTGGGCTGCACCTTCGCCCGGGCGATGGAGAGGAACTTCTCCTCCACCAGGTGGTCGACGTCGCGCACGTTGAGGTCGCGCCGTTCGGAGGTGAAGTTCTTGAGGTAGTGGGAGTTGTAGACGACGGCGTTCTCGACGTCGTACGGCTGCACCGCGTTGAGGATGTTGTTGGTGGCGGCGCTGTTGTCCCGGGCGTCGAAGCGCTCGGCGGATTCCACGGTGAGATCGTCCACCAGCAGGTCGAAGGCTCGCTGGACGGAGTAGACGTCCGCGTCGTAGCGGGTCTCCTGCCGCTTGTTGTCCCCGCTGCCCACGGTGACCGTGTACTCGCGCGTGGTCACCTCCCCGTCACCGGTGAGGACGGCGTGCATATTGCCGTCCACCACCAGGTACGGGATGTACACGCCCATCACGTTCTCGGGCACGAACTCCTCTTTGAAGCGGCGCTGGGCGAAGGTGCGGCGCCTCCCGGCGAACTCCTCGATCCGCGCGATCGCGTCCTCGCGCGTGAGCTGGAAGGGCAGCAGGGCGTCCGGCACGGCGCCGTTGGGGATCTGGGTGTTCAGCGAGAGGGTCTGCCGGCACCAGTGGCAGCGGGCCTGCACGGACTGCTCGGCGTTGATCACCACCTCCGCACCGCAGCCCTGGCACTTCAGGGTCACCATGGTGAGGTCCTCGCGCACGTCCGCGGTGCCGGAGGCGAGGGTGTGGCCCTGCAGCTCCGCGATCGAGGAGTCCAGGCCGAACAGCTTCTCCGCGTTCTGCTCGTTCCAGGTGTGGCGGCAGTGGGAGCACACCAGCGCCTTCGCGCCGAGCGCGTACTCGATCTCCGTGCTGCCGCAGCGCGGGCACTTGTTCAGCCCGTCGTCCCGGCCGGAGCTGGTGTCGATGAAGCGATTGCCGGAGTCCTCGCGCGGGGGCGCCGGCTCCTGGGGAGCGGGCGGCACCGGCCCGCCGGACCCGGCAGGCTCGGCGGGCCGGGGCTCGTGCGCGTCCCGCGGCTCCTCGGGGGGAAGGGTCATGATGCGCCGACCGTGCTGCTCAGAGGCCGAGCGCGGCCTTCTTCGCCGCCTCGTAGTCCTCGTCCGAGATCAGGCCCTGATCCAGCATCTGCTTGTACTGGGCGAGCTTCGCGACAGGGTCCTCGGAGGCCGGTGCGGCCTGCTGCGCCGGCGCCGCCTGCTGCGCGGGAGCCTGCTGTCCGGGCGGGGACCACGGCTGGGCGGCGCCCACCATGCCCCCGGCGGCGCCCATGCCCGCGCCGAACATCGCCAGTCCCGCACCGCCGCCGGTCTCGCCCGCGGCCTGCACGCCGCGCGCCGCGGCCTGGTTCATGAAGGACTGCGAGCGGGCCCCGGAGAGGGCGTCGGCCTTCTGGACGTCGCGCAGCAGCTCTCGGGTGTGCTGGTCGTACTCGATGGAGACGATCGCGGTCTTCACGATCGCGAGACCGCGATCGCTGGACCAGCGGTAGTTCTCCTCCACCGCGGCGGAGAGCGACTGGGCGAAGCCCACGGAGTCGCCCTGGATGCGGGAGATGCGGTTGCCCTTGTCCGGATCGTTCGTGTAGCGGGAGAAGGCCTGCGCGAGGGAGCCCACGACCTCCTGGAACAGCTGGCTGCCGGCCTTGTTGTCCATGTCGGCGAAGTCGAACACGGGCGCGTTGGCGGAGATGAACGTGGCGGGCACGAAGTTGTGCACGAACAGCAGCGGGTCGATGATCCGCAGCGTGTACGAGCCGCGGCACACCGCGCCCACCTGCGAGTTGAGGTAGGCGTCGTCCCAGTAGATCTCCGACTGGGTGCCGAAGCGGTTGTCCGGGATCTCCTTGAGGCTCACGTAGAAGGCGAGCTGCTGCGAGGAGGGGCGGCCGCCGAACTTGAAGCGCTCCCAGGAGGTGCCCACGGTGGAGGCCAGCAGCTCGTCCCCGGCGAACACGGAGCGGGCGTCCGGCGAGGAGTCGTTGAACTCGTAGCCGCCCGCCTCGGTGATCAGACCGGTGGCGCGGCCGTCCACCACCGTGATCAGCCCGTACCCCTGGGGCACGAGGATCTTCGAGCCGTTGGAGATGACGTTCTCGCTGCCGCGGGTGTTCGAGCCGCGCCCGGCGTTGGTGCCCTGGGGCACCGCCGGGAACAGGGCGGCCGTCTGCGGCAGCCCGTTGGGCACGGTGAGGAAGTCCTTCCACTGATCGGCGAGCATCCCGCCCACAGCGCCCTTGAATGCCTGGATGAATCCCATGTCTGCTCCTTCGTCCCCCGGGGAGAGTGTGATCGCGGACATGCTATCCCGCGCCGCCGGGAGTCCGCTGGACAGCGGCCGGATCCGAGGATCAGCCGGTGATGTCGAAGCTCGCCAGGCGCCGGCTGTCGCCCGAGCTCTGCAGGGCCAGCAGCTGGGCGTAGATGCCGCCGGAGGCCGCGAGCTCGGCCGGGCTGCCGATCTCGTCGATCCGCCCGTCGCGCAGGGTGATGATCCTGTCCACCTCCGCGATGGTGGAGAGCCGGTGCGCGATGATCAGCGAGGTCCGGCCCGTCATCAGCTCGTCCAGGCCCTTCTGCACCTGGATCTCCGACTTGGTGTCCAACGCGGAGGTGGCCTCGTCGAGCACCAGCACGGGGGCGTCCTTGAGGATCGCCCGCGCCACCGCGATGCGCTGGCGCTGCCCGCCGGAGAGCTTCAGCCCCCGCTCGCCGATCACCTGCGCGTAGCCGTCCGGGAAGCGGCGCACGAAGGCGTCGGCGTTGGCCCGACGGGCGGCGTCGGCCACCTCCTCCTCGCTCGCCGCGGGCCGGCCGTAGGCGATGTTCTCCCGGATGGTGCCGGAGAACAGGGAGGCGTCCTGGAAGACCACGCCGATGCGGTCGCGCAGCTGGTCCAGCGGCAGCTCGTCGCTGGGCCGGCCCACCACCTCGACGCTGCCGCTGCGCGGCTCGTACAGCCCCAGCAGCAGGTTCACGATGGTGGACTTCCCGCCGCCGGACTCCCCCACCAGCGCCACCTTCTCGCCGCGGTCGATGGTGAAGTCGATGCCGTGCAGCACGTCCTCGCCGTCCTCGTAGGCGAAGGAGACGTCGCGGAAGGCGACCACCGGCGCCCCGGGCACCGGATCCACCGCCGGCGCCGCGGCGGCGCCGTCCGCCTCGTCGTCGCGGGCGGCCAGCACCGCGGCGATCCGCGGATCCACCTCCGTCTCCATCACCCGGAAGTAGTCCCGGGAGCCGGCGATCGCGCGCTGCGCGGTGTCGATCACGAAGCTCATCGACTCCACCGGCGCCTTGGCCATGCTCATCAGCTGCACCAGCAGCACCATCTCGCCCAGGGAGAAGGCGCCCTGCACGGTGCGCACGAAGATGATTGTGTAGATCCCGAAGAACACCAGGTTGAGGAAGGCCCGGCGCAGCACGTCCATGCGGTGCCAGTGCGAGGACTGCTCGCGGGTGGTGGCGTCGGTGGAGCCGAAGCGGCGGGAGAACTCGGCGAGCTCGCCGCGCTCGCGCACGAAGGACTTCACCACCCGGATCTGCCCCACCACCTCGGCGAAGCGCCCCGAGGCGATGTCCACCTGCTGGTTCTTCTCCCCCTCAAGGCGCTGCCACTTCACGGAGGTGAGCGAGGTGAGCCACACGTAGACGGGGAACACCACCAGCAGCAGCAGCGCCAGCGGCCACGCGTACCAGGCGCTGATCACGAGCACCGCGGCGGTGGTGAGCAGCATCGACGCGAAGGAGTTCGACATCATCTTCACGAAGTTCGTGATCTCGGTGATCGACCGGTTCAGCCGCGCCACGATGGTGCCGGTGATCTCGCCGTCGAACCAGCGCTGCGGCAGGTGCAGCAGCTTGTCGTAGTAGCGCACCGAGAGGATCGTGCGCATCCGGTTGCTCATCACGTCGCCGAACCAGCCGCCGACGTTGGAGATCACGGTGCTGGCCAGCTCCGCCGCCAGCACCGCCGCCGCGATCAGCACCACCGTGCGCACGGCGGTGCCGGTGGGGGTCTCCCCGCCCACGGCGGCCGCGACGGTGTCGGTGGCGTGCCCGATCAGGAAGGGGACCGCCAGGCCCGCGGCGGCGGTGAGCACCGAGCAGATGATGATCGCGGTGTACAGCGGGGAGAGGTCACGGGTGAAGCGGAGGATGCGGAGCAGGGAGGACACCGCGCCAGCCTAGGGTCCGCCCGGGCCGGTGGCCACGTGGTTCTCCTCTCGGCGGATCAGTCCGCCTTCGGGCCCACCACACCCAGCAGCACCCCCAGGGAGGTGGCCTCCCCGGCCCGGCGGCGGCGCACCAGGCCGCTGGCGAGCGCGTAGGGCACCAGCATCACGAAGCCGACGGCGCTCAGCAGCAGGATCGCGAGGACGATGGAGCCGTCGTCCTCCGGGCCGGTGCCGGTGCGGGCCACGAGCAGGGCGGCGGCGATGTTGCGCTGGCTGGTGAGGATCGCGGGGCCGTCCGGCACGGTGAGGGTGCTCCCGGCGAGGTCCCCGGAGAAGCGGCCGACGAGGAAGGCCATCGCCACCAGGCCCGCCGCGACCAGCAGCACCGGGGAGAGCAGGAGGTCCAGCACCAGGGCGCTGTTCGCGCCGAAGCCGGAGAGGAACATCAGCACCGCGGAGACGGCGGCGACGCTGCCGGCGGTGCGCGCCAGCTGGTCCGCACGGCGCGGGAACACGGCGCCCAGCACGATCCCGGCGACCATCGGGGAGAGCATGGTGCCCAGCAGCAGCTGCGCCACCGCCCAGCCGTGCACGTCCACGTCCTGCAGCAGAAACGGCACCACCAGCGGCATGAACACGATCGAGCCCAGCAGCAGCACCGCCATCGGACCGGCGGTCTCGCCGTAGGGGATGCGGGCCATCGCGCCCAGCTGCAGCACGAACGGGGCGCCGGCCGCGCACAGCGCGATGACGAAGCCCTCGCCCGTGTGGTGCGGCAGCAGTCCGTTCAGCAGCCACACCAGCAGGGTGCCCACCGCGGGGACGACCACGAAGTTCGCGCCCAGCACCGCGAGGACGGTGCGGCGGTCCCGCATCTGGTCGCGGAAGGCGCGCAGCGGGGTGCGCAACCCCATGGAGAGCATCGACGCGATCGCGAAGGCGGGCACGCTGACCTCGATCAGCGCGCCGAGCAGGGATTCGAGCGTGTGCACCACGGCAGGCTACGCGGATCCCGGCCGGTGCGGTCAGATCCAGCCGTTGTCGGAGGCGGTCCTCACGGCCTCGGCCCGGTTGGTCACCCCGAGCTTCCCGATCACGGAGGAGAGGTGGTTGCGCACCGTGCCCTCGGAAAGGAACAGGGTGCGGGCGATCGCGGCGGTGCCGGCCCCGGCCGCGGCGGTCTGCAGCACCTCCGTCTCCTTCGCGGTGAGGGGGCTGGGACCCACGGCGAGGGACTGGGCGGCGAGCTCCGGATCCACCACCCGCAGCCCCTGGTGAACCCGGCGGATCGCATCCACCAGCCGCTCCACCGGGGTGTCCTTGACCATGAAGCCGTGGGCGCCGGCCTCCATCGTGCGGCGCAGGTAGCCGGCGCGGCCGAAGGTGGTCAGCACGATGATCCGCGGCGCGCCCTCCTGCCCCGTGAGCACCTCGGCGGCGGCGATCCCGTCGGCCGGACCGTCGGCGCCGTCGGCGGTGGTGCCGGCGGGCATCTGCACGTCCAGCAGCAGCACGTCGGGGCGGTGCGCGGCGACGGCGGCGAGGGTCCCGGCGCCGTCGGCCGCCTCCCCCACCACCTCGAGGTCCTTCTCCAGGCGCAGCAGCGCCACCAGGCCGGAGCGCAGGATCGCCTGGTCGTCGGCGACCACCAGGCGGATCATGACGCCTCCCCCATCCGTGCCGTGAGAGCGGTGCCGTCCTCGCCGGAGCGCAGCTCGAGCCGGCCGCCGGCGAGCGCGACCCGGGCCTCGAGCCCGCGCAGTCCGCTGCGGGCGGCGCCGTGCGGGATGCCGATGCCGTCGTCGGCGACGGTGACGGTGTCCTCGGTGACGGTGATCGCGGCGCTCCCGGCGTGGGAGTGGCGCACGATGTTGGTGACCCCTTCGCGGATCACGTAGCCGAACAGCTCGGCGAGGTCGTCGTGCAGGGGCGGCAGCGCGGTGGGCACCTCGGCGCGGATGCCCACGGTGGCCAGCACGGTGCGGGCGGAGGCGATCTCGGTGGCGGCGCGCACGGTCTGCATGCCGGAGGCGGTGGCGCGCACGTCGGCGAGCGCCTGGCGCACGGTGCCCTCGATGTGCTCGAGCTGGTCCCGCGCGGCGGGCGGATCGGTCTCCAGCAGGCGCCGGGCGAGCTGCGCGGAGATGATCAGCGAGGTGAGGGAGTGGCCGACGAGGTCGTGGAGGTCGCGGCCGATGCGCTCGCGCTCGGCGGCGACGGCGAGCACGGCGTTGCGGCGCTGGGCGGCCTCGAGCTGCTCCTGCAGCATCTGCTGGCGGATGCCCGCCCCGATCCCCCAGGCCATCACCGCACCCATCACCGCCAGGCCCGCCGCGATCGGCACGCCCGTCGCGATCGCGAGCACCAGCACCAGCAGGCAGACGCCGAGCATGGAGGGCACCGCCCAGCGCCACGGCAGCAGCAGCACGTGGGTCATGGCCTGGAACATCACCATGTACAGCACGTTCACGCCGAGCAGCGGCAGCAGGGCCAGCAGCACGAGGGTGCACAGCGCCAGCCAGAGCAGCCGCACCCGCAGCGGGTACAGCCCGATGCCGCAGGTGGCGACGAACATCGCCCCGTACAGCAGCAGCATTGCCGTCGCCAGCGCCGCCGCGGGGCCGGGGGACTGGGTCCACGCGAACACGATCGGGACGAGGATGAACAGCACCGGCGGGATCGAGAACGCGAGCCCGCCGGAGTCCCGCGCCGCCCGCAGGATGCCGCGCGGGGTGAGGGGGCGCGCGGCGTCCTCGTCCTCGGTGCCGTGCACCCAGGTCTCCCGGTCCGTCTCGCCTGCCGCCTGCATGGGAGACATTGTGTCAGCGCCGGGTCAGGCCCACGGCGTGGCGGAGACCGAGGGCGCACAGCGCGCCGAGGGCGAGGCTCCAGGCCCCGATCACCAGCAGCCCGATGACGGGGAGCTCGCCGCCCTGCAGGGTCCATTCGCCCAGCTGCGAGATCCAGTAGGTGGGCATCGCCCGGCCGATCTGCTGCATCCACTCCGGGAACATCTCCAGCGGCATCCACAGCCCGCCGAAGATCGCCATCGCCATCATGGTGACCACGCCGCCGGCCATCGCGGCGCCGCCCTTCAGCAGCATGCCCAGCACGATGCCGAGGAGGATGGTGGGCAGCAGCCCGAGCCAGAGCACCGCGACGGTGGCCAGGAAGGACCCCGGCCCGACCTCGACACCGGTGGCCACGCCCACCAGGCCCACGGCCGCCAGGGCCGGGAGGATCACGGCGCTGGCGGCCATCACCGAGCCGGCGAGGAAGGAGCGCGGGGACAGCCCGGCCACGATCAGCTGGCGCAGGAAGCCGCTGCGCTGGTCCTCCTGGATCTGGGTGCCGGCGGTGACGGCGGCGCCGAGCCCGCCGTAGGCGGCCATGTTCACCATGATCACGCCGCGCGCCTGGCCTGCGCCCTCCTGCCCGAACATCATGGAGAACAGCAGGTACATCCCCACCGGCAGCGCAATGGTGAACACCATGAACACGACGTTGGTGACGGTCATGCCCGTGGTGTGCAGCGCGTAGCGCAGGGTGCGGGTCGCGGCCGACGGGGCGGCGGCGGTGGCAGGGGCGGCGGTGCTCATCGTGTCTCCTCGTGCGCGGTGATCGTCAGGAAGGCCTCCTCGAGGCCGGGGGCGGTGACGAGCAGGTCGTGCACCCTCCCGGCGAGCGGCCCGGTGAACAGGGCCGCCAGGGCGGCGTCGGCGTCGGTGCACACGGCCCGGACGCGGCCGGGCGCGGTCTCGTCGGCGTCGGCCTCCGCGACGCCCGGCAGGGCGGCGATCTCGCGGGTGGTCGCGCCGCGCAGGGTGAGCACGCGCCCGCCGACGATCGCCCCGATCTCGGCCCCGGTGCCGTCGGCGACCACCCGCCCGCCGTCCATCACGATCACGCGGGCCGCCTCGCGCTCGGCCTCCTCGAGGTGGTGGGTGGCGAAGACGACGGTGCGGCGGCTCGCGGCGACCTCCCGCATCCGGTCCCAGAAGGCGCGGCGGGCACCCACGTCCATGCCCACGGTGGGCTCGTCCAGCAGCAGCACCTGGGGGTCGCCGAGCAGCGCGATCGCGAAGCGCACCCGCTGAGCCTGGCCGCCGGAGAGGGCGCCCATCTTCCGGGGCATGAGCTCGGCGATGTCCGCCCGGGCGACCACCTCGGGCAGGGGCAGCGGGTGGGCGTGCAGGGCGTGGAGCATCCGCAGCATGGCCCGCACCCGCTGGTCCGGCAGCAGCGCGCCGCCCTGCAGCATGGCGCCGATCAGCCCGGTGCGGGCGGCGGTGGTCGGGTCGGTGCCCAGCACCCGCACCGTGCCGGCATCGGGGCGCGCCAGGCCCACCATCATCTCCATCGCGGTGGACTTGCCGGCGCCGTTGGGGCCCAGCAGCGCCACCACCTCGCCGCGGCGGATCTCCAGGTCGAGGCCGTCGAGGGCGCGCACCGCGCCGTAGTGCCGGCGCACCCCGGTGAGGCGGAGCGCGGCGGGGACATCGAGGGCGGAGGGCCGGGCGGGAGCGGGCGCGTTCGTCGGCGGAGGGGCGGGGGCGGCGGTCTCGGACATGCCCTCAGGCTCCCGCGCCGGCCCGGCGCGCCCCAGTCCCCGCGGTCACGCCCGTCCCATGACAGCCGTCATGCCAGGCTACTCTGGATCAGTGCTGATCAGACAGGTGCGGCCGTGCGACGCCGCCACGGGCGAGGCCCCCGCGACCGCGGTGGATCTGCGGCTACGCGACGGGATGATCGCCGAGCGCGGTCCGGGACTGCGCGCCGCGCCGGGCGAGGAGGTGCTCGACGGCGGCGGGGCGCTCGCGATCCCGGGGCTGTGGGATCAGCACGTGCACTCCGGTCAGCTCGCCCAGGCCCATGCCCGCCTGGACACCACCGGGGCCGGCAGCGTGGGAGTGATCCTGGAGCTGGTGCGCGCGGAGCTCGCCGCCCGCCGGGAGTCCGCCCTCGCGCCGGGCCAGGCGCTGATCGGCTTCGGCCACCGCCTGGTGGACTTCGCGGTGCCGCCCACGGTGCCCGCCCTCGACGAGGCCGCCGGCGCGGTGCCGGCGGTGCTGATCGGCGGGGACGCGCACCACGCCTGGCTGAACTCCGCAGCGCTGCGAGCCCTGGGCCTGCCCCCGCGGGACGGGATCGTGGCGGAGGAGGAGTGGTTCGCGCTCGCCCCGCGCCTGCCGGAGCTGCCGGGGGTGGCCGAGGCCGTCGCGACCGGAGCGGCGATGCTGCAGCGACAGGCGCTGCAGCGCGGTGTGGTGGGGCTGACGGACATGGAGTGGGGCCGTCCGTGGGAGGTGTGGCCGGGCCGGGCGCCGCGGATGCGGATCCGCACCGCGGTGTATCCCGAGCAGCTCGCCGCGGCGCCGGGCCCCACGGGCACGGTGCTCGAGGAGCGCGGCCTGGTGACGATGGGCCCGCTGAAGGTGATCGTGGACGGCGCGCTCGGCTCCCACTCCGCCTACACCCGCGACGCCTACACGGACGGGCACGGCTACAGCGGCCACGGGGTGCTCAGCGTGGGTCCCGAGGCGCTGCGGGAGGCTCTGGCCGAGGCGCGCTCGCGGGGCCTGGACGCCGCGGTGCACGCCATCGGCGACGCCGCCGCGCAGGTGGCGCTCGCGGCGATCGCCGAGGTGGGGATCGCGGCCCGGATCGAGCACGCGCAGATGCTCACCGACGACGACATCGACACGATGGCCGCGCTCGGCGTCACCGCCTCGGTGCAGCCCGCGCACCTGCTGGACGACCGCGACGCCACCGAGACGATCTGGCCCGGCCACGGCACGCAGGCGTTCCGGCTGCGGGATCTGCGGGAGGCCGGGGTGCAGCTGGCGCTGGGCTCCGACGCCCCCGTGGCGCCGCTGGACCCGTGGCTGGCGATGGCCGCCGCCGTGCACCGCAGCGCCGACGAGCGCCCCGCCTGGCATCCGCGCCAGCAGCTTCAGCCGCGCGAGGCCCTCGCCGCCTCGACCGACGGGATCGACGCGCTGCAGGTGGGCGGCCCGGCGGACGTGGTGCTGCTCGAGGACGCGGAGCACCTGTTCGCCGACGTGCCCCGCGGCACGGACGGGCTGATGGACGAGGGCGCCGCCCGGGAGGCCGGGCAGCGCCTGCAGGCCGCGGAGGTGCTGGCCACGGTGGTGGCGGGACGGCTCGAGTCGCAGCGCTGAGCGGGGTCGGGCGCGGCGGAGCTGTCAGGTGGGCAGCGACGCGGCGACCGCGGACGCCTCGCGCACGATCAGCGGCCCGGTCTCTCCGCACGAGCGCGGTCGAGCTCGGCGACCGGGTCGGGGAGCTGCGGCGCCGCACGGGCGGCGATCCGCGCGAGGGTCTCCTCGCGCGACGGCGTCGACGAGGTCCTGTCCCGTGCGCCGTGCGCGACGTGCAGCGCCTGCGCGATGAGCACTCCCTGCAGGGGCAGGCGGCCCAGCGCGATCGCGCGGCGTCGCGGCGGGGCGTTGCGCCAGTCGTACGCCATCTGCACGTTCGCCGGGAACACGGCCACGAACAGGCCCGCCGCCGCGAGACCGCCGAGCGCCCGGGTGCGGGGCGCGGCCAGCAGCCCGGCGACGCCGAGCTCCGCGACGCCGGAGGTGAGGGTGTAGGCGCGCGCAGGCCCCGGCAGCGCCCGCGGCACGATCGCATCGAAGGTCCGCGGCCGGGCGAGGTGCAGGGCGCCGGCCGCCCCGAGCAGCACGGCGAGGAACGACGCGGTGCCGCGGCCCGGGCCGCCACCCGGGGTCATGCGGCGGCCCCGGGGGCCGGCAGCACGCAGAACTCGTTGCCGGAGGGGTCGCGGAACACCCGCCAGGGCAGCTCGCCCCAGTCGGGGTGGAGCTCCTCGCCGCCGCGCGCGGCGATCCCGGCGGCGATCACGTCCGGCTCCTCGCCGGCCTCGAGCCGCACGTCGAGGTGGATCGGGTTCTTGGCGCCGGGGCGCTTGGGCTCCGGCTCCGGGCACAGCTCCAGCAGCGGGCCGCGCCCGGACCGGTGGCGCAGCGTGCGGGGCGCGACGCCGGGCGCAGGGACCCAGCCGCTCAGCCACGCCCAGAACTCCGCGTCCCGCACCGGATCGGAGGAGTCCATCGGCAGGGCCGCGATCGGACCGGTGCGCGTGTACGCCTCCCGCTCCTCCATGACGCAGAACGCCCCGCCCTCCACGTCGCCGAGCACCGTCCACGGCACCTCGCCCTGGCCGATGTCGAGATCGCGGGCCCCGAGGGCGCGCAGGCGCGCGGCGACCTCCTCCTGCGCCGCTCCCCCGAGGAGGTCGAGGTGGAGGCGCGGGGGCGCGGTGTTCGGGGCGGGCACGCGGGCGAAGCACAGGTCGAGGTAGGCCTCGCCGTCGAGGGCGAGGCGGGTCTCGTACAGCTCCGGCGTCGCGGTGAGGGTGGCGGTGCCGAGCGCCTCCTCCCAGAAGCGGCCCAGGCGGAGCGGGTCGAGGGCGTCGATGCCGAGGTTCTCGAGGAACATGGCACCACCCTATGGCCGCGCCCCGGGGCCGCGCCGCCGGGTTCTCACTCCTCCTCGGTGCCGAGCACGTCGGCCCGGGCGTCGTGGATCCGGTACCCACGGGGCGTGTCCGGGTCGTCGAGCAGCACCAGCAGGCCGTCCCCCTCCTGCCGCACCGTGACGCCCGGGAAGCGGCCGTCCTGCCCCGGCAGCATCGTCCGCTGCCACGTCTCGCCGGCATCGCGGCTCGCCCAGAGGCAGGCGCCCACCCCGCGCTCCGCCGTGGAGTCGTCCTCCTCGTCGGCGACGGGACGGTCGATCCACCCGCCCGCGATCAGCGCGCCCTCGCCGAGGTCGAGGACGGGGCCGCGCGCGGTGTCGTCATCGCTGCGATAGGTCTCGGTGAGCGTGCCGTCGACGGCGAGCCGCGACTCCGCGCGGCGGGAGCCCACCCAGCCGTGGACCGTGGTGCCCACCACCCCGGCGAAGGACCAGCCGGGGGCGGCCCCCTCGGGCGCGACCGTCACCCAGCTCTCGCCGTCCTGCACGAACAGGACCGGGCGCCGGGCATCCTCGACGTCCTGCACGAGACCGAGCGCGATGAGCGTGCCGTCCACCGCGGTGACCTCGAGGATCTGGCCGCCGTGGGCGGCGAGCTCCGGCGAGGGGTGCTCGATGGTCGGCGGCGGCACGGCCTCCCAGGTCAGGCCGTCCTCCGAGGCGTAGAGACCGGGAGTGAGGACGGCGTCGTCGTCGCCCTCCCCGGGGACCCATTCCGCGAGGGGGAGGTAGTGCGTGCCCGCGACGGTGGTGCCGCGCCCCACCCGCATCCCGTGGTCGGAGCGCAGAAGCCCGCTCGCACTCTCCCACTCGGCGCCGTCGGCCGAGACCTGGGCGTGGACTCCGGGATCCTCGCCGTCGGAGACGATCCCCGCGACGAGCGTCAGGCTGCCCTCGAAGCAGTGGAGGGAGATGCTCGAGGGCGCGTCGGGACCCAGCGCCGGGGTGAGGCGCCGGACCACGCGGTCCTCGGCGTCGACCCCGAACGTGAAACCGTCCTGCTCCGTGCGCCAGCTGATCCGCTCGTCGGTGCGCACCATGGTCCCGACCCTCCAGGAGAACTCCCCGGTGAGCCCGGCGCCGGTCGCCCCGTCGGGGACGCTGAGGGACCGGGCCTGGGCGAAGGGGAGCCCGTCGCGATCGTGAGGGTGCTCCCCGGTGCTGCCGAGCACTCGGTCGTGCACGCGGTAGAGCGTGGCGGTCTCGTCGAGCACGGCGCCGAACAGCGAGTGGACGGCGTACCTGTCCTTCGCGGAGACGGTCCAGGTGCCGTCCTCCTCGCGTCGCAGGCGCCGGCAGTCGTCGGCGAAGAAGGTCGGGGCGAGCAGGGCCGCGCCGTCGGCGGAGCGGACCGGGAGCCCGAGCGAGAGGTCGGCGAAGTCGATCGGGGTGTCGGGATCCAGGGATCCACGGCCGTCGGTCTGCGAGAAATCCTCGATCCCCCAGGTGGGCAGCGGCACGTCCTCCCCGGCCAGATCCTGCGCGGAGGTGCCCGACCAGGCCGCGGCCCGGCGGAAGGTGACGTTCTCGTCCCACGCCACGGGCAGGTCGTGGTAGCCGATCAGCACGAAGCGCTCCCCGGCGACGAGGACGTCCCGCACGCCGCGCCAGCGCCCTTCCCCCGGCAGCGGCACGGCCTCCGTCCAGGTCGCGCCGCCGTCCTCGGAGGAGACGGCGGCCGGATCCTCCCCCACCTCCGTGCGCTGGGAGAGCACCACCAGGATCCGATCCCCGGAGCGGGCGATCCCGTCGATCCCCCAGGTCTCGCCCGCGGGCACCGCGATCGGGGCGAGCGCGGCGACCGCGCCGTCCTCGGCCACCTCCCACACCTGCACGGTGCCGTGCGCCGGCCGGGAGACCACCAGGCCGTCGCCGGCCGCGGCGAGACGCCTGTCGATCGTGGTGCCCAGCTCGGTGGTGGCCCACTCGGTGTACTCCGACGAGGTGAGCAGGGTGGTGCGGTACCGCCCCTCCCGCACCCCGCGGGTGTAGATCCGCACGGAGTCCACGTGGGCGTCCACCACGATGCCGCTGGTGGTCGGGTCGAGCGGCACCGGATGCCCGAACAGCTCCCCGGGCGTGACCACGCGCAGATCCGCCTCGAGGTTCTTCTCCCGGTGCACCAGGAGCCCGAGCGGGCGCGCGTCGGTGGGGGACAGCGCCCAGTCCTCGCGGAACACCGGCTCCTTCGGCAGGAGACCGACGGACGTGGTCAGCGGCGCCAGCGTGACCGAGGCCCGCGGCGCGGGCCCGCTCCACGGCAGGGTCACGTCGCAGCCCGCCAGGCCCACTGCCCCCGGCAGCGTGCCGGAGTGCAGCAGCGAACGACGGGACGGCCGGAGCGAGGTGCGCGCGGAGCTCATGGACACACCTGACCACAGTCTCGGCACCGGGCCCGAGGTTCTCCACAACGCGCAGGTCACA
The DNA here is from genome assembly GCF_003355475.1 of Brachybacterium saurashtrense. Lineage (NCBI taxonomy): Bacteria > Bacillati > Actinomycetota > Actinomycetes > Micrococcales > Dermabacteraceae > Brachybacterium > Brachybacterium saurashtrense. The sequence continues at coordinate 110,885 of NZ_CP031356.1, read as the reverse complement.
GCGCACTCAGACGCAACGGATATTCACTGGCGGCCGGGCGCGCCCTCCCCGTAGGCTCGCCTCGTCGCCGCCCCCGCCGGGCGGCCCGAGGGAGAGGAGGACCTGATGCGTGTCGCCGTGACGACCCCTGCCGTCCTCCCCACCCGCGTGCCCCGCTGAGAGCGGGCACCTCCCTCAGGAGCCCTCCATGACATCGTCCTTCGACAGGGACGCCTTCTTCGCCCGGTCCATGTACACCCTCTCCCTCGCCGAGCTCGACGAGGACCAGCGCTGGTCCACCTGGCCCGAGACCGCCCACACCCTCGACCGCGGCCCCCAGCCCTTCCCCGACTGGGTGGTCCAGCACGACGGCGCGGTCGACACCGAGCTGGGCATCCTCAAGACCGGCAAGGAGGCCGACGCCTTCCTGCTCGAGCGCGCCCTGCCCGCCGCGCAGCGCACCGGCGCGCCCGGCGAGGAGACGCTGCTGGTCGCCAAGCGGTACCGCGCCCCGGAGCTGACCACCTTCCACCGCAGCAGCGCCTACACCGAGGGCCGCCGCACCAAGGACACCCGCGAGGCGCGCGCGATCGCCAAGGGCACCGCCTTCGGCCGGCAGGCCGCCGCCGGGCAGTGGGCCCGCACCGAGTTCGAGGTGCTGGGCCGGCTGTGGCGGGCCGGGGTGCCGGTCCCCTACCCGGTGCAGATCGTGGGCACCGAGCTGCTGATGGAGTTCGTCGGCACCGATGACGTCGACGGCGCGGTGGCCGCCCCGCGCCTGCAGGAGACGCGCCCGGACGCCGCGACCGCGGAGCGCTGGGCGCGGCGGCTGCGGGAGGCGGTGCTGCAGCTGGCGGAGCTCGGCTTGGTCCACGGCGACCTCTCCCCGTACAACGTGCTCGCCGATTCTCGGCAGGCCGCGCCGGACCCGGTGATCATCGACGTCCCGCAGGTGATCGACCTGATCGCGAACCCGCACGGCGGGGAGTACCTGCGCCGGGACTGCGCCACGATCTGCACCTGGCTGTGCGCGCAGGGCGCCCCGCCGTCGGCCGCCGATCCCGAGGAGTGGTGCGCCGCCGCGTGGCGCGCGGGGACGCGGAGCTGAGCCGCGCCCCGGTCAGCCCCGTCGGCCGAGCCGCCACCAGCGCCGCCGGCCCCGCGGCGGCGCGCTCGGCGCCGCGGCGGGCGGCGGGGCCGGTTCCTCCGCCCGCGGCGTGCGCTCCGCGTGCAGCGCCCGCCACTGCGCGGCGGCGTCCTCCTCCTCCCAGGCGGGGGCGAGCATCGTCTGGAAGGGATTGCGGCGACGGTCCTGGTGGACCCGCTCGGTGAAGTCCGCGGCGTACTCGCGGGCGGCCCGGGCGCTGGGCAGCTCCGCGAGGGTCTCCGCGCGGTGCTCGTACTCCTTGCGCAGCAGCACCACCACCGGCAGCAGGGCCTCGCGGTCGATGGTGCCGTCGGCGAGGCGCTGGTTCACCCACCAGTCCGGGTCGTGGGTGTCCGGCAGCTGCAGCGGCTTCCCGGCGCCGGGCAGGTCGTCGAAGTCGCCGCGGGCCGCGGCCTGCTCGAGCGCGGATTCCACCCGGGCCACGTCCGGGTCCATCCGCGGCCCCAGCGTGCGCGGGTCCAGCCGGGGGCCGGGCCCTCGTCGGGCGTGGGCGGGGAGGTCACGGCTCCACGGTGCCGACCGCGGCGGTGTCGTCGAATACGTCGAGCGAGCCGGCGTAGTTCGCCACCCACACCCGGCGCTGGGTGGGCTCGTAGGTGATCCCGATCGGGTTCTTGCCCACCTCGACCGTCTGGATCTCCTCGAGGGTCGCGGTGTCGATCTTCGAGACGGTGTTCGCGTAGTAGTTCACGACGTACAGCGCGAGCCCGTCCGGGGAGATCGCCATGGTGCGCGGCTCCCGCCCGGTCTCCGCGGTGCGCAGCACCTCGCCGGTGGCGGCGTCGAGCTCCACCAGGCGGTCGCTGCCGGAGACGGTCATGTACAGGCGGCTCGCGTCCGGGGAGAGCACCAGGTGGCGGGGCTTGTCGCCGGTGTCCATCACCAGCTCGCTCTCCCCCGTCTCCAGGTCCACCCGGTACAGCTCGTCGGCGTACATCGCGGTGACGTAGGCGGTGCGGTTGTCCGGCAGGATCACGCTGCCGCGCGGCGCGGCGTCCACGGGGACCTCGCGGATCTCCTCGCCGGCGTCGAGGTCCAGCACCGAGACGGTCTCATCGCACCAGTTCGAGACCAGGGCGCGGGAGCCGTCCGCGGAGAGGGAGAGGAACTTGGGCACCCGGCCCACCTCGATCACCTGGTCCCACTGCCCGGAGGCGACGTCCAGGCGGAACACGGCCGAGAGTCCGATGGCGTCGCCGTTCGCGCAGTCGTCGGTGGCGGTGGCGCCCTCGCCGGGGCCGCGCAGCCGGTACTGGGAGACGTAGGCGTACGCCCCGTCCGGCGTGAACACGGCCTCGACCGGCGCGCCCTGGGTGACCCCGGCCCGCTCCGGCATGCCGAACTCCGCCAGGTCCACCTCGTCCACCACGGTGCGGGTGAGCTCGAGGGTCTCCGCGTCGTACAGCGTGGAGGTGTGGCTGTACATCATGTTGTTCGCGATCACGGTGCCGGTGGGGGAGGCGACCACGGACTTCGGGGTGATGTCCCCGGTGATCCGCTCGCGGTGCACCAGCCGGGTGGTGTTCGAGGGGTCACCCGGCGGGAGTGCGGCCCCCGGCTCCCCCGCCGCGCCGGCCGCCGAGCCGGGGCTCGGCCCGAGCGCACTGGTGGCGACGCCGGCGACCATGCCACCGGCCATCACGAGCGAGAGGATCGCGATGGCGATCGTGAACTGCTCGTGCGGTCGCCCGCGCCGCGTCCTGCGGCGGTGCTTCGGCTGCACGGTCATCTCTGCCCCCTCCCGTGCCGCCGAACCTAGTCGGCTCGGCGGCGCGGGCCGGGAGGTGGCGCGGCGTGTCGGGGATCAGAGGGCGGGACGGCCCTGCAACACCAGCTCGTGGCACACGATCCGGTAGCCGAGCTTCTCGTTGATCCCGATCATCCACGGGTTCACGTGCGAGTTCCAAGTGACCAGGCTGCGCAGCTGCGGGGCGCGCTCGCGCAGCTGGGCATGGGTGGCGACCTTCAGCGCCAGGCCCAGCCGGTGCCCGCGGTGCTCGGGCATCACCAGGGTGTTCTCCTGGTAGCCGAGGGTGCTGGCCGCGTTCTCGTGCACGTGCACCTCGGAGTTGCCCACGAAGCTGCCGTCGGGCGCCACGGCGACCGCGACGATCCGCGCGGTGCCGGACTCCCGCAGCCGGCGCTCCCGCCCGCGCAACCGCGCGGGCGTGTACTCGGCGGGCTCGTGCTCCACCTCCTCGTCGGGCTCGTCGATCTCCAGCTGGGTGAGCAGGCGGCCGTAGGCCTCCAGGTGCTCCTCGGGCAGGTCCCCGTCCCACAGCGCCACCCGGTACTCGCCGAGCCGTTCCTCGGCCTCGGCCCGCAGGCCCTCCAGCAGCGCGGGCTCCAGCGGCAGCGGCAGCGCCCGGCACACGGCGAGGTTCCTGCGGGTCAGGCCCAGCCTCGCGGCGAGGCGGTGCACGGGGTGCCCGGGATCGTCGGGGTCCTCCCCCGGCGCGACCTCGCCGTACGCCTCCACCAGGGGGCGGCCCGCCTCGCGCAGGGCGGGCAGCAGCGCCTCCTCGAGCAGCGCGGTGCCGATCCCGCGGCCCCGATGGGCGGGGTGCACGGCCACGCCCGCGGTGATCGATTCGAGGTTGTCCTGCAGCGGCATGTGCGTGGCGGCGCGGCCCACCAGCATCTCGCCGCCGTCCATGCCCTCCACCACGGCCACCCAGCGGTGCACCGCCCAGTACGGGGAGTCGGCGAGCTCGGCGCGCAGCTGCGCGAGGCTCAGCTCCTGATGGCCGCCGTAGGCGTGGTCGTCGAGCGCGACGTCGAGCGCGCGGTACTGCGCGAGCTCGAGATCGGAGGAGGTGTCCAGCGGACGGATCGTCAGGTGCATGGGGGCAGTGGATCATGGCCGGTCACGGCCAGTCGACGGAATATCCGCGAACCTCCCGCCCTCGCGGCTTGACCTTCCCCCTGGGACACTCCGGAGCGTGGTCCTCGCCGGGACGGACCCGGTGCCCGGGCCGCCGGGCGAGGAACGACGGAGGAACGCATGCGGGCAGAACGCAGGGACGACTCGCTGCTGAGCATCGGGGAGCTGGCCGCCGCGAGCGGGCTGAGCCCCAAGGCGCTGCGGCTGTACGACGAGTCCGCGCTGCTGCCGCCGCGACGGGTGGACCCGTTCACCGGCTACCGCTCCTACGGGACGGACCAGGTGGAGCGGGCCCGGCTGATCGCGGCGCTGCGCGGGCTCGGGATGGGCCTGGCACGCATCCGCGTGCTGTGCGATCTCGACCCCGAGGCCGCCGCCGCGGAGCTGCGCTCCTGGTGGCGGCAGGAGGAGGCCGACGCCCTCTCCCGCGCCGCCGCCGTCGACACCCTCGCCCGAGAGCTCGGGGAGCACCCCCAGGAGCACGCCATGACCGCATCCACCGACCACGCCGCCCCGCGCACCGCGCTCGCCCTGCACCAGGGCCTCGTGCGCCCTGCCCAGCAGGACGCCGCCCTGGTGCGGGCGCTGCCGGGCGGACGCACCCTGCTCGCCGTCGCCGACGGCTTCGGCACCGACGACGCCCTCGCCGAGCGTCTGCTCGCGGCGGTCGCCGCCGCGCTCGCGCAGGCGCTCGACGCCGACCCGTCGGCCGCGGCGCTGCCCGCCCTGGAGACCGCGTGGGCGGCGGCCGAGGCGCTGATCCCTGCCGACGCGGAGGCCGGCTCCACCCTCACCGCGGCCCTGCTCGACGGAGGGAGGCTGCACGTGGCCCACCTCGGGGACACCCGGGCGGTGCTGGTGCACGGGGAGCGGATCGAGCAGGTCACGCACGACCACACGCACGTGCGCTCCCTCGTGGAGGCGGGCCGGCTCTCCCCCGCGGAGGCCGCCGCGCACCCGGACCGGGCGGTGCTCAACCGCGCCCTCGCCGCCGGCGCCCCGACGGCCCCGGACCTGCTGGTTCGGCGCCTGGAGCCGGGCGATCTGGTGCTGGTGGCGTCCGACGGACTGCATGCCGTGGTCGACCCGTCGGCCCTGGCGGAGGCGCTGACCGGCGCGTCCGAGCACCCCGAGGTGGTGGCGGCGCGGCTGCAGCAGCTCGCGCTTGACGCCGGCGGACCGGACAACGTGGCACTCGCACTGGCGCGGGTCTAACTGCCCGCGCGGGCCACCCGGACGATCCCGACGCTCACCGCGCCGAGCAGTCCCGCCACACCGAGAGCGATCAGCGCCATTCCCACCCCGAGGATCACCGACCAGGCGATGCCGAGGTAGATCAGCTGCATCGCAAGCACCGTCCAGACCATCAGCCGCTCCCCCTCGCGGTAGACGGCCTGGGCGGTGCGCTCGGTGACCTCGCGCGGGTAGTTGAACCAGCGCGGCCTGGTCGACAGCGCGGCCATCCCCACCGACAGCAGCACCATGAGCGCGGCCAGCACCAGCACGGACCAGCGCGGCCCCCACGCATCCGCCTGCCCACGCGCATCGAAGTGCGTCGCGACGGTGGCGGGCAGGTCGGGGTAGCTCCGCAGGATCCAGGCGGTGATCGCGAGCGCCGAGAGCACCGACGCCCCGCGCAGGACCCGGGTGAGCGGACCGGTGGCATAGGTGCGGGAGGGCCGGGCGGGCGCCGTGGTCGACGAGTTCATGGTGCTGGCCAGGCTACGGGGGCTGCCCGCGGCGGGCGACCGCCGACGGTCGGGAACCGTCCCTACCCGCGCCCGGTGCGCCGCGAACGATGGGACCGGGTCAGCCCTTTGTCCGGCTCGACGTCGGCCCCCACCCCCTCGCGCTGCTCGTGCCGCAGCGCTTCGTCGAGGTACGGCAGCGCGAACTCGACGAAGCCGCGCCCGGCGGGCCGGATCAGCTCCTCCTCGATCAGCCGCTCGCGGTAGGTGGACTGGTTGCGCGGGTCGATGCCCATCCGCTCGGCGATGTCGCCGACGGCGGAGGGGCCCTCGTCCTCGAGCATCGCGCGGAGGTACTCGCGCTTGCGGGCGCTGAGCCCGCGCAGCGCCGGGCCGTGGACGTTCTTGATCATCGCCGCGATCACCGCCTCCCGGGCGCCGCGCACGTCCTCGATCTCGATCGTCGCCGCGTCGCCGCTGTTCTGCCAGGCCTTGGAGCCGACCAGCTGGATCAGGTACGGGTACCCCTGCGAGATCTCCCCGGCCAGCACGGCCGCCTCGGGGGTGATCGACCGGTCCGTGTCCGCGATCGTCATCCGGATCGCCTCCGCCGCGGTGCCCACGTCCACGCTGCCCACCTCGATGCGGTGGGCGCGGCGCAGGAAGGTGGTGCGCTCGTGCGCGAGCAGCGCGTCCACGCCGGGGCGCACCCCCGCGGCGAGGAACGCGACCGCGTGGCCGGAGCCGATGAGGTCCTGCACGTGCTGGGTGAGGGCGTGCAGCTGGTCGCGGTCCGCGGACTGCAGCTCGTCCAGCGTGATCAGCAGGCCGCCGCCGTCCTCGTCGGCCAGCTGAGCGAGGCGGTCCAGCACGGTGGTGACCGCCTCCCCCTCCCCGTCGTAGCGCTCCACCACGTCCCGGGAGGCGGCGAAGGAGGAGACACGGGCCGAGGTGAGGCGGGAGGTGACCGCCTCCGGGTCCATCTGTCGAAGATGGGCGATGGCCTGGCCGCGCAGCTCGTCGATCAGCGAGGTGGAGGAGGTGTGCATCCGCAGATCGGTCCAGCCCGCCTCGAGGGCGAGCTCCCGGAACTCGCTGAGCAGCACCGTCTTGCCGGAGCCTCGGGCGCCGGAGATCAGGATCGCCCGCGCCTCGGGGACGCTGCCGGCCAGCGCCGCCGTGAACTCCTCGAGCGCGACGTCCCGGCCGGCGAGGATCGTGGGGGTGAGGCCGAAGCCCGGGGTGAAGGGGTTCGCGGAGGGGGTGGAGGGCGATGGGGTGGAGGGCGACGGGGTGCGGGCCATCGCTCCATCGTGCCGTGTGTGTTCGTGTATGTACAGGCTCGGGGCGACTGACGGAACGCGGTGTGACCGATGAGCTCTTCGACGACAAGCACCGGGAGAACGCGAGAACGCGACATCTCCCGCACATATTCCGCGGCCCCGACTCGAATATCGAGTCTCGGCAGAGGGCGAGCCGGACACGCTGCGAGCATGCACCGGCGACGGACTCCACACCGCCCCTCGCACACTCACCATCAGCAGAGTTGCGCCAACACGACGACCCGGCGTTCCACACCTTTCCTCCACAGCGCCGCCCTCCCCGCCCTCCGACCTCCCTCCACAATCGCAGTTATCCACACATTCATCCCCGTATCGAGGCAGACCTTCCGAAGCGGTGCATCGAGACATATTCTGACGACATATCGCGACGAGGCGATCCGGGATTCTCCGGGGCGAAGGAAGGGGGACATGATGGGCGACTTCGAGCAGTCGGGGCATGTCCCCGCGCAGGACTCCCGCGAGCACTCCCCCGACCTTCTCCCGCCCGCTGAGGTCCCGGAGCTGCCCGAGTGGAGTGTCCGCGCCCGCACGCCGCTCACCGAGGAGAAGGTCCTCGCGGAGGTTGGGCCGGGCACTCTCGAGTCCGGGCGGGTGATGGCGCTGCATCGCACGGTGCAGACGCGTGCCCGGCTGCACTCCCATCACCTGCGGCTGCTGGCGACCTTCTTCCTCGAGGATCCGGAGGTGCAGGGCCGGCCCGATGACGCGGACCTGAGCGCGCTGAAGATCGCGGCCGGTCTGCGCTGCACCTACAGCCAGGCCTGGAGCCAGGTGCGCGATGCCCGCACCGCAGTGGAGATCATGCCGCTCACCTTCGAGTACCTGCGCCGCGGCGAGCTCACCGAGTCGATGCACCAGACGCTCCTGCGCCGAGTGCGCCGTCTGACCGACGCTCAGGCCGCGCAGGTCGACGGGTACATGGCGAGCCTCGAGCTGCCCTCGATCTCGGTGGACACCTTCACCCGTCACCTCCGCCTCGCCGTCGAGCTCGCGACCGCCGGGGACCTCCCGGCCCCGCCCTCGCAGAGCCGCGCCGTGGAGATCGTCGACGTGGATACCAGCGCCGGCACCGCCTCGCTGCTGGTCACGGGCCCGATGCTCGAGATCGAGGGGCTGGCGCACCGGCTCGACGTCGCCGCCCGGGACGTGCAGCGCGCCCAGCGCGCCGCCCTCGCCGAGGGCACCGAGGGGCCGCTCCCCTTCGACCTCGACGAGGACCTCGCCGAGCGCGGCACGCCGCTCTCCCTCGCCACCCTGCGCTACGCGATCCTCACCCACTCGGTGCTGGACACCGATCCGGTCCAGGAGACCGTCACCCCGTACAAGCTCCTGGTCACCGTGCCCGTGACGACGCTGCTGGGCATGGACGACGCCCCGGCCATGCTCGAGGGCACCACGCCCCTCCCCGCGGAGCTCGCCCGTGAGCTCGCCGCGGCCTCCTCCATCTGGTACCGCATCCTCACCGATCCGGTGTGCGGGTCGACCCTGCCGGTCCGCATCGACACCTACCGACCCGATGCGCAGCAGCGCATGCAGCTGCGGCTGCGCCACCCCGTCTGCGCGGTGCCCGGGTGCACCCGATCCACCGCACTCGGCGCGGAGGACGACCACATCCACGAATACGACCACGAGCATCCCGACCGCGGCGGCCCCACCTCGCTGGAGAACCTCCACCGGCTGTGCGGGCATCACCACCAGATGAAGACCGCCGGACTGATCGACCCGACCCGCGAGCCGATCGACCTCGCCGCGCCTGCCCGACCGCTCACCACGCAGTGGACGCTCGGCACGGACCTCCGCACCACTACTCAAGAAGCCACAGACCTGCTCACCCCGCGGGCGGCCCGGCTCCTCGAGCACGCCTGGTCCGAGCACCAGCGACGGCGCTCCGAGGCCCACAAGAACAGCGATGCCGGCAACGCCCGGATCATCCCTCCGGGGAGCCCACCGCCTCCGGACCACGGCGATCCGCCGTTCTGAGAATCTCCACGCCCTCCCCGTCGCGGCGCCCCGCACCCGTCGGAGCTGGCACAATCGCCGCATGCCAGCGTCGCTCCCCCGCCCCAGCACGCCCTCGGCCCATACGCGGCTGCTCTCCCCGCTGGACCTGGGCCCCTTCGAGGTGCGCAACCGGATCGTCATGGGCTCGATGCACGTGGGCCTCGAGGACCGGCCGGCGGACGTGAAGAAGCTCGCCGCCTACCTCGGCGAGCGCGCCCGCGGCGGGGCCGGGCTGATCGTCACCGGCGGCTACTCGCCGGACCGCACCGGCCGCCTCACCCCGCGCGGCGCCCAGGCCGACGCCCGTACCCTGCGCGCCCACCGCCTGGTCACCCGCGAGGTGCACGAGGCCGACGGGCGGATCGTGCTGCAGCTGCTGCACGCCGGGCGCTACGCCTTCCACCCCTTCTCCGCCTCCGCCGGGGCGGGGAGGTCGCCGCTGTCCCCGTTCCGGGCCCGGCGCCTGAGCCGCCGCGGCGTGACCCGCACGATCGAGCACTTCGCCGCCGCCGCACGCCGCGCGGTCGAGGCCGGCTACGACGGTGTGGAGATCATGGGCTCCGAGGGCTACCTGCTCAACCAGTTCGCCGCCCCGGCCACCAACCGGCGCCGGGACCGCTGGGGCCGCGGTGCCGAGGGGCGGCGGGCGATGCCGCTGGCGGTGACCGCCGCGGTGCGGGAGGCGATCGGTGCGGACGCGCTGCTCACCTACCGCCTCTCCCTGCTGGACCTGGTGCCCGAGGGGCAGACCTGGCAGGAGACCTCCGCGCTCGCCCGCGGCCTGGTGGAGGCGGGAGCGGACGTGCTCTCCACCGGGATCGGCTGGCACGAGGCGCGGGTGCCCACCATCGTCACCTCGGTGCCGCGCGCCGCCTTCGCGGAGAACACCGCGGCGCTGCGGGAGCTGGTGGACGTGCCGGTGATCGCCTCGAACCGGATCCACGACCCCGCCGTCGCGGAGCAGGTGCTCGAGGCGGGGCAGGCGGATCTGGTCTCGATGGCGCGCCCGCTGCTGGCCGATCCGCAGCTGCCGGCGAAGCTCGCCGCGGGCCGCACCAACCAGGTGGTGGCCTGCATCTCCTGCAACCAGGCCTGCCTCGACAAGGTGTTCGACGGGCAACGGGCCTCCTGCCTGGTCAACCCGCGCGCCGCGCACGAGACCGAGCTGGTGCTGAACCCCGTCATCCCGCGCCGCGCCCGGAAGGTGGCCGTGGTCGGCGCGGGGCCGGCCGGGCTCGAGGCCGCCCTCGCCGCCGCCGAGCGCGGCCACATCGTCACCCTGTACGAGGCGACCGGGGAGATCGGCGGGCAGCTGCGGATGGCCGCGCGGATCCCCGGCAAGGAGGACTACGCGCAGGCGCTGCGCTCCTGGCGGATGCGGCTGGCCGCGGCGGGCGTCGGGATCCGGCTGGAGATGCGGCCCACGGCCACCGAGCTGCAGGGCTTCCACGACGTCATCGTCGCCACCGGCGTGACCCCGCGCGAGATCGACCTGTCCGTCGCGCCGGGCGGCCCGGACGTGATCAGCTACGCGGACCTGCTGGAGGGTCGCGCCGAGGCCGGGGAGCGGGTCGCGATCATCGGCGCGGGCGGGATCGGGGTGGATATCGCCGAGTTCCTCTCCGCCCCGCAGCCCTCCCCCTCCCTCGACGTCGCGGCGTGGAAGGCGCACTGGGGCGTGGTGGACGCCGACGAGGAGCACCGCGGCGGCGTGGCCGTCCGGCCCGCGCATGCGCCGCGGCGCGAGGTGCACCTGCTGCAGCGCAAGGAGACCCGGATCGGGGCGGGGCTGGGCCGCACCACCGGCTGGGTGCACCGGGCGGAGCTGCGGCACGCGGGGATCGTCCCGCACCGCGGCGTGACCTACCGGGGCGTGGACGCCGAGGGGCTGCACGTGCTCGAGGACGGGGAGGAGCGGGTGCTGGCGGTGGACACGGTGGTGATCTGCGCCGGGCAGGAGAGCGTGAACGCCCTGGCCGACGAGGTGGTCGCGGCGCGCACGGGCCGCTCGCCGCGGGTGCACGTGATCGGCGGGGCCGATGTCGCCGCGGAGCTCGACGCGGAGCGGGCGATCCGTCAGGCCGTCGAGGTGGTCGCGGGGCTGTAGCGCTCAGTCGTCCGCGAGCGCGGAGCGCAGCTCGACCAGCGAGGTGCCGGCGCGAAGCAGGTTCTCGGTGCGCTGGGCGACCACCTCGAGATGCGCCGCGAGCACGGAGTGCAGGGCCTCGACCCCACCCTGGTCGCGGAGATCGGCCATCACCTGCGCCGTGTCGGGGACGGAGCGGCCCGAGGTCCGCAGCGCGGAGACGATGCGCGCCTCCCGGATGGCGCCCGCGGGATAGCTGCGCGCCCGCAGGCGACCGCGCCGCTCGGGACGGACCAGACCCTCGAGCTCCCAGTACCTCAGGGTGGAGGGCCGCACCCCGAGCGCCTCCGCGAGCTGGGTGATCGTCATGGTGTCCGGGCCGGCCTCGTCGTCGCGCGGCTCCTCGCGGATCGCTGCCACGGCGTCCAGCGCGAGCAGTGTCCGCTCCCGGTTCAGGGCGAGGTCGACGTGGAGGGAGCCGATCCGTGCGAGCGCGGCATCGGCGGGGTCGGCCGCGAGGCCGCGCATCGTGTCCCGGGCCGTGGTCGGGCCGACGGCCGCCGCGAGGAGCCGGTAGGCGCGGATCGCGTCGACGTGCACCTGCGTGAAGCGGCGGTAGCCGTTCGGCGCCCGCTCCGCACGCGGGATGACGCCCGCCGCCTCGAGATCGCGGACCTGCTGGGCGGAGCACCCCGCAGCGCGCGCGACGGCGGTGGTGCTCGACGTCCTGTGCCGCTCCATCCCGCCGAACCCTCCATAGGCACGTGAACCGGATACTCGAACCATGAGTATGCAGCAGATCCTCTCCACCCTCCGCTCCTTCGACGGCGTGCTCGAACTGGCGCCACGGGAGGGCGGCGACTACCCACCTGTGGCCTGGGGCGATCACTTCTTCTACTGGTCGCCGGATGGCACCGTGCCCCGCACCCAGCCCTTCGCCACCCTCGTCACCAAGGACTATCCCGACGATACGAGCTCGGATCTCGACCCGGAGGGTCGGTGGAGGCTGAACATCCATGTCGGTCGGCGTCGGCTGGAGGGGCTCGGACTCGGCGAGCCCGACGATCCCACCGCACCGGACGTGCTCCAGCCGCATCCGCTCTACTCCCGCCAGGGCTGGCTGTGCGTGATCCTGCCGGGCGAGCGCACCTGGCCCGCGGTGCTGCCCCTGCTCGAGCTCGCCCGCGACGACCAGAGGCGCCGGCTCGGCGGCACCCTGGACACGGCGCGCGGGAACCGGGAGGATCCCATGGGATGAGCCATCCTCCCGATCCCACCGAGATCCTGCAGCGCACGATCGCTCTGGCCACCGCCAACGTCGCCGACGGCGGCGGCCCGTTCGGCGCGGTGGTGCGCCTGCCCGACGGGGAGCTGGTCGAGGGCGTGAACCGGGTGACCGCGTCGAACGATCCCACCGCGCACGCCGAGGTGGCGGCGATCCGCGAGGCCTGCGCGAGGACCCGCTCCCCCGACCTGCGCGGCGCGGTGCTGTACGCGAGCTGCGAACCGTGCCCGATATGCATGGCCGCGGCGCTCTGGGCGCGGCTCGACCTCGTGGTGTTCGCCGCGGGACGCGGGGATGCCGCACGTGCAGGCTTCGACGACTCCGCCTTCTACGACTACTTCGCCCGGCCCGGCCACCACGCCGTGCTGCCCGTCGAGCAGCACCGGCACGCGGACGCGGTCGATCCCTTCGACGCGTGGCTCGCCCACGAGGGGCGCACTGCCTACTGACCGGCGAGCACCTCGCGGGCGATCGGCCCGGCGGTCACCGAGCCGTAGCTGCCGTCCTCCACGAAGGCGGCGACCACCAGGTCGCCCTGGGCCACGATCACCCAGGAGTGGAGGCGCAGCTCGCCGTCGGCGTTCGTCCACTCGGCGGTGCCGGTCTTGCCGATCACGGGCTCGCCGGGCAGGTCGGCGAAGTCGTCGAGGCTGCCGTCGGTGACCACGCCGCGCAGCATCTCCTGCATCTGCGCGGTCTCCTCCTCGGTGAGCGGGGTGGGCACCTCGGGGGCGGCGGGCTCGTCGTCGGCGAGGATGCGGGGCGTGACCGTCGCGCCGTTCTGCACCGAGGCGAGCACCACCGCCATCGACAGCGGCGAGGTGAGCACCCGCCCCTGGCCGATCATCGCGGCGGCGTGCTCCACGCCCTCGTCGGCCGGATCGATGGAGCCCATGAAGGCGTCGAGCCCGGTCGGGGCGTCCTGGCCGAGGCCGAGGGTGGTGGCGGCGTCGGCGAGCGCGGCCTGGTCCGCCGTCTCGTGCTGCAGCAGCAGCGCGGTGTTGCAGGAGTGCGCGACCGCCGAGCGCAGCGGCATCGGACCGAACAGGGCCGGGTCCATCGAGTCGGCGTTCTTGAAGCTGCGCCCGGCCACGGTCGCGGTCTCGGGGCACTCCAGCTCGGTGTCCGGGGTGACGCCGGCGCGCAGCAGCGCCAGCGCGGTGACGGTCTTGAAGGTGGAGCCGGGCGCGTACTGCCCCACCAGGCCCACGGGGTAGGACTGACCGGTGGGGCCCAGGGCGGCGGCCAGCACGTCCCCGGTGGAGGGCTGCAGGGCGATCACCGCGGCGGGCGAGTCCTCCTCGGCGACGGCCTCCGTGGCCAGGCGCTGCAGGTCGTCGTCCAGGGTGGTGGCGATCGTGGTGCCGTCGGCCGGGGCGACGGTGTGCAGGGGGCGCTGCTCCTCGGCGTCCTCGTCCACGGCGCGCACCTCCACGCCCTCGGTGCCCAGCAGCTCGTCGCGGGTCGCGGCGACCACGCCGCCGGTGGCCACCAGGTCCCCGGCCTCGATCTCCCCGTCGGAGTCCTCGACGTCCTCCGCGGTGGCCTCGCGCAGTGCGCCGAGCACGCCGGGGGCGTAGTCCCGCTCCAGCGCGAGCGGCCGGGTGCCGTCCACGGCGAGGTAGCCGGGCACCTCGTCGGCCGCGCGATCCAGCGGGTAGGCGCCGGCGTCCTCCTCGCGGATCGTCAGGGCGGCCACGAAGGCCTCCTCGCCGGCGGCCGCCGCGGCCTCCGCGAGCCGGTCCGGGTCGGTGCCCAGCAGGCCGGCGAGGGCGCGGGCGGCCTGATCGACCTGGTCGTCCTCGAGCCTGCTGCGGTCCAGGCCCAGGGTGATCACGGGCCGTTCGGCGTACAGCGCGGTGCCGTCGCGGTCGGTGATCTCGCCGAGGGCGGGGTCGAGGGCGGCCAGGACGAGGTGCTCGCCCGCGGTGAGATCGGGGGCGTAGGCCGACGGCTCCAGCGCCGCCTCCCAGCCGTCCTCGCCGCGGTGCAGGGTCGCCTCGGTGCTGTACTCCCAGGTCCCCGCCTCCTGGGGGAGGGTCCAGGTCCAGTCGAGGGTGACGGTGCGTTCGCCGCTCTCGGCGCGTCCGGGATCGGCGAGGGCGACCGACGGGACCGCTCCCTCCTCGAGCATCCCGGCGAGGATCCGCTCGTGCTGGGCGGCGTCCGCGCCGGCGGGCACCTCCCCCGCGGTGAGCGCCGCGGCGAGCTGCCGGGCGGCCTCCTCGCCGGTGTCGAACCGGCCGCGGACCAGAAGGTAGGTCGCCACCAGGGCGGCGATCGCGAGCAGGGCGATGAGCACCAGCAGCGGGCCGCGGCGGCGCGAGGTGGGGGACGCGGGAGCCATGGCGTCATCCTCGCACCTAGACTCGGTGCATGCCCCGCGTGCTCCACACCTCCCAGGCGCTCGTCGACGTGATCCTCGAGGTCGATGCGCTGCCCGAACGCGGCGGCAACGCCAACGCCCGCCGCGAGACCACGTACGCCGGCGGCGCCGTGACCACGTTGATCGCGGCGGCCCGCACCGGGGCCCAGGCGGTGCACGGCGGCGCCCATGGCACCGGCCCCCGCGGGGACCTGATCCGCGAGGCGCTCGCCCGGGACGGGGTGGCGCTCTCGGACGCGCCGCGCCCGGAGGCCGACACCGGCTACTGCACGGTGCTGCTGGAGCCCTCCGCCGAGCGCACCTTCGTCACCGTGTACGGCGCGGAGCGGCAGATCACCGCCGCCTCCCTCGCCACCCTGGATCCCCGGCCCGGGGACCTGCTGTGCGTCTCCGGGTACAGCCTCTTCGAGCCCACCCGGGAGCCGCTGCTGGAGTTCCTCGAGGCGTTGCCCGAAGGGGTCTCGGTGGTGCTGGACCCGGGAGACCCGTTCGCGCACTTCCCCCGCGCGGTGCAGGACAGGGTGCTGGCGCGCACCACGGTGTGGACCTCGAACGCCGACGAGGCGCGGGCACTCACCGACCTCGACGCCCTCGAGGACACCCCGGCCTCGATCCGCCGGCGCCTCGCCCCGGGCGCCGTGATCGTGGTGCGCGACGGGGAGCGCGGCTGCCTGGTGTTCCACCACGGGCGCGGCACCGAGATCCCCGCCTTCCCGCAACAGGCGGTGGACACCAACGGCGCCGGCGACACCCACACCGGCGTGCTGCTGGCGGAGCGGGCGCTGGGCGCGGACTGGGAGTCCGCCGCGACGCGTGCGAACGCGGCGGCGGCGATCGCCGTGACCCGGCGCGGCACCGAGAGCGCCCCCACCCGCTTCGAGGTGGACGCCTTCCTCGCCTGACTCCCCCGGGCGCGGCCTACGATGGAGGCGCACGTCACCTCCGAGCCGAGTCAGGGGCCCATGACCGAGCAGACCTTCCACGACTTCTCCGCACTCACCATCACCGGGGAGCGCCGCGAGATGAGCGAGTACCGCGGTCACCTGGTCGTCGTCGTCAACATCGCCACGCAGTGCGGCTTCACCCCGCAGCTCACCGCGCTCCAGGAGCTCCACGAGCGCTTCCGCCCCCACGGCGTGAGCGTGCTCGGCTTCCCCTCGGACCAGTTCCACCAGGATCCCGGCACCGATGCGGACACCGAGGAGTTCTGCGCCTCGGTCTACGGGGTCACCTTCGATCTGTTCTCGAAGATCGACGTGAACGGTCCGGACGCGCACCCGCTGTGGCAGTGGATGTGCGCGCAGAAGGCCGGCGTGATCGGGGGGCGTATCGCCTGGAACTTCACGAAGTTCCTCATCGACGGCGAGGGCCGCGTGCTGCGCCGCTACGCCCCGCCGGTGCCGCCGGTGCGGATCGCCAAGCGGATCGAGAGCGAGCTGGGGCTGCGCGCCTGACGTCCGACGAGGGTTGATAGCGTGTGACGCACACGTCATCACCACCAAGGGGGAAATTATGGAAGGCGCCATCGTCGTCCTGGTCGTCATCGTCGTCCTGCTCGTCGTGCTCGCGATCGTGGGCGCGCTGCTGTTCGGCGGCCTGCGCACCTCGCTGATGTTCACGGTCCACACGCAGGAAGCCGTGATCGTGGAGCGGTTCGGCCGGTTCAAGCGCGTCGCCCACGCGGGACTGAACTTCAAGACCCCCTTCATCGACTCCACCACCCGGCCGGTCTCCCTGCGCGTCCAGCAGCTGGAGGTGAACATCGAGTCCAAGACCAAGGACAACGTGTTCGTCACGGTGCCGGTCGCCGTCCAGTACCGCATCCGCGAGGAGCAGGTCGTGGACGCGTACTACAAGCTCTCGAACCCCGAGGCGCAGATCCGCTCGTACGTGTTCGACACCGTGCGCTCCGCGCTGAGCTCCCTCGAGCTGGACCAGGCCTTCGAGTCGAAGGACGACATCGCCCGCAGCGTGGAGACCACGCTGTCCACGCGGATGGAGGAGTTCGGCTTCAACATCATCAACACGCTGGTGCAGGACATCTCCCCGGACCAGCGGGTGCGTGACTCGATGAACTCCATCAACGCCGCCCAGCGCGACCGCGTCGCCGCGCAGTCCCTCGCCGAGGCGGACAAGATCAAGCGCGTCACCCAGGCCGAGGCCGAGGCGGAGTCCAAGCGCCTGCAGGGCGAGGGCGTCGCCGGCCAGCGCAAGGCGATCGCGCTGGGCATCGCGGAGCAGTACGAGATGCTGCGCAAGGTGGGCATCGAGAACTCCGCCGAGCAGCTGCTGCTGATGACCCAGTACTTCGACACCATGCAGGACGTGGCCCGCAACGGCCGCTCCAACGTGCTGTACCTGCCCTCGAACCCCGGCGCCGTGGGCGGCATGGGCGAGGAGATCCGCACCGCGATGCTGCAGTCCCAGGCCGCCGCCGAGGCGTCGCAGGACGCCGACGCGGCGGACGCGCGCAACGCCCGCCGCCCCTCCGCGGGCCGGGCCCGCCAGGAGGCGGAGCAGCAGGCACGCGCCGCGCAGCAGCAGGCACAGGACCAGGTGCCCGACGGCTACCCGGGCGACGACGCCCCGCCGTGGGCGCACCCGGGCAGCGCGCACCAGGGCTGACGAAGGTCGTACCCGCTCGATACCCCGGGGTGAGGAGGCGCGGGCGCGCGGTGGGGTGAGGTGGGGGCATGGCCTCCCCCACGACCGACTACTCCACCGAGAAGCGTCTCGCCCGCCTCGCCGGCGTCACCCTCGCCTGGTGGGCCCACGGCGCGATCCGGCTCGTGCTCGCGCTGGTGCTGCTCTACTACGGCGCGGCGAAGCTGGTGTTCGGCCAGTTCGGGTTCTCCGACGCGGGCGACGCCCTGATCATGCACGGCGAGATGAGCCCGATGGGGCTGCTGTGGCGGATGGTCGCCTTCTCGCCGCTGTTCCAGTTCCTCGCCGGCCTGGCCGAGTTCGGGGCCGGGCTGGCGCTGCTGTGGCGGCGCACGGTGCCGCTCGGCGCGCTCATCGGGGCGGCGTCGATGGGCCTGGTGCTGGTGCTGAACCTCGGCTACGACGTGATGGTCAAGACCCCGTCGGCCGTGTACGTGCTGCTCTCGCTCCTGGTGCTGATCCCGTGGATGCCGCGGCTGTGGCGCGCGGTGCTGGGGCGCGGGGAGATCGGGCCCGGTCCCTCGCCGCGACTGATCCCCTGGCGCCCGGCCGAGCGGGTCGGGGCGATCGCCGGACCGGTCGCGGCGCTCGTGCTCGCGGGGCTGGTCGCCTGGGGCGTCTCGACGATGTACCCGCCGCGCAGCGTGGACGACTCCGTGCCGGCGGGGGTGTGGACGGTCGCCGAGGACACCGCCGAGCCCGCCGCGCAGCTGTCCCAGGACACCCGATGGAGCGCCCTCGCGCTCGGCGGTACCCGCTACGGCGACGCGGCCGCCGCGCAGCTGCGCCTGGCCGACGGCACCCTGCTCACCGGCACCTGGACGCGCCGGGACGGCGGCACCATCGCGCTGGAGCTGCGCGGGCTGCGCCAGCAGGGACAGACCGTGCAGGAGTACGCCGGGACCGAACCCGAGACGCTGGTGCTGGAGGTCGCCGAGCAGGCCGACGGGACCCTGCACGTCACCGGCGACGGGCAGGACCTGGTGCTCGCACCCGACGAGTCCGGGCAGATGCTCCACGAGCGCGGCTTCAGCTGGAGCGTCCGCCCCGACGACCCGTTCAACCGCTGAGCGGCCGGGCCTGCCACGAGCACGACCACCTGGCATAGGGTGAGGGGACTCAAAGGAGGGGGAACGCCGTGTTCGAGACGCATCTTCCGGATGTCCCGCAGCGCGCGCTGACCGGGGACCTTCCTGCGGAGTCCACCGTCGAGGAGCTCCTGCAGGCGGCGCATGCCCGCTATGCGCCGCTCGGCGAGGGCGAGGTCGCCGACTACATCCCCGCGCTCGCGGAGGCGGATCCGGCGCTGTTCGGCCTCGCGCTGACGGAGGTGGACGGCACCCAGCACCTCGCCGGCGACACCTCCGCGCCCTTCACCATCCAGTCGATCTCCAAGGCCTTCGTGCTCGCGCTGGTGCTCGAGGCGATCGGCCACGAGGAGGTCCACCGGATCGTCGGCGTGAACAACACCGGACTGCCCTTCAACTCCGTCATCGCCCTCGAGCTGAACGCCGGCAGTCCGATGAACCCGATGGTCAACGCCGGGGCGATCGCCACCACCGCGCTCATGCCCGGCGCCGACGCCGAGCAGAGATGGCAGGGCGTGCACGAGGGTCTCAGCCGCTTCGCGGGCCGCTCCCTCGAGATCGACGAGCGGGTGCTGCGCTCCGAATCCGCCTCCAACCACCGCAACCGGGGGATCGCCTCGCTGCTCGCCTCCTACGAGCGCCTCCGCGGGGACGCCCCGGAGATGGTCGAGGTGTACACCCGGCAGTGCTCGCTCCTGGTGACGGCCGAGGATCTCGCCGTGATGGGAGCGACCCTCGCCGACGGCGGGCTGAACCCGGTCACCGGGGAGCAGGTGGTCTCCGCCGAGGTGTGCCGCGACACCCTGGCGGTGCTCGCCGCGTGCGGGATGTACGAGCTCTCCGGCGAGTGGCAGTTCGAGATCGGTCTGCCCGCGAAGTCCGGCGTGTCCGGCGGGATCGTCGCCGTCGCCCCCGGCAAGGGCGCGCTCGGCGTGTTCTCCCCGCCGCTGGACCGCGCCGGCAACAGCGTGCGCGGACAGCGCGCCTGCGCCCATCTGGCCCGCACCCTGGGCCTGAACCTCTTCGCCTCCACCACGCACGCCCGGAAAGGGGCCCGCACCGATGGCTGACACCGAGCGCAGATCCTGGGTCCCGATGAGCGGGCTGTTCCTCGCCCAGGTGCTGATGTCCTTCAACGTGGCCGCGCTGCCGATCTCGCTGGGCGGCATGGTCGAGGACTTCTCCGTCCCGCCCACCGTCGCCAGCTCCACCATCGTCGTCTACGGGCTCGCGGTCGCGGCCCTGGTGATGACGGGGGCGAAGCTCGGCCAGCGCATCGGGTGGACCCTCATCTTCCGGGCCGTCCTGGCCGTGTTCGCGACCTCCTCGCTGCTGATGATCCTCTCCCCCACGATCGGGTGGGCGATCGCGGGGCAGGTGCTCGCCGGGGCGGCCGCGGCCATCATCGTGCCGGCGCTGGTCGCGCTCATCGCCGAGAACTACCGCGGGGCGCAGCAGGCCACGGCCGTCGGCTCCCTGGGGTCCGCCCGGGCGTTCTCCGGCATGAGCGCCTTCCTCATCGGCGGCACGCTCGGCACCTTCGTGGGGTGGCGGCCGATCTTCGTCATCACCCTGGTGCTCGCCGTGGTGGTCTTCGCGCTGAGCTTCACCCTGCGCTCGGACCGGGGCGATGCCTCGACCCGCATCGACCTGGTCGCCTCGGTGCTGGTCGGCGGCGCCGTCGTGGCCCTCACCCTGGGGTTCAACAACCTCAACGGCTGGGGCGCGCTGCTGGCCGCGCCGGAGGCCCCCTTCTCGCTGCTGGGCCTGTCCCCCGCCCCGGTGCTGGTGGTGGTGGGCGTGGTCCTCGGGCAGCTGTTCATCCTGTGGACCCTGCGACGGATGCGGCAGGGGAAGGTCCCGCTGGTGGATCTCAGCGTGCTCGGCAGCCGCACCGAGCGCTCGGCGGTGTACGCGATGTTCATCATCGTGCTGATGGAGGCGGCGGTGAACTTCACCGTGCCGATCTACATCCAGGTGGTGCAGGGGCGCACCCCGCTCGACACCTCGTGGGCGATGATGCCGTTCAACCTCACGGTCTTCGTCACCGCCACCCTCATCGTGCGCTTCTACTCCCGCTTCTCCCCGCGCACCATCGCCCTGTTCGCCTTCGCCCTCACCACGGGGGCGCTGATCTGGCTCTCCGCCGTGGTCACCAACAACTGGGAGACGCTGCCCACGATCCTCGGCCTGGTGGTCTTCGGGATCGGCCAGGGCGCGCTGGTCACCCTGGTGTTCAACGTGCTGGTGACCTCGGCTCCCACGCGACTGGCCGGCGACGTCGGATCCCTGCGCGGCACCACCCAGAACCTCGCCTCGGCCGTGGGCACCGCCGTGATGGGGGCGGTGCTGGTGATGGTCCTCGGGGTGGGCGTGGGCCGTGCGGTGACGGAGCACCCGGAGCTGCCGGAGGAGCTGGTGGCGCAGGTGGACCTCGATCAGGTGAACTTCGTCAGCAACGACGAGCTGCACGAGGTGCTCAGCCGCACCACGGCCACGGACGCCCAGGTGGAGGCCGCCATCGCGCTCAACGAGGAGCAGAGGCTGCGCACCCTGAAGACGGGCTTCCTGCTCCTGGCCGGGCTCAGCGCGATCGCCGCGCTGCCGGCCTCGCGCCTGCCCGCGTACCGCCCCGAGGAGATCCCGGACCCCGCGCCGTAGATGTCGGTCCCCTCCCCTAGGGTGGAGCCGCAGGCCCGCCCGGGTCTGCGACCTGCGACGGAGGGGTGGCGCATGCGGATCGAGTTCGGCTGGTCGCTCGACGGCGCCGCCTGGGCCGACGGGGGCGGCGCCCGGGGCGCGGCGCGGATGGGGCCGCGCGCGCTGGTGCAGCTGCTGCAGAACCGGCTGGGCCTGACCCGGCCGCCCGTGGAGCAGGCGGTGCGCGTGGCGGAGTACTCCCGCGCCCTGGCCGCCGCCGCTCCTGCCTGGGTGCGGGACTCCGCCGCCGCGGACCCGTGGGCGACCACGGCCGCGCTGCTGCGGTGGCGGGACGCCGCGGTCGAGGCGGGCGCCCGGCTGGTCCCCCGCGACGGGCTCCCGGAGCGGATCGCGGCGCTGTGCGCGATCGAGGCCCGGCACTCCGCGGCCCGGCCCGGCGCGGCGGACGACCTGCGCGAGCTGGTGGACGTGCTCGAGCAGGAGGTCACCTGGCCGCTGGGCCTCGAGGTGCTGGTGTGCCACGAGCCCCCGGAGGAGCTGCCCGGCCTGTGGCCGCGCCTGCTGTCCCTGTTGGAGCGGGCCGGGGTGCGGCGCGAGCCCGCCGAGGCCGCGGGCGGGCGCTCCCCCGCGCTGCTGCTCGTGGAGGCGGAGGACGAATGGGCCGCGGCCGAGACCGCCGCCCGGTTCCTCGCCGGCCGTGACGGCGCACCGCTGCAGGTGCTCGCCGGGGCGGACACCGTGCTGCTGGACCAGGAGCTGCACCGCCGCGGCCTGCCCGCCCTCGGCGTCGCCGCACCGGCCGCGCACCGCACGGCCCTGCAGATCCTGCCGCTGTTCCTCTCCGTCGCCCTCGCCCCGGTGGACGTGCAGCAGCTCGCCGCCCTGCTCGATCTGCGCGTGCTGGACGCCCCGGAGGGCGGGCGGGAGCACGTGGGCCTCGTCCCCGCCCGTGCCCGGGCCCGGCTGCTGGACGCCCTCGCGCAGGAGCCCGGCATCGGCGGGGCGCACTGGCGGCGGGCGCTGGCGGCGATCGCGGCCGACAAGGGGATGGCGGCCGGCGGGCGCGAGTTCGTCGCCGCGCTCGCCGCCCTGGTCGCCGCCCCGATCCCGCCGGAGGCGCTGACCCCGCCGCGGGTGCGGGAGGCGACCGACGCGCTGGGCGCGCGGCTGCGGGCCCTCGGGCAGGGCGCGCCGGAGCTCACCCGGGCCTCGCAGCACCTGCAGGTGCTGCGGGAGGTGCTCGACACCCTCGAGGACTCCCGCGTGCTCGGCACCCGCGAGCTGGCGCAGATGGTCGAGGCCGCGGGCGGCCGGGCGGCCTCCCCCTTCGCCCGCCCGGAGGCGAGCGCCGCCTGGCGCACCTGCAGCCGGCCCGCCCAGCTGCTGCCGCGCGGCGGGGACGTGCTGTGGTGGGGCGCCGACCGCGACGACGCCGCCACCGGCGTGGTGTGGGACGCGGCGGAGGCGGAGGCGCTCACCGCGCTCGGTGCCCGGATCCTCCCGCCCGCGCGCCTGGCGGCGCTGGCCACGGATGCCGGGCTGCGAGGCCTGCACGGGGCGGAGCGGCTCGTGGTGGTGCGCACACGGCGCCGTGCCGAGGAGGCCGTCGCACCGCACGCCCTGCTCGCCCACCTCGCCGCCGCACGGGCCGAGCCCGGGCAGGGCGTGGCCGAGGTCCTGGCCGCGCACACCCTCGCCCCGGAGCGGACCCTCGGCGAGGACGGCTTCGACCTCGCCGGATCCCGTCGGCCGCTCGAGGTGCCGCCCCGCGCACGGCCGCGCCCCCTGCCCCGGGATCTCACCCGGCGGGTCAAACCCGCCCCGCACCTGGTCCCGGCACGGCTGTCCTACTCCCAGGCGGAGGACCTCCTGGGCTGCCGGCAGAAGTGGACGTACAAGAACGGCCTGCAGATCCGGCCGGCGTCGATCGCGCAGGTCCCCACCGGCAACCGCATGATCGGCACGCTGGTGCACGCGGTGGTGGAGGCGCTGGCGCAGCGCGAGGACCGCACCGGCCCGCCCGGGGCGCAGCGGGTCCGGGAGGAGATCGACGCGCAGGTGCCGCGCCTGGCCTCCGAGCTGCTGCTGCCCGGGCGGGAGGTGGAGCTGGCCGGGATGCGGGAGCAGGCCGTGCGCTCGCTGGTGGAGTTCTTCGACCGGCTGGCCGCGGCGGGCCTGGTGATCACGGCGGTGGAGTCCCGCTTCGAGGAGGCGCTCACGCTGCCTCTGCGCCGCGGGGAGGTGACCGTGCCGTTCGTGGGCTTCCGGGACGTGGACGCGGAGGATGCGGACGGCCGGCCCGTGGTGATCGACCTGAAGTGGACCTTCGCCGCGAAGAAGTACCCGGACCTGTTCGAGACCGGGGAGGCGCTGCAGCTGGCGGCCTACGCCCGGCCCCTGCACGACCGCCACGTGGACGTGGGCTACTACCTGCTGGCCCAGGGCGAGTTCGTGGCGGCGAACCCCGCGCTGGACCCGCACGGCCGGCCCACCCTGGACGTGGTGGACCTGTGGCGGCGCGGCGTGGACGGCATGACGGCGGCGCTGGACGCGATCGGCGACGGCGAGGTCGACGCCCGCAGCGGCCAGATCCTGCGGGACGCCGGGCAGGACCTGGCCACGCCCCGCACCGCGGCGAAGACGACCTACGAACGGGCGCGGGAGGCCGCGCGCGCCGAGGGCGCGCTGGTGGTCGATGCGCGCTGCGACTACTGCGAGTTCTCGCTGCTGTGCGGGATGAGAGGCGATGCGTCATGACGTTCACCCTGATCAACGCCTCGGCCGGCTCCGGCAAGACGTACGCGCTCACCCAGCGCCTGGCCGCCCTGATCGGCGGGGGCCTGGACCCCTCCGAGGTCATCGCCACCACCTTCACGGTGAAGGCCGCGGAGGAGCTCACCGCGCGGGTGCGCTCCACGCTGCTGGACGGCGCGCAGGTGACGCAGGCCCGCGGCATCGACTCCGCGGTGATCGGCACCGTGAACTCCGTGGCCGGGCGCCTGGTGACGGACTACGCGATGGACGCCGGCCTCTCCCCCGCCGTGGACGTGCTCGACGAGACCACGCAGAAGGCCGCGTTCGGCGCCGCGATCGCCCGCACCGCCGCCGCCCGCGGCGAGGAGCACAGCGATCTGCTGGCCCGCACCGAGCACGACGGCGACGAGGACGACACCTCCTTCCGGCGCCGCCCCTCCTGGCGCGGCCAGGTGCGCACGATCGCGAACGCGGCCCGCACCAACCTGCTCGACGCCGCTCAGCTGCGCGCGGCGAGCGAGACCTCCTGGGAGTCGTTCCGCGAGGACGCCGCGCTGCCGGCGCCGGGCCCGGACCTGCGGCCCCGCTGGCTGCACCTGCTGGACCAGCGGCTGGAGGAGCTGGGCGCCGCGCTGGCCGCCTCCCGCACGGCCGACGAGCAGCCGATCGCGGGCGGCCCGATCTCGGCGCGCAGCCTGAACAGGACCGCGAAGGACCTCGAGGACCTGCAGCGGCTGCGCCGCACCCTCGCCGACCACGACCGGGCGCCGTGGTCGGCCTGGCGCCGGATCGCGGCGGGGACGATGGGTGCGGTCGCGAAGCGCACGCTCGCCCCGCTGAGCGAGGAGATCGCCGCGCAGTTCACCGCCTGCGGGCCCTGGCAGGAGGACGTC
Source organism: Brachybacterium saurashtrense (assembly GCF_003355475.1). Taxonomy (NCBI): domain Bacteria; kingdom Bacillati; phylum Actinomycetota; class Actinomycetes; order Micrococcales; family Dermabacteraceae; genus Brachybacterium; species Brachybacterium saurashtrense. The sequence continues at coordinate 86,005 of NZ_CP031356.1, read as the reverse complement.
CGCGCGCTCATCGCGCTGGTGCTCGGCACCGCCGCGGAGTCGCTGGACGCCTACGAGCAGCACAAGCGCGACCTGGGGATGATCGACTTCATCGACCAGGAGGTGCGGGCGCTGCGGCTGCTGCAGGAGTCGCCGCGGGTGCGCGCCTCGGTCGCCTCCCGCTTCCGCCTGCTCGCGGTCGACGAGTTCCAGGACACCTCCCCCGTGCAGCTCGCCCTGTTCCTGGAGCTGTCGCGGCTGATCGAGGACAAGATCTGGGTGGGCGACCCGAAGCAGGCGATCTACGGGTTCCGCGACGCGGACCCGCGGCTGATGCAGAAGGTGATCGCGGCGCTGGGCCGCGGGGACACCGTGTTCGGCACCGGCGAGATCCGGGACCTCACCCACTCCTGGCGCTCCCGGGAACAGCTGGTGGAGTTCACCAACGCCCTGTTCACGCGGGTGTTCGACCCGGACGGGACGGGCGCCGAGCAGATCACCCTCGCGATCCCCGCGCAGCGGCAGGAGCGGGCCGCCGGCGGGACGCTCGAGGTGTGGGAGGCGACCAAGGGCGACAACCGGGCGGTCTCCGCCGAGAAGCACGCCGCGATGATCGCCGAGCAGATCCGGGAGCGGATCGCGGAGGGCGCCTTCACGCCGGGGAGCACGGCGGTGCTGGTGCGCACCCACACCCAGCGTCAGGCGGTGGTCGCCGCGCTGCAGGCCCGGGGCGTGCCCACCGCCGGGGCGGCCCATGCGCTGCTGTCCACGCGGGAGGCGCAGATGGTGCGGGCGGCGCTCGCGGTGACGCTCGACGCCACCGACACCCTCGCCCTCACCGAGCTGGTGACTTTGCTGGAGGACCACGCCGCGCACCGCACCTGGTTCGAGCAGCTGATGGCCGCGCCGGACAGGGAGGCGCGACGCGCCGTGTACGCCCGCTGGTGGGAGGACGAGACCCTGCAGGGGCTGCACGCGGTGCGGCGCGCCTGCATCGCCTACACGCCGGAGGAGATGCTCAGCGCGCTCATCGACGCGCTCGACCTGCCCCAGCGGATCAAGCGCTGGAGCGGGCAGGGCGCCCGCCGCCGCTCCCTGGACGCGCTGCGGGCGCTGGCCCGGGAGACCACCGCGCGGCGGCGCGCCGAGGGCGCCCCGATCACGCTCACCGCCCTGCGGGCGGAGCTCGACGCCTGGGAGGAGGGGCCGGACCTCTCCGGCCTGCCGGAGGCGGTGTGGGTGGGCACCATCCACGCCGCGAAGGGGCTGGAGTGGGACCACGTGGTCACGCACCTCTCCGCGCGGGCGAAGGAGCGCGACCAGCGCTGGGGCGTGCTGGTGCGCTCCCCCGAGGAGATCGACGTGACGGCGCCGCTGGCGGGCCGGGACCTGCAGTTCCGGCCCGAGCTGGCGGTCCCGGAGGAGGTGGCGGCGCTGCTGGAGGACTCCGCGTTCACCCGCAGGCGCGCGGAGGCGGAGGCCGAGGAGGCCGGGCGGCTGCAGTACGTGGCGCTCACCCGCGCGGCGAGCACCGCGGTGCTCGCCGTGGGCGGGGCGCGCAGCGAGCTCGACGCCCTGATCGACGGGGACGATGCGCTGCTCACCTGGGGCGAGGGCGCGCTCCGCGTGGACGGCGCCGCGGCGCCGCTGCCGGCGCGGCTCACCGCGGTGGACGTCGACGCGCTCATGGAGCAGGACGTGGTGTCCCTGCCCGCGGTGCCCGATCCGCTCGCCGCGACGGACGTGCCGCTGCGCCCGGAGGGCGAGGGCCCCGTGCAGCGCGCCGCCCGCTTCCAGGCCTCCGGCGTCGCCTCCGACGAGGCGCTCGGGACCGTGCACGCCCCGCGCACGATCGGTCGGCGGCTCGTCACCGGCGGCGGGCCGCAGTGGGAGCGGGTGGGCGAGGCGATCCACGCCTACCTCGCCCTGCCGCTGGACGCGCTCACCGAGGAGCAGCGGGAGGCGGCCGCGGCTCGGCTGGTGCAGCGGTGGACGGTCTCCCGCACCGTGGAGCCGACCGTGCTGGTCGAGGCGGGGACGGCCTGGGCGTCGTTCCTCGCCGAGGAGTTCCCCGGCGCGGAGCTGCTCACCGAGCAGCCCCTCACCTGGTGGAACGAGGAGGACCAGGTGATGGAGGGCTGGATCGACACCCTGCTGCGCCTGCCGGGCGGCGAGATCGTGCTGGTGGACCACAAGTCCTACCCGGGAGAGCACCCGGTGGAGCACGTGCGCGAGCACTACCTGGGCCAGCTGGCCACCTACTCCCGGGCGCTCGCCGCGAGCGGCCTGGCCCCCTCCCGGATCCTGCTCCACCTGCCGCTGCGCGGCGAGGTGGTGGAGGTGACGCTGCATGGATGAGCTCGACCTCGAGGAGGCGGGCGCCCGCGCCCTGGTGCTGGTGGACGAGGCGCGACGGGCGGGCACGCGGCGGCTGCTGGGCCTCGCGGGGGCGCCGGGCGCGGGGAAGTCCTCCCTGGCCGAGCACCTGGTGGCCTCGCTGCCGGCCGGCTCCTGCGTGCGGGTGCCGATGGACGGCTTCCACCTGGCGGATGCGGCGCTGGAGCGCCTGGGCCGCGCGGAGCGGAAGGGCGCGGTGGACACCTTCGACGCCGACGGCTACGTGGCGCTGCTGCAGCGGCTGCGCACCCAGCTGCCCGGGGACGGCCCGGTGTGGGCGCCGATGTTCGAGCGGGAGCTCGAGCAGCCGCTCGCCGGCGCGCTGGAGGTCCCGGCCGGGGTGCCGCTGGTGCTCACCGAGGGCAACTACCTGCTGGAGACCGAGGGTGCCTTCGCGCGGGTGCGGGCGCTGCTGGACGCGTGCTGGTTCGTGGAGGTGCCGGAGACGCTGCGGCACGAGCGCCTGATCGCGCGCCACGAACGGTTCGGCAAGCCGGCCCCGCGGGCGCGGGAGTGGGCGCTGGGGCCCGACGAGCGCAATGCCCGCCGGGTCGCCGCGACCCGCTCCCGCGCCGACGCGGTGGTGCACCCGGGCTGAGGGCCCGGGCGGCGCATGCTCAGCCGGCCATGATCGCGCGGGCGAAGCCGCTGCTGCGCTCGCGCAGACCGGCGATCCGCTGCTCGCGGTGGTACGCGAGCAGGGCCGGGTCCTCGGTGCGCAGCTCGAACGCGGCCGGGGCGCGGCGCACGTTGCGCGAGCAGCGGAAGTCCGCGCACACCGCCGTGCCCTTGGTGTTGCCGCGCCGGCCGGAGGGACCGGCCAGCGGTGCCACGAAGGAGGCGGCGCGGACGCCGTCCACCACGTCCTCGCACCAGGCGCAGAGGTTCTTGCGCTCCGGCGGGCGGCCGGTGCCGCGCAGCAGCAGGCCCACCGTCTCGCCGTCCACGGGCAGCACCACGTAGTGCAGCTGCGGCTTGCGGGCGTCCTGCCAGCCCAGGAGGTCGATGTCCTCCCAGGGCACGGCGTCGAGATCGGGCAGGGCGGCGCGCTGGGCGTCTCCCTTGGTGGCGTTGACGAAGCAGGCGCGGATCTGCGCCTCGGTCAGGGGGTCCATGAGGGGTCCTCTCGGAGGGCACGCTCCCGCGCGGGGGCGTGCTGGAGTCGGGGTGATCGTCGGGGACGCGCTCGAGGGCGCGCCGGATCACGCCGAGCAGGCCGCGTGGGCCGCCCCGCTTCCCGCATGCGTGGTGGGCATGCCGACTCCTTCCCGTCCGTGGACGGGGGCCACCGTACGCTCCTCGCTGACCGCACGCGAGGGGATATCCGTCAGGTCACCCTGCCGCTCTCAGGCGATGAGCGTGGCGAGCTCCTCGCGCTCGGCCTCCGTGAGCTCGAGCGCCATCGCAGCGGCGGAGTCGGTGATCGACTCGGGACGGCTCGCGCCGGGGATCGGGATCACGTGCTCGCCGAGGGACAGCTGCCAGGCCAGCACCACCTGCTGGGGGCTGACGCCGTGGGCCTGCGCGATCCGGGCGATGCTCTCGAACCGCTCCCCCACCGCGGCCGCGCCGCCGCCGGTGCCGCCCAGCGGCGACCACGGCACGAACGCGATGCCGTGCTCGCCGCAGTGGGCGAGCTCGCGGCGACTGGTGTGGAAGAAGGTGGGCGAGAACTCGTTCTGCACCGCGGCGAGGCCGCCCTCGCCCAGCACGTCCCGGGCCACGTCGATCTCCTCCACGTTCGCGTTGGAGATGCCGATCTCGCGGATCAGGCCCTCCTGCTGCAGGGCGGCGAGCGCCTCGACGCCGTCGGCGTAGCGGAGGCTGCGGTCCGGGCGGTGCCAGTAGTAGAGGTCGATCGCGTCCACCCTCAGGGCCGCCAGCGACCTCTCCAGCGCCGCGCGGAGGTACCCGGCCGAGCCGTCGCGGCCCCACTGCTCGCCCTCGGCGCGGGTGATGCCGCCCTTGGTGGCCACCACCACCTGGGAGCGGTCGCCGCCCCAGGTGCGCAGGCCCTCCGCGACGAGCGTCTCGTTGTGGCCCATCGTGTCCCAGGAGGGGGCGTAGATGTCGGCGGTGTCGAGCAGGGTGATGCCGGCGTCGAGGGCGGCGTGGAACGTGGCCATCGCGCGATCGTGCGGGGCGGGCTCTCCGCGCCCCATGGACAGCGGCATGGCGCCGAGGCCCAGGGCGGAGACGGTGAGGGAGCCGATCTGGCGGGTGGGTGCAGTCATGCGGGTAAGCGTATACCTTTGCTATCGGGCACGCGGAGGCCCGCCGCCCACTCCTCCATCAGGGGATCGAGCCCGGTGGCGTGGGCGTCGTGGGCGAGGATGCGGGCGAGGGCGCCGCGGCGGTGGAGGTGGAGCACGCTCACGCCCGACGGCACGGCGGCCTCGGGGGCGGGTCGGGCGCCGAGCAGCAGCACGCTGTCCAGCACCCGGTGCGCGCCCATCACCCCGGTGACCGGGCGGGCGCCGTCGAGGTCGAGCTCCTCGCACAGCAGCGGTGCAGCGGCCGGGGTCCGGGCGTGCAGTCCGGCGCGCAGCGTCCCGCCGCGCTCCCCGGTGCGGCCCAGCACGAGGGTCTCGCGCAGGCACGCCGATGCCCCCTCGGCGACAGAGAGCTCGAGACGTCGGTCCACCGCCGCACCGTCCGCGACGACGAACGGATGGGCGCGCCAGATCAGCCGCGCACCGCGCTCCAGCCGGATCCTCACGTCGAAGGCGCTGCGCCGCCCCTCGCCCGGGTAGGCGAGGGTGCCGCCCACGTCCTCGAGCTCGAGGGCGCAGCCCTCGGCCACCTCCACCTCGACCGCGATCCGGTCGCCGCCCACCAGCATCGCGCCGCCCGCGACCAGCGCCACGTGGGCCCGGTCCGCGCCGCGGGAGACGGTGCGGGCCTGGAGCAGGCCCGGCGTGGTGGTCACGCGCACCGGACCGCCCGGGACGGGCGCGAGAGCGATCCTGGTCATCGGGAGGGGGCGTGCTCGTGCGGGTGGGCGTGGGGGTGCCCGTGCTCCTCGCCGTCGGCGTGGACGTGCGGGGCCATCGGGCCCGGATCCTGGGGGACGTGGCGGCCGTCGGTGTGGGCGGCGAGGACGGCCAGCACCCAGGCGCGCAGCTCGGAGACGGTGTCCTCCCGGTGCCGGGACACGGCCAGCACGTCCCGGCCCTCCCGGGCCGCGGTGGCGTCGGCGACCATCTGCTCGACGTCCACACCCACGTGCGGGGCGATGTCCACCTTGTTGACGACCAGCAGGTCCGCGCGGCCGATGCCGGGGCCGCCCTTGCGGGCCACGTCCCCGCCGCCGGCCACGTCGAGCACGAACAGCTGCGCGTCCACCAGGGCCGGGGAGAAGGTCGCGGTGAGGTTGTCGCCGCCGGACTCCACCAGCACCACGTCCAGCGGGTCGAAGTCCGCCTCGAGCTGCTCGACGGCGGCGAGGTTCGCGGTGACGTCATCGCGGATCGCCGTGTGCGGGCAGGCACCGGTCTCCACGGCGCGGATCCGTGCAGGGTCCAGCACTCCGGCGGAGCGCAGGAAGCGCGCGTCCTCGTCGGTGTAGATGTCGTTGGTGATCACCCCCAGGCGGATCTCCTCGGCGAGCGCCCGGCAGATCGTCGCGATCAGCGAGCTCTTGCCGGTGCCGACGGGTCCGGCGACCCCGAGGCGCAGGGAGCGGTGGGCGGCGGTGTTCTCAGGCACGGAAGAGCCTCCTCGGCAGCTGCGACTGGGCCTCCGCCCAGCCGTCGATCAGGGGTGCCCCGGCGCACGGGATGTGCGCCGGGTCGGTGAGCGCGGCCAGCTCGGCCACGCGCGGTTCCAGCAGGGCGCAGGCCTCGAGCACCAGCGCCGCCGCCTCGCGGGGGTCGCCGGGCTCGAGCTTGAGCAGTGCGGCGGCGACCGTCTGCGCGTCGTCGTAGGCGATCAGCCGCACCAGGTCGGCCGCCTCGAGCCCGGCCGAGGCGGCGATCAGGCCCAGCACGATCGGGCGCGGCCAGGGCCCCGTCCCGGGCGGGGGCGGCGGGAGCGCGGCGGGCCAGAGCGTCTGCGCGAGGCGGCGCAGACCGTCGCCGAGCGCGACGGCGACCTCGCGCAGGGCACGGCTGGGGGTGCGTGCCGCCCACTCCTCGCGCAGCGCCTCGAGGTCCCCGCCGTGCAGCGCCAGGTGCCGGGCGAGCACGGCGGTGCCGGCCTCGACCGGCACCACGGTGGCCATGCGGCCGGCCAGGTAGTCGCCGGTGGCGGCAGGATCGAGGCCGTCGCGCAGGGCGGCCTCGAGCGCCCCGGAGGCGACGTGCGCGCCGGCGGGCAGGCGCGAGTCCGCCAGCAGCATGGCCAGCGTGGTGGAGGCGAGCGGGGTCGCGGGGGCGGTGGTGAGCATCCGGCTCAGAACAGCTGGTACCGCTGGGCCAGCGGGAGCGTCGCGGCGGGGGCCGGCACCACGGGCTCGCCGTCGATGCTGATCTCGAAGGTGTCCGGGCGGATGTCGATCCGTGGCAGGGCGGTGTTGTTGACGAGATCCGCCTTGGTCACGCCGCGGGTGTCCGCCACGGGCAGCAGCTCGCGGGCGAGACCCAGGCGCTCGCGCAGGCCGTCCTCCACCGCGGCAGGCGCCACGAAGGAGACCGACAGCGGCGCGCCGAGCGCGTCGCCGAAGGCGGGTCGCTGCAGCACCGGCTGCGGGGTGGGGATCGAGGCGTTCGGGTCCCCCAGCGCGGCCCAGGCGATCATCCCGCCCTTGAGCACCAGCTCGGGCCGCGCGCCGAAGAACCGCGGATCCCACAGCACCAGATCCGCGAGCTTGCCCGGCTCCACGGAGCCGATGTGCGCGTCCACGCCGTGCGCGATCGCCGGGTTGATCGTGTACTTCGCGACGTAGCGGCGGGCTCGCTCGTTGTCCGCCGGGAGGCCGCCTCCCAGCGGCCCCACGCGATGCTTCATCACGTGCGCGACCTGCCAGGTGCGGGTGATCACCTCGCCGATCCGCCCCATCGCCTGCGCATCCGAGGAGGTGATGGACAGCGCGCCCAGGTCGTGCAGGAGGTCCTCCGCCGCGATCGTCGTGGCCCGGATGCGGGACTCGGCGAAGGCGAGGTCCTCGGGGACCGAGGGCTTGAGGTGGTGGCACACCATGAGCATGTCGAGATGCTCGGCCACGGTGTTCACGGTGTGCGGGAGCGTGGGGTTCGTGGAACCGGGCAGCACGTGCGGGAGCGAGGCGATCTCGAGGATGTCCGGGGCGTGACCGCCGCCGGCACCCTCGATGTGGAAGGCGTGGAGGGTGCGGCCGTCGATCGCACGGATCGTGGACTGCACGAAGCCGGCCTCGTTGAGTGAGTCGGAGTGCAGCGCCACCTGCAGGCCGTGCTCCTCGGCCGCACGCAGGGAGGCGTCGATCGCGGCGGGCGTCGCGCCCCAGTCCTCGTGGACCTTGTACCCCGCGGCGCCGGCCAGCGCCTGCTCCGCGAGCGCCGCGGCGGAGACGGTGTTGCCCTTGCCCAGCAGCAGCACGTTCACCGGCAGGTGGTCCAGCGCCTGGTGCATGCGTCCCAGGTGCCAGGCCCCCGGGGTGACGGTGGTGGCGCGCGAGCCCTCCGACGGGCCGGTCCCGCCGCCGCCGATCGTGGTGGTGCCGGTGGCGAGGGCCTCATGGATCTGCGAGGGGGAGAGCAGGTGCACGTGGGTGTCGAAGGCGCCGGCGGTGAGGATCCGCCCCTCCCCCGCGATGACGTCGGTGGAGGGGCCGATGCGCAGGGCCGGGTCGATGCCGTCCTGCACATCGGGGTTCCCGGACTTCCCGAGGGCCACGATGCGCCCGTCGCGCAGGCCCACGTCCGCCCGCACCACGCCCCAGTGGTCCAGCACCACGGCGTTGGTGATCACGGTGTCCAGCGCGCCCTCGGCGCGGGTGGTGGTGCCCTGCGCCATCGACTCGCGGATCGACTTGCCGCCCCCGAACACCGCCTCCTCCCCGCCGACGGTGAGGTCCCGCTCCACCTCGATCCAGAGGTCGGTGTCGCCGAGTCGCACCTGGTCCCCGGCGGTGGGGCCGTAGAGGGCGGCGTAACGCTCCGCGTCGATCCGGGCCATCAGCGCGCCTGCCCTTCGACCGAGCGGATCTGCAGCCCGGGCACCCGGCCCGCGCCCCCGAGCCGCACCGCCGCGACCGTGCGGGAGGCGCCGGGCTCGAAGCGCAGCGAGGTGCCGGCGGGGACATCGAGGCGGAAGCCGCGGGCGGCCTCCCGGTCCATCGCGAGCGCCTCGTTCGCGTCCGGCAGGTGCAGGTGGGAGCCGATCTGGACGGGCCGGTCGCCGGTGTTCTCCAGCACCAGCTCGATCCGGTCGGCGGGGTCGGCGCGGTGGTTCAGCTCTCGGGTGCCGGGGCGCACCCGGATCGCGCCGGGACCGGTGGGGCCGACGAGGGCGGGGTCAGGGGTGCTCATCGTGCTCCTTCAGGCGATCGGATGGTGGAGGGTGACGAGCTTGCGACCGTCGGGGAAGGTGGCTTCGACCTGCACGTCCGCGAGCATCTCGGCGATGCCGTCCATCACCTGGTCGCGGCGCAGCACCTCGCGGCCGTCCACCATCAGCTGCTCGACCGGCACGCCCTCGCGGGCCCGCTCGATCACCCAGGTGGACAGCAGCGCGACGGACTCGGGATGGTTCAGCAGCACGCCGCGCTCGAGGCGGTCGCGGGCCACCATCCCCGCCACGGCGAGCAGCAGCTTCTCGGAGTCACCGGGGGTGAGCCGCACCCGCCCTCACTCCTTCGGCAGCACGTGGGCGCCCGTGCGGTCGGTGGTCAGGGCCAGGGAGGAGAGGTACTGGGTGCGGCCGTCAGGGCCCGGGATCGCGGAGGCGATCATGTCGGGCCGCTCGAACTCCAGCCCGGTGACCGCGCAGGGCAGCAGCTCGCCGGAGGGGTTGCCGTCCTCGTCGTCCAGCGGCAGGTCGATGCCGTCGTCCGTGCGGCGCAGGTAGTAGCGGCCCTGGGTGGCCACGGCCATCAGCGGGGTGGCCACCACGGCGATGCCCACCGCGAACAGGGGCGAGTACGGCTGGACGGCCGCTCCGAAGGCCCCGAAGTAGATCGCGATCGAGAGACCTCCGGAGAGCCCCATCGCCACCAGGCCCACCGGGTTCCAGTCGTGCAGCATGCCGCGGCGGAACTCGGGGCGCTTCGGCGACAGCTTCAGCACGTGCTTGTTCACCACGATGTCGGTGGCGACCACGCAGATCCAGGACATCGCGAGGTTCGCGTAGAAGGACAGGATGCCGTTGAGGAACGCGAACATGTTCGCCTCCATCAGCACCAGGGCGATGCCCAGGTTCACGGCGAGGAACACGAGCCGGCCGGGGTAGCGGCGGGTGAGGCGAGTGTACGCGTTGGTCCAGGCCAGCGAACCGGAGTAGGCGTTGGTGACGTTGATCTTGACCTGCGAGATCACCACCAGCACCACCGCCAGCACGAGGGCGAGCCAGCCCGGCATCAGCTGCTCGTAGGTGACCAGGAACTGCTGCACCGGCTCGTTCGCGAACTCGCGGGCACCGGGGACGGTGGCCACCAGGTACACCGCCAGGAACATGCCCAGCACCTGCTTGGTGGCGCCGAACAGCACCCAGCCGGGGCCGCCGAGGATCGTGGCCGCCCACCAGGAGCGCCGGTTCGCGGCAGTGCGGGGCGGCATGAAGCGCAGGTAGTCGATCTGCTCGGCGATCTGGGCGATCAGCGACAGGCACACGCCGGCGGCGAGCATCGCGGAGGCGAGGCTGACGCCCTGCTCGCTCTCCCCGGTCCAGGTGAGGAAGGTCTGCACCGACTCGGGATGCGAGATCACCAGGTAGGCGACGGGGATGACCATCAGCACCAGCCACACCGGGGTGGTGGCCACCTGCAGCTTCGCGAGCGTCTTCATCCCGTAGATCACCAGCGGGAAGATCAGCAGGGTGGAGACGAGATACCCGATCCAGCGCGGGATCCCCAGCCCCAGGTACAGGCCCTGCGCCATGATCGAGCCCTCGAGGGCGAAGAAGATGAAGGTGAAGGACGCGAAGATGACGTTCGTGATCACCGAGCCGTAGTAGCCGAAGCCGCTGCCGCGGGTGATGAGGTCGAGGTCGAGGTTGTAGCGGGCCGCGTAGTAGGCCAGCGGCAGCCCGGTGAGGAAGATGACCGTCGCGGCGAGGGCGATGCCGATCAGGCCGTTCATCGTGCCGTGGGTGAGGGCGATGTTCGCGCCGATCGAGAAGTCCGCGAGGTAGGCGATGCCGCCCAGGGCGCTGGTGGCCACCACAGCCGGGGTCCAGGTGCGGTACGAGCGGGGGGCGAAGCGGAGGGTGTAGTCCTCCAGCGATTCGCGGGTCGCGGCCTGGGCGGCGGCAGTGCCCGGATCGGCGGGGGCGGGCTGGGCGTCGACGCTCACGGGGATCTCCGATCTCGACGGGGCGCAGGCCGAGGAGGGGCCTGCACGGGACGTCGACACCGTAGGAGCGCGGTGGTGCGGAGCCCCCGCCCGGAGGGGCCCGTGACCGTTCCGTGACCGGGCGTCTCAGGGGGCGGCGGGGCCCGCCGTACGGGTGAGCATCGCGACGGAGACGAACACGGCCGCCTGGCCGTCGTGGGCGCGGTAGCGGTAGGCGCCGCCCGGGCCGGCGCGCCCGGACCCGCCGGCCTCCACCACCTGGACGGACTCCGCGGTCTCCACTTCGAGGGCCCCGTCGATCACGTGGTGCATGATCCCGAGCACCGGCAGGCTGGCGCCGCCCTCGTAGACGTCCTCGCCCACCAGCTTCCACTTCCAGGTCTCCACGGCGACGGTCTCGGTGTCCATCGCGTCCAGCAGCACGGCCCAGCTGCCGCCGGGGGTGGACCAGATCTCCACCCCTTCGGGGGCGTCCCCCGCGCCCACGCCCATGAGGGCGGCGAAGGTGGTGCCCAGGCCCGCGGCGATGCGGTCCAGGAGGGCGACGGAGGGGTTCGCCTGGCCGAGCTCGATCTGGGTGAGCATCCTGCGGCTCACCTCGCTGAGATCCGCGAGCGCGCCGACGCTGAGATCCAGCTCCTGGCGGGCGGCGCGGATCCGCTCGCCGAGCTGCTCCACCACCGCGGGGCGCATCCCACCGCTCATGGCGCTCCTCCCGATCGACTGCGTGAGAAGAAGCATAGCGAGCCGGGCGCGCACTATATTGCGCATCTCGGCCTGTGCGCACTATGTTGCGCAGAGGTGGTTCCGCCCCTGGTCCCCGATGCATCGAAGGAGGTCCCCGTGAACGCCCCCGCCCCTCGCACCCCGGCGTCGCTGCTGCGCTGGTACGCCTCGTACGGCACCTTCACCATCCCGCAGGCCTCCGCGCCGATCGCCTTCTCGCTGATCGCGCTGCCGCTCACCGGGGACGCCGCCAGCGGCGCCGCCATGATGCTCGCGATGACCGCCGCCCAGGTGGTGGGCGCGGTGCCGATCACCCGCCTGGGCCGGCGCTTCTCCCCCGTCCCCTTCGTGCGCGCGCTGATCGGCCTGCGCACCCTCGCATTGATCGGCATCGCCGTGCTCGCCGGGCTGCAGGCCCCCTTCGCGCTGGTGGTCGCCGGCGCGGCCCTGGCGGGGCTGGTCAACGGCGCCGCCTACGGCACGCTGCGCGCGGTGCTGAACCACCTCGTGCCCGCCTCCCGCCTGCCCCGCTCCCTCGGGGTGGCGGCCACGCTCAACGAGGTGGCGTTCGTGGCCTCCCCGGTGCTCGCCGCGGCCCTGGGCAGCGTCTCCCCGCAGGCGGCCGCCTGGGCGATGGTGCTGCTGGGGCTGGGGCCGATGCTGCTGCTGCCGCGCATCCCCACCGCCACCGCGCCCGGCCCGGCGCAGCGCCGCGGCCACCTGCGGCTCAGCCCCGCGATCGGGCTGTGGCTGCTGTGCGGCGGCGCGAGCGCCGCCGCGATCTCCGCGATCGAGATCGGGGCGGTCTCGATGGCGGTCTCCTTCGGGATGCCGGCCACCTGGGGCGTGATCTTCCCGGTCGCGCTGTGCGTCACCTCGATCCTCGGCGGCATCTGGGTGAGCGTGCACAACCGCATGCCGCGCCGGCGCACCGTGCTGGCCTGGCTCGCCGTGACCGCGCTGGGCGTCGCCGCGGTGGGCTTCGGCCAGTCCGTGGCCGCGACCGTGGTGGGCGCCCTGCTGGTGGGCGCGGTGCTCGCGCCGCTGGCCACCTACTACTCGCTGGTGCTGGACACCCTGGTGGAGCCCGCCCACCGGGCCGAGGTGTTCGCGCTGCTGCGCACCGCGAACGCGCTGGGCATCATCACCTCCAGCGCACTGCTGTCCCTGGCGCCGCTGCACACCACCTTCACCGTGGTCATCGCGCTGATGACCACGGTGATGGTGCTGGCCGGGATCGTGTTCACGGCCGGCTGGGTGCAGGTGCGGCGCCGCCGCCTCGCCCGGGAGGCGGCGGAGGCCCGGGCCGGCTCAGCCCAGGCCGTGCCCGATCGGGTACGCCTCCCCTGAGCCGTCGGCCGTGGGGATCGGCACCGGCAGCGACCCCTTGGCCCGGATCTCCCCGGCGACCACCCGGGCCAGGGCCCGCAGCGACGGCTCGGTGTAGCTGTAGGTGGCCAGCGACGCCGCGACCTCCCCGAGGTGCACCACGTCGTAGGGGTTGCGCAGCGCGGCATGGAGCACCGGGGTGCCGCTGGCGACCAGCGCCGCGACCAGCTCCTGCTGCGCGGCGGGCGTGGTGAAGCCCGAGGAGTAGGTGAGCACCAGCACCGCCTCCGCCTCCTCGGCGGCCGCGGCGGCCTCCTGGGGAGAGGCGTCCGCGAGGCTGGTGGCGGGCAGCCCCGCCGCGGTGAGCGCCTCCGCGACCAGCGCCAGGCGCGCACCGGTGGTGCCGCCGGTGACCAGCACCGAGGTGCCCGGCGCGAGCGGGACCGTGCCGGCGTCATCCGCGATCAGGGTGATCGAGTCCTCGGCGATGCGCTGGGCGGTGGCGGCGTGCTTGTCCAGGCCGATCGCGTCGGCCGCCGCGGCCGGATCCACGTGCACCTCGTCGAACAGGCCGCGGCGCATCTTCTGGGCGAGGATGCGCCGCACCGACTGATCCAGCCGCTCCTCGGTGATCTCGCCGCTCGCCACCGCGTCGCGCACCCCGCCGAGCGCGACGGCGAGGTCCGGCGGCATGAGCATCTGGTCGGCGCCGGCGAGGATCGCCTCCACCGGCACCCGATCGTCGCCGAACAGGGTGCGCACGCCCTCCATCGCGAGGGAGTCGGTGACGATCACGCCCTCGAAGCCCAGCTCCTCGCGCAGCAGTCCGGTGAGGATCGGGTGGGAGAGGGTGGCGGGGCGGCCGGAGTCGTCCAGCGCCGGCACCATGATGTGCGCGGTCATGATCGTGTCCACGCCCTGCGCGATCGCGGCCACGAAGGGCGGCAGGTCGAGGGCGTCCAGCTCCTCGCGGGTGTGGTCGATGACCGGCAGGCCCACGTGGGAGTCGGTGGCGGTGTCCCCGTGGCCGGGGAAGTGCTTGGCCGCGGCGGAGCAGCCCGCCCCCTGCTGGCCCTTGATCTGGGCGGCGGCGAGATCCGCGACCGTCTGCGGGTCCGCGCCCAGGGAGCGCACGCCGATCACCGGGTTGCGCGCCTCGATGTTGACGTCCACCACCGGGGAGAAGGACTGGTGCAGGCCGGCGGCCCGCATCTCCGCGCCCACGAGGTCCCCCGCCTTGCGGGCGTGGGCCGGGGAGCCGGTGGCGCCCAGCGCCATCTGGCCCGGCAGCGCCGTCGCCGGGGCGGGGAGGCGGAACACGATGCCGCGCTCCTCGTCGGCGCTGAGCACCAGCGGGATCCCGCCGGAATCGAGCGCCGCGTCCTGCACGTCGTTCGAGAGCTGGGCGATCTGGGGGATGTCCTGGAGGTTGTCGCTCCACACGAAGTAGATCAGCCCGCCCACGTGGTGGGTGCGGACGATCTCGGCGATGGTGTCCACCCCGGTGGTGGAGGTGTTCGAGGGATGCGGGGCATCGGCGGTGGCGCCGTAGCCCACGGCCACGAACAGCTGGCCGATCTTCTGCTCCAGGCTCATCCCGGCCAGGAGCTCCTCGAGCTGCTTGCGGTGCACGGTGCCCGCGGCGCGGGCGGCGCCGGGCACGGCGAGGGCCGCGCCCAGGCCGCCGAAGGCGGCGGCGGTGAAGGTGCGTCGGGTCAGTGCGGTCATCATGCTCTCCCGGTCAGTACAGGCGGTAGCTCTGGGCGGCGGCGGTGAAGCGCTGGGCCTCCTTGCGCCAGGCCTCGACGATCTGCTCGGGCTCCGCGCCGTCCTCGAGCATCGCGCGGGTGCGGCCGGTGCCGGAGAGCTTGTCGATCCAGCACACGTCCTCGGGGGTGCGGCAGTCGTCCCCCTCGCGCCAGTCCACCTCCTCGACGTTGCGCAGCAGCGCGGCGAGCACGTGGATGCCGGTGCGCACCGGCTGGTACGCGCGCGGATCGGTGACGTGCAGCTGCAGGCCGCCGCAGAAGGAGCCGGCCTGCTTGGAGGTGGAGGGGGTGGCGAACATCGGCCGGTACAGCACGCCGGGAAGCTCAGCGGCCTGCAGGTCCTCGATGATCGCGTCGATCTGCTGCTCGCCGATGAAGGGGGCGCCGAACCAGAGGAACGGCGTGGTGGTGCCGCGGCCCTCGGAGACGTTCAGCGACTCGATCAGGCCGGTGCCGGCGTACACCACGGCGGTGTCCGCGGTGGGGATGTTCGGGGAGGGCAGCACCCACGGGAGGTCCGCGGCGGCGGGATCCTCCGGGTCGTAGCCGCTCATGGGGACGACCTCGAGATCGGTGGCGCCGTCCAGGAACTCCCCGTCGAAGAAGCGGGCGAGCTCGCCCACGGTGAGGCCGTGGGCCTGGGGGATCTCCCGCAGCCCCACGAAGGAAGAGAGCTCCGGCTCGAGCACGAAGCCCTCCACGTCCGCGCCCAGCGGGTTGGGGCGGTCCAGCACCACGACGCGCTTGTCGTTCTCGCCGGCGGCCTCCATGGCGTAGTACATGGTCCAGATGTAGGTGTAGAAGCGGGTGCCGATGTCCTGGATGTCGAACACCAGCACGTCCACGTCGGCCAGCATCTCGGGGGTGGGCTTCTGGGTGGCCCCGTAGAGGGAGCGCACCGGCAGGCCCGTCTTCTCGTCGATGTAGTCGCCCACGGAGCCGCCGGCCGGCTCCGCGCCGCGCACCCCGTGCTCGGGGCCGAACAGCGCGGTCATGGTGAAGCCGCCGTCCTCCTGCGCCGCGACCAGCAGGTCGATGGTGGAGCGGAGGGTGCGGTCGGTGCCGGTGGGGTTGGTGATCAGGCCCACGCGCGCACCGCGCAGGGTCTCCAGCGCCTCGGGCTCGAGCAGGTTCTCCACGCCCAGGCGGAACTCGCCGCCGGAGTGGTTGCCGCCCTTGCCGCGGCCGGGTTCGGCCCGGGCGGCGCCGGCGGCGGCGAGCGCGGCGCCGGCGGGCAGCGCGCCGAGGGAGGCGAGGACGCGGCGGCGGCCGTGCACGGGGGCGGGGTGGGATGCTGCGTGGTTCATGGGGACTCCGTCATCATCGTCGGGCAGGGAACACGCGGTGCAAAACGTTACATCGCTGTGTCGGCGGTCACAACCGCACCGCGCGTCGACGAGGCCTGCCGCGCGGTCCGTGCAGGATCCGCTCCGCGCAGGCGTGCGAAGGAGGACCGATGCCCGCAGGTCACGACGGCGTGAGGCGGGCGGTCGGCTCGACCAGGGGACGCCGCGGGCGTCTCGCGGCGCCCGAGGGCTCAGGGGGCGAGGTCCCAGCAGCGGCGCAGATCCGCGAGGTGCTCGGCCATCGCGCGGGACATGTCCACCTCCGGGTCCAGCAGCCACTGCACCTGGAGGCCGTCCATGAGGGCGATGGTCTCGCGGGCGATCCGCTCGGCGGGGGCGTCCTCGCGCACTCGCCCCGCCTCCTGATCGGTGCGCACCTGGGCGGTGAGCTGCGCCAGCACGTCGCGGTAGTGGCGCAGCATCCACTCGTGCGCCGGGTGCTCCGGCGCGACCGCCTCGCCCACCATCGTCATGAACAGCGCCACGATCTGGCGGTTGTCCATGTTGTGGCGGGCCAGGTCCACCAGCTCCCGGTAGGCGCGCCAGGGCTCGTCCTCGTCGGGCCGCGGCGGCACCGCGTCCAGCTCATCGCGCCGGGCGAGCACCGCGCCCAGCAGCGCCTGCTTGGAGCGGAAGTGGTGGGCGAGGCCCGACGGGGAGATCCCCGCGGCGTGGGCCACCTGGGACATCGAGGTGGCCGCGAAGCCCTGCCGGGCGATGAGCTCCATCGCGGCCACGAGCGCCGCCTCCCGCACCACCGCGGAGTCCTGACCGCGAGGACGACCGGGACGTCGACGGGCGGAGCGGGAGCGGGAGGCGGCGGTGGTCATGGGTCTCCTTCGGCGCGATCGGAGACCAGTGTTCCACGCCGGCGGCGTGCTACTTCACGCCGCGGATGAACATCGTGAGCACGGCGCCGATGACCGCCGCGATGAGCGCGGCGACGAGCAGGGCGGTGAAGTCGGTGCCGCCGCCCAGGTTCGCCAGCAGGAACCCGCCGATGCCGGGGGCGAGGGACTGCGGCAGCGCATTGGCCATGTTGAACACGCCCAGGTCCTTGCCGGCGTTCTCGCGATCGGGCAGCACGTCGAGCACCAGGGCGAGATCCACGGCCACGTACATGCCGTAGGCGAAGCCCATCACGGCCTCCACCAGGTAGAACGCGGTGACGGTCTCGGCGTGCAGGAGCATGTAGGTGGCGACGCCGAACAGCAGGATCGCCACGGCCACCATCACCTTGCGGCGTCCCAGGTAGTCGGAGAGCCAGCCGGCCAGCAGGCTCGCCACCATCGAGGCGACGGTGTAGATGGTGACGCCCACGGCGACCGCGGCCGCCGCGGCCCCGGCGGCGAGGCCGAGGTGGTTGGTCATGTACAGCAGCCGGAAGGTGATGAAGAGGTACGAGGCGAGGACGATCAGCGCACGGCCCCACCAGGCGAGCCCGAAGTCGGGGTGCTTCAGCGGGTTGGTCCAGAAGGTGGTGGCGAGCTCGCGCAGGTTGAACGGGTAGCGGTTCTCCTTGAGCACCGGCTCGGGGATCATCAGCGCGTACAGCGTCATCAGCGCCAGGCCGATCAGCGCCGGGACCAGGAACAGCGCGAGCATGTCGCCGCTCAGCCAGGCGCTGAGCCAGGTGGCCACCATGATGCCCACGTTCTGGGCGATGCCGATGAGGCCGGAGGTCTTGCCGTACTGCTCCGAGGGCAGCTGATCGGCCACCGAGGCGAGGAAGGCGGCGAAGGCCAGGTTCGCGAAGGCCTGGGAGATGAACCAGCCCACCGCCATCAGCAGCGGACCGGTGGCCAGGGCGATGAGCACCAGGGCGAGCGTGAGGCCGGCGCTGCCCAGCACGATCCAGGGCCGACGCCGACCCAGGCCCGAGGTGGTGCGGTCGGAGATGCGCCCGCCCAGGGCGTTGAAGATCACCGCGGCGAGGGCGCCGGGGGCGATCACCATCGCCGTCATCGAGGCCTGCTCGGCCGGGACGTCGGTGAGGGTGGTGATCTTCAGCTGGATCGAGACGGTGGCGGGGGCGAGCAGCGCCACGAACAGGCCGAACTGGGCCAGCACGATCCCGGCGATGTACCACCAGGGCTTCGTCGCATCGGGCTGGATCCCCAGGTGCGGGATGGGCAGCTTCGGGCCGAGCCGGTTGGGGCTGCCCTGCAGGTCGATGGTGGGATCCGGGGCGAAGCCGGGACCCGCCGTGGGTGTCGACACGAGTGGACTCCTTCGTCATGGGCCGCGCCCGGCCCGTGGCCGGCGCGTCGTCGTGGGCCGCGTGGAGCGACCTGGCGAGAATTATTAGTGGCCTCTCACTATTATGTCGAGCCGATCCTGACCAGTGGATGGCAATGGTGGCGTCGACGCCCCTGTGACCTGCCTCATCACCGCGCCGGTGTGGGCGAGGTCACGCCGGACGGGTCGGCGGAGATCAGGCGGTGCGGCGCCCTGCGGCGAGGTCCAGCAGGTGGTCGAGCACGGTCTCGCCGCCGGCGCGCAGGCCGTTGTGCTCGTACTCGCTGGTGATCCAGGGGCGCAGGCGGGGCAGCAGCGAGGCGGTGGCGAGGGAGGTCTCGCGCGGCACGTAGGCGTCGTCGTAGTACACCGCGGCCGCGCCGGGCACGTCGGCGGCGCGCAGCGCGGCGGGGTCGTACAGCGCCGGCCACTCGTGCGCGGCCAGCAGGTCCGCCGCCTCCGCCCACACCGCCAGCTCCGGGTCCTCGGCGAAGAGGCTGCGGTGCACGTGCTCCCCCGCCAGCAGGGTCGGGTCCTGCCGCACCGCGTCCGGCTGCGTGCGGTCCGCCGCCCACCGGGTGGCGACCCCGTCGGCCCAGCAGCTCTCGTGCAGCACCGCGTACAGCGGATTGCGGCCGCCGAAGGGCAGCGCGGCGGCGAGATCGTGGGCGAGGGCGGGCGCGGCGGGGTCCAGGGCCAGCAGGTGGTGGAGCCGCTCGGCGCCCTGGGAGGCGCCCAGCAGGTGGCCCAGTCGGCGCAGCCGCTCCACCGAGACCCGCTGCCCGTCCGGCAGGCGCAGCCGCCCGGCGTCCGCGCGCTCGGCGAGGCGGCGGAACCGGTCGCGGTCACCGGGGAACCGCTCCCAGAAGCGCTCGGACCGGGCGATCATGCCCTCCCAGGTCGTGGCGTAGACCTCGTCCGGGCCGGGGCCCACGGCAGGCAGGCCGCCGGTGAACAGCACGGTGGAGACGCCGGCCGCGGCGGCGCTGAGGTAGCGCAGGGCGGTGAAGCCGCCGAAGGACTGCCCCAGCAGCGCCCAGCGCTCGATCCCCAGGTGCTCGCGCAGCATCTCGGCGTCCGCCACGATCGCGTCCGCCCGGAAGTGGGTGAGGTGGTGGGCCTGCTGGGCGGGGGTCGCCTCCCGCAGGGTGGGGGCGCCCATGCCCTCGGGCAGCGCGGTGTCCGGGCCGACGGGGCCGGACAGGCCGGTGCCGCGCTGGTCGAGCATCACCACGCGGTGCTCGCGCAGCGCCCGGCCCAGCCATCCCGGGGTGGAGGCGTCCAGCGGCCGCGGCGCCTCGGAGCCGGGCCCGCCCTGCAGGAACACCAGGTGGGGGCGGTCCTGCCCGCCCTCGGCGGTGAGGATCCGGGCGAACACCTCGATCCGCGGGCCGGCCGGATCGGCGTGGTCCAGCGGCACCGGCAGGGTGACGTCCTCGATGTGCAGGCCGGGCAGGGTCCAGGTGCGCCTCACGCGCTCTCCTCGGGGTCGCGGGTGGTGGTGCCGGGGAAGAACTCCCAGTCGAAGGTGTGCAGGGCGCCGGGGCGATCCTCGCGGTCCGCCGCACGGCCCACGATGATGCGCGAGAGCCGCGCGAAGACGTCGTCCACGCCGTAGTAGCTGATCGGGCCGAAGAACTCGGAGGCGGCGGGGACGTCGCCGATGGCCACGAACTCGAGGTCCTCGGGGATCCGCAGGCCGGCCCGCTCGGCGGCGAGCTGCAGCGCCACCGCCTGGTAGCCGGTGAAGCAGATGACGGCCTCGGGCCGGTCCGGGCCGCTCATCCACTCCAGGCCGGCGAGGTAGGTGTCGCGGCTGCCCTCGGGGACCAGGTGGAGGAGGTCCTCCCCCGGTCCGTCGCCGTGGGCCTGCGCGGCGTCGAGGAACGCGCGGGTGCGGGGATGCTCGAGGGTGCCGCCGGGGCGCCGGCCCAGCTCGGGGGCGAGCAGCCGCACCCGACGATGGCGGGCGCGCAGCCGCTCGTAGGCGCGGCCGATCGCGGGGACCGGGGTGGAGCGCACCACGTCGAACCGTTCCGGCTCCATCCGGGCGCTGAAGGCGATCAGGCCCGTCTGCGTGGACGCCGCCAGGCGGCGCACCCGCTCGGGCCCGTCGTCCACGAAGTCGATGCTGGTCACCAGGGCGGCATCGGCGGAGGCGCCCATCAGGTACTCGTACCAGCGCTCGTCGGCGAGGATCAGGGTGGAGAGGTCGTGGGCGAGGGCGTCCTCCCGCACCTGCGTGGCCAGCTGCACGCCCCACGGGTCGTCGAGGGTGCCCAACGCCAGCACGATCCCGCCGCCGCGACCGGTGCGCATGGCCTGCGCGTGCCGGTTGGGGACGTAGCCGAGCTCGGCCGCCGCCGCACGCACCTTCGCCTTGGTCTCCTCCGAGCCGGCGGAGCGGGCGCCCGCCCGGCCGGAGAGCACGAAGGAGGCGGTGGCCAGGGACACGCCGGCGACGCGGGCCACGTCGGCCAGGGTCACGGTGCCCCGGGATGCTCTGGCCATCTCAGCCGGCCCTCCCGTGCTCGGCGGGGGCCAGGTGCACCCGCACCCCGGCCTCGCGCAGCGCGGCGAGGACCTCCGGATCGGAGGACTCCTCGGTGACCAGGTCGTGGATCCCCGTGGTGGGCACGATCCTCGCGAAGGCGCCGGTGCCGATCTTCTCCGCGTCCGCGAGCACCACCACGCGGGTGGAGCGCTCGATGAGGCGGGCCGAGATCGACGCCTCCGCCTCGTCGTGGGTGCGGGCGCCGTCGACGGCGGTGAGGCCGTCCACGCCCAGAAACAGGGTGTCGATGCGGATCTGCGCCAGCAGCTGCTCCGCCCAGGAGCCCACCAGCTCGAAGCTGGCCTCCTTCACCACGCCGCCGGTCACCACCAGCTGCAGGTGCCGCCGCACCGCCAGCTCCTGGGCGATGTTGATCGCGTTGGTGACCAGGACCGTCTGCCGCGGCGCCTCACGGAAGGCGGGGTGGGCGGCGAGCTCCTGCGCCAGGGCCGTGGTGGTGGTGCCGCCGTTCAGGCCCAGCACGCTGCCGGGCTCGGCGAGCTCCACGGCGCACCGGGCGATCGCCTCCTTGGCGCCGGCGTTGCGCGCGGCCCGGTAGCGCATGGGCAGGGCGCTCGCGTCCGGATGGGCGGAGGCGCCGCCGTGGGTGCGGATCACGAGCTGCTGCTCGGCGAGGGTGTCGAGGTCGCGCCGCGCGGTGGCCGGGGAGATGCCCAGCCGCTCGATGAGATCGTCCACCCCCAGGTGGCCCTCCTCGATGATGAGGTCCAGCACGTGGTCCAGGCGGGCGCGCCGGCCGCGCACCGGCGGGGCGTGGCGGTCGGCTCCCTCGTCCGTGGGCGGCATGGTGCGGGCCCCTCCCCTCTCGGCGTGCGCGGATTGCCGGGAGTCTACCGGCCCTGTGACCACCGCGGACGGGATGCTCGGGAACCGTCCGCCCCGGTCAGGGGCCCGCGTTCCCGCCGAGCCACTCCAGCGCGGGCCCGGCGGTGTTCACCACCACCACCACGCCCACGATTCCCAGCATCCAGGAGAAGGCGCTCGGGGCGCTGCGCACCGCGCGGTCGTGGAGTCGCTCGAGGAGGCGGTCCGCCCGCGCCCCCAGCAGCGCCCGCACCCCGCACAGCACCGCGGCGGGCAGGATCATCACCGTGCAGTAGCCGGCCAGGACCAGCGCCCCGGCCCCCAGCCCCAGCCCCATCTCTGCCACCAGCCCCATAGCCGCGAGGTACGGGAGCATCGAGGCCGCCTCGATCACCCCGGCTACCAGCGCCAGCGAGACCAGCAGCGCGGGACGGCCGGAGGCGCGCCGGGCGCGGAGGGTCCAGCGCCGGGCGGAGGCCTGCGGGTCCCCTCCCCGCTTCTCGATCGCCGCCGGTTCCAGCCGGAAGGACCAGATCACCGCCAGCACGCCCAGCACGGCGAGCACCAGCATCACCGGCGGGGCACCCAGCAGGTGCCCGAAGCGTGCCAGCAGCGGCAGCAGACCGGCCAGCAGCGCCACGCCGAGCACCAGGTAGAACACCCCGATCACCAGCAGGTACAGCAGGGTGCGGCCGGCCACGCGGCGCGCCCCGCCCTCTCCCACCACCAGCAGGATCACGGGGATCACCAGCGTGCCCATCGAGGTCGAGTCCACCAGGGCCAGCAGCACCAGGCCCAGCGGGCCGGCGGCATCGGTCAGCACATCCATGACGATCATCCTTCCCGGTGCGGCGGGGCGCGGTCCTCCCCCCTTGGGAGGAACCGCGCGGGCCGCCCTCCGCGGGGATCCCCGCCCGCGTAGCCTCGGAGCATGCCCTCCGCCGTCGAGCCCGTCGAGCACGAGCCCGGACTCGGGCGCGACCTGCTGGTCGCCGCCCTGTACGCCGGGGTCGTCGTGGCGCTGCCGCTGCTGGGGCTGCAGAGCTCGGGGCTGCTGTCGGGGCGGGACGGATGGGGGCTGCCGGTCTCTCTCACCCTCCTGCTGGTCTCCTGCGCGAGCCTTCTGTGGCGGCGGCGCCGCCCGGCGGTCACGCTCGCGGTCGCCGGGCCGCTGAGCCTCGCCGAGCTGCTCGGGGGCGGGAACATCGGCGCCTATCTGCTGCTGTTCGAGGCGCTGTTCGACCCGGTGATGCACGGCAGCGCGCGCCTCGCCCGCCTCACCACGGGCCTCGCGATCACGACCGGGTCCCTCGGCATGCTCGCCGCACTGGTGGCCGGGGTGCCCGGGCCGCAGGTGCTGCTGCTGGCGATGCTCATCGTGCTCGTGCTCGCCACCCCGCTGCTGTGGGGCTGGGAGGTGCGCCACCATCGTGAGGCCCGGTTCGCGGCCGAACGCCTCGCCGGGCTCGAGCAGGAGCTCGCGGCCGTGCGCACGTCCCGCGCCGTGGAGGCGGAGCGGCGCACCATCGCCCACGACCTGCACGACGTGGTGGCGGGCCATCTCAGCGCCGTCTCGCTCCACACCGGTCTCGCCGCGAGCCTGGAGGACGCCGCGGAGCGGGAGAGCTCCCTGCGCACCGCCGGGGACTCCGCCCGGGCGGCGCTGCGGGACCTGCGCTCGATGATCGGGGTGCTCTCCAGCGAGGAGGCCGGGGCGCTGCCGCAGGCCACGCTGGACTGGCCCTCCCTCAGCGCGCGGCTGCGGGGGCGGGACCCGCAGGCCCGGGTCGAGGTCGAACCGGCGCTGAGCGACCCCGCCCAGGTGGAGCCGTCGGCGCAGGCCGCGCTGCTGCGCATCGGCGCCGAAGCGGTCACCAATGCGGTGCGCCACGGCCGGGCGCCGATGACGATGACCGCGCGGCGCGAGGAGGACGCGGCGGTGCTGACGCTCACCAACGAGCGGTCCGACGACGCCGCACCCCGCACCGGGGTGGGGCGCGGCGCCCTCGCGCACCGGGCCGCGGCGGTGGGCGGCACCGCGAGCGCCGGCCCTCTCCCCGACGACACCTCCCGGTGGCAGGTGGAGGCGCGTCTGCCGCTGTGCGCCCGCGGCGAGCACCCCTTCGCACCCGACCTCGAGGAGCCCCCCACATGAGCACTCCCCCGATCCGCGTGGTGGTCGCCGACGACCATCCCGGCGTCCTCTCCGGCCTGGTGGCCCTGCTCGACTCGGCCCCGGACATCACCGTGGTGGGCCGGGCGGCCGACGGTGCCGCGGCGGTCGAGGAGACCCGGGCGCACCGCCCCGACGTGGTGCTCACCGATGTGCGCATGCCCGGCGCGACCGGCATCGAGATCACACCGCGCCTGCGCGCGCTGGGGGCGAGCGTGCTGGTGATCTCCGGGTTCGACCTCGACGAGGCGGTGCTCGGCGCGCTCGGGGCAGGGGCCGACGGATACCTGGTGAAGTCGGAGGAGCCGCAGCGCATCCTCGCCGCCGTGCGGGACGTGCACCGGGGGGACGCGGTGCTCTCCGCCGGCGCGACCCGCACGGTCCTGGCGGCGCTGCGGGGCGCGGACGGCGCCGGATCCGGCCCCGACCCGGCGTTCACCGGGCGGGAGGAGGACGTGCTGGCGCTGGTGGCGCAGGGTCGCACCAATCAGCAGATCGCCAGCGCCCTGTTCGTGGAGGTCTCCACGGTGAAGTCCCACCTCTCCCACGCGCTGACGAAGCTGGGACTGGAGTCGCGGGTGCAGGCGGCGCTGTGGTGGCAGCGGCACCGCGGCTGAGCCGGTCTCCGGGGCGGCGCGGGGAGCGGCGTTTATCACCGTGACGGGAACGGCCTGCCGTGAAAGACTTCCACCGGTCGTGAATCGTGTTCGCGACCCCACCGGAGGGTGACCCGCCCGCTCACCGCGGCGCCCGGGTCCCGGCCCTCCGGTACGACGAGCAAGAAAGCACCCCGGCGTCGCCATGACCACGCACTCCCCCACCCCCACCGGCGAGCTCCCCGCCGTCGCCGCCCCCGACGAGACCGCCCCCTCCGTGAAGGTCGCACCGCTGATCGCGGTGCTGGTGGTCTCCGCCTTCGTGATGATCCTCAACGAGACCCTGCTGTCGGTGGCGCTGCCCACCCTGATGGCGGACCTCTCGATCACCGCGGTGACCGCGCAGTGGCTGGCCACCGGCTTCATGCTCACGATGGCGGTGGTCATCCCCACCACCGGCTTCCTCATGAAGCGTCTGGCCTCGCGCAGGGTGTTCCAGCTGGCGATGGGGCTGTTCCTGGTGGGCACCACCGCGGCGATGCTCGCGCCCTCCTTCGCGGTGCTGCTGGGCGCGCGCGTGGTCCAGGCGGCCGGCACCGCGATGGTGCTGCCCCTGCTGATGACCACGATCCTCGCCCTGGTGCCGCTGCGCTCCCGCGGCCTGGTGATGGGGCTGGTGGGCGTGGTGATCTCCGCGGCGCCGGCGCTGGGCCCGTCGATCTCCGGCTTCGTGCTCGAGCACGGCACCTGGCACCACCTGTTCGCGCTGATGCTGCCGATCATCGTGATCGCGCTGGTGATCGGGCTGCTGTTCATGCGCAACCACACCGAGCCGGAGAAGGTCTCGCTGGACGTGGTCTCCGTGGTCCTCTCCGCGCTCGGCTTCGGCGGCGCCGTGTACGCGCTGTCCTCGATCAGCCGCGTGGTCGAGGGCGAGGCGCGCCTGCTGCCGCTGCTGGCCGGCGGCATCGGCCTGGTCTCCCTGGCGGCGTTCGCGCTGCGGCAGGTGCGGCGGGTGGGCCGCGGCGACGAACCGCTGCTGGACCTGCGGCCGCTGCGGGTGCGCACCTACACCGTGTCCCTGCTGGTGATGATGCTGAGCTTCGCGACGATGCTGGGCACCGTCACCGCGCTGCCGCTGTACATGACCGGAGCGCTGGGGATGAACACCTTCGCGGTGGGGCTGACGATGCTCCCGGGCGCGGCGGCCTCCGGGCTGCTGGGCCCGCTGGTGGGCGCGCTCTACGACCGGCTGGGGCCGCGCCCGATCGTGATCCCCGGGGCGGCGCTGATGGCCGCGTCGTCCTGGCTGGCGATGGTGCTGCTGGATGGGGAGGCGAGCCAGGGCCTGGTGATCGCGCTGAACGTGCCGCTGGGCCTCGGCATGGCGATGGTGATGACCCCGCTGATGGCGCTCTCGCTCGGCGCGCTGCCGCGGGCGCAGTACGGCCACGGCTCGGCGATCCTCAACACCCTCCAACAGCTCGCCGCCGCGCTCGGCACGGCGGTGTTCATCGCGCTGCTCACGCTCGGTGCGGCCGTGGCCGCCCAGGGCGGTGCCTCCGGGCCGATCGCCCAGGCCGCCGGCGCCTCGTGGGCCTTCTCGGCCGGCGGGGTCATGACCTCGATCGCGGTGGTGCTGGCGTGCACGCTGCGGCCGTCGCGGGAGCCGGCGCAGGGCTGAGCGCTCCCGCGCCGGTCACAGCAGCGCGGCGAATCGCTCCAGCGCGGCGGGGCCGACGACGTCCTCCTCGCCGAGCGGGACCTCCTGCAGCGGCACGGCCGGCAGCGCCTCGCGGAGGGTGCCCAGATGCTCCGCCTCCACCGCGTGGCGGCGGGCGAGGAAGTCGCCACGATCCGCGGGCGAGCGCTTGTTGACCACCAGGGCGCCGACGTCCACGCCGGTGCGGGTGAGCTCCTCGTGCAGGGCGATGGTCTCCAGCACCGGCAGCCGCTCCGCGGCGAGCACGATCGCGAAGGAGCAGATCTCGGCGTCGGTGAGCACCGCGCGCAGCCCCGCGAGCCGGTCGCGGCGGCGCAGCAGGATCGCGCGGATCTCCTCATCGCGCTCCTCGAGCGGATCGCGCGGGGCGCTGGAGCCGAGGATCCTGTCGCCGTGGTCCCCGTCGAGCCCGCGCCGGGCCGCGCCGAGCCGGCGCGAGCGCTCCCGCCGCTGCAGCAGCCCGTCGGTCCAGGCGGTCATCAGCTCCGGCAGCGCCATCATCCGGGCGGTGTGCCCGGAGGGGGCGGTGTCGAAGACCAGCAGGTCGTGCTCCTCCCTCCCCTGCTCCACCAGCTCCGTGATCCGCTCCAGCAGCGCCGCCTCGTGGGTGCCCGGGGAGCGGCGGGAGAGCTCCATGTGCCGGTCCACCTCGCCCGCGAGGTGCGCGGGCATGAGGCGCCGCAGGGAGCGGCCCACGTCGCGCAGGTGCTGATCGGTGGTGGCGTCGGGGTCGATCTCCAGCCCGCGCAGCACGCCCCCGTCGGCCCCGGCATCCAGGGTGGTGGGGCGGTCGCCGATCCGGCGGTCCCACAGGTGGCCCAGGTTGTGGGCCGGGTCGGTGGAGACCACCAGCACGCGCCGTCCCGCCCGGGCGGCGGCGAGCGCGCCGGCGGAGGCGAGGGTGGTCTTGCCGACCCCGCCCTTCCCGCCCAGGAACAGCACGCGGCGCTCCGCGGCGAGCCTCAGCAGCATCGGTACTCCTCCAGCGGGGACCGCTCCATGCCCATGCGCCGGTGCCACTCGTGGAAGCCGTCGTACAGCACCGGCAGCAGCTCGGCGGTGTAGTAAGAGGCGGGGTTGGGCACGCCCAGCATCTCGCTCATCACCAGCATCCGGAACAGATCGTCCTCGTCGCGCTGGGCCTTCGCGAAGGTGCGCCGGTAGGGGCCGACGTAGAACTCGTGCAGTCCCTCGGCGAGGGCGCGCCAGCGGGTGCGCAGCGCGCCGGCCGCCCTGCGCACCGCCGCGGCCCGCGCACCCGCCGCGCCGCTCACTCCCGGCCGCCTCCCCCGGTGCCGACCTGCGCGGGCTCGTCCTCGTCGAGGTCGGGCTCCGCGGTGCGGGCGCGTCGCAGGGCCACGGCCGCCTCGACGATCACCCACAGCGCGGCGACCAGGATGATCACGTCCAGCACCAGCAGCAGCCAGTTGCCGTCCCGGTAGAACCCGCCCAGCTGGATCAGCAGCGCGTACACGCTCACGAACAGCACGAACACCAGCGGCACCAGGGCCGGCAGCACCGGGCGGCGCCGGCGCACCAGCATCACCGCCAGGATCGACAGGGTGAGCCCCGCGAGGATCTGGTTGGTGGTGCCGAACAGCGGCCAGATCAGCATGCCGCCAGAGCCGTCGGCCCCGGCGCTGAAGGTCAGGCCCAGGCACACCACCAGCACGATCGCCGTGGCCACGACGGTGCCGAGCTTCACGCCCACCAGGTCGCCGATCTCCTGCACCACGAAGCGCTGCAGGCGCACGCCGGTGTCCATCGTGGTGGCCGCGAAGAGCACCGCCATGGTCGCCAGGATGGTCGAGGAGAGCGAGGTGGGCAGGCCCAGACCGGCGTTGAGGATCGCGCCGCCGCCGTCGACGAACGCCCCCACACCGCCCTGGCCGAAGGCGCTGTAGACCTCCTCCCAATCCGCCAGGGTGCGGAACCCGGCGGTGGTGGCGATGATCGCGCCGAGCGCCAGCAGGCCCTCGCCCACCGCGCCGAAGTAGCCCACGAAGCGGGCGTCGGTCTCCTTGTCCAGCTGCTTGGCGGAGGTGCCGGAGGAGACGATGCCGTGGAACCCGGAGATCGCGCCGCAGGCGATGGTGACGAACAGCAGCGGCATCAGCCCCGGGGTGCCCTCGGGGACGTTCGCGTTGACGGCCGGGGCCACGATGCTGGGGCCGAACAGCAGCACCGAGCCGTACAGCAGGCCCAGCCCGATGAACAGCTGCAGGCCGTTGATGTAGTCGCGGGGCTGCAGCAGCACCCACACCGGCAGCGTGGAGGCCACGGCGGCGTAGAGGAACAGCACCACGATCCAGAACGAGGTGGCGGAGAGCCCCAGCACCGTCTCCGGCAGCACCACGGGGAACCGGTCGCCCAGCAGGATCAGGCCGTACAGGGCGGCCACGCCGATCATGGAGACCACCGGCAGGCTCCACTTCAGGCGGTAGATCGCCTGGCCGATCAGCACCGCGACCACCAGCGCGCCCCAGGTGGGCAGCACGGCGGTGGGGGTGGAGACCAGCAGCCCCGCGATCACCACGGCGAAGGCGGCGTTGACCATGAGCAGCAGCAGGAAGATGACCACCAGGAACAGCCGGCTGCCGCGGGCGCCGATGTAGCGGGCCGAGAGCGTACCGATGGACTGGCCGCGGTGGCGCACCGAGGCCCACAGTGCGCCCAGATCGTGCATCCCGGCGAAGAACACGGTGCCGAGGGTGACCCACAGGAAGGCGGGCAGCCAGCCCCAGATCACCGCGATCGCGGGGCCCACGATCGGCGCGGCGCCCGCCACGGAAGTGAAGTGGTGTCCCCACAGGATGAACTTGTTGGTGGGGACGAAGTCCACCCCGTCCTGGAGCTCGTGGGCGG
The DNA here is from genome assembly GCF_003355475.1 of Brachybacterium saurashtrense. Classification (NCBI taxonomy): domain Bacteria; kingdom Bacillati; phylum Actinomycetota; class Actinomycetes; order Micrococcales; family Dermabacteraceae; genus Brachybacterium; species Brachybacterium saurashtrense. Next base: position 57,056 of record NZ_CP031356.1, on the reverse strand, counting down.
GGGTGCGGAAGGAGGCGCTGAGGCGGTACACGCGCCGCCCCAGGAAGCGGGAGTAGAGCAGGTAGCCGGCGATCATCATCGCCACGCCGATCCCTGCGAGGATCAGGGAGTTCATCGGATCGTCCTTCGGGCCGGGGATGCGCCGCGAGGCGGTCACCACGGGCCGTGGCGCGGCCGTCGTCGGTCGCGTCCGCGGCGCCGTCGCGCGCGGTCGGGGTCACCGTAGCGGACGGGAGGGATTCTCGGGAGCGGTTCTCGGGCCGTGGGCGCTCAGAAGGTGCGGGTGAGGCGGGCACGCCAGGCCCGCCCCGCGCCCCGCCTGAGCGCGCTCAGCCCTCGGCGCGTCCGCCCGCCGAGGCGATGCCGAGCCATGTGTGGCGGTTGTTCCACCAGCACCAGCCGAGCTTCGGCGCGTCCTTCCTCTCCGTGCCGTCGCGGCCCGTGCCGCCCGAGATCCACAGCGCGGGCGTGCGGGAGTCGAGGCGGCCGCTCGCCGTCCGGGTCCTGGAGCCGATCGTCATGAAGCAGTGGTTCCGCTCGAGGACCTCCGGGACCTGCAGCACCCAGAGCAGGCCCTCGGTGAGCAGCAGCGGGCTGCGACCCGCGGCGGTGATCGCCGTGAGCGCCTCGGCCGGGGAGGCATTCTCGTGCTCGTCGCCGCGGTCCGGGGCGACGACGAGGTAGAGCGGGCAGTCGGACAGGTCGACGCCGGTGGGCGCGAAGGCGTCGACGTCCGTCATGTCCTCGACCACGAAGCCGGGCTTCTCCCCGCGGCGCATGAGCGGGGCGAGGGCCGACGGCCGCGCGAGCGCGGGATCGACCGCGAGCAGCGCGTCGGTGCGGTCGGCGCCGGCGCGGACGGCGGCCTCACGCAGCGCCTCGGCGGGGAGCCCGGCGAGGGTGTGGATCTCGAGAGCGATGAGGCGCTCGGCCTGGGCGGCGAGCGAGGGCAGGGCGACTGTCGCGGTGATGACGGCTCCTCGGGACGGGGTCGGTGCACGGGGGCGGCGGGCCATGTCCCAACGCCGCGCGCCGAGGATCTGTTCCCACCGCCCTGATGGCGCTCACCCGGCCCGGCGGCGGCGGGCGCCCGCGGCGAGCTCGCGCAGCGCCTCCTCCGTGCTCTCCCAGCTCATGCAGGCGTCGGTCACGGAGCGGCCGCGGACCAGGCCGGCGGGGCCGACCGCGGGGTCCAGCGACTGGGCGCCGGGCAGCAGGTTGCTCTCGAGCATGATCCCGGCGATCGCCGCGCCGTCACCGGCGACCTGCGCGGCGAGCAGGGAGGCGACCTCGCGCTGGCGCTCGTGGTCCTTGCCGCTGTTGGCGTGCGAGGCGTCCACCACCAGGCGGGCCGGCAGCCCGGCCGCCTCGAGCCGGGCGGCCGCCTCCTGCACCGGGGCGGGGCCGAAGTTCGGCCCGCCGGCCCCGCCGCGCAGGATGAGGGAGAGGTCCGGGTTGCCGGTGGTGGCCACCAGCGCCGCCCGCCCGTCGGCGTCGATGCCCAGGAAGGACTGCGGGGCGGAGGCCGCGGCGATCGCGTCCAGCGCCACCTGGATCCCGCCGTCGGTGCCGTTCTTGAACCCGAGCGGCATCGACAGCCCGGAGGCGAGCTGGCGGTGGATCTGCGACTCGGTGGTGCGGGCGCCGATCGCGCCCCAGCTGATCAGGTCCGCGATGTACTGGGGGCTGATCGGCTCGAGGAACTCGGTGGCGCAGGGCAGGCCCAGCGCGGTCACCTCGCGGAGGAACGCACGGGCGGTGCGCAGGCCGGCGGCGATGTCGTGGGAGCCGTCCAGGTGCGGGTCGTTGATCAGGCCCTTCCAGCCCACGGTGGTGCGCGGCTTCTCGAAGTAGGTGCGCATCACCAGCAGCAGGTCGTCCTGCACCTCGGCGCGCAGCGCGGCGAGGCGGCGGGCGTAGTCGACCCCCGCCTCCGGGTCGTGGATCGAGCAGGGGCCCACCACCACGAGAAGCCGCTCGTCGGCGCCGGTGAGCACGTCGCGGATCTGCTCGCGGTGTGCGGCGACCTGGGCGGCGAGCGCCGGGTCGAGGGGCTGCTCGGCCCGCAGCGCGGCGGGGGCGGGAAGGGCGGTGAAGCGCGCGACGTGGCGGTCGTCGGCCGGGGCGGGGGCGGTGGCGAGAAGAGTCATGGGTCCTTACCTGGGTGAGGGCGGACCCGCTGCACAGAGCCCGCCGGGAATGGCGACGGGCAGAGCATCTGCTCTGCCCGTGTCGGCTCTGGAGAGGTGGTGGCGCTATACGGCGGCCGGCCCCTCCGGAGCCGACATCGCATAGACCTGCCAACGCTTCTGCATGCGGCAGAGAGTACACGGTCCCGTCGACGCCCGGGCGCGACCGCCCGGGGGCGGACACCGGCGCGGCGCTCGCGTACGGTGGGGGGAGGTCCGCCGACGGGCCTCGCCGGCGGTCCACCCCGTGAGGAGGACAGCCCCATGCCGCACACCGTCGCCCAGAAGCTGCTCGCCGCCCATCTCGTGGAGGGCGAGCTCGAGCCCGGCGCCGAGATCGGGCTGCAGGTGGACCAGACCCTCACCCAGGACGCCACCGGCACGATGGTGATGCTGGAGCTGGAGGCGATGGGCCTGGACCGCGTGCGCACCGAGCTGTCGGTGCAGTACGTGGACCACAACCTGCTGCAGACCGACGAGAAGAACCCCGACGACCACCTGTTCCTGCGCTCGGCGGCCCAACGGTTCGGGCTGTGGTTCTCGCAGGCCGGCAACGGGGTGTCCCATCCCGTGCACCAGGCCCACTTCGGCCGGCCCGGGGCGCTGCTGATCGGCTCGGACTCGCACACCTGCGCGGCCGGGGCGCTGGGGATGCTGGCGATCGGCGTGGGCGGGCTGGAGATCGCGATGGCGATGGCCGGGCAGCCGCTGTACGTCACGGTGCCGGAGATCTGGGGCGTGGAGCTCACCGGCGAGCTGCCGGACTGGGTGAGCGCGAAGGACGTGGTGCTGGAGATGCTGCGCCGCCACGGCGTGAGCGGCGGCGTGGGCCGCATCATCGAGTACCACGGCGAGGGGCTCGCGCAGCTCAGCGCGATGGACCGCCACGTCATCGCGAACATGGGCGCGGAGCTGGGAGCGACCGCGACCGTGTTCCCGGCCGACGACGCCGCCCGCCGCTACCTCGAATCGGTGGGCCGGGCCGAGCAGTTCGAGCGCTGGGAGGCCGACGACGGCGCCCGCTACGACCTCGCCGAGCAGATCGACCTCTCGCAGCTGGAGCCGCTGATCGCCCGGCCCTCCTCCCCCGGGAACGTGGTGCCGGTGGCGGAGGCGGCCGGGGAGGAGGTCTCCCAGGTGGTGATCGGATCCTCGGCGAACCCGGGCCTGCGCGACGCCGCCGTGGTGGCCGAGATCCTCGCGGGCCGCCGGGCCGTCGCCGGGGTGTCGGTGGATATCAACCCCTCCTCCCGCGAGGTGCTCGCGGACCTCATCACCGGCGGCTGGCTCACCTCCCTGGTGGGGGCGGGCGCGCGGATCCACCAGTCCGGGTGCATGGGCTGCATTGGGATGGGGCAGGCCCCCGCCACGGGACGCAACTCCCTGCGCACCATGCCGCGCAACTTCCCCGGTCGCTCCGGCACCGAGGAGGACGCGGTGTGGCTGTGCTCCCCCGAGACCGCCGCCGCCTCGGCGCTGACCGGCGTGATCACCGATCCGCGCACCCTCGAGGACAGCCACGGCCTCGCCTGCCCGCGGCCCGTGCTGCCGGAGTTCGCCGCCCGGCTCTCCGACATGCTCGAGCCCCCGCTGGCGCCGGAGGAGGCCGCCGCGGTGGAGCTGGTGAAGGGCCCCAATATCTCCACCCTGCCGGAGTTCACCCCGATCGAGGACTCCCTGCAGGTGCCGGCGCTGCTGGTGATGGGCGACGACGTCTCCACCGACGAGATCATGCCGGCCGGCTCCCGGGTGCTGCCCTTCCGCAGCAACATCCCGAGGATCGCCGAGTTCTCCTTCACCCGGATCGACGAGAGCTACCCCGAACGGGCCCGGGAGGCGGCCTCCGGCCACGTGGTGATCGCCGGGAAGAACTACGGCCAGGGCTCCTCCCGCGAGCACGCCGTGATCGCGCCGCGCCACCTGGGCCTGCGCGCCGTGATCGCCGAGAGCTTCGCCCGCATCCACTGGCAGAACCTCGCGAACTTCGGGATCCTCGCCCTCCAGTTCGACGACCCCGCGGACCGCGACGGGATCGAGACGGACGACGAGGTGGTGCTCGAGGGCCTCCACGAGGCGCTGCGCGCCGGCAGCTCGCTGACGGCCCGGATCGGCGGGCGCGAGGTGGCCCTGCACCACACGCTCTCGCCGCGCCAGGTGGACATGGTGCTCGCCGGCGGGCGGATCCCGCTCACCGCGCAGCAGGTGTGAGCGCGGGGCGGAGGCGGTGAGGCGTTGCCCGACCGGGAGGTCGGGCCCGGCGGGCACGGGCGACCTACACTCGCCCCACCGCACGGCACCCGTGCGGGGACTCGACACGGGAGGTGCGCCATGAGCGCCGACGAGAAGTTCGAGAACGCGAAGGATTCGCTGAGCGGCAAGGCCAAGGAGGGCCTGGGCAAGGCCACCGGCGACACGGAGACCGAGGCCGAGGGCCGGGCCCAGCAGGGCAAGGCCGCCGCGAAGGACGCGCTGCAGGACGCCCGCGACACCGTGAAGGGGGCGGCGAAGGGCCTGCGCGGGGACGAGTCCACGGGCTGATCGATACGCATGCACGACGGCGGCTCCCTGCGGGGGGTCGCCGTCGTGCTGTGCGGGCGGGAGGGTCAGTCCAGCTCCTGGCTCATCTCCAGCGCGGCGAAGGCCTCCACGAGGACCTCGGGGGTGCCGCGGTAGCGGATGTCCTCTCCGCCCGGGCTGGTCTCGCGCTGCAGCAGCCCGTAGGCGGCGAGGGTGGCGAGGTCGTGCTCGGTCTGCCAGTACCGGGAGATCTCGTCCATGTCCGGGTCGCCGGCGAGGTCGTCGGGCACCAGGCCTCGCTCGAGCGCGACGCTGATCGTGGCCGGGAGCAGCAGCCCGCCCGGCACGACGGTGCACAGCATGGCGGTGAACGTCTCGGTCCCGCCGAACAGGCCGCCCTCCTCGGGGCCCTGCCGCAGGCCCTCGAGGACCAGCAGCACCAGCAGCGCGCGGGCGAAGCGCACGAATCCGGCCGGGTCCCCGGCCTCGTCGGCCACGGGCATCATCCCCTCGCCGGGCACGATCCGCTCCCCGTCCCTGCTCAGCCAACGCCCCGCCACGAGCGCGTTCCAGGGGCCGACGTGCTCGTCGAGCACGTCCACCTCGCCCGCCTCCCGGCCCTCGCCGACGTGGGCGAGCAGCTCCACCGCGCCGCGCACGACGGGGATCTGCGCGAGCGTCGCGGCGGCACCGACCGGGTCCGCGTCGACGTCGACCGCGCTCGCCAGGTCATCGGGCCGCGGCCCGTCCTCCGGCAGGAACCAGGGAGCGCCGGACTGCTCCGGAGCCAGTGAGGCGGCGTCCTCGGCAGGGGGCGGCGCGGCGGAGAACACGACGGACAGGTCGCCCGGGGCGGGCTGTGGATCAGACATGGCTCCATGATGACCTCGCGCCGCGCAGATCTCGATCTCGCGGCCGTCCACGGCGGCGGGCTCGACCCGATCGCTGATGATTCAGCGCCGGGGCGAAGTTCGAGGTGGAACACCGCAGACCGCACCGCGCCCTCGTCGACCGCGAGCGTCACGGGGCGAAGCCCCTCGCACACGGCAAGCGCGCGGACCGCCATGCCCCGGAACTCTGCTTTGGTGGAAGTGCAGAGGTGGCCGGTCGTGGGGCCGAGGGCGGTGGGGCGTGGCGCGCGGTGTCCCCCGCCCCTCGGCTGCGCGAGGGCCGCCCGTGCCAAGATGCAGGGATGGCGACAGCAGGCACGGCCCGTGGGCCCTACAGAACGGGTCGCGCGACCCGGAAGCAGATCGTGGACGAGGCCGTGAGGGTGTTCGGCTCCTCTGGCTACAACGGCGGATCGCTGCGCTCGATCGCGGAGCGGGTGGGGGTCTCTCCCGGGACGATCAATCGCCATTTCGCAAGCAAGGAGGACCTCCTGAACGCGGTTCTCGAGCGATGGTCGGAGGATGTCGCCACCGCCATCGACGAGTCCTCCCAGGTGGGGATCTCCGTCCTGCACGCGCTCCGTGCAGGGATGGCGTACCACGAGGAGCACCCTCACCTCCTGAGCCTTTTCCTGCTGACCGCCACCGAGGCCGGGGCGGGGGATCACCCGGGACGGCCGTTCATGCGCACCCGCTACTCGGACCTCCTCGGGCGCTACGAGGAGAGCCTCCGCCGTGCCGTCCAGGACGGGGAGATCGCACCGTTGGACGAGGCGTCCATCGCCTTCGAGGCACGGGCGATCGTCGCCTTCGCGGACGGCATCGAGATCCAGTACCTGCTCGCTCCCGACTTCTCGCTCGTCGGCGCCTTCGACGACTACTGGGAGCGCTGTCTCCAGCGCTGGGGTGCCCGCCACACCGCCTGACCTGCACTTTCCTCCTGCAGCCCTCGACGTCCGCGTCGAGGGCTGCAGTGCGTCCGGGCAGCGCCGTGACTTGACCGTGACATCGCGAGCCCTTGACGGCCCAGGGGCCGCCTCCATAACGTTCACGAACACGGAACACATGTGCCGCTTTCGTGTTTCGTCTCGCCCTCGTCCCTACACAGCCGTAGGAGGCAGTCCACGTGACTCGACCCCCGCACGGCGTCGGCTTCATCGGAGCCGGTGCCGTCACCCAAGCCATCCATCTCCCCACGCTGGCGCGCCTGCGTGACCGCCTCGCCATCAGGCGGGTTTTCGACGTCGACCACGGGGTGGCTCGCAGCGTCGCCGACCGCGTCGGCGCGGCACCTTCCTCGGACCTCGAGGAGTTCCTCGCCTCCGCCGGGCTCGACGTCATCGCCATCTGCTCCCCCGACCGTCTCCACGCCGAGCACGCGCTCGCGGCGATCACCGCCGGGGCGAAGGTCGTGCTGTGCGAGAAGCCCCTGGCGACGACGGTGGAGGACGCGCAGCGGATCGCCGAAGCCGCTCGCGAGGCCGGCACCGCGCTCATCGTCGGGGCGATGCACACCTTCGACGAGTCCTGGACGACGGTGCGAGAGGAGCTCACGGCAGGAAGCTCCTCTCAGCGCTTCGTCCGCTCCTCGATCGTGCTGCCCCCGAACGAGCGTTTCGAGGACTTCGCCACCGAGGTCGAGGGCCACCGCGTGTCACCCGGCCCCGCGCACGCTCCGCAGAGCGCGGCCGAGCACGGCGAGTTGCTGCGCCGGATGATCCTCGGCCTGTCGATCCATGACCTCCCCCTCGTGCGGCAGCTCGTCGAGGACGCCGAGGCGGTCACCGTCCTCGACGCCCGCGCGCTGCAGCCCTTCGGCTACCAGGTCCTCGCCACCGCCGGGCGCACCCGCCTCGAGGTGCACGCCTCGATGGGTCAGCCCTGGCGTCCTGACTGGCGACTGGAGGTCCTCGGCGAGGACGTGCAGGCCAGCATCGTCTTCACCCCTTCGTACGTCCATGCCGGCTCGGGCGTCTCCAGGGTCACCCGTGGCGAGACCACCGCCGTGCACGGACCGTTCCCGGCGAACGGCTACGAGGCCGAGTGGCGCTCGATCGCCAAGGTCCTCGAAGGGACCGGTACCGCGCCGCGCCTCGAGGACCTGGTCGACGACCTGCGTTTCGCCCTCACGCTCGCCGACGGCGTCCGCGACCTCATCACCCAGCAGCACGAGGAGTCCGCCGCATGAGCACCCTGAACATCCACGCCGCACCGGGAGCCATCGGGGCCGACGCCGTGCTCGCCTCCCTGCCCGTCTCCTTCACCGCCGCATCCACGGAGCGCGACGCCCAGGTGCAGGTCCTGGACGGCGCCCCCGGATGGCTCGGCCACGCCACGACAGCGCTTGACGCAGGGCAGACCGTCCTCGTCCAGTCCCCCGCCCCCCTCGAGGCCGAGGAGCAGGAGCGAGCCCGCGTCCTCGCCGAGGACCCGGCCGGTTCCCGTCTGCTCCTGGACCTGCCATGGGCCGGGAACCCTGCGCTCGAGGCCGCAGGACCTGCCGTGCGCACCGCCGCAGAGGGCGCCGGCCTGCTCGAGGTCCACGCCCTCCTCGGGCCCGTCGCCCGGAGCGGAACTGCCCTCCTCGACGTGGCGCTCACCGTCGCAGCGCTCCTCGGACCGCTCGAACGGGCGCGGCTGCTGCACGCGGACGAGGGCGGCGCAACCGTCCTCGCTGGGGCCGCCGGGCGGGACGTCTCCATCCAGCTGACCCCCACCCTCCGCCCCACCCACGGCTGCCGGATGCGGGTCCTCGGCGCCACCTCCACCGCCGAAGTGACCTTGCCCGATTCCGGCACCGCCCGACCCGCCGAGGTCACACTCACCGACGCGACCGGTCACACCGTGCTCCCGACCCTCTGGGAGTCCAGCCATCGCGCCGCCTGGCGGCGCGTCCACCGCCTCGACGCCGACGACGCCGTCGACGACATCGAGCGCCTTCTGCACGCCCACACCGTCCTCGCGGACGTCCTCGCAGCGCTCCCGCGCTGACCTCACCACCCCACACCCACGCTCGACGACGAGCAGAAAGCGGGTCCACCATGTCCCGTCCCACCCCCTCCCGCCGTTCCGTCCTCTCCGCCGCCGCACTCGGCGCCGCCGGCCTCGGGCTCGCCGGATGCAGCATCGCCGGCTCCTCCAGCGGCTCCGGCGGCTCCGGCGGTGACGCCTCCGCGACGCTGACCTTCTGGGACATGCCCTGGGGCACTCCCGAGTACAACGAGGTCGGCTCCGAGATCATCGACGAGTACGCCCCTGCGGACGGCTTCGGCAAGGCCGCGTACCAGACCATCCAGTGGAACGGCTTCTACCAGACCTTCGCCTCCGCGATCGCCTCCGGCACCGGCCCGGCGGTGAGCTCCGGGGCCGGGTTCCAGGCGTACCAGTTCGCCGAGCAGGGAGCGATCGCCTACGCCGACGACGTGCTCGCCGCGCTCGACTCCGACCCCGACATCCAGTTCCTCGACGGTCTCGTGGACACCCTGAACTCGCCCGACGGCCACGTCGCCGTCCCGTGGCAGATCGACGTCCGCCCGTTCTGGTTCAACACCGCCCTGCTCGAGGAGGCTGGCGTCTCCCAGCCCACGACCTGGGACGAGCTGTTCGACGCCGGCCTCGCGCTGAAGAAGATCGGCGTCTCGGGCTTCGCGACCGGTACCGGTTCCGGGAACAACCTCGGCTCGCACACGATGGTCGCGATGATGATCAACAACGGGGGCGGCCTTTTCGACTCCGATGGCGCGCCCGATGCGCTGAACCCCGCCAACGTCGAGGCGATGGAGTTCGTCCTCGAGCTGGTGAAGGAGGGGATCGTCGACAAGGGGGCGGTGTCCTTCACACAGGACAACCTCGACGCCCAGTGGAACGACCGCAAGGCCGCCATCGGAATCCACACCCCGGGCCTGTCCGAGCGCGTCGCGAAGGTCTCCGACGAGCTCGTCGTCGGCTCCCCGCTGGCAAGCACGAGCGGGACCCGCGCCGGCCTGTACTTCGTGAACAACCTGATGATGTACACGAACACCCCGTCGCAAGAGGCGTCCGAAGCGTTCCTCACCTACTACCTCGGCCAGCTCCACCGCTACTGGGAGCAGCCAGTCGGCGTCTCCCTGCCGGCCCTCACCGCCATCGCGGACTCCGACGCCTTCCGCGCCGAGCCGAATCGGGCGAAGATCGTGGACGAGTGGGTGCCCGTGTGCTCGACCTACGCGGCGCAGAAGTCGGAATCGTTCGCAGCGCTCGCCTCGGTCGACGGCGGCCAGGCCCTCGCACAGTTCGCCCAGACGATCCTCCAGGGCTCGGCCTCCGCGAAGGACGCGCTGACCACGCTGCAGAGCGGCCTGGAGGAGGTCGCCGGATGAGCGCCCCGACCACCACCGCGCCGCTCGCGGCCGGGCGACGCCGGCCCCGGCTCCGCCGCGGCGCGCTGACGATGATGGCACTCATCGCGCCGTCGATCCTGCTGCTCGTCCTGATCAACGCCTACCCGCTGTTCGTCGCCGCACTGCAGTCGGTGCGCGACGGCTCCCTCATCGCGGACGGCTCGTTCATCGGCCTGCAGAACTACGCCGACGCCCTCTCAAGCCCCCGGTTCTGGAAGTCCGCCGGGGTCACTCTCGTGTTCACGCTGCTGGGCGTCTTCGGGTCCTGGGCGATCGGTCTCGCACTCGCCCTCCTGCTCCGGCTGCGTACCCCTGGACGCAGCGTGTTCCGCGTGCTGCTCCTGCTGCCGTGGGTGGTTCCCGTGGTCGTCTCCTCCACCTCGTGGAACTTCCTGGTGGGGACACCCGACAGCCTCGCCCCGACCCTCGCTCGCCTCCTGGGGCTCGGCGAGGTCTACTTCCTGGCCGATCCGTTCATGGCCGCGGTGACCGTGTGCGTCTTCAAGGTGTGGATCAGCTTCCCGTTCATGCTGCTGATGTGCTCCTCCGCGCTGTCCTCGGTGGACACCACCGTCTACGAGGCGGCCGGGATGGACGGCGCGAGCCGCTGGCAGCAGTTCTCGCAGATCACGCTCCCGTTGATCTCACGATCGACCTACATCAGCTGGATCCTCATGGCGATCTTCTGCGTGAACGACTTCCCCACCATCTACCTCCTCACCGGCGGCGGCCCTGTCGACTCGACGACCTCGCTCGTGGTCCTCGCCTATCGCACCGTCTTCCAGGACATGCGCACCGGCCCCGGTGTCGCGATCGCGTTCCTCATGACGCTGGTGCTGGTCGTCGTCTCCACGGTCCTGTACCGCCAGATCCGAAAGGCCGATGTCGCATGAGCACCACAGCCCTCCCCCGCACCGCGGCGGCCCCGGCCCGCCCCGCAGTCGCCGTCCGGATCACCGCCCGGGATCGTGAGCAGCGCGGACAGTGGTGGCGCTTCGCCGCCCTGTCGGCGATCTCCTTCGTGGTGCTGCTGCCGATCCTCGCCACCGTGCTCCTCTCCCTGCGCCCTGCGGCGACCAGCGCCACGACGAGCTGGCTCACGCTGGAGAACTTCACGACGGTGCTGACCCGTACCGACGTGCTGGTGTGGCTGATGAACAGCCTCGGCGTCGCGCTCGCGACCGTCGCAGTCTCCGTGATCGTCGCCGCGCCGGCTGGCTACGTCCTCTCCCGCGGGCGGGGCCGGGCGGTCGCGAGCTATTCGCTGCTGCTTTTCGTGATCCAGTCCCTCCCGGTGATCACGGCGGTGATCCCGCTGTTCGTGCTCTTCGCACGGCTCGGGCTCGCAGACAACCTCCTGGGCCTGACCATCGTGTACGTCTCCTCGACGCTCGCTGTCGCGACGTGGATGATGGCGGCCTACTTCGATTCGATCCCGTCGGCTCTCGAGGAGGCCGCCTGGGTAGACGGATGCTCCGTCTTCGGGTCCTTCCTGCGGATCGTGCTGCGGAACTCCCTGCCCGGGATTCTCTCCACCGCGATCTTCGCCTTCCTCCTCGCCTGGAACGACTACCTCGTGGCGCTGGTGTTCCTGCGCTCGAGCAACGTGTTCACCCTCCCGATCGGTCTGCAGACCTTCTTCCAGCAGAACGCGACCGACTGGGGCCCGGTGATGGCGGTGTCGGTGATCATGCTGCTCCCGCCCGCGCTCGTCTTCGCCGTGCTGAACAAGTACTTCAGCGTGGGCGGGATCGGAGGCGCGCTCGCCGGGCGGTGACGCCATGACCCGCCGCGGGGCGGGAGCGCCAGGAGGACTGGCCGCTCCTGCCCCGCGATACTGCCTGCCCGCTCTGCCGCCTCAGGCCGGTGGCTCCAAGGAGTCCCAGACCTTCGCATAGTCCTCCTCCAACATCGGCCAGACAGCAGCGATCCCGTCCTGGAGGGTCGCGGCGTCCCGCACGGACGGATCGTCAGTGATCACCTCGTGGATGATCACCCGCCCCGCCTCGTCCTCGCGCAGCAGAGGGTCTCTGAAGCGCAGCGCGAGCAGGTCCCCGCTCCGCTGGAGCGTCTCACCTGCACCCCTCGCCCCCGAGAAAGCACGCTCGAGATCGACGAGAGGGTCCTGCGATCCGCCTCGGCGGAGGAAACGATGACCCCAATGCTTCCCACGGGTGGACCAGATCAGCATCAGCGATCGCCCCTCAAGAGGACGCCGTCCTGCTCAGCCTTCCTCAGGTCCAGCATGAAGCCCGTGAGAATGGCTCGGACCTCATCGTTGGCCTCCACCGCTTTCCTATGGGCGTCCTCGATACTCTGCTCCGTCCACCCGAGGAAGTCGCTCGCGAGGCCACTGCTCAGCACCTTAGCGACCTTCTCAGCCACCAGCTTCACCTGCGGAGGGATCGGGAGCTTTTCCGCCACGTCGAGTCCTGCGGTGAGGATGCCCAAGACCTCTTGAGAGTTCCTGACCAGCGCCTTGGCCACCTTTGCAGGGATCTCCTTCTTGCCCGCCCACCGGAGGTGTCGTTCGACCGGGAGAACTGCTGCGAGCGGGAGCATCAGATCGACGCCGACCCGTGCCTCCAGATCGATCCGCCCAGGTTCGAACTTGGCGGAAGACAGCACGACAGCGTCCTCCCCGACCGCGAGTGCCTCGTCGCCGATGACGTAGCCTGCGAGCACGTCCCGCAGTTCGATGAGGTGCTCTCCGGTTTCCCGTGTCACCAGCTCCATGAACGACTTGGCTGTCATCTCCGGAAGCAGGTCCGCCTTGGACAGGGCGATGATCCAGACCCGGGGGAACTGCACGAGCTTCTGCCCATCGTCGAGGATGTCATCCCGCATCACGGAGAAGAGATTGCTGAGGCTGCCGAAGAGAGAGCCGAGGTATCGCTCCTCGGCCCCGGCATGGTCGAGGAGCTTCTGCCCGTCAACGAGCAGCAGAGCGACATCTGACTCCAGGAGGGCACGGAAGAGCTCGACTCGACGCTTCGCTTCCGTCTCGCCGGACACGTCGTTCTCGAGCCATTCGCCCGGGTAGTCGTGCCAGACGATCGTGACTGGGTCCTTGCCCTTCGTCGCTCACTTGCCGGCGGGCTTGTTCTTCGGCCTCAGACTGAAGGGGTAGGAGGAAGAGCTGTATTTGTTGCTCTCAGGAGTCTCCGCTCGGTCACGCATGAGGTAGTAGCGCTGGAGGAGCTGCGTGCCCTGCGCGGGCTTGTCCGCGATCAGGGTGAACCGACTGTCCTCGAGATGACCCGATTCCTTCATCGACCCGAAGAAGGAGGACAGGAGGACGGTCTTCCCGCTCCCGCTCTCGCCGAAAACCGCGATGTGCTGTTCAACCCTCTTCGATGGCATGTCTGCATCGTAGATCTCCAGGCTGACACCCGTTGCCATCCCCCGTGCACCGCGCGTCGCCGTCCAGGCAGGGGTCGTCCCTGCGGGACTGTCTGCCGGTGCCCATGATACAGCCGTCGATTGTCGGACCCACCGACAACTATGTAGCTCATGGCACATTCAACGTCGCACGGGCATGCTGCTGGGCAGAAGCAGACGATGAAGCGCTACGCGCGCCTGCGGGAGAGCGGTCGAATCGTCGACGTCCGTCACGGAGACGACTGGGCTCTGATATACACCCGGCCGAGGCCACCTCTCGTGTGTCCGGTGGACGGCTGTTCGCAGGGATTGTCTCCCGTCGAGCTCACGAACACGACGGGAACGCGATTCCTCCGCGTAAAAGACGGAAGCCAGGACTGCGGTCACCTCGCGGGGCGCGGCGACGGCGGCGGTCCGATGACCGACGAGCATCTCTGGCTGCAGATGATGCTCCTCAAGATCTGCGAGGACCTGGGGATCGACGCAACCATGGAGACAGATTACACGGACATCAGGGTTGATAGCTCCCCTCCCTATGCACTCGAAGTGCAGAAGCACAACACCGATTTCGCCGCCAGGATCGACCAGCGCAAACAGCGAGGAATGGAGACTCTGTGGCTCTTCCCCGAGTCGGCCAAGCTCTCCACGGATGATCCAGTGTTCAGGTTCCCGGCGCTCCGCGTCAGGTACCAGGACGAGGACGGCAACGAGCTCAAGAGCCCCTGGACGTCATCGTGCCCCTCCCCGTCGGTGGTGAAGTTCGGGGCGACGATCTGGGTCCGGGGACGAGGTGGCTTCGAGCTCGTCCCGGCAGGAAACTATTCCGCGCGCAGGTTCCTGAAGGAGCTGTTCGAGGGTCGGCGCGTCTGGCAGCCGAAGAAGAAGCTCCTCGGGCTGTCCGATGGGGGACGAGTGTGGTCGGGGTGGGTGTTGAAGGAGGATCTCGAGGCGGTTGAGACGAGGCGCAAGGCACGCGCAATCGAGCAGGCCGCCGCCGCGGAACGCCAACGACAGGAGCGCGAGCAGAAAGCTCAGTTGGAGGCGGCACATACCGCGGCGCTCACGGAGAACGCTGCACGGGACCTCCTCCACGGCGCACGCAGCGACGAGACCGACCGCGGAGCTGAGGCCAACTACGGGGCTGACGTCTCCATCGACGACGGGTCCTCTGCCGGAGCGCAGTCGGACGAGCCGCACGGCACGAACCCCAGCTCTCACTCCAGTACTGAGCACCCTGAGACAGCGCCTGCTGATCCCGCCGCCCCACAGAAGCTGAGGCTCTGGGATCGTCTCAAGGCCTTCTTCAGAGGATGAGCACCGAGCTCCGCGCCCTCAGAACAGCGTCTCGACCGCCTCGCGCACGATCCCGTCGGCGTCCACCACCGGGATCAGCCGCCACTTGTCGAAGGCGGTGCAGGGGTGGGAGAGGCCGAGCGTGACCACGTCGCCGATCGCGACGGGTGCCTCGCCCTCCCAGTGCAGGAAGGCGTGCTGGTCGTTGAGCGCGGTGATCTCGGCGCGCGCCTCCGCGGGGAACGGCCGCTCCTGCCCGCCGAGCTCCGCGGCGACGGCGAGCGGGACGGGCAGGCCCTCGTCGTAGGGGACGTCGCGCTTGCCGGCGTCGAGCAGGGCGAGGCCCGGCTCGGGCTGGGAGAGGACGCGGGCGTGGGCGCGCATGGCGGGCAGCAGCGCCTCCCGCTCGGCGAGGCCGCGGTCGCGGTCCAGCGGCGAGATGCCCCGGTAGAACACGCTGTCGTGGACGATGTACGCGCCGGAGCGGAGGATCGCGCGGGTCCCCTCGATGCCGGCGATCGCGGCGGCGACGAGGTCCGGGTAGGCGCTGCCGCCGGCGGTGACCCAGGCGGGGCCGTCCACCAGCGGGGCGACCTCCCGGCCGAGCGCGGCCAGGCGCGCGCAGTACGTCCGCACCGCCTCGAGCGCCGCCTCGGAGCGGTCGTGGCCCAGCGCCCCCTCGTAGCCGGAGACGCCCCGCAGCACGAGCCGGTCCGAGTCCGCGATCGCGCGGGCGATCTCGAGGGCGAGCTGCTCGTCGCGGACACCGGTGCGCCCGGCGGCCGCGCCGAGCTCGACCAGCACCCCGATCCGGGCCCCGGCCGGCAGCGCGGCCTCCATGAGGCGCACCGCCGCGAGGGAGTCCGCCCAGCACACGAGCTCCTGTGCGGGATGCTCGGCGAGATGCGCGGCGAGGGTGCGCAGCAGCGCCGGGTCCAGGCACATGTTCGCGATCTGCACCGTCGGCACCCCGGCGCGCAGCGCCACCTCGGCCTGCCAGCCGGTCGCGACGGTGATGCCGACGGCGCCCGCCTCGAGCTGACGGCGCCAGAGCACGGGCGCCATGGTCGTCTTGCCGTGGGGCATCAGCTCGAGCCCGCGCGCGGCCGACCAGTCGGCCATGACCTGCAGATTGTGCGCCATCGCGGGCCCGTCCAGGACGAGCAGCGGGGTGGACAGCTCTCCCAGCGGTACGTCGAGGTCGGTGGCGTCCCTGCCGTGCAGGGAGGGCGGGAAGGACTTGTCGTGCACGGTGACGGTGCGGGCGCTCATCGGGCGATCACCTCGGCGAGGCGGGCGAGCTCGGCGGCGTCCTCGAGGGCGCTGCCGACCGCGACGACCCGCACCCCGGCGTCCAGGAACTCGGCGGCGTTGCGGGCGTTCATCCCGCCGGTGGCGACGAAGCGCGCCTCCGGGAACGGGCCGCGCATCGCGGGGAACCAGCCGGTCCCGAGCAGGGAGGCGGGGAAGGCCTTGAGCCAGCGCAGCCCGGCCGTGTAGGCCTGCTGCACCTCGGTGGCGGTGGCGACGCCGGGCATCGCGGCGAGCCCCGCCTCCTCGCTCGCGCGGACCACCTCGAGGTCCAGGCCCGGGCTGACGGCGAAGGCGGCGCCGGCCGCGGCGGCGGCGCGGGCGGTCGCGCCGTCCAGGACGGTCCCGGCGCCCACCTGCCTGCCGCGCTCGCGCCCGGCGGCGACCACGGCCGTCAGGGCGTCGAGGTCCTCGGCGCCCTGCAGCGGGATCTCGACGGCGTCGATGCCGAGGTCCCAGGCGGTCGCGGCGAGCTCGAGGCTGCGGGCGGTGCCCATGCCGCGCAGGATCGCCATGAGGGGGGCGCCCTCGAAGGCGTCGTCGAACCAGGCGGTGCTGTCCACTCGCTGCGTGCTCATCGGGTCGTGTCTCCTTCTTCGGCCCCGGGGGCGGGGAGGTCCTTCGTGCTGGACAGGACGCGCGCGGCGCTCGCATGGCCGCGGATCAGGCGCTCCTCGGCGCCCTCGCCGCGCAGCAGGCCGTCGAGCCAGCCGGCCGCGAACGCGTCACCGGCGCCGACGGGCTCGACCACGTCGACGCGCGGGGTGGGCACGGCGGTGCGGGCCGTGCCCTCGTACTCGACGGCCTCGACGTCGGCGTCCTTCACCACGAGGTGGGGGACGTCCGGGAACAGCTCCCGGATCGTGTCGGGGGTGGCGGTGCCCCACAGCACCTCGGCCTCGTCCCGGCCCACCAGGAGCACGTCGGCCTGCGCGGCGGCGGTCCGGATCTCCCGTGCCGCCTCCGCGGTGCTTCCCCAGAGGGCGGGGCGATGGTTGACGTCGAGGCTGACCAGCGCCCCCGCGGCGCGGGCGGCGGCGATCGCGGCGTGGACGAGGGCGCGGCAGCTCTCCGAGAGCGCGAGCGTGATCCCGGTGAGGTGCACGATCCGTGCCGTGGCGAGGTCGAGGCGCTCGAGCGTCGGCGGTCCCATGCGGGAGGCGGCGGAGCCGGCGCGGTGGTAGACGACGCCCCGGCCGGGATCCTTGACGTAGAGGCCCGTCGGTGCCGAGGGATCCGTGCTCACCGCGGAGACGTCCACGCCGCGCGCGGCGATGTCGCGCCGCACGCGCCGGCCCAGCGCGTCGTCGCCCAGCGCGCTCGCCCAGGCCGCGCGGTGCCCGGCGGCCGCGAGGTGACAGGCCACGTTCGACTCGGCGCCGCCGCTGGCGACGTGGAAGTCCTCCGCGTCCTCGAGCGGCTCGGGCCGGGCGGGGACCACGAGCGCCATCGTCTCGCCGAGGGCGAGCAGGTCCAGCGCTCGCTCCCCCGGCACGGCGCGCGGCGGCGCTGCGCCGGACGGGGCGGTCACGTCAGGCCGCCACGCGGGCGACGACGTCGATCTCGACGAGGATGTTCGCGAGCTGCGAGCCGACGGTGGTGCGCACCGGGTACGGGGTGGAGAAGAACTCCTGGTAGGCGGCGTTGAACTCGTCGAAGTCGGCGAGGTCGGCGAGGTGGACGGTGGTCTTCAGCACGTGGTCCAGGGTCGCGCCGTGCTCGGCGAGGACGGCCTCGATGTTGCGCAGCACCTGGCGGGTCTGCTCGCCCACCGTCTCCGCGACGGCGTTGCCGTGGGCGCGGTCCTGCGGGCCGAACCCGGCGGTGAACAGCAGGTCGCCGCTGACGATGCCCTGGCTGTAGGGGCCGGCGGGCTGCGGGGCGCGGTCGCTGACCAGGGCCTGCTTGACGGGGGTGTCGTTCGTGGGGGCCATGGGGGCTCCTTCGGGGTCGTGTGCTTTCAGGGTGACAGGCGGATCGGCTCCGCACTGCCGGGTTCAGGGGCCGGCGGTCGCGGCGGCGCGCAGGCCGCCGCCTGGGAGGGCGCCGGTGAGTCGGCCGTCGGCGAGGACGGGGATGCCGCCGACGAGGACGTCGTCGATCCCCTCGGCGAGCGCGAGCGGCGCCTCGTAGGTGGCGGCGTCGCGCACGGTCTCCGGGTCGACGAGGGCGAGGTCGGCGATCACGCCCTCCCGCAGCCGGCCGCGGTCGCCGAGGGCGAAGAGGTCGCAGGCGGTGGTGGACAGGTGCTGGACGGCATCCGCCCAGCTGAGGTCCGCGCGCTCCCGCACGTGGGTGGCGAGGACGGCGGGGAAGGTGCCGCGGGCGCGGGGGTGCGGGTGGGCGCCCACGAAGATCCCGTCGGACCCGCCCGCGTGCCCGGGCAGGGCGAACAGCCGGCCGAGGTCGGAGGCGGGGCGCTGGTCCTGCACGGCCATGACGACGTTGACGTCGAGCCGGGCGGCGAGCAGGAGGTCGAGCGCCGCGTCGACCGCGTCGGTGCCCTGCCGCGCAGCGACCTCGGCGAGGGTGAGGCCGGGGGCGAAGGCGTGCTCGGGCGCGCCGGTGTGCGCGATCGTGAGCAGCGAGGGCCACTCGGGGCCGAGGCTGGGGTTGGTGGCGACCTGCGGGAACCACTGCTCGCGCAGGCGCGCCCGGCCGGCGGGGTCCGCGATCTCGGCGAGCGCCTCGCCGACGGGGGCGGCGTTCAGCGCGGGCGGCAGCATCGTCATCGACAGCAGCGAGCAGCCGCGCGTGTACGGGTAGGCGTCGAAGGTCGTCGCCACCCCCTGGGCGCGGGCCCACTCCAGGAGGCGCGCGGCCTCTGCGGCGGGGGTGTGGAAGTGGGAGATGTGCACGGGGACCCCGGCGGCCTGCCCGATCGCGACGGCCTCCTCGACGCCCACCTGGGCGTTGAGCTCGTACCCGCCGCGCATGTGGGTGACGTAGGGCAGGCGGCGGGGCGCGAGCGGGGCGGCGAGCGCGGCGATCTCGTCGGCCGCGGCGAAGAGGCCGGGCACGTAGTCGAGCCCGGTCGAGAGCCCCACCGCCCCGTCGGCGACCCCCTGGGCGACGAGCGCGGCCATCGCGGCGCGCTCCTCGGCGGTGGCGGGCCGGTCCGCGAGGCCCATCACCTCGTGGCGCACGGTCCCCGCGGGCACGAGATAGGCGACCTGGAGCGGGAGGCGCCCGTCGTACCCGGCGAGCAGGTCCGCGACGCGCGGCCCGGTGTAGGAGGGGTGGCGGCCGTTGATCGGGGCGAAGTACTCGCCGGCGAAGGCGCCGTCGCCGGGGGCGAAGGAGACGCCGTCCTGCCCGGCGACGACAGTGGTGACGCCCTGGCGCAGCAGCGCGAGCTGCACCTCGGGGTCGAACACCGTCGCGTCGGCGTGGGAGTGCGCGTCCACGAATCCGGGGACCACGAGCCTCCCGCCCGCGTCGAGCACCTCCGCGCCCGCGGGGACGGGCAGGTCCTCGCCGAGCGCCGCGATGCGGCCGCCGGAGATCAGCAGGTCGGCGCGGTGGGGGCCACGGCCGTCGCCGGGGACGAGGTGCCCGCCGCGGAGCAGCAGATCTGTCATGTCAGTGCGCTGTCCTCTCGTGGAGCCGGCCCGCGCCCTCGACGTCGGGGCAGGGAGCGGGACGGTGGCTCCGCGCGGCCTGCCGCCGTCCTGCCGGCCGTGACACTACAGATATTCTCTCTTTTTGACTAGTTTTCTGTTCGCCGGGGGCTGCCTCGGGTGAGACCATGAGGCGTGCCTCGGAAGGAGGGCCCCGTGACCGAGACCCCTGCCCCGCCCGCCCCGCTCCCGGTCGACGGGCGCACCCGCTTCGCGGACATCGCCGAGGCCGAGGCCACCCTCGCCCCGGTCATGGAGGCGATCGCCGCCGTGGGCGGTGCCCACTGCGAGGTGGTCCTCCACGACCTCAGCGCCGGCGACCTCGACCACTCCGTGCGCGCGATCCTCAACGGCCACGTCAGCGGGCGCAGCGTGGGCGGGCCGTCTACGAACCTCGGCGTCGAGGTGCTGCGCGACCAGGAGAAGGACCACGATGCCTTCGGCTATCGCGGGCGCACGGCCGACGGGCGGGAGCTGATCAGCTCCTCGGTCTACTTCCGCGACCACGACGGGCAGGTCATCGCGGCGCTGTGCATCAACCGCGACCTCTCCCCGCTCCAGGACGTCATGACGGCGCTGACGGCGCTCGCCCCGGAGGCCGGCGGGACGGGCCCCGCCGAGCCGCCGCACGAGCTCGTCGCCCCCGATGTCACGAGCGTCCTCGAGGACATGATCACCGAGGCCATCGCCGCGACCGGCAAGCCGCCCGCCGCGATGACCAAGGCGGACAGGATCGAGGTGCTGCGCCTGCTCGAGGACCGCGGCGCCTTCCACATCAAGCGCGCCGCGGAGAAGGTCTCCGCCCGACTCGGCGTCTCCCGCGTGACGGCCTACGGGTACCTCGACGAGGTGCGCCGGGGCTAGGGGGAGACGCCGGCGACGGCCGACCTGGGTCGCCTCTGCACGCAATTGACACGTGGCGACGATGAGCCGACGCACTTCTCCCGTCTTAGCCCGGACGCGTGAGGATCCGGCGTCGGGACAGCGGAGCAGTGAGAAACCGTCGCGCCGGAACGGATGACACGGAACGGTGCGGGGCGCATCATGGAGCCCCGTTCCGAGAGGACTCCCCCATGACGCAGCGCGTGCGTGTCCAGAACGTCACTGTCTCCCGCGACGGCATCGGCGCCGGGGAGGAGCAGACCCTCCAGCGGCCCTTCGGCCACGTCGACCCCACCGAGCTGATGGCCTGGGCGTTCGCGACCGCGAGCTTCCCCGGCCGCACCGACGGCGGCGGCAGCCGCGGCCTCGAGGACCGCCTCACCCGCGACTTCGCCCGCGGCATCGGGGCGGAGATCATGGGCCGGCACAAGTTCGGGCCCCAGCGCGGCCCCTGGGACGCCGACGACGACTGGATCGGCTGGTGGGGCGAGGAGCCGCCGTTCCACACCCCCGTGGTGGTGCTCACCCACCACGAGCGGGCGCCGCTCAGCGTCGGCGAGACCACCTTCCACTTCGTCGACGCCACCCCGGAGCAGGCGCTCGCGCGCGCCCTCGAGCTCGCGGACGGCCGGGATGTGCGGATCGGCGGCGGGGTGAGCACCCTGCGCCAGTTCCTGGACGCGGACCTCGTGGACGAGATGCACGTGGCGATCGCGCCGGTCGAGTACGGGCACGGCCTGCGGCTGTGGGACCGCCCCGAGGACCTCACAGACCGCTTCCACCTCGAGCGGGTCACCGCGCCCAGCGGCGTGGAGCACTGCTTCTTCTGGCGGCGCTGAGGCGGGCGGCGGCGCATCGGTGCCGTACCGACCTGGAACACTCAGCACATGTTCATCCTCGGCATCGACATCGGCTCCGTGCGCCGTCCTGGCGGCTTCGCCTGGGCGGACAGTTCGGGCACGCATTCCGGGACCGACGATCCCTCCGCTCCTGCGCTCCTCATCGAACGCGCACTGGCGGAGGGCAGGCAGGTGGCGATTGCCGTCGAGTGCCCGCTGTCGGTCCCCGTTCCGGCCACGACCGGCAGAGGGTGGGAGGCACTGGGGCGCGCCCGCACTGGGGAGGGGAACCGGTCGTGGAGCGCGGGCGCGGGGTCGGGCTCTCTCGCCACGGGGCTGGTCCAGCTGACCTGGCTGCTCCACCACCTCGTCGAACACAGCCCTGTGGGCCTGAGAGTGACGACGCAGGTGCCTCTGTTCGCGTCCGGGCATGCGCGGGTGCTGCTCGTCGAGGCGATGGTCACCAGTTCCGGGAAGCCGGTGCCCGTCGACGGCGTCGGGCAGGATGAGGCCGACGCTCTCGCGGCAGCTCGTCGGCTCGCCGAGATCCTCGGGTCGCTCCCGGAGCATCCGCCGAGCGACGTCCGCTGCGCGCCCGCTGGCGCCTTGAATCTCGCCGCGACGGCAGCACTGCATGCGGGCGCCGAGATCGACCCGGCCGAGCTCCGGCAGGACGTCGTGGTCGCCCGAGCGCTGCCTGCACAGTCGGGGTAGGAGCCGGCGACCCGGAGGAACCGCCGGTCGGGCGGCGCACTGTTCCGCAACAATGGAGAGATGATCGACTGGGACATCGTGTGGCGGGACTACATCGGCATCACGTGGAGCGGGGCGTTCGGCGTGATCGTCTCCGCGATCGTGCTGTACGTGTTCTTCTCGCTGCTGGTGCAGGTCTCGGGGCAGCGCCTGATGGCGAACCCGACGGTGGGCTCCTTCGTGGTGCTCGCCGTGATCGGCGGGGTCACCGCTCGCGCCACGCTCGGCGAGGCGCCCACCCTGCTGGGGGCGCTGCTGGTGCTGAACACGGTGATGCTGCTGGAGCGGTGCACCGGGATGCTCAAGCGCACCACGGGGCTCCTGCCGCGGGCCGCGCTGCGCCGCCCGGTCGTGGTGATGGTGGAGGGGAAGGTGATCACGCGTGCGCTGCGCCGCCGCCGGCTCTCCGAACAGGATCTGCTGCACCGCCTGCGGATCTCGGGGGTGCGGGACCGGGACGACGTGGAGCTGGTGATCCTCGAGAACCGCGGCACGCTCACGATCCTGCGCCGCGGCACCGCGATCGATCCGGAGCTGGTGGCCGGGATCGAGGGCAGCGAGGCGATCCCGGAACGGCTGCTGGTCAAGCACTGACGCGGGGCGGCTACAGTGCGGCGGAGCACCCCGCCCGCCGCGACCACCAGGAGATGCCGTGCCCTCGATCAACTCGCTCTGGCCCGCCCCGGCCGCGGACCTCACCGATGAGCAGCTCCTGCAACACTACGCGATGCCGGGCGAGGACTGGCTGCGGCTGAATTTCGTGGCCAGTCTCGACGGCGCCGCCGCCCGCGACGGGCTCTCCGGCGCTCTGGGCGGCGAGGCCGACGGGCGCGTGTTCGCGCTGCTGCGCCGCTGGGCGGACGTGGTGCTGCTGGGCGCCGGCACCGCGCGGCTGGAGGGCTACGACGCGATGCGCCTGCCCGATCAGGCCGCACGCTGGCGCACCGCGCACGGCCTCGCCGCGCAGCCGGTGTTCGCGCTGGTGAGCCGCCGGCTGGAGCTCGATCCCGCCGCTGCGCTGTTCGCCGAGGCGCCGGTGCGTCCGCTGGTGCTCACCGTGGCGGAGGCGCCCGCCACGCGCCGCGCCGCGCTCTCGGAGGTGGCGGACGTGCTGGTGGCGGGCGAGGACGAGGTGGATCCCCGCACGGTGCGCGCGCTGCTGCGCGAGCGCGGGCTGGGACGGATCCACTGCGAGGGCGGCCCCACCCTGCTGGGCGCCCTGCTGGAGGCCGGCGTGGTGGACGAGCTGTGCCTCACCCTCGCCGCCACCCTCGAGGCCGGGTCCGCGCCGCGCATCGCCCACTCGCCGCAGGCGGCACCCACCGCGATGCAGCTGGCGGGCGTGCTGCGCGGCGGCGAGGAGCTGCTGCTGCGGTACACCCGGGCGGCGCCGCCGGCGAGCGCCTGACCCGTCGGCCGGGGCGATGGTCCATTGCCCGGCCCCGTCGCCGGGAGTAGCGTCGAGAGCAGTTCCCTCCGCCCCGCCGCGGCACCCGCGCCGCCGGCCGGGAGCGGATCACGGCAGGCGCCGCCCCCGCGCGGCCGGCGCCCCGGCACGAAGGGGTCGGCAGGCGATGGCAGCGAGGACGGGAGAGGACCGGATCCCGGAGGCACGCTCGGCGCTGGAGCGCCTGCGCGAGCGCGTCGAGGGCACGGCGGTGGTCCCCGAGGACGTCGAGTACGACGACGCGCGCGCCGTGTGGAACGGGCGGATCGACCGCTTCCCGGTGATGATCGTGCGCGCCGCCTCCACCGCGGACATCGCCGCCACCCTGGAGGCCGCGGGGGAGACGCGCCTGCCGCTCGCGGTGCGCGGCGGCGGCCACTCGGTGGCCGGGCTCGGCACGGTGGACGACGGGATCGTGCTCGACCTGGGCGCGCTGCGGGAGGTCACCGTGGACCCGGTGACGCAGCGGGTCACGGCCGGCCCCGGCGCGCGGGTGGGGGACGTGGACACCGCCACCGCGCCGCACCGTCTCGCGGTGCCGCTGGGCACCGTCCCCTCCCCCGGGATCGCGGGGATGACGCTGGGCGGCGGGGTGGGCTGGCTGGTGCGTCGGGCGGGATTGAGCCTGGACCGGCTGGAGCGGGCGGAGGTGCTCACGGCCGACGGCCGCCACCTGGCGGCGAGCGAGAGCGAGCATCCGGACCTTTTCTGGGGGCTGCGCGGCGGGGGCGGGAACTTCGGGGTGGTCACCTCGCTCACCTACCGGGCGGTGCCGATGCCGGAGACGGTGCTGGGGGCGAGCCTGTACTACCGCCGCCCCGCCTGGCGGCGCACCCTGGGCGCCTTCGAGCGCTGGAGCCGCACGCTGCCGGACGAGCTCGCCGTGGTCATCTCGATCTCGGTGCCGCCCGAGGGCGAGGGGCTGGGCGAGGAGCCGTGGCTGATGATCCACGGGGTGTGGATCGGGGAGGACCACGAGCGCGGCGAGGAGCAGTTCGAACGGCTGCGGCGGATGGCGCCGCCGGCGCTGCAGCGCAGCGGGCCGGTGAGCTGGGAGTCCTGGCAGGGGGCGCGCAGCGGCATGATGCCCACCGGGGCGCGGGGGCTGTGGCGCAACGCCTCCTTCCGCACGGTGGACGAGGACGCCCTGGACGCGCTGGTCGCCGTCGCGGAGGCGCTGCCGGGGCGGGGCGCGAGCGTGGACCTGCACCTGCTGGGCGGCGCCTTCGCCCGGGTGCCGGTGGCGGCCACCGCCTTCCCGCACCGCACCGCGCGGGTGATGATGTCGCTGCACCTGGCCTGGCACGATCCCGCCGACGACGCGCGCTTCCTCGCCTTCGGCGAGCGGATCCGGGAGGCCCTGGCAGGGCTGCGGGACTCCGGCGAGTACGTGAACTTCCGGTCGCTGGAGCGGGCGCGGCCGGTGCCGGAGTCGAGCCGGGAGGCGTACGGGGAGGAGACCTACCGGCGCCTGCAGCGGGTGAAGCAGGTGTACGACCCGGGCAACCTGTTCCGCCGCACCCACAACGTGGCGCCGTGACACGGCGCGCCGCGGCGGGTCAGCCGACGAGCGGCCCGCCGTGCTTCCAGTAGCCCAGGAATGCGACACGGTCCTTCGGCAGGGCGAGGTCCCCGGTGAGCAGGCGCCGGATGCGCACGGTCGCGGTCGCCTCCCCGGCGATCCACGCGTAGGAGCCGGGGGCGCCGACGAAGGCCGCACCGTGATGCGCCGCCCAGTCCCGCACGGCACGCTCCAGGCTCTCGCCGGCGCGCGGGCCGCCGGGGACGATCTGGACCTCGACCTCCGCCGGCGCGGTCGGGAGGATGTCGTCGCGCGGGTCCGCGAGCTCCAGCAGGACGTCCGCGGGGGTGCCCGCCGGCAGTGCGGCGACGATGTTGGCGAGGGCGGGCAGCGCGGACTCGTCCCCGATCAGGAGCAGGTGCGTGGGCGAAACGGGCGGGCGGTAGTGCAGGCCGTAGCCGGTGAACCCGCAGCGCACGTCCGGTCCCGTGATCACCAGCTCGTCGCCCGGCGCGCAGCCCAGCGCCCAGGCGGAGGCGGGTCCGGGCGGGTCGTGGAGGAACAGGTCGACGTCGATCTCCGCGCTCTCGGGCCGGATCGCGGACGGCGTGTAGGTGCGCAGCACGTTGCGGTGCGCCTCGGGCAGCTCCTTCCAGCGCGTGTACCACTGCCGGGGGTGGGGCGTCGGGTCCTCCCGCAGGCCGAACTCGGGCCGGGAGCCGTCGGCCATCGGCAGCACCAGCTTGATGCGCTGGTCCAGCGCCCAGGGCGCGAAGTTCCTCAGGGCGGGGCCGGTCAGGGTGATCCGCAGGAAGCCGGGGCTGAGGCGCCTGGTGCGGGCCACCGCGACGGGGAAGGCGCTGTACTCCCAGGGGCGTCCCACGACGGGCTCCGGGGCGTCGCCGGTCATGCCTGTGCTCCCTGTGCCGCGGGGTGGGGCGTCCCGCGGGGCACGACGAGCGGTCCCCCGCTGACGGGATCGGCGATCACGACGTTGGGAAGGTCGTAGATCTGCTCGACCCGCTCGCTGGTGACGACCTCGTCCGGGGTGCCGGTCGCGAGGATGCGCCCGTCGCGCATGGCGATGACGTGGTCCGCGTAGCGGGCGGCGTGGTTGAGGTCGTGGAGGACGGCGACGACGGTGCGGCCCTGCCGGTGCAGGTGGGCGAACAGCTCCATCAGCTCGACCTGGTGGGCGATGTCGAGGAAGGTGGTGGGTTCGTCCAGCAGGAGCAGGTCGGTCTGCTGGGCGAGGACCATCGCGACCCAGACGCGCTGCCGCTGCCCGCCGGAGAGCTCGTCGACCCGGCGCGGGGCCAGCGCGAGGGTGCCGGTGGCCTCGAGGGCCTCGTGCACCGCTCGCCGGTCGGCCGGGGACCACTGCGGGAACAGGCCCTGATGGGGGTAGCGGCCCCGGGCGACGAGGTCGGCGACGGTGATCCCGTCGGGGGCGAGTGCGGACTGCGGGAGCAGACCGAGCCGCCGGGCGACCTCCTTGGCCGGGTGGGTCGTGATCGCCTTCCCGTCCAGGATCACCTCGCCGGCCCGGGCGGGCAGGAGGCGGGAGAGCCCGCGCAGCAGGGTGGACTTGCCGCAGGCGTTCGGGCCGATGATCACGGTGAAGGACCCAGGCGGGATCGCGGTGCTGAGGCCGGTGATGACGGGGGCGCCGTCGTAGCCGAGGGTGACGTGCTCGGCGCGCAGGCGAGCGGTCCCGGCGACCGGGTCGGAGGCGGGCGGATCGTCGGGGCGGGGGCGGTGCTCAGGCACGGCGACGGATCTCCTGGATGAGGACGAGGACGAGGTAGAGGCCGCCGACGGAGACGGTGACCACGCCCACCGGCAGGGTGACCGGCAGGACGTGCTGGGCGATCAGGTCGGAGGCGAGCAGCAGGGACGCCCCCACCAGGGCGGAGAGCAGGAGCGAGAGGTGAGGGGTCCGGGCGAGGCGGCGGGCGATCTGGGGAGCGGCGAGGGCGATGAACGCGACCGGGCCGATGACCGCGGTGGCGATCGAGACCAGCAGCACCGCGCACAGGAGGACCAGTGTGCGCACCCGGCCCGGCCGGGCCCCGGTGGCCGTGGCGACGTCGTCGCCGAGGTCGAGCTGGCGCAGCCGGGGCGACACGGCGGCGAGGAGCAGCAGCAGCGGCACCGCGCAGACGATCGCGCCGAGCAGCGGGCGGGCCGTGACGCCGTTGAGGGTGCCGGTCCCCCAGGCGGAGGCGAACATGGCCGTCTCGAGCTCGATCTCGAGCAGCATCCAGGTGTTCGCCGAGGCGAGGACGGCCGCGACCCCGATGCCGATCACGATCAGGCGGAAGCCCTGCACGCCGTCCCGTCGGGCCAGGGCCCAGATCACCGCGGCGGTGGCGAGACCGCCGCCGACAGCGCCGGCGGTGGTCAGCGGCCAGCTCTCGGAGACCAGCAGCACGGTCAGCAGCATGCCGGTGAACGCCCCGTTGGACAGGCCCAGGATGTCCGGGCTGGCCAGGGGATTGCGGGTCACGGTCTGGAACAGCGCCCCCGCGATGGCGAGCAGCCCGCCGAGCACGACGGCGGCGAGCGCACGGGGAAGCCGCCACTGCAGCACCACCGTGCGGTCCAGTGCGCCGCCTCCGCCGAGCAGGGTCTCGACCACGGCCGTCGGGGTCAGCGGATAGGTGCCCAGGCCGAGCGCGGCGACGCCGAGCACCAGCAGGAGCAGGCCGCACGCGGCGGCGACGGCCAGGCTGCGCGCCCGCGCGGCGAGCACGCCGCGGCCGACGGGGAGGACGAGCCGCCGGTAGCCGACGTCGAGCAGCGGGGCCTCGCGCGCGGCGGGGTCGCTCGGGGTCCGGTCTCGGAGGGAGGTCATGACAGGGTGCTCGCTCTCCGCCGTCGGGCCAGGACGATGAGCACGGGCGCGCCGACGAAGGCGGTCACGATCCCGACGGGGATCTCCGCCGGGGCGATCAGCACCCGCCCGAGCACGTCGGAGAACAGCACGATCACCGGAGCCAGCAGGGCGGAGATCACCAGGATCACCCGCTGATCCACCCCGAACACCCAGCGCGCCACGTGCGGGACCATCAGCCCGATGAAGGAGATCGGCCCGGCCACCGCGGTCGCCGTCCCCGCCAGCACCGTCACTGTCGCGATCACCCCGAGGCGGAGGCCGAGGACGTTCGCTCCCTGCGCCCGGGCGACGTCCTCCCCCAGCGCCAGGGCGTTGAGCCCCGGCGCGAGCAGGACGGCTCCGCACAGGGCGAGGGCGATCACCGGCGCCACGGGCGCGATCACGTCGAGTCCCCGACCCAGCAGCGAGCCGGCGTTCCACGAGCGCATCTGTGCGAACGCCTCCGGATCGCTCAGGGTCAGGCCGGTGGTCATCCCGGAGAACACCGCGCCCAGCGCCACCCCGGCCAGGGTGAGCCGCAGCGGATCGGCCGCGCCGCGCCCGGCAGAGCCGATCAGGTACACCGCGACCGTCACCAGCAGGGCGCCCAGCAGCGCCGGCCAGAGGAAGGAGGTGATGCTGCGCATCCCCAGGAAGGACACACCGACGGCGACGAAGAAGGCGGCGCCGGCGTTGACGCCGAGGATGCCCGGATCCGCGAGCGGATTCCTGGTGAAGGCCTGGATCAGCGCACCGGCGGCCCCCAGGGCGGTGCCGACGAGCACCCCGGTGAGAGTCCGCGGCACCCGCAGCTCGGCCACCACGTAGCGCGCCTCCGGGGAGCCGCCTCCGCGCAGCACCTCGAGCACCGTGCCGGGAGGGAGCGGGTTGGAACCGACCATCAACGAGACCGCCGCCGCGAGGGCCAGCAGCCCGGCCAGCACGATCAGGCCGAGCACGGTCCGCCCGGCGCCCGGTGCGGTCCCCGCCTCGGGGCGGGCGGCGTGGGCCGTGGTCACTGCTGGGCGTCGAGGAACTGCTCGATGTCGTCCAGGACCAGCGCGCCGCCCTTCGGCCCGACCCCGGAGACCCAGTAGCTGGTGTCCACCAGCGTCACGGAGGGGAACGCGTCGCGGTTGTCGCTGATCGCCGGCGGGATGGTGGACTCGTCGTCCACGTCCACGGTGGTGACGAACACGTAGTCCGCGCGCGCCTCGAGGATGTTCTCCGGGGAGAGATCGGCCTGCAGGCCGTCCGCCCAGTCCTGCTCGGGGACCGTCAGCCCCACGGCCTCCAGGGCGCCGCCGGCGAAGGAGGTCGGGCCGTACAGGCTCAGCGTCGTCTCGTCCCGCGGGCGGATCATGTTCGCGGTGCGGCCGGAGACGTCGAACCTCTCCCCGATCTCCGCGCAGCGCTGGTCGAACTCGTCGAGCAGCTCCTGGGCGGCGTCCTTCGCACCGAGCGCCTCGCCGATCAGCAGCACGTTCTCCTGCCACGGATCGGCCTGGGTCTGCATGAAGACGGTCGGGGCGATCGCCTCGAGCTGCGCGAAGAGGTCGGAGTGGCGGGAATCGGTCCCCAGGATCAGGTCCGGCGCGAGCGCGGCGATGGCCTCGAGATCGGGCTCGGGCACGGTGCCCACGGGCTCGACGCCGTCGACCCCGAGGTAGGTGGGGACCCCCGCGACGTTGCTGGCCACCGCGGCGCCGACGGGGATCGTGCCCAGCGCGACCGCGGTGTCCAGCTCGACCGGCTCCAGCACCACCACGCGCTGCGGGGACTGCGGCACCTCCGCCGTGCCCCGCGCGTGGTCGACGCTGCGGGTGGCGGCGTCCTCGCCCGCCGCGCCCGCCTGCTCGTCCGCGCCGGAGGAGGTCGAGGAGCAGGCACCGAGCGTCAGCGCGGGCGGGAGAGCGAGGGCGGCGAGCAGCAGACTGCGGCGGGCGGGGGTGTGGCGCATGCGCGGAAGGCCTCTCTGAAGGGTGGACGTCGACGGCGGGGTGCCGTCGACAGGACGACTCATCGGCGGCGCCGGTGCACTGCCCGCGCGCCGCCGAGCAACTTAGCATAGGCTTACCTTAGCTGAGAGCCCCCCCTCTACACGAGCACATCGGCTGACCACGGGCGCGCTGTGACGCGCCCACCCCACCGCCTGCACGCCCTACTACACTCACCCGCAGTGCACTGACCCGCCGCGCACCCACCCCACCCTTCACCACCCGCAGGAGGATGCCTCGATGGCGACGTCCAAGCTCCTGACCGGCGTGGAGACCCCTCCTGCTCTGTCGACAGTGATCGCGGATCGCCTGCGCGAGATGATCACCTCCGGGGTGCTCGCCCCGGGCGAACGCCTGAAAGAGGTCGAGCTCGCGGACTCGATGGCAGTGAGCCGCGGACCGGTGCGAGAGGCGATCTCGGAGCTTGTGCGGGAGGGCCTGGTCGAGTCGCAGCGACACCGCGGGGCCCGTGTAATCACCCTCGACGACGCGGACATCGAGGAGATCTACTCCATGCGACTGGCGATCGAACGCTTGGCGATGGAGCGGTGCGCCGAACGGATCTCGCCGTCGGCGCTCGATGCCATGGACGACGTGATCGGGCGAATGGCCCGGGTTCCCGCGGATGCACATGACAACGAGCATGTGAGCCTGGACCTCGAGTTCCACGACCTGGTGTACGCGGCCGCCGACCATGCACGACTCCAGCGCACCTGGACCACGCTGCGCAGCCAGGTGTCGATGTTCCTCAACGCCCGCACCGACCGCGCCGACTTCCGCACGAAACTCCACGTCGAACACCAGGAGATGCGGGACGTGCTGGCCACCGGGGACCCCGTCGCAGCGGTCGGCTCCATCGAGAAGCACATCGGCTGGACCCTGCGCCAGCTCCGGAAGATGCGCGACCTCGCGCACGACCCGGCGGAGACCCCTCCGCTCTCCGGGCCCGGCCCCGAAGGGAAGACCGGTCTCTGACCTGCATGGTCAGGGTTGTGCCTCCTCGGTGACACCGCTTTTCATCTCACCACGAGATCGTTCTCGTAGATTGTTGACAATCTGCACACGAGGTTCGTAGGCTTCCTGCGAACGCGAGGCACACCCCACGCCTCCACCGGGACCGGCACAGCAGCCGGACCCTCGCAGCGCCGACCGTCGCACCGAGCAGATCCCCGTCGCGTCGGAGGCGCCGCACTGGCACCACAGCCCCACCTCCTGCACGAGCTCCCCTGCGCCCGGCACCGACGTCCGGCGCAGTCCACGCCCGGCAGCCGCCGCGAGCCCCTCGAAAGGCAGTGACCCGCGTGTCCACGACCGCCCAGCCCACCCATGCGAACCTCACCAGCGCCCGCGCCTTCCCGCCCAATGCCCCGAGCGACCCCGGCGCCCCGCACGTCGAGGTCGCCACGATCGACATCGACGCGCACCGCGAGGTCGGCCCGCTCACCCGTCTGTGGGAGAGCGTCGGCTACGACGAGATCAACTGGACCTATACGCCCACCGGACGCCATCTGCTGAACACCTTCGGCGGCCTGACCACCACCGGGTATCACATCCGTCCTCACTACGCGCTGTGCTCGGGCTCCGGCTTCGGGATCCCCCACTGGGGCAACGGCAACGTCTACCACGAGGACTCCGAGGGCAACCCCCACTACGACTTCACGATCCTGGATCAGACCTACGACGCGATCGTCGAGGCCGGCCACCACGTGCTGGTCGAGATCGGATTCACCCCGCGCGACCTGCTCCCGCCCGAAGCTCAGGAACTCACCGTCACCCCCAGCCCCACCGTCTACTCCGCCTACGAGGCCGGGCAGTGGTCCTATCCGCCGCGTGACTACGCCCGCTGGCGGGATCTGATCGCGGCGCTGGCCGCCCACTGCGTGGAGCGATACGGCACCGAGGAGGTCGACACCTGGCTGTGGGAGCTGTGGAACGAGCCGGACATCTTCTACTGGCGCGGCACCCCGGAGCAGTTCCATGAGCTGTACCGGGCCACGGTCGAGGGCGTCCGCAGCGTGCTGCCGAGCGCCAAGGTGGGCGGGCCTGCAGTCACCGGCGGCGGCACCGAGTTCCTCCACGGTTTCCTCTCCTACACCGACCAGCACGACCTGCCCCTGGACTTCGTCTCGTTCCACACCAAGGGCTCCAGCTTCACCCCGTGGCGGGTGTACGGCCCGACCGGCGGCGACGCCCCCGAACAGCAGAGCCCCTCGGCGCACAAGATGCTCTACGAGGTGCGCTCCATGCTGCGGGTGATGGCGCAGTTCCCGCAGTACCGCACGCTGCCCGCGATCGTCGACGAGTGCGATGCCGGGGTCCCCGCCCACTTCTCCTTCTACGACAACGCGAACTTCCGCTTCCAGAACACCGAGTACTACCCGGTGTTCCAGGTGAAGCTGATGAAGAAGCTGCTGGACCTCAGCGACAGCGAAGGCGCGAACATCCAGCAGGCGATGTCATGGAGCTTCTACTTCGAGGGCGAACGGTTCTTCGAGGGCACCCGCGCGTTCCTCACCGCGGATCGGATCGAGAAACCTCTGCTGAACGCCTATCGCCTGCTGTCCCACCTCGGTGTAAGCCGTCTGGCGGCCACCTGCGACGCCTCCCACGGAGTGGAGCGGCTGGACGAGGCGGCGGGTCGGGCGATGCCCGAGGAGGTCGACGTGCTCGCCTCGCGCCATCAGGACGGCCGGATCTCCGCGGCTCTGTGGCGGCACACCGACGACCAGTACCGGACGGACGATGCGCCCACCTCGGTCACGCTGCGTGTCCACGGGCTCGACCCCGGCATCCACCGGCTCACTCACCATCGGATCGATGAGCGGCACTCCAACAGTCACACGGTGTGGCAGGAGCTGGGCGCCCCGCAGGTCCCCTCACCGGAGCAGCTCGCACAGATTCACTCCCGGGAGGGTCTCGAGGAGTTGGAGGCCCCGCGCGAGGTGGAGGTCGGCACCGATGGAACGCTCACCCTCGCCGTCGAACTGCCGTTGCCGTCGGTGTCGCTGCTTCAGCTGGAGGCGCTGCGATGACCATCACGCCCTCCGCCCCGCTGCGCACCACCATCACCATCGCCCCGGACATGGACATCCCGCAGCTCGGCCTGGGTGTCTTCCAGATCCCCCCGGAGCAGGTCCAGCGAGTCGTCGAGGAGGCGCTCGAGGTGGGCTATCGACATATCGACACTGCCGCCGCCTACAACAACGAGTCCGGCGTCGGAGCGGCCCTGCGTGCTGTCGGCCTCCCCCGCGACGAGGTGGTCGTGACCACCAAACTCCGCAACGGGGAACAGGGATACGACGCGGCGCTGCGGGCCTGTTCCGACTCGCTCGCGCGGCTGGGACTGGACCGCCTCGATCTCTTCCTCATCCACTGGCCGAACCCCGAGGCCGGGTTGTGGCCGGAGACCTGGCGAGCCTTCGAACAGCTTCATGCGGAGGGGACGGCCCGCGCCGTCGGCGTCTCGAACTTCCTTCCCGAGCATCTGCAGGAGCTGGCGCGCACCGCCGACGTGCTGCCGGCAGTGAACCAGATCGAACTGCACCCCACCCACGCGCGCGGTGACCTGGCCGCCCTGCAGGCAGAGCTGGGCATCGCGGTGGAGAGCTACTCGCCACTGGGCCAAGGGGCGGACCTCACGCTGCCGGAGATCACCCGGATCGCGGAGGAGCACCATGTCACTCCCGCCCAGGTGGTGCTCCGCTGGCACGTGCAGCACGGCTACGTGGTGATCCCCAAGACCACCTCCCGTGTCCGGCTGGTCGAGAACCTCGACGTCAACGGGTTCTCGCTGACCACAGAGCAGATGCGCCGGATCGACGCGCTGGACGCGGGCCACCGCATCGGCAACGACCCTTCCACGTTCTCGATCAGCCAGATCCGCTGACCGATCGGCTCAGCCCTGCCCCGCTCTCGACAACGCCCCGGAAGGAGGCCCCCGATGACCGGATCACCCGTGCTCACCCGCCCGTCGGTCGACCCGCCCGCTCACCCCCGCCCGGCCGAGGGAGCCGCGCGTCGCCCCGGACGGACGGCGCGACTGCGCCGACGCAACCTGTGGATCTACGCGTTCCTGCTGCCCACGTTCGTGCTGTACGGGATGTACACCCTGTACCCGATGATCGCGAGCTACTGGTACTCGCTGGTGGAGTGGAACGGCTTCACCGCGGATCAGAGGTTCGTGGGGATCGAGAACTACCGGGCCGTGCTCGCGGACCCGATGTTCTGGTCCGCAGTGCGGATCACCCTGGTGTTCATGCTGATCGTGGCGCCCCTGCGCGTGTTCGGCGCGTTCTTCCTGGCGATCCTGTTGAACTCCCCCAAGCTGCCGTTCTCCGCCTTCTTCCGCACCATGTACTTCCTGCCCGTGGTGACCACCACCGCGATCGTGGGCGTCGTGATGCGATTCGTGCTGGACCCGGCGAGCGGGCCGCTGTCCGTCCTCGCCCAGCTGCTCGGGCTGGGGAGCATCGACCTGCTCGGCTCCTCGAGCACAGCGCTGGCCACCGCGGCACTGGTGTACGTGTGGAAGTTCTTCGGGATCACCCTGATCTACTGGCTCGCCGCACTGCAGACGGTTCCCCGGGACCTCTACGAGGCTGCGCGCATCGACGGCGCGGGCGCCGTGCAGACCTTCCGCCACATCACGTTGCCGCTGCTGATCCCGTTCCTGTTGATCATCACCGTGCTCACGGTCGAGGACTGCTTCCACGCCTTCGACCTCATGCAGACCATGACCGCGGGCGGCCCCTTCTTCAGCACCGAGATCATCGAGATCTACATCTACCGGTACGCCTTCGCGGCCACCATCCCCCAGCTGGGCTTCGCCTCCGCGGCGGCGGTCCTCTTCGGGCTGCTGGTGCTCGTGGTGGTCGGCATCCAGCTGTGGGTCACGGTGATCGCCCGACGCTCAGGAGTGCGCGCATGACCACCTCGACACGCCCTTCCATCCCCGCGCCGACGGCGAGCGCGACAGCCCGCCGGACACAGTGGCGCCGCCGCCTTCCCTGGTGGGCTGTGGTCGCGGCCCTCGGTCTGATCGCCCTTCTGTGGATCTACCCGTTCCTGTGGATGCTCTCGGCATCCTTCAAGTCCCCCGCCGAGATCTTCGCCGGCGGCCTGGGGCTGCTTCCCGAGCAGATGCGCTGGGAGAACTACGCCCGCGCCTGGACCGACGGGAACTTCCAGCGGTACCTGCTGAACACGGCGGTCGTGACCGTGGGCACCGTGGCGATCGTGGTGGTGCGCTGCGCTCTGGCGGGCTACGTGTTGGGCCGCTACCGCTTCCCCGGCTCCAGGATCATCCTCGGGATCCTGGTGGCGACGCTGTTCGTCCCCACCGGCTACACCATCATCCCGATCGTGAAGCTCTCGATGGAACTGGGCCTGCTCGACCAGCTCTCCGGGATGATCCTCGCCCTCGCCGGCGGAGCCAACGTCGCCGCGATCCTCATCTACGCCGGGTACTTCCGCGGCCTGCCCGCCGAGCTCGAGGAGGCCGCCGTGGTGGACGGCGCCGGATTCCTGCGCACCTTCACCCAGGTGATGCTGCCGCTGTCGATGCCGGTCACCGCCACAGTGGCGGTGTTGACCTTCCTGTTCACCTGGAATGCCTTCTTCCTGCCGCTCGTGTTCTCGTTCAGCAACCCCGCCCTGCGCACAGTCAGCGTCGGCATGCAGGCCTTCGTCGGGGAGAACTCCACCGACTGGCCCGGTATGGCCGCCGCCGGCGTCATCTCCCTGATCCCGATCGTGGCGCTGTTCGCCTTCATGCAGCGCTACTTCGTGGAGGGCATCGCAGGCTCCGTGAAGTCCTGAGCCGACGAATCCCTCCCGCTGGTCCCGTCCGTCCTGTGCACCACGTTCTCGATGAGGAGTTCCCATGTACCACTCGACCCGTTCCCACTCCGCCGCTCCGCCGTTGACCCGGCGCAGTGCTCTGGCCGGACTCGGCGCCGCCGGTCTCGCCTCCGTCGCGGCCGCATGCGGCGGCACCAGCGCTCCCCCTGCCGCGGGAGGCAGCGGCGCTCCGGGCGCACTGCGCTGGTGGGATCATTTCGGCGGCCTGCAGGACCTCCATACCCGGTGGGCGGAGGACATCGGAGCGCAGATCGGTGCGACGATCGAGCACAGCTACAACGAGCCGGGCGCTGCGACCGAAGCGCTGCAGCTGGCGAACCAGGCCGGGCAGCTGCCCGACGTGTACACCGCGCTGGTGGGCCTGCCGCTGCCGGCGCTGGTGGAAGCGGGCTGGGTCCACGAGATCACGGTCTCCGACGAGGCGAAGGAGCGGCTTCCCGAGGGTGCCTTCGTGGAGGGTCTGACCCAGCTCGACGGGGCCATCTACGGACTGCCTGCGTTCAGCGACAAGCAGTATGTGGGCTTGGCCTGGTACAACACGGAGATCGCCGAGACAGTCGGGTTCGAGCCGCCCACCAGCTACGACGAGTTCCTCGGCGCCCTGCAGGCGATCGCGGACCACGGCGAGTTCGCCCCGATGACGATGGCGCTCGGAGCGCCCGGCCGCATGCGCGAGCAGATCGACGACCTCGCCCAGTCCGGTGGATTCCCCGGATATCAGGGAATGCGTTACGACACCGGCGAGTACGAATACCACCACGACGCCTACGTGACAGCCATCGAGCTGTACAAGGAGATCAGCGACAAGGGCTTCCTGCTGCCTGGCAGCGCCGGGTTCCAGATCCCCGACGCCCGAGGGCGCTGGGCGGCCGGCGGCATCGGCTTCCACATGGACGGCCCGTACTCCCCGGGCGGAGTGCGCTCTCTGAACCCTGACATGCTCCCTCTCATGGGACTCGCCGGCATGCCGACTCCTGAGGGCGAACCCGTGGTCGCCGCCCGTGGCGCACGCGGCGCGGACTGGGTGATGGCCGGGTCCACGCAGATGGCCGAGCAGGCCTCGCAGCTGATCGAGTCCTTCACCCAAGAGGACTACCAGCGCGAGCTCGCCGCCGGCATGGACCAACCGCCGATCCTGCTGGATGTGGTGGCCGGTGCCGATGTCATCGAGCCCTACGTCCAGATGGTCGAGGACTTCTCCGCCCAGGTGTTCCGGGCCCCTCAGGCGATCGTGCGCAACGTCGAGGTCGCCGCGGTCGAGGCGCGCCGCACCCCGGTCACCCCGGAACTCGGCGACGTGATCCAGGGATATCTCGGGGGCGAGATCGCCGATCTTCGGCAGGCGCTGGTGGACCTCAGTGATGCACACTCCACTGCATTGGACACGGCGATCGAGGCTGCGGCGGCCGAGGGCGCCTCAGTGGACCGCTCGGACTGGGAGTTCTCCGACTGGGCGGCCGGGCAGGACTACACCTACTGATGACCTCGCACCTGGTCCTCGGCGACGAGGACCAGGTGCGCACCTCATATCGCGAGTTCCACGGTGACCTGGTCGCCGAGGGGGACGGCTCCGAGACGCGCACCGAGACGACGCGACGCCCGCCCCCGTCCCCCGCGCATCCGGCACGACGGCGATACCCAGGTGGGCCAGCCCACCGTTCCAGGTCTCGCAGCCGGCAACTGCCACGGGGTTGCCGTCGGCATCCCTCACGGCCCACCAGCGGTCCATCCTCTCCACACCCGACTCGTCGCGTTCCACGCTCGGCAGGACGCGGAGCATGCGCTCGACGTCGTCGTGATCGGCAGCGGCCGCCGTCTTCGAACTCGAGGGAATGAACGTGCCGGCGTCGAGATACGCCAGCTCGGCCGCGCCGACCAAGCTGGGGCCCAGGCCTGCGAGAGAGCTCATCAGCGACTCGGGGTCGAGGAGCGAGGACGGCGCGAGGCCGCGCACCCTCTCCAGCGCCGGTTGCGGGGCCCCGACGAAGGTCGCTCCGGCGATCCTCACCACGGTTGCCGCGGGGACCGCGTCCCAGCGAACGGTGGAGACGCCGTCGTGCTCCAGCAGAGCCTCCGTCGTCCCCAGTCGGTCCTCCCAGACGCGGCGAATCGTTCGGAGGGAGGTGGGCGCGAGCACGGTGGTCACGGATCGAGCGCAGCGGGACCCGGTGACCTGCCCGACGCGGTTCGGACGGACCTGCGATGTGACGCAGCCTCCTCCGCTGTGGCTGGTCCCTGAGATGATCGGTCGAACATCATCCCTGCCCGGAGAGGACCCCCGTGGGACTGCTCGATCGCTTCCGCCGCCGCACCGAGGTATCGCCCGCGGCGCCCGCGCCCTCTGCACCGGCCGCCGCCCCGGAGACGGCGCCCGAGGTGCAGGCTGCCGGGGCGCCTGCGGGGACGTCGTCGCCCGGGTCCGCGGCGTCGGCCCCGCGGATCGCGGTGATCGACGTGGAGACCACGGGACTGGACCCGGAGCGGGAACGGATCCTGGAGCTGGCGATCCTGCGGGTCGACGAGCACGGCCGCCCGGTGGACCAGTGGGTGACGCGCCTGCACCCCGGCGGCCCGGTGCGCGCCACGCACATCCACGGGATCACCGACGCGGACGTCGCCGGTGCGCCTCGCTTCGCGGATCTCGCCGTGCAGATCGGCACGGCGCTGCAGGACATGGTGGTGGTGGCCCACAACGCCGAGTTCGACATCGCGTTCCTGCAGGCGGAGTTCGCGCGGGCAGGGATGCCGATGCCGCGTCTCACCCCGTACTGCACGCTGCAGGGCAGCACGGTGTACCTGCCGCAGCTGCGGCGCCGGACCCTCGCGGAGTGCTGCGCGGCTCTCGGGGTGCCGCACCGGGGCGCGCACTCGGCGCTCGGGGACGCGTACGCGGCGGCGGGCCTGCTGGAGCAGTACCTGGCGATGGATCGGCGCACCGGCTACGACGCCCCGCTCACCGCCTCGCGCACGCTGCGCGCGGCGGCCGCATCTGCTCAGCACCTGAACAGCCCGCTGGCGAACCAGGATCTGCCGACAGTGGATCGTCAGCCGGCTGTTGAGGCGGAGCCAGCGGCGGCGGAGGGCGACTCGACGGAGCAGGTCGCGCCGAAGGACACCACGCCGCAGACCGCCGCCGCTGCCGGCCCCGTCGACCTCTCCCCCACCGCCATCCGCGCCTGGGCACGCTCGCAGGGCATCGCCGTGGGCGACCGCGGCCGGCTCAAGGCCGCGCTGGTGGTGCAGTACCGCGCCGCGATGGGGCTGGACGCAGGGGCCGCGCCGGCCGAGGCTGCCGGGCGGTCGACCTCGTCGGCGCCCGACGACACGCCGGGACCGCGATCGGGTCAGATTCTGAGCCAGAATCCGCCGGAAAGTGGCTCAGAATCTGACACAGGCCGTCGACGCACCGGACGATCCGGCGGAATCCGGCGCGACCTCGACCTCGCCCCGGGCGCGGCGCCCACCGCCTCGGCACCGTCGCCCACCGTGCGCACCGCTCGGCCGAGCACCGCCCCGGCCGCCGCACCCACCCCCGCGCCCGCCGCCACTCCACGCGACGCCACGCCGCCCGCCGCGCCATCGCTCACGATCACCGACGAGTTCGCGGCAGCGCTGGAGCACCTGCGCGCCGGCCACCACCTGTTCCTCACGGGCAAGGCCGGCACCGGCAAGTCCACGCTGATCCGCCACTACCTCGAGAGCACCGAGCGCTCCACGCTCACGGTCGCGCCCACCGGCATCGCGGCGCTGAACGTGAACGGCTACACGATCCACCGCCTGTTCTCCTTCCCGCTGGGGGTGAGCGAGGAGATGGTGCGCGGCGGCGGCTACTACCCGGGCCGCTTCGCGAGCGCGCTGAAGGAGCTGGACACCCTCATCATCGACGAGGCCTCGATGGTGCGGGCGGACCTGTTCGATGCGCTCACCGCAGCGCTCGAGCGCTTCGGCCCGCAGCCGGGCACGCCGTTCGGCGGTGTGCAGCTGGTGCTGGTGGGCGATCTATACCAGCTGCCGCCGGTGGTGACGGACAGCGAGGCGGCGTGGATCGAGGAGCGCTTCGGCACCCCGTTTTTCTTCTCCGCCCGCTCCTTCGACGCGGCGACGTTCCCGGTGGTGGAGCTGTCCACCGTGTTCCGCCAGCAGGGCGAGGACCAGCTGGTGCACCTGCTGAACGCGGTGCGGGAGGGGGCGCTGCTGGAGGACGCCCGGGCGGAGCTGAACCGTCGCACGGAGCCGGATTTCGAGCCGGGACTGGACGAGTTCTGGCTGACGCTCGCCACCACCAACCGGATCGTCGGCGCGCGGAACCGGCAGATGCTCGAGCGCCTGCCCGATCCGGCCCGCACCTTCACCGCGCAGATCACAGGGGACCTCGACGGGTTCGAGAAGCCCACGGAGGAGTCGCTGCGGATCGCGGTGGGCGCGCAAGTGATGCTGCTGAACAACGACCCGTCGGACCGGTGGGTGAACGGCACGCTGGGCCGCATCACCGCGATCGGAGAGGACGCCGACGGGCCCGTGATCACCGTGCTGCTGCGCGACGGTCGCACCGAGCAGGTGCGCGAGCACACCTGGGAGATCACCCGGCCCGGGGTGGAGGGCGGCGCGCTGGTGCACGAGGTGGTGGGCACGTTCACGCAGCTGCCGATGAAGCTGGCCTGGGCGATCACGATCCACAAGTCCCAGGGCCAGACCCTGGACCGGGTGGTCGTGGACCTCACCGGCGGCACCTTCGCCAACGGGCAGCTGTACGTGGCGCTGTCGCGGTGCACCAGCCTCGAGGGCCTGGTGCTGAAGCGCGAGGTGCTGCCGCGGGATCTGAAGACGGACCAGCGGGTGCGGCGCTACCTCGCCACCGGCACCGCGCCCACGGACGTGCTGGGCGAGGCGTACCTGCAGGTGCTCACGGTGGGCACCACCGGGGACCGGTGGCGGGCGCGGCCGGTGGAGATCGCGGTGGTCACCGACGACGGCGACGAGGTCTCCACCGTCATCAACCCCACCAGCGACCTGTTCGCGGCGCGGGACGAGTACGCCCTCACCACGCGGGACGTGCAGCTGGCCCCGCTGCTGGCGGAGGCGTGGCCGGCGCTGAGCGCCCTGCTGGCGGGGCGGGTGCCGGTGGGGGTGCACGTGGATCGGCAGCTCGCGCACGTCGACTTCGAGCTCAAGCGCAACGGGATCGTGGAGCAGGTGCCGCTGGGGCTCGAGGTGCCCGGCGGGCTGCTCGGCGCCGACGAGCTCGCCCGGCTGAAGGCGCCGACGTCGCTGGAGCGGGCCCGGGCGGTGCGCGATGCGGTGCAGCGGATCCGGGCGGCCGGCCACGACCTGCCCGGCACCGGCATGCCGTTCCGGCAGGCCGTCACCGGGCACGGCTACCTGCTGGCGCGCACCACCGGCCCGGCGGGCACCAGCGCGCCGACGGGCTTCGTGGTCGGCGGGAACCTGGGCGCCGAGGACGACTCCGCTGCGGTGCTCGCCGCACTGCTGGAGGGCACATGGCAGCGGGTGCTCTCCCCGGATGCGGAGGTGGTGGAGCGCCTGCGCGGCGTGGAGGCGCACTTCGGGGTACAAGTGCTGCCCGAGGACATCGCGCTGTCCGGCCCCGTCGCGGCGGCCGACGTGCTGGTCCCGGGCTCGCGGGTGTGCTTCTCCGGCACCGTCCACTCGCCCCGGCACGGCTGGCTGGAGAAGGAGCAGCTGCACGCGATGGCCGAGGCGCGCGGCCTGGTCGCCGTCCCCACCCTCACCAAGACCCGCGCCGACGTGCTGGTGGTGGCCGAGGCCGGATCGCAGTCCTCGAAGGCGAAGAACGCGGCGCGGTGGGAGAAGCCGGTGCTCACCGCGGAGGAGTTCCTGGAGTGGGTGGGGTGAGGGCGCAGCTCACCCCGCGCGTCGCGGTGCGCGGCACCGTGATGGGCTCCGACTCCCCGCGGCGAAACCTCCCCACCATCGTGGAGGGGACCGCCAGGGACGGTTCCAGCTCGACGAGCTGATCAGACAGCGGTACAGCCTCCTCCAGATCGGGAAGGGCAGCCTCCCGCGGGCGACAGGCGATGACCAGCGGGAGGCGTGGACGATCGATCCGGAGGAGTACGACGGCGAGTTCGCCGTCCCGGACGGTCTGGACGTGATCCTCGTCGGCGCCGGTTGAGCGACGCGTCCGGCTCGTCGTTGCCCCAGCACCGGCGAACTCATACGCTTCCATCTCGCACACATCCGACTCCCAGCCATTCCGCAGGGACGTCGACTCCGTACGTCGAGAGGCCAGCACACGATGACCAGCACCGAGGGCACGACCACCAGTCCACAGATCGAGCAGTGGGCCGCCGCGCTCGCCCGCGGAGAGAAGGTCACGTTCCACCGCTCGCGCGCCAAGAACTTGCTCCTGGCGGTGCTGATGCTGCCGCTCGCCCTGATTCCCGCTGCCGTTGCACTCGCCACCACGTTCCCGGAGGCCATCATCTCGTGGCTGATCACGTTGCTGCTTCTGGGCTGCGCCGTCGTGTTCGGTCGGCGTGCCATGTCCCGCACTCCTCTGGCCGTCGTCACGGAGGAGGGCATCACCTCGGCGAAGAACACCGCCGCCGGACCGGTCCCGTGGGGGCAGATCACCCGCGTCACCACGCTCGCCTCGGGCGCGAGCACTTTCGTCGCGATCTGCATCACCGCGCAGGAGAAGGAACGGCGCGCCGAGGAGGCGGGCCCGCTGGACTACGAGATGGAGGTGGGGGAGCCCGGGCAGGAAGAACCCGCCATCTCGCTGCCGCACGGTCTGAAGGCCGATGAGGACGAGCTGGTCGCCTGGATCGAGCGGGAGCGGCTGTCGCGCGGAGCCGCCTGATCTTCCCGGCAGAATCGTGCCCGCCGACCATCGACGGATCAACGCACGCTGACGGTGCCGCCGCGCGTGGAGACGACCACTGGCTTGCGGAGGTCGAAGCACCGCCCCCGTGATCGATGGACGCCCACGAGCTGGAGCGCCCGAGGAGACACGACCTAGCCGACGATCTGAACGACGAGGCCCAGCAGGGCCATCACGATCCCGCCCACGCGCACCCCGATCACGAGGCGGCGCGCTGAGGGGTCCAGCAGCTCGGCGACTCCGGACGTGAGCATCATCCCCGCGGCCACCAGCGCGAGGCCGGGCATCGGCGGGACGTCGGTGAGACCATCGAGCGCGAGGTTCGCGGTGAGCAGGAGCCCGAAGAGGATCAGGCTGAACACGGCCCGGCCGCTCGGGCGGGGCGGGCCGGTGAACTCGTCGCGCAGTCGCGGCCGTGCGTCGGGGCGGTCCTGGGTGGCGGAGTGCTGCTCCATCGGTCCTCTCCTCGTCGAGTCTCATCCACGCTACGCGGTCGTGCTCGGCGGGATCAACGGCGCTCCGGGGGCTCCCCCAGCCCCGGGAGCATCACGTGCGCGGCGTCGTCCCGCCGTCGCGGAACGCCCTCCGTGAGTGGCTTCGAGGCGCGGCCCGGTGCGAGGTCGTCGTGTTGGTGGGCGGCCATGGTGCGCAGGGCGATGGTGACCCGCCAGGGCTGATCTCGGACCATCGACGGGGCGAGGCCGCGGTGCAGTCGCCTCGCGGAGCCGCGTGAGGGCACGCCGTCCACGAGAAGATCCTCAGCGCATCGCGCCCGCGACCGTCGCGTAGAGCCTGCGGTGCGCGGGCCGCAGGGCGGCGTGGGCGGCGGCGGCCGACGGGTCCGGCGCGGTGAGCTCCCCGCCCTGCGCGGCCAGCGGTGCGATCCGGTGGTCCAGTCCCAGCGCCTCGGCGCCGGCGAGCGCAGCCCCGCGCAGCGTCGCGTCGGTGCTGTCGGCGTGCAGCACGGGGCGGCCGGTGACGTCGGCGAGGATCCGGCGCCACGGGGCGGAGGCCGCTCCCCCGCCGACCACGGGCAGCACCTGGCCGGCGTCCGCAGGGTCGAGCGCGTGGGACAGGGCGTGCGCGACCCCTTCGAGGGTGGCGGCGTAGAGGTCGCGCGGCCCGGTGGCGGCGTCAAGGCCGAGCACGGCCCCGCGCAGTGTGTCGTCCCGCACGGGGAACCGCTCCCCGCCCAGCGAGGGCAGCACGAGCAGGCCCGTCGGCCCGCGGCCGTGCTCGCGCTCGCGGGCCTCGAGCAGGGCGTCGGCGGCGGTGGCGTCGAGGTCCGCGAGGTAGGCGCGGCGGGCCCAGGCGGCCGCGGCGCCGGCGGCGAGCACGGCGGAGATGTGCAGCTCCGTGCCGGGGCCGAGGGCGAGACGGTGCGAGGCGCCGTGCGGGGGCGTGCCGGGCGCGGCGGGGCGGATGCTCGCGATCCAGCCGCTGGTGCCGAGGGAGGCGTGGTCCTGGCCGGGGGCGGGGCCGGTGATGCCGAGCGCGGCGGCGCCGGCGTCCCCGGGGGCGAGCACCAGCGGGATCCCGGCGGGCAGGCCCAGCAGGTCGCGGGCGCTGTCGCCGGTGCGACCCACCACC
Source organism: Brachybacterium saurashtrense (assembly GCF_003355475.1). Taxonomy (NCBI): domain Bacteria; kingdom Bacillati; phylum Actinomycetota; class Actinomycetes; order Micrococcales; family Dermabacteraceae; genus Brachybacterium; species Brachybacterium saurashtrense. The sequence goes on along the minus strand of NZ_CP031356.1, from coordinate 12,844 downwards.
TCGCCGAGCGCGCCGGTGAGCCGCGGCAGCAGCGCCGCCTCGAGGCCGGCGGCGCGGGCCACCGCGGGCGACCAGGACCGGGTGCGGGCCTCGAGCAGGCCGGTGGTCGCGGCGGTGGTGGCATCGCACCACAGGCCGGCGCCGAGCCGATGGGCGAGATGCCCGGCGGGGCCGAAGGTGAGGCCGTGGGCGCTGACGAGGGCGGCCGGCTCGTGCCGGGCGAGGCGGCGGGCCATCGCGGCGCAGCTGCTGGCGTCCTGCACGTTCCCGGCCAAATGGTCCCAGTCCATGCCGTCCCGGGCCAGGTCCTCGCGGAGCTGCGCCGCCTCGGCCGCGGCGCGCTGGTCGGTGTACAGCACGGCGGGGCGCACCGCGCCGGCGGCGCCCTCGAGCACCAGGTCCTGCATCTGGCCGGTGAGGCACAGCGCCGCCGCCTCGTGGGCCGACGGGCCGATCTGCGCGATCGACTCGCGGGCGGCGCGGCCCCAGTGGGCGGGGTCCTGCTCGGTGCCACCGCCCTCGGTGCGCCGGGTGGGGTACTCGGCGCTGCCGCCGGCGAGGGTGCGGCCCTCGAGGTCCAGCAGCGCCGCCTTCGCGGAGGAGGTGCCGAGGTCGAGGGCGAGGAGGGCGGGCATGAGGGACAGGGTAGGCGGGGGGGGTGACAGGGGTGGTGCGACGACACAGAGGCGTTCAGAGGAGCAGCGCCTGCGCCCTGCGTACGGGCACAGCGTCACGCCTCGTCACCGGCACGCCTCCACCGCGCCGTTCCAGGTGCCGAAGCGGCCGATCACGGTGGTGAGGGACGGGGCGCCATGCTGCGGCGCCCACCGGGCGTACTCGACGGTGGTGGCGGTGGGGTGCGCGGCGAGGAAGCGGGTCACGTACTGCCCCACCTCGACGCGGCTGCGGTTCTTCACCTTCGCGGCGTTGGGCTCCCCGCCCGCCGCGGCGAGGATCCCGGTCCACACGTCACCTGTGCGGCGCTGCAGGGTGGCGACGGTGGGCCGGCCGTTCTCCCGCGCCCAGGCGGCGTAGCGGGCGGTGGTGATCCGGGGGCCGAGCGCGGCGATCGCGGCGCGCACGTGGTCCAGCGGATCCTCCTGCGCGGGGTCGGTGTCCCAGTCGCGGGGCGCGGTGACGGCCTGCACCCAGGCGGGGTCGAAGGTGTCCGGCTCGCGGAGCACGGCGAGCGCGGTGGTGACCGTCTCGGACCAGCTGCCGCCCTCGTGCCCGCACAGGCGCTGGCGGATCAGCGCCCCGGAGGGTGCGGCGGAGTGGGCGGCGAGCCACTCCTCGACGGCCCGGAAGGTGGTGCCGCCCGTCTCGGCCTGCACCGCGGCGAGCACGGCGGCCCACAGGTCCTCATCGCGGAAGGCGCTGCGCGGGGCGCCGGTCTCTTCGCCGATCCCGGCGGCGGAGAGCGCCTCGTTCCAGGTGCCGAAGCGGATCGCGGCGGTCTGGTGGCCGGGCACGCCCTGCTCCCGCGCCCAGGCGGTGAAGGCCTGGCAGGTGGTGGCGCCGGTCGCGGCGTGGAAGGCGCGGAGATCGGCGATGATCTGCTCCTCGGTGCGGCGGGTGCTCTCGCGCGGGCCGTCGAACGCGGGCTCGTGGTGGGTGCGGCGCCGGCCCAGCAGGTGGCGCACCTGCTCCTCAGCAAGGCCCAGCTCCCGGGCCCCGTCCTCCAGCGGCGCGGCCGGGTGGGCGTGCGACCAGCGGGCCACGGCGGCGGTGTGCTCGGCGCGGCGGGCGGCGGCGAGGGCCTTCGCGGCGGCGTGCAGATCGGTGCTGGACCACGGGGTGTCCTTGCCGAGTATCTGGCGGATCCGCTCGCGGGTCACGCCGAACAGGTCCCCGATCTCCTGCAGGGTGGCGCAGAAGGTGTAGAGGCGGGCGCTGCGGCTGGCCCGCTGGTCCCGGCAGGAGTCCCCGGCCAGGACGGCGTCGAGGTAGCCGGGCTCCCCGGCGGCGACCACGCCGATCTCCCGGTCCCGCGGCACGCGCACCAGGCGCAGCACGTGGGCGTGCGGCACGCCGAACGTCGCCTCCGCCTCCCACCAGGGGCTGTTCTCGTGCTCGCGGCGCCAGTTCCGCAGGCGGCGGCGCAGCGCCCCGGCGATGGTGGCGGAGCTGCCCGGCACCGCGGCCTCCAGCGCCTCCTCGACGCGCACCGGGGAGAGATCCAGCAGCTCGCCGATCTCTCCGGCCAGGAAGCCCTGCTGGGCGAGGTCGAGCGCCTGCCGCGCCGCGGACTCCTCCAGCGGCGGCTGGGAGGGGGGAGTCGCGGGGCCGACGGGCGCGAGGTCGGTGGGCGTGATGGGTTCCGCGGGCGGCGTGGACGCCGCGGGCGCGGGCGGGACGAGCGTGGCGGTGGACATCGGTTCCCCTTCCGGTGGCACTGCTCGAGTGATAGAGCGAGTGTGTGGGCGGGGTGTGACAGGTGGGGCGGCGTCCGACGGGGGCTGCGTCGCCTCGATGATCCCGGCCTGGTCATCAAGGGCGCGTCCTCATACACAGCCGCGTCATCCACAGACCCACAAACCTACATATCCCGGCCTTCCGTTATGTATGTTTGTCACATGGTGAGTACGCGGGAAGAGTTGGAAGCGTTGCTCGCCGAGCTGCGCGCCCACCGGGGAGACTCGACGTCGGTGGAGGTCAAGCAGGCGCGTCACGGCATGCCGGAGGACATCGGCACCACTCTCTGCGCGTTCGCGAACATGCCCGACGGCGGTCTGCTCATCCTCGGAGTGAGCGAGACCGGCGGCTTCTCCACGACAGGTGTCGAAGATCCCGCAGCGATCGAAGCGGGGCTGGCGACGATCGCGCGGCAGACGGTGAAACCCGCCCCGTACATCGAGACCGACTCACTCGACCACGACGGGCTCTGGGTCGTGACCTGTCGTGTCGCCCCGCTCGCACCTTCGGCGAAGCCGGCGACCTACCGCGGCGACGCCTATCTCCGCCAGGCTGACGGCGACTACGTCATGGGGCCAGCAGACCTGCACATGATCGAGGTCGCAGGCCTCCACGATCGCGAGCGCCTCGACTACGACTCGGCAGTCGTGAGCGGCTCGGCGCGTGCGGACTTCGACGAGGAGCTCGTGGACTCACTCATCCACCACGCTCAACGGACATCGCCTCGTCTCCGACAGATGGACCGCGAGACCGTACTTCGCCAGCTCGGCGCTGTCTCCGAGAGCGGTACGCCGACGACGGCTGGGCTCTACGCGTTGGGGAACTATCCCCAGGGCCTCCTCCCCGCCCTCCGTGTCACGGCCGCTGTCCAACTGCCTCGCGACGGGAGCGGCGCGAGAACCCAAAACCTCCAGGTGTTCGACGGCCCGCTGCCTGATCTCTTGAGCTCTGCACTGCAGTGGGTCAGCGCCAACCTCTCCACACGACAGGTGTACGGTGCCGACGGCAATCTCCGATCGCTTCCCGAGCTCCCGTTGCAGGCCGTCCGTGAGGCCATCGCGAATGCGCTGGTTCACCGCGATCTGGGACCCGACACCCTCGGGGTCGGGCGCTCGATCGACATCCGCATGACTGCTGGAGCCTTGACGGTCACGAGCCCCGGTGGTCTCCGTGGGGTCACTCTCCGGCAGATCATGGGCAGCTCCCATGCACGCGCGGCGGTGAATCAACGTCTGTACGCGATCGCTCAGTTCCTCCGCACCGCGGACGGCGCCAACATCATCGAGGGTGAGGGCGGCGGCGTCACCGAGATCCTCCGTTCCACGGTAGAGGCGGATCTCCGGCGGCCTCGTCTCATCGACACGGGGGTCACGTTCACGACGATCATCTGGCGGGGCGCGATCGTCGACGCAGACGACGAGAGATGGCTCAGGGAGCGCGCCGAAGGGAGACCGCTCACTCATCTCCAGAAGCAGGTGCTGCTCCGAGCCCGCGACCGGAAGTCGTGGAGGGTCGAAGATCTTCGCGCCGAGTTCTCTCCGCTCAGTCAGCAGGAGGCAGACGAGCAGTTGGCACAGCTCGTCAGGTGGGGTCTCATCACTGCCGATCTCAGCGACGACGTGCCGGTGTCCATGGCACCGGTTGCGCGCCCGAGCGGCACTGGTCGTGCGGGGGGCAGCGCTGCTCCCGGCCGTGACCACCCCGGCGGGAAGAACGGCCCGCCCGTGCTGACCGCGATGGGGGACGGTGCGACGGCCGCGCAGGTCATCGAGCGCACGGGCCTCACTCCCCGCCAGGTCACGTATGCGCTGTCGAAGCTCCAGGACGCCGGCCTCGTCGCGATGAGCGGCGGGCAAGGGAAGCGGGGAACGATCTACACCCCTACCCCGACCTCCAGGGACTGAAGATCATCCGATCCGCCTTCGCTCTGAGCGACGAGATCCACCGCCCTCACCCGGTGGTGCGCCGCAACCAGTCGGCAAAGGTCTCCTCGCCGATCTCGGCGGCGTCGCCAGGGAGCAGGGTGCCGTCGCGCTGAGCCCGGCCCAGCCTCCCCGGCAGCGGCACGGCGGGGATCGGGCCGCGGTGGCCGGTGGCGCGGGCCCAGCGGCGCACCATGTCCACCAGGGACTCCTCGCGGGGCCCGGCGAGCTCCACGTAGCCGCCGCGCGCCGGGGACTCGGCGAGGTCCACGAGCCGGGAGGCGACCTCCCTCGCGGCGATCGGCTGGGTGCGCATGCGCGGGGCGAGGTGGACGGGTCCCACCGCGGCGGTGGCGTGGATCTGCCCGGCGAACTCGTGGAACTGGGTGGCGCGCAGGATCGTCCACGGCACGGTGGAGGCCTCGATCAGCCGCTCCTGGGCGCGCTTGCCGGCGTAGTAGTCGAACGGGGCACGGTCCACGCCCACGATGGACAGCGCCACGTGCCGGCGGATGCCGGCCCTCTCCTCGCCGGCCAGCAGGGTGCGGGTCACGGCCTCGAAGAACGCCGTGGACGCCTCAGCCTTCAGGGTGGCGACGTTGGTGACGTCGATGACGGCCTCGACACCCTGCAGCGCCTCGTCCAGCCCGGCACCGGTGGTGAGGTCCACGCCGCGGGAGCGTGCCAGCACCACGCCGTGGTGCCCCCGTGCCGTGGCCTCGTCGACGACGAGCCCTCCCAGAAGTCCCGTCCCTCCTGCGATCGCGATACGCATTGCTCTGCCTCTCCGTGAGGGGCCCCGTGCGGGCCTCTGCCCATCCGACGAGACAGGGGCGCGCGGTGTGAGGCTCACACATCGAGCCGGTGCGTCGTCGACAGGGTGGGAGGAGAATCCCAGCACACCATGACCGCCCGCCTCGCCAGCCTCTCGCCGCCCGCGCCGTCGGTCCCTCGCCGAGGAACGGAAGCAGCGGATGACGGCCGACGACGACGCCGCGGCGCTGGAGCGTGAACGCCCTGCGCTGCGCGGGCTCGCCTACCGGATGCTGGGCAGTCTCAGCGATGCGGAGGACGCGGTGCAGGAGGCGTTCGTGCGCTGGATGCGGCTGGAGGATGCGCAGCGCGCGGCGATCGAGAACCCGGGCGCGTGGATGATGCGCGTGACCTCCCGCATCTGCCTGGACATGCTGGGCTCGGCGCGGGTGCGCCGGGAGAGCTACGTGGGCCCGTGGCTGCCCGAGCCCGTGCCCGCCTTCGCCGATCCGGCCCGCTCCGCGGCCGCGGCGGATCCGCTGGATCGCGTCACGCTCGACGACTCGGTGAGCATGGCGCTGCAGGTGGTGCTCGAGACGCTCACGCCCGCGGAGCGGGTGGCGTTCGTGCTGCACGACGTGTTCGAGATGCCGTTCGCGCAGATCGCCGAGACGGTGGGCCGCACCGTGCCGGCCACCCGGCAGCTGGCCTCCTCGGCACGGCGCAAGGTGCGCTCCCGCACCGAGGACGCCGCCTCGCGCTCCCGGCACGACGCGGTCGCGGCGGCGTTCGCCGCCGCGACGGATACGGGCGACGTGGACGCCCTGATCTCGCTCCTGGACCCCGCCGTGACGCTCACCTCCGACGGCGGCGGGAAGGTCAGCGCCGCCCGGCGCCCGGTGCACGGCGGGGACAGGGTGGCCCGGTTCCTGTTGGGCGCGCTGACGAAGCATCCGGACGCGACGGTGGAGCCGATCGCGACCGACGACGGCCTCGGGTTCCTGATCACCGAGCACGGCAGCGTGGACAGCGTGACGGTGCTGGGAGTGCGCGGCGAGCGGGTCACCGAGGTGTGGCTGGTGCGGAACCCGGAGAAGCTCACGCGGTGGCGACGGGGCGACGGCGCCGCAGAACCCCACCCCGCAAGGAGACGACCATGACCGCTCACACCGACGACGCCCTGGGACGGATGCGACCGACCGACGCCGACGTGGGGTGGTGGCAGACGGCCGCGCTCGCGGCCAGCGTGGTCATCGCCGCCGTGGTGGGCCTGTGGTCCTACGCGCTCCCCCAGGTGTTCTTCGACCACTTCCCCGCTGTGCTCGGCGAATGGGTCTCTCAGGACGGCCCGTACAACGAGCACCTGGTGCGCGACCACGGCGCGATGTACCTCGCGCTCGGCGCCGCGAGCCTCGCCGGGCTGTGGTGACGCTCCCGCATCGGCCATCGCCTGCTGGGCATCGCCTGGACCGTGTTCGGGGTGCTGCACTTCGCCTACCACGTGACGCATCTGGGGCACATGTCGAGGTTTGATGCGACGTCGATGACGATCGTGCTGGTGGTCGCGGCGCTGCTGGGGGTGGTGCTGATGGTGCCGTCCCGCTCCCGAACAGAAATGAGCAGCCCGAGTTGGTACGCGCGAAGCTCCGCCACACCTGATTCGGCGGCGTAGGCCCGAGGGGTTAGAGCATCGACGCCGAGGTCGCCGCTCGTGCGAGCCACCGCGTTGCCCACGAACTGCGTGAGGAACGCTTCTGCCCCCTGGGTGGCCACGTCAGGCTCGTCGCCACGCACCGCTCTGCCGGTGCAGCCGTCCTCTCGGACCACCACGTCCAAGACCTGCGGGAACAGGCTCATCCCGGCGAACTCGATGCGGCACCGATGCACGCACTAGTTGTAGTTGGTCATGACGTTGTCGACGCCGGTGTGGAGGCGTGAGGCCGGGGGCTGATCGCCGCAGGCGGTGTGGGGCCGATGGTAGTTGTAGTGGTGGAGCCAGACGGCGTGGCGGTCCCGTCGTTCCTGTTCGGAGGTGAAGACCTCGGCGTAGAGGAACTCGTCGGCGGTGATCCGCTGGAACCGCTCGACCTTTCCGTTGTGGCGGGGCGTGTAGGCGCGGGTCCGCTGATGACGGGAGACCTTCCCGCGGACCGAGCTGGCGAACGCGTTCGAGCGGTCGTTCGCCCCGTTGTCGCTGACCAGCCGCGTGATCCGGGTGATCCCGTGCGCGGCGAAGAACGCGAACGCCCGATGGAGGAACCCGATCGTCGTCGCCGCTGTCTCGTCCTCGAGCGGTTCGGTGTAGGCGAGGCGTGAGAACCCGTCGATCGCCGAGTGGAGGTAGGTGTAGCCGACCCGCCTGCCCTTCCCTCGCTTCGAGCTGCGGGCGGCGTCGCTGTCGCGGCCGTGGACCTTCCAGCCGCCGCCGTCGGGGATCTCCCGACCTTCTTCACGTCGATGTGGACCATGTGCCCGGGGTAGCGGGCGATGATCCTCCCTGGTGACCGGAGGTTCTCCCCGTGCGGGGTGATGTCGCGGATCCGGTTCAGGCCCAGGCGGTCCAACCAGCGCGTCACCGTCCGCACGCAGTAGAGGACGTCGTGCCCGTCGGCGAGTTCGCGGGCGATCCGACGAGCCGACCACTTCCGTTTCCGTCGCCAGTGCTCGATCAGCTCGACCACCCAGGCCGGTAGGCGCGTGGGCCGGTGAGCGGGAGCGCTGGAGCGGTCCTCGAGACCGATCTCGCCGTGGTCGCGGTAGCGGGCGACCCACTTCGAGAGGGTCGAGCGGGCGATGTGGAACTCCGCAGCGACGTGAGCGATCGGACGACCCCGCTCGATCACCTGCGCGACGGCTCGCAGCCTTCCAATCACGGTCAGCGGGGCATTACGGTGGGTCATGGAACGGGTCTCCTCCCGGCAGATGAATGGCTTCAGCACCACCCATCGTGCCGGTCAGGGACCCGTTCCTTCATCCCCACCCCAGTGACCACAACGTCACGACCCGCAACACCTAGGCCAGCATCACCGAAGGAGTCCACCAGATGGTTCAGCAAACGAGCGTGCTCGATCGTCGATTCATGACCTTCGATGATGTGAAGGAAGTGCTCTCAATAAGCAGCACGCAGGCGTACTCACTCGTTCGCTCGGGCGAGCTACGTGCCATACGCGTAGGAGGGCGCGGACAGTGGCGGATCGAGAACGCAGAGCTCGAGGCATACATTCAGCGATCCTACTTCGTCCCTGTATCCACATCTTGATGCCAGATTCATAAAGGGGCTGCGGGCGGACCTGTCCAAACTACGGATCATGGGCCCAGCATTAATGCGCAAGTCGGATGTCTCACGAGACATTGGAGCAGCGGCGTAACCTGATGGGACTGCCGCACGGATAGGTGACATCTTGACCTGCCCTACGGTTTGGTTTCCACTCTTGGTCGCTAGCTTCCGGTGGTGGTGAGTGCCCGCGGGGTGCGGGCGAGGTCGTAGTCGTGGGGTGACGCGTACTCGAGTGAGGAATGCCGTCGACGACGTTTGTAGAACTCCTCGATGAACAGCGGGAGCCTGCAGAGCGATCGGCGGCGGCCACTGTCCGAGGGCGTTGGCACGTGCGGCGGCTGGGGCGAGGGGATCGATGTCGCTCGACCAGGCGCACACCTTCATTAACGGGCTGATCGCTCAGATGATGCTGCGAGCCCCGACCGGTCGGCCAGTTGGGCGGCGGGAGCGCTGGAAGAGGATCTGCGCCGATACGGCGGCTGATGTCGGCCGACTTGCGAAGTGCGGCGGTGCGAGTGTCGTCGATGCTGGAGAATGGACAGCGTTCACGAGCCGCTGCGGCGGAGAAGGAGGCCGCGGTGCCGAAGAAGCCGCACGGGCGTCTCGAGCTGACCTGGATGGGCAAGGATCTCGCCCTCATCCCGCACGAGGACGGCAAGTACGACTACGCGTGGGTCGATCCGAGCGATCCCCGGGTCACCGAGGTCCGCACCCTCGAGGAGACGGCGACGGTCGGGCAGGCTGCTTCTCTTCTTGACGGGGACGGACACATGACGGCCGCCGGCTCCGACGACAACCTCCTGATCGTCGGCGACTCGGGCGACGCCCTCCGATCGCTCGGCACGATCCCTGAGTACCGGAACCGGTACGAGGGGCAGGTGAAGCTGGTCTACATCGACCCGCCCTTCAACACCGGGAAGGTGTTCTCCCGGTACAGCGACCAGATGGAGCACTCTGTCTGGCTGACGTTCATGCGCGACCGGATCCGTGACATCAAGCCGCTCATGGCGCCGGACGCGTCCATCTGGGTGCATCTCGATGACGAAGAGGTTCACCGGATGCGGGCCCTGCTGGACGAGGAGTTCGGCGCGGAGAACTTCGTCTCCGAGGTCGCGTGGCAGAAAGCTGTCACCCCACGCAACAACGTTCGCGAGAGGCTGTCGGCAGCTCACGACTACATCCTCGTCTACCGAATCGGCAGCGGTTGGCTTCCCAAGCGGCTCGACGAGAGTTCGGTGACGGACCGCCGTTACAAGTCACCTGACGGCGACCCTATGCCGTGGCGTGATCACCCGATCGACTCGCCCGGCGCCGTGACTCACCAGGGCATGGTCTACGCGATCCAGCATCCGATCACCGGCCGACTCATGTACACGAAGCAGGGGCGCAGCTGGGGGCACGAGCAGTCCTGGTTGCTCGAGCAAATGTCCGAATACGCTCCGTACGAGCTCAGAGACATCGACGACGCCGAAGAGCGGGCTCGTATCTGCGGGATCTCCGCGTCCGAAGTGCGGCAGGGCGTGAAGGCAATCATGCTTGCCGTCCCGCTCGAGGAGGCCGCGAAGATGGCCCAGGAACGATATGACGCGGGGAACTGGCCCATCATCTACCTGACCCGCAAGGGGCAGGGGAAGAGCGGTATCCAGGCCAAGGCCTATCCCAACACGCAGAAGAAGTCGGCTGCGACCATGTGGTTCGCCTCGGAAGTCGGTGCGAACATCGCCGGCAAGTCCGAGGTTGGCGACCTGTTCCCGGACATCGCGCCGTTCGACACTCCGAAACCGGAGCGGCTACTTGAGCGGATTCTCCACATCGGCTCGAACCCGGGTGACCTGGTGCTGGACTGCTTCGCCGGGTCCGGCACGACGGCCGCGGTCGCGCAGAAGATGGGGCGCCGCTGGGTGACGGTCGAGTTGCTCGAGGAGACCGTCGAGACGTTCATCGTGCCGCGCCTGACGAAGGTGATCGATGGTAGCGACCAGGGCGGCATCTCGACCCGCACAGACCGCGTCCCCGCCGAAGGCGTCGAGCTCCCGGACGGGATGACCGCCTTGCAGGCGCAGACATTCAACTCGGCGCTTACGAAGGCGGCGGCCGACGTCGAGCTCGAGATCGATGTCGCCTCCGAGACCGCTCGTCTCGCCCGCGCGGCCAAGAAGGCCGGCGGCAGCGAGCTCAGCGATGAGGAACTCGCGGCCCTCGCCCGACTCGCCGCCAAGCTCGCCAAGACCTCCGAGACGAGCATTGACGTGTACGCGAAGGCTCTCGCGCCGCTCCGCGCGGCGACGAAGACCCGCAACGAGACGACCGTCCGCTGGTCGGGCGGCGGCGGGTTCACGATCGCGCGGCTCGGCCCTTCGATGTACGACGTCGAGGACGGGCCCGAGGGCCGCACCGAGGTGTACCTGTCACAGGCGGCGACCAACGGCGCCTGGTCCGCGGCGGTCGCCGCCCAGCTCGGCTACCGCCGCACCGCCGACCATCCTGTGTTCGCGGGGGTGAAGGGACGTGAACGTCTCGCGGTGATCGACGGGGTCGCCGACGAGGCCGTCGTCCGCGACCTCCACGCCCGTCTCGCACCGGGGGAGACCGTGACGGTGGTGGCGAAGGCCGCGCTCGAGGACTCCGCCGCGCTGCTGCGCGAGCTCGCCCCCGGATCCACCCTCCGTGTCGCACCGGCCGGACTGCTGCAGAAGGGAGCGGTCATCCGATGAACCGCACCGATATGACCCTGGACGATCAGCTGATCGAGCAGATCGCTTCCCGCTTCGACCTGCGGGCCCCGAACAAGAACGCGCTCCGCGCCGTCGTGCAGCAGATCGCGGCACCGGCGAAGAAGTACCTGACGGCGGGCGGCTATCCGGAGATCGTCGCGGACCTCGCCACGGGCGTCGGAAAGACGTACCTGATGGCGGCGCTGGTCGAGTACGCGGCCCAGCAGGGCGTGCGCAACGTCCTGGTCGTCACCCCGAACTCGACCATCCAGCGCAAGACGATCGCGAACTTCGACAGAGCCTCGGCAAAGCATGTGCAGGGCGCGGAGATCGCCCCTGTGATGGTGACCCCGGAGAACTTCCGCACCGCCCAGACGGGGGCTCAGTTGCGCGACCCGCACCGGCTGAAGGTGTTCGTCTTCAACGTCCAGCAGCTCACTGCGCCGACGGCCGCCTTGACGAGGCGGACCCACACGCCGGATGAGGTGCTGGGCCAGGCGCTGTACGAGCATCTCGAGACGGTGCGTGACCTGCTGGTGATCGCGGACGAGCATCACGTGTACCGGGAGCAGGCGAAGAAGTTCTCCAGCGCGGTGCGTGACCTGGGACCGCTCGCCCTGGTGGGCTTGACCGCGACCCCCGGACCGCACCGACATCGCCCGGATCGCGTTCGAGTACACGCTCGGTGAGGCGATCGCCGACGGGTTCGTGAAGATCCCGGTGATCGTGTACCGGCGGGGCGGGATCAGCTCGGACGAGGTGCAGCTCGGCGACGCGGTCGCGCTGCTGGAGCGGAAAGAGCGCTCCTACCGGGAGTACGCCGCCGCGGAGGGCATCTCGTCGGTGAAGCCGGTCCTGTTCGTCGTCGCGCAGACCGTGGCGGAGGCGGACCGGATCGGGGACCTGCTGGCCGGAGACGGGTACATCGGTGACGGCGGCTCTGTGCTGGTCGTGACGGAGCAGTCCTCCGAGGAGGCGCTGTCGATGCTGGACGATGTGGAGTCCCCGGCCTCGCCGATCCGCGCGATCGTGTCGGTGAACAAGCTGCGTGAGGGCTGGGACGTCAAGAACATCGCGGTGATCGTGGCGATGAGGAAGCTGGCGTCGGAGTCGCTGACGGAGCAAATCCTCGGTCGCGGTCTGCGGCTGCCGTACGGGAAGCGGACCGGCTGGGACGATGTCGACCAGGTGGATCTGGTGGCGCATGACCGCTGGGAACAGCTGCTCGCGCAGAAGGACGTGCTGAAGCAGCGTCTGGTCACGCCGTCGTCGGCGATCGATGTGGATGATGGCGGTGGTGCGCGTTCGAGCACGCCGTCCGACGAGGAGAATAGCGCCGCGGGGGAGCACCAGCGGCGGACCGGGCGCGGGACCGGGGACTGTTCGACTTCGGCGGCACTGAGGGACGGACACGTCCGCCGAGGGCTCGGGCTCGAGCTCGGGCACGGCAGCAGCGGCGACGGAACGGCGCCCAGCGGCGGTGACGGTTCTAACGACATGGGCGGGTTCCTCCTCCGCGAGAACGACGAGGACGAGAGGCCGCCGGCGCCGGAACGTCCTGTCGCCACGTACCGCCGGGACGGTGCTCCGCAGATCGTGTTCCCGCGTCGCGACCGGATCGTCACAGCGGGGCAGTTCGCTGTCGCCGACCTGCCTCTCTCGCACGGACGGGAGAAGGGGCGCCGGTTCACGGACACGGCGGTGATTCCCCTGCACCGCAAGGAGGTCGACGCGACGCGCGACGGCGACGACATCACGATCAC